>NZ_QLJH01000001.1 GCF_003951315.1 Sphingomonas sp. S-NIH.Pt15_0812
CTCGATCCGGTCGGACCCGGTGACCAAGGTGCCCGCCTTCGCCTCCAGCCCCAGCCGGTCGAGCGCGTTGCGCTCCAGCGCCGACTCGATCAGCTGCGGCAGATCGTCGGGGATGGTCAGCGCGCTCGTCTTGAACGCGCGCGACAGCGCCCCGCGCAACCGGCCCTTGGCCAACGCCACGTCCAGTTCGGCACGATCAACGCCGATCCATGCGCCGCGGCCGGGGGCCTTGGCGCGCACGTCGGGCAGGATCACGCCATCCGGCGACAGCGCGAGTCGGACCAGCGCCACCGGCGAAGCGCGATCCTGGGACAGGATGCACTTGCGGACCGGACCGTCGATGTCGGCGTGCGCGCGCGTGTCTAGCGAGCGGGTCTCATTGCGAGGGGACCGCATCAGCGTCTCCCTTCGCGGCATCGCGGTCGGCGAGCAACTGCCCGCCGGCCCCGTAATTTTCGGTTGGCACTTCCTCGATCACGATCTGGACGGCGGCCGGGGTCTTGCCCAGCCGTTGCACCAGCGAATCGGTGACATCGGCGACGATCGCGGCCTTCTGGTCGCGCGTCGCCGTGCCGGAAATGCGGATGCTGACAAAGGGCATCAGGCCTGATGATCCTCCGTCGTCGCGTCGTCATCGCCGTCCACGCCCTGGGTCTCGTCCGACGACTCGGCGGCCGGGGCCTCCTCGTCCGCGAACCAATGCGCGCGGGCGGCCATGATGATCTCGTTGCCCTGCTCGTCGCTCAGCCCATATTCGGCCAGGATACCGCCCTTGGGTTCGGGGCGCTTGGTCTCGTCGTTGCGACGACGCTGTTCGGCGCGCTTCTTCTCGACCAGCTCGTCGGTCGCCAGGTCGGCCAGGTCGTCCAGCGTCTTGATGCCCGCCTTGCCGAGCGTGACCAGCATCGCCTCGGTCAGATAGGGCATGTCGATCAGCGCATCGTCGACGCCCAGCGCGCGGCGCTGCTCGCGGTTGTTCTGCTCGCGCCGGTCGAGCGCCTCCTGCGCACGGCTCTGCAGCTCCTGCGCCAGGTCGTCGTCGAAGCCCTCGATCGCCGCCAGCTCGTCGATCTCGACATAGGCGACCTCTTCGAGGTTGGTGAAGCCCTCGGCCACCAGCAGCTGCGCCAGCGTCTCGTCCACGTCCAGCTCCTGCTGGAACAGGTCGGAATTGGCGACGAATTCCTTCTGGCGCTTCTCGGAGGCGTCGGCCTCGGTCAGGATGTCGATCGCCTTGCCGGTCAGCTGCGACGCGAGCCGGACATTCTGGCCGCGACGACCGATCGCCAGCGACAGCTGGTCGTCGGGCACCACCACCTCGATCCGCTCCTCTTCCTCGTCGATCACGACGCGGCTGACCGAAGCCGGCTGGAGCGCGTTGACGACGAAGGTGGCGATGTCGGGCGACCAGGGGATGATGTCGATCTTCTCGCCCTGCATCTCCTGCACCACGGCCTGGACGCGGCTGCCCTTCATGCCGACGCAGGCGCCGACCGGATCGATCGAGCTGTCGCGGCTGATCACGCCGATCTTGGCGCGGCTGCCCGGATCGCGCGCGGCGGCCTGGATGGTGATGATGCCGTCGTAGATCTCGGGCACTTCCTGCGCGAACAGCTTCTTCATGAAGTCGGGGTGCGCCCGGCTCAGGAAGATCTGCGGGCCGCGATTCTCGCGCACCACCTTCAGGATCAGCGAACGGATGCGGTCGTTGACGCGCACCACCTCGCGGGGGATCTGCTGGTCGCGGCGGATCACGCCCTCGGCGCGGCCGAGATCGACGACGATATGGCCGAACTCGACGCGCTTGACGACGCCGGTGATGATCTCGCCCTGACGGTCCTTGAACTCTTCAAACTGCCGCTCGCGCTCGGCGTCGCGGACCTTCTGGAAGATGACCTGCTTGGACGCCTGCGCCTGGATGCGGCCGAATTCGATCGGCGGCAGCGGATCGACCAGGAAGTCGCCGACGACCGCGCCCTTCTTCAGCTTCTGCGCGTCCCTCTCGGATACCTGCTTGTAGAGATCGTCGACCAGCTCGACCACTTCGACGACGCGCCACAGGCGCAGGTCGCCGCTGTTCGGGTCCAGCTTGGCGCGGATGTCCATTTCCTGGCCGTAGCGGGTACGGGCGGCACGCTGGATCGCGTCCTCCATCGCCTCGATCACGATCGCGCGATCGATCATCTTCTCGGCCGCGACCGAGTTGGCGATCGCGATCAGTTCGGCGCGGTTGGCGGTGGCCGTGGCCATCAGTGGGTATCCTCTGCTGATGCGGGCGCCTCGTCAGGCGCATCTTCGAATTCGTCGGCGCCGTCCATGGACAGCGGCGCGGTGGCGGCGATGAGCCGGTCGGTCATCACCAGCTTGGCATGGTCGATCTGGTCGAAGCCGATCGTCGCCACGCCGTGCTGGCCCAGGTCGACCGAGATGCGGTCGCCCTCGACCCCGGCGATGTCGCCGGTCATCTGCTTGCGTCCGTCCACCGCCTCGGTCAGGCGGATGCGCGCCTCATGCCCGGTCCAGTCGCGATAGTCGGACAGGCGGGTCAGCGGCCGGTCGATGCCGGGGCTGGACACTTCCAGCCGGTACGCCTCGGCGATCGGGTCGCGCCCGGCCGCCTCCAGTTCGTCGAGCCGGTCGGAGATGCGGTGCGACAGCGCGGTGCAATCCTCGATCGTCAGCTGGCGCGTGTCGGGGCGCTCGGCCATCACCTGGAGCGTCGGGTCCGACTTGCCGCCGGTCATCTTCACGCGCACCAACGCGAAACCCAACGCTTGCGCTTCGGGTTCGATCAGGGCGGTCAGGGCAGCGATATCGGTCAAGCGGAACTCCATGCGAGGGCGCCGCCGCGGAGCCGGGCCCCGCAGCCTCCGCATCTGGCGATGTAGAGAAAGCGACGCGGATATATGCGAGTCGTCGCCATTCCACAAGCCTTGCCGATGCGGCTTGCATCCATGCCCGATATACGGACGTTGCAGTCCCGATCAACGGGAGAGGTCGGTCATGAAGAGCAACGGTCGTGTATCCCTGCTGGCGGCGTTGCCGTTCGCGCTTCTAGCCTGTTCGGGCAATGCCGCGCCGGGGGGCGATACGGCGGCCCCGCCGGTGGTCGACGCCCCCGCGCCGGGTCCGAGCGCCCCCGCGACGCCGCCGCCCGCCGGTGCCGAACCGTTCGTGAAGACGGTGGTGGCCGATTTCGACGCGCCCTGGGCGATGACCTTCCTGCCCGATGGCCGGATGCTGGTGACCGAGAAGGACGGGCGGATGCTGCTGGTGTCGGCCGATGGCCGCAGCCGCTCGACCGTGGCGACGGTCACCGTGGATTCGGCCGGTCAGGGCGGGCTGATGGACGTGGTGCTCGCCCCCGACTTCGCGCAGAGCCGGCGCGTCTATTTCAGCTATTCGGCGGCGGGCGAGGGCGGCAAGGGCGTGATATTGGCGCGCGGCCGGCTGCGGCCCGACGGCGCGGGGGGCGATCGGCTGGGCGAGATCGAGGCGATCTTCCGCGCGCGTCCCTTCGTGGCGGGCGACGGCCATTATTCGGGCCGCATCGCCTTCTCGCCCGACGGGCAATATCTGTTCTTCACCAATGGCGAGCGCCAGAAATTCACCCCGGCCCAGGACAAGGGCGGCACGCTGGGCAAGGTGCTGCGCCTGACGCCGGACGGACGGCCCGCGCCGGGCAACCCGCTGGCGGCACAGGGTTTCCAGCCCGAGGTGTGGAGCTATGGCCATCGCAACCTGTTGGGGCTCGCCTTCGACGCGCAGGGCCGCCTGTGGGAGCAGGAGATGGGGCCCAAGGGCGGCGACGAGATCAACCTGATCCAGCCCGGCCGTAATTACGGCTGGCCCAACGCCTCGAACGGGAGCCATTATGACGGGCGCGACATTCCCGATCACCGGGCGGGCGACGGCTATGAAGCGCCCAAGGTCTGGTGGAACCCGTCGATCTCGCCGTCCGGCCTGATGATCTATTCGGGCGCGATGTTCCCGGAATGGCGCGGCGACGCGTTCGTCGGTGGCCTGTCGAGCCAGGCGCTGCTGCGCATCCATCTGTCCGGCGAGCAGGCGGGCAAGGGCGACCAATGGGACATGGGCGCGCGCATCCGCGAGGTGGAGCAGGGGCCTGACGGCGCGATCTGGCTGCTGGAGGATGGCGGCGACTCGCAGGGTCGCCTGATCCGGCTGAGTCGCGGCTGACGCGGCCTCAGTCGGTCAGGCGCGAGGTCGCGATCACCTTCTGGAACAGCGCGCCCAGCGCGGCGGAGATGTCGCCGTCGGTGCCGACCTCGAACATCAGGTCGCTGGAGGCGCATTGTTGCAGCGCGGGGCGCAGCATGGGCAGCAACGGGACGATGTTGGCGATCGACCAGTCGTGATAGTTGACCGACTCCTCCTGATAGGTGGTGTAGAGGATCGCGATCTTGATGCGCCGGCCCTTGATCGCGGAACAGGCGGTCTGGATCATCGATCCCAACTGGCGGCCATTGATCTCCTCGTCGCGCATCCCGTCGGTGATCAGCATCACATAGGCCTGCGGCGTGTCGCCGGTCTGGCCGCTGCCGGTCCCGGCCATGGCCGGCATCAGCGCCATCTGCCGGCGAAGGGAGCCGTCATGCTCGGTCTGCCGGTCGTAATTCGGCTGACTGCTATCCACCGCGATGATGGTCGCCGCCGATGTCCCGGCCCTGGCAAGGGCATAGTCGTCGGTCAGCGGCGCGACGTTGCGGAAGTCGGCGGTCCGGTCGAAGGTGGAAACGGCAAAGCGATAGGTCGCGCCGTTCACCCGGCTTTCCCGCTGGGCATCCCCCAGCAGGTCCAGGATCGCCCGCTTGCCGGCATCGATGCGCAGTTCGATCCCATTGTCATGGGCCAGTTGATAATAATCGATCATCTTGCCGTCCCGATCGACCAGCCTGGGTTTGTCCGGGTTGATCTGGTGACAGGCGAAAGCGCATCCTCTGGGATTCGATGGGTCCACATTCCAGGTCTTCGCCCGCATCAGGGCGATGCCCGCGCGGGTGGTGGGCAGCGCCATCGAGCTGGACGTGTCGAGCATCACATGGAAGTCGATGTCCGGCGCGCGCTTGGCCATCGATCCGGCCGACCCGTTCACCGCCAGTTCGGCGATCCCCAATATGCCGCCGAAATAGGTGCGCGACCCACCGCTGAAGCGGATGGTGGCGCGGCGATACTGGCCGTCATGGGTGTCGTCGGACACGCTGATCGCCAGGTCGCCGGCCGCATTGGGATCGAGACGCAGGCCCGGGATCAGTCCCGCCGTCGCGCGGAACACGTCGCGGGCGCGTCGTTCGGCGACGGTGCTCGGCGCGTCCATCAGCGTCCGGCTGGTCGCCGTCAGCACGGCGGCGTCGGCGGCGGCGGCCAGCCGCGTCTGGATGCGCATCGCATTGGCATAGTCCAGGCTCATGCCGGTGGCGAACACCAGCACCGGCAGCGCCAGCGCGAAGATCATCAGGACCGCGCCGCGACGGTCACGGATCAGGTCGGCCAGGCCGCGCATCCCCCCCGTTCCCCTCAACCGTCCGACAGGACGACGCTGCGCGACCGGCGCGGCATCATGATGATCGACTGGCGCAGCCGGATCGGGCCGGGCAGCCAGCGTCCGGGATCATAGTCATAGGATACGTCGCTATAGATGAGCGACGTGCCGGGCACGCGCAGCGTCGCCGGGATTTCGGCGAGGGTCATCCGACGACCGACCCTGTCCGGGCGGTGGCCGGGATCGGCGTCGCTCCAGACGATGCGCGCGGCGAGCCTGTCGTCGATCGTCACCTGCGACACGCGGATCGTCGCCGCGGTTCCGGCGCATGGCGTCATCATCTGGCCCGAGGCGACGAGGATCGTGTCGAGCATCGCCGGCGACAGCAGCGCATATTGCGACACCAGATCGGCCATCGCCCGCGCGGTGATCGCCACCCGCCGGTCGCAGCCGGCGGCGAGCACCAGATGAACGATGGCCAGATAGACCATCACCATCAGCGGCAGCACCAGCGCGAACTCGACCAGCACCGCGCCGCGACGGTCTGCGCGGAGCATGGCGGGGGCGTCGCGGCGTCTCATGCGAAGGGCTCGGCCTTGAACATCTGCGTGCCGATGAGCAGGCGCTGCCCCGGTCCGCTGTCCGCCAGCGAGACGCCGAGCGGCCCGCCCGGCACCGGCCACAGATAGAGGATCCGCAACACCACCACGTCCCCCGGCGCGACCCGCTCGAACCGCCACTCATTGGTGACCCGGCCCTTGTCGTCGAAGCGGATCGTCGGCGCGGCGACATCGGCGTCGGCAAAGGCATCGGCGCGGCGCAGGTCGACCATCAGCCGCGTGCAGGACAGGAAGGGGGGCAGGCGATCGCAGGCCTGCCGCCGAAACCCGTCCGCGTCGACGCCGGCGATCGTCGTCTTGCCGGTCAGCACCTGTCGCGCCATCTGGTCGGCGACGGTCTGGAGCGTCTGTTGCGCGAACAGCGTCAGCCCGGTCGCCAGGATCGCGATCATCAGCGCGAAAAAGGCCGACCCGCACAAGGCGAACTCGATCGCCGCCACGCCGCGCCGATCCCGTGCCAGGGCCGACACGCGTTGAACCGGGCGGAAAGATGGGCGGACACGACGCATCGCCTTGCCCTGCCCGTCACCGGTGAAACACAGGTTAAGATATGATCGAGTTCCGTGCGGCTCCGCGAACTATGGCGGGTAGGGTGTTGATCCCGCCCGGTAAGATTATTTCGACGACGATCCTTTGCGGCGCAAGGCGAGGATGTAGATCACCACCGCCACGCCGGCGAACAGGAACCATTGCACCGCATAGGCGAGATGGTTGTTCGGCACCGATTCGAGATCGGGGGCCGGATTGGCCGCCAGTCCGGCGACCGGCTCGGCGGCGATCAGCATCAGCCTGGTGGGCTGCGGGTGCAGCGCCGCGCCGATCAGCGACTGGCCGCTGGGAGCGTGGCCGATATAGCCGGCCACCATGCCGCCGCCCCAGACCGGGTGCGCATTGGGATCGCGGGTGGTGCCGAGCTGCGCCATCATCGGTGTGGCACCGCCCCCGCAAGTGGCAATCGCCCGAAACCCCGCCGCGCCTGCGCCGGCCAGCCGGATCACCACCGGCGGCGCGCATCGGCCCGTGGCGCGGCGGAACAGCAGGCGCTCGTCGGCACGGGTGGGGAAGGGGATGGCGGGGCGCGTCGGATTGGCCGCCAGTTGCTGGAGGAAGGCGAGCTTCTGCGGCCGACGGTCGAGCAACTGCCATAGACCGAGCGCGATCATCGCGGCCACCGCCAGCGTGACCAGCATTGTGGCTAGCACCGGCACGCGCCTCACGGGTCGATCCGCCCCTCATGCGCGGCGTTACGGAATTCGGCCCAGAGCAGCATCGCCTTGGCGACCCGCAGCGACAGGATGGTCGCGACCGTCATGAACGGCACCCAGAGCAGCACATGCACCCACCAGGGCGGTTCGACCTTCACCTGCAACCAGATCGCCAGCCCCACGACCAGCGCGCCCAGGATCAGCGTCAGGAAGGCGGCCGGACCATCGCCGACATTGAAGCGGGTGAAGTCCAGCCCGCAGCGTCCGCAACGGTCCCGGAAGCGCAGCAATCCGGCATAGAGGCTCGGTTCGCCGCAGCGCGGGCACAGGCCCTTCATGCCCGCCTGGACGATGGTCGGTGCGCCGACCTCGCGCGGCGCGGGGACAGGATCGTCGGTCATCGCGCCCGCCCCCTCATGCCGGATCAGCCGCCGTGGACCGGCGCGCCCCAGCCACCCCAGACATAGATGGTGACGAACAGGAACAGCCAGACGACGTCGACGAAATGCCAGTACCAGGCCGCCGCCTCGAAGCCGAAATGCTGGCGGGGGGTGAAGTCGCCCTTATAGGCGCGGATCAGGCAGACGATCAGGAAGATCGTGCCGACCAGCACGTGGAAGCCGTGGAAGCCGGTCGCCATGAAGAAGGACGCGCCATAGTTGATCCCCTTGAAGGGGAAGGGCGCGTGCGCATACTCATAGGCCTGGATGCTGCTGAACAGCACGCCGAGCGCCACCGTCAGCCACAAGCCCTTCAGCACGCCATCGCGATTGCCGACGCCCAGCAGGCCCCACAGGCCGGTCTTCTCGCCGCCACGCTGGTTGTGGATCAGCGCATGGTGCGCCCAGGTGACGGTGGTGCCCGAGGTCAGCAGGATCAGCGTGTTGAGCAGCGGCAGTTCGAAGGCGTTGATGACCTCCAGCCCCTTGGGCGGCCATTGCGCGGCGATCGCGGTCGCGCCCTCGGCCGCGCGTTCGACCTGGCCGTCGACGAAGGTCATGGCGGTCGGGAACAGCGCGAAGTCGAAATAGGCCCAGAACCAGCCGACGAAGAACATCACCTCGGAGGCGATGAACAGGATCATGCCATAGCGGAAATGGAGCTGGACGACGGGGGTATGGTCGCCCTGATGCGCCTCGTGGATCACCTGCGCCCACCAGCTGTACATGGCGAACAGCACGGCGATCGTGCCCATGATGAAGATCCAGCCGCCGCCATTGGGCTTGTCGACATGGCCGCCATGCATCCACATGATCGCGCCCGCCGCCATCGCCAACGCCGAAAAGGACGTGAACAGGGGCAGGATGCTCGGCGGAAGGATATGATAATCGTGGTTCTTGGCGCCTGCCATAATCCTGTCCCCGTCTATCTTTTGCAGCCATCCTAGGGTCGTCCGCCGGACAGAACAATAGGGGATGACAGCGTGCGGACGGACGGCCGCCGACCGGTCGGACCGGCAAGTATGTCAGTCCGGTCGAGGGATCAGCCCGCCGTCCTGCCCTGTTCGGCCGGGTAGAAGGTATAGGACAGGGTGATGGTCTGGATGTCGGCGGCGTCGGGATCGGTCAGCATCGCCGGGTCGATGTAGAAGATCACCGGCATCCGCGCCGTCTCGCCGGGCTTCAGCGTCTGCTCGGTGAAGCAGAAACACTGGATCTTCTTGAAATATTTGCCGGCCTGCGCGGGCTGGACGTTGAAGGTGGCGGTGCCGGTCAGCGGCTGGCCGCTGGTGTTGGTCGCCTTGAAGAAGGCCATGTCGCGCGCGCCGACCGCCACCGTGTCGAACCGGCTTTCGGGCACGAAGCGCCAGGCCAGCTTGGGGCTGACATTGGTGTCGAAATCGACTCGGACCTGCCGGTCGACCGCGCCCGGCGCGGCGAGGCCGCGGCCGGTGGTGCCGTTCAGCCCGGTCGCCTGGCAGAACAGGCGATAGAGCGGCACGCTGGCCCAGGCCAGGCCGGTCATGAAGGCGATGCCCAGCACCGCCAGCAGCGCGGTGCGGCGCGTGCGGGCGGCGGGGTCGCTCAATGCGGCATCCCCGCCTGGATCTTGGCGATCGAGATGCCGAACACCAGCAGCACGAACGCCCCCAGCAGCACCGCCATCACGATCGCGCGCGACCGCTGGCGGCGACGGACCAGATCCTGTTCCTCGGGGGTCATGCGCTTCCTCCTGCCAGCAGCCAGCGATCGGCGACCAGCGCGCCGAAGATCACGAAGAGATAGAGGATCGAATATTTGAACAAACGCTTTTCCGGCTTCATCGCGTCGTCCGCGCCCGTCTGGCGCAGTGCCACCTGCGCGGCGAACAGCGCGAACACCGCCGTGGTGAGGCTGGCGGTCCAGCCATAGACCGCGCCGGTCAGCCCCAGCGGCCAGGGCAGCACCGCCGCCGCCGCCATCGGGATGGTGTACAGGCCGATCTGGGTCCGCGTCACCCGCTCGCCCGCGACGACCGGTAGCATCGGCACGCCGGCATTGGCGTAATCGGTCTTCACGAACAGCGCGAGCGCCCAGAAATGCGGCGGCGTCCACAGAAAGACGAGCATGAACATCAGGAACGGCAGCAGCGCGACCTGGTTGGTCGCCGCCGCCCAGCCGATCAGCGGCGGAAACGCGCCGGCCGCGCCGCCGATGACGATGTTCTGCGGCGTGCGCCGCTTCAGCCACACGGTATAGATCAGCACGTAGAACAGGATCGACACCGCCAGGATCGCCGCCGCCGTCCAATTGACCGCGACGAACATCAGGATGACCGAGAAGCTGGCGAGACCCACGCCGAAATGAAGCGCCGACTGCCGGTCCATCCGCCCGGCGGGCAGCGGCCGCTTCTGCGTCCGGCGCATGATCGCGTCGATATCCGCTTCATACCATTGGTTGAGCGCCCCCGCCGCGCCCGCGCCCAGCGCGATGCACAGGATCGCGGTGAAGCCCAGCACGGGGTGGATGCCGACCGGCGCGGCCAGCATCCCGCACAGGCCAGTGAAGACGACCAGCGTCATGACCCGGGGCTTGGTCAGCGCCAGGAAGTCGCGCCAGTCGGCCGGCGGCAGCAGGGGGGTCGCGGTGCTCATCTCTTGTCCGAGGATATAGGCCAGCGCGCGGGCGGGGCAAAGCCTTCGCCGAACACGGCCCGACGCTTTGATATGCATCAGCCAAATCCCCACTTTCCATGGATTTAGCCGGGAACCGGGGCGGTGGAGATGCGCTTCTTGGACCAACCCCAACCAAAGAGGCACCCGTTATGGCTGACGATAGCGTGAGGGACGATGCCCCGCCGGCCACGGCCAAGTCCGGCGACGCGGCCGAGCAGTTCGCCCAAGAGTTGCCGGAGGCCAAGGGCGACCAGGTCGTGGCCCGGTCGGTGACGATCAACCGGCCGGTCGGCGAGCTGTTCACCTTCTTCCGCGATTTCTCCAACCTGCCGAGTTTCATGGAGAATGTCGTCCGCATCGACATCCTCGACGACACGCGCTCGCATTGGGTGGTGAAGGCGCCCGGCGGTGGCACGGTGGAATGGACCGCGCGGATCACCGACGAGGCGGCCAATACCCTGATCGCCTGGACGTCGGAGGAAGGGGCGGACGTGCCGAACAGCGGCCATGTCACCTTCCGCGACGCCGGCGCGCGCGGCACGGTGGTGACCGCCACCATCCTCTATGATCCGCCCGCCGGCTTGATCGGCAAGATCGTCGCCAAGATGTTCCAGCGCGAACCCGCCATCCAGGCGCGCCGCGACCTGCGCCGGTTCAAGCAATTGATGGAAACGGGCGAAATCGCCACCCCGGCGATGAATCCCAAGCAGTTCGAGGAGATGGGACTGTGAAAGCCCTGGCCTGGCACGGCAAGCACGACGTCCGCATGGACACGGTCGACGATCCCGAGATCGTCAATCCGCGCGACGCGATCATCAAGGTCACCTCGACCGCGATCTGCGGGTCGGACCTGCATCTCTATGACGGCTATATCCCGACCATGAAGGCCGGCGACATATTGGGCCATGAATTCATGGGCGAGGTGGTCGAGGTCGGGCCGAAGTCGACGCTGAAGAAGGGGCAGCGTGTGGTGGTGCCCTTCACCATCGCCTGCGGCAGCTGCTATCATTGCGGCAAGCACCAATATTCGGCCTGCGACAACGGCTTGCCCGCCGACAACCAGGATATCGCCCAGACGCTCTATGGCCAGCCCATGTCGGGCCTGTTCGGCTACAGCCACATGACCGGCGGCTATGCGGGCGGACAGGCGGAATATGTCCGCGTGCCGTTCAGCGATGTCGGCCCGATCGTCATCCCGGACGGGGTCGACGACGACAAGGTGCTGTTCCTGTCCGACATCCTGCCGACCGGATGGCAGGCGGCGGAATATGCCCAGATCGAACCGGGCGACACGGTCGCGGTCTGGGGTTGTGGCCCGGTCGGGTTGTTCGCGGTCCAGTCCGCCTTCCTGATGGGTGCGGAGCGGGTGATCGCGATCGACCATTTCCCCAACCGGCTGGCGCTCGCCAAGCGCTTCGGCGCGGAGACGATCAACTTTGAGGAGACGGCGACCTATGAGGCGCTGATGGAGATGACCGGCGGCATCGGTCCCGATGCGGTGATCGACGCGGTCGGGCTGGAGGCGCACGGACTGTTCGTCGACAACGTCATCGACCAGATCAAGGCGTCGACCTTCCTCGGCACCGACCGGCCGCATTCGATCCGCCAGGCGATCATCGCCTGTCGCAAGGGCGGGCGGGTCTCCATGCCGGCGGTCTATGGCGGCTTCGTCGACAAGTTCCCGCTCGGCGCCTTCATGGAGAAGGGGCTGACCATGAAAACCGGCCAGACCCATGTGCAGCATTACCTGCCCGGCCTGCTCAACGCGATCATGGAAGGCAAGATCGACACCGAGTTCCTGATCTCGCACCGCATGCCGCTGATGGACGCGCCCAAGGGCTATAAGATGTTCCACGACCAGCAGAACGACGTGACCAAGATCGTGCTGAAACCCGGCATGGCCCAGGGTTGAAAACAGGAGAGATCGACATGGCTGATAAATTCGCGATCATCACCGGCGCCTCGACCGGCATCGGCTTCGAACTGGCGACGCTCGCCGCGCAGGATGGCTACGACCTGCTGATCGTCGCCGACGAACCCCTGATCCAGTCCGCCGCGCAGGACCTGCGCCAGTTCGGCACCGAGGTGCAGGCGGTGGAGGCGGACCTGTCGACGCTGGAGGGCGTCGACGCACTGCTCGACGCCGCCGGCGGTCGGCAGGTCGATATCCTCTGCGCCAATGCCGGGCGGGGCCTGGGCCACGGCTTCCTCGACCAGGCGGTCGACGAGTGGCGCAAGGTGATCGACACCAACATCACCGGCACGCTTTATCTGCTCCAGAAGGCGCTGAAGCCGATGGTGGCGCGGAACGAAGGCAAGGTGCTGATCACCGGCTCGATCGCCGGCTATATCCCCGGCGCGTTCCAGGCGGTGTATAACTCGTCCAAGTCGTTCATCGACTATTTCAGCGATGCGATCCGCAACGAGCTGAAGGAATCGGACGGCGTCACCATCACCACGCTGAAGCCCGGACCGGTCGACACCGAATTCTTCGCGCGCGGCGACATGCTCGACACCTCGGTCGGCCAGTCGGAAAGCAAGAGCGATCCGGTCGATGTGGCCAAGGACGGCTGGAGCGCGCTGATGAAGGGCGAGGCGTCGATCTTCTCGGGCTGGAAGACTAAGCTGCAAGGTACGCTCGCCAATATCACGCCGGCCAGCGTGCTGGCGGAACAGCATCGCAAGATGGCCGAGCCGGGTAGCGGCAAGGAGTAACGGCCGGCTTCCAGCGTCTGTCCTACCTGCCACGGACCTCACCCCGGTGGGGTCCGTGGCGGTGTATCACCCGCCTCAGCATGCCGGTGAAGGTGGAACCTTCGTGGACGTCTACAGCCCGATGCGATGCCCTTGCTCCGGAAACGCCATTGCGAGCGCGGCGAAGCAACCCGCAGCCGCGCGCATGATGGCCTGGATTGCTTCACTGCGCCCGCAATGACGGCCTGGGTCAACCCGATGTCATCCTGCTCCAGCAAACAGGCCGGACGGGCTCGCGCTCTTGCGAAGGCAGCAGCCTAGGGCCCAACAAAGTAACGCCTTGTGCTATCCGCAACCCTGGGGTCCTGCGTCCGCAGGAGCACGGGAGCGATTATTGCAAGGGTCCCGCGACGGCCGGGATTCGATCCGGGAACCTCTGCACGTTAGGCGAGACGTTCCGGGACTGGACCCCGACCTCCATCGCGATGACGTGAAGAGCAGGGCAAAGCCAGGCCTTCCACCCCTCAGGCCGGATTGTGCCGGTCCAGGAACGCCTTCATCCGCTGGAGGAAGGTCAGCCGATCCTCGCTGCGGGTGAAATGATGGTCGGCAAGCGGCTGTTCGAAATACTCGAACGGCTTGCCCGCATCCTCCAGCGCGCCGGCCATCATCCGCGACTGTTTGACCGGCACGCGCTTGTCCGCCTTGCCATGGACCAGCAGGATCGGCACCGAAAAGGCGGCGGCGCCGAAGCGGGGGCTGACCGAGCGGAAGTCGGGCGCCTGTTTCTTCAGCCAGTCGCCGCGCGTACGTCCGTACAGGAACTGCCCGTCATAGGCCCGCATCGCCGCCAGGTCCGATACGCCTGCATAGGAGATGGCGCAGCGGTACAGCCCGCCGCCGCGCTGGGCCGCGCGCATCGCCGCATAACCGCCATAGGACGCCCCGACCATGCATGCGCGCTTGGGATCGGCGATCCCCTCCTTCACGGTCCAGGCGAGCGCATCGTCCAGATCGTCCTGCATCTTCAGGCCCCATTGCCCCTCGCCCTTCTTGGCGAATTCGCGGCCATAGCCGGACGAGCCGCGATAATTGGGCTGGATCACCGCATAGCCCAGTTCCGCCAGATATTGCGTCCACCAGTCCCAGCTTTCATCGTCGCGGGCGAAGGGGCCGCCATGCGGCAATATGATGATCGGCAGCGCCTTGGCCGTCCGCGCCCGGGGCAGGGTCAGCACCGCCTCGATCATGGTGCCGTCGCGCGCGGGATAGCGGATGGTACGGACCGGCGACAGGATGCGCCCCTGCAGCTTCGGGTTCGCCCAGGACAGGCGCTGCATCCGGCCGGACCCGGTGTCGAAATAATAGATGATGCCCGCCTGCGACGCGCTGCCGACCGAGACCAGCAGCTTGGTGCGATCCGCGCTCCACGACAGGATATGCGCGTGCCGGCCGTTGCCGACCGCCTCGTCCATCGCGGCCTGCACCTCGTGCATCGCCGGGTCGGTCCATTCGCTATGATAATAATGGTCGTCGACGCCATAGCCCGCGACATCGTCGCCGGCCGGATTGGGGATGACCGAGGCGATGTCGTAGCCGGGCGTCGCGAACAGCGTCTTGCCGAGCTTCAGGTCGGGCAGCGACATCTCATAGGCGGTGTCATGCCCATCGCTGTCGTCGATGCCGATCGCGCTGCCATCGGCCCGGAACAGGACCGGGGTGACGAAGCTCTCGTTATTCTTGCGATCGGCGCGGGCGATGGTGCGGAAGGTCTCGCCATTGTTGGTGCGGTAGAGCAGGGTCGCCTTGCGCGAACTGTCGTCCAGGCGATAGCCGATACGGACCTGGCCGGCGCCATCGGCATACCAGTCCCACACATTGGCGACGCCGTTGACGATCCGTCGCCCGCGCCCGGTGGACAGGTCATATTCATAGACGCTCGGCCAGAAATCCATTTCCGAGGTGATGCCGGTCTGCTTGGCCAGCAGGATGCGCGGGCTGCCGTCGCGGGCGGTCCACAGCACATCGTCGGCGCGGATGCCGCTCTTCTCCCAGTCCAGCCGCTTCATCACCTTGGCGTCCGCCGACAGGCCGATCACGCGGGTGACGTAGATCTCGTTGCCATAGACCATGTCCTGCGAGCCCAGGCCGACCGCCAGCCAGCCGTCCCCCACCCAGCGCCACCAGTTGATGTCGACGGTCGGCCCGACCCTGACCACCGACGGCTTGGCGTCGGGGCCGCCAGCGACCGGGGCAATCATCAGATATTGGGTGCCGTCGATCGCCATCTTGCCGGCCACGCGGGTGCCGTCGGGCGACAATCTGGGCTCGTCGATCGCGGGCAGGGCGGCGAAGGCCTCGACCGGAACCGGCCCGTCCTTGGCACCTGCGCCGGCGTCCTTGGCAGCGGCCTGGTCCGACGCTGCGCCAGCCGGAACACTGCCCCCCATCGCCGATGCCGCCAGCAACCACGCCGCACATGCGACGCCACGCCCGATACCTGTCATGATCATCCCCCATACCGGGCCCCCCGCCCGGCATGAGGTCATGCTAATCGATCAAAGCATCGGCTGACAAGTTGATCCGAAATACCGCCATAATGGAGGTATTGGTCATCCGCCCCGCGTCGCCAGTACCGCCAGCAGCAGCAGCGCGACGATATTGGTGATCTTGATCATCGGGTTGACCGCGGGACCGGCGGTATCCTTGTACGGGTCGCCGACCGTGTCGCCGGTCACCGCCGCCTTGTGCGCCTCCGATCCCTTGCCGCCATGATGGCCGTCCTCGATATATTTCTTGGCATTGTCCCAGGCCCCGCCGCCCGAGGTCATCGACAGCGCGACGAACAGCCCCGACACGATCACGCCCAGCAGCATCGCCCCCAGCGCGGCGAAGCCATTGGCCTGGCCCGCCACCAGCGACACGATGAAATAGACCGCGATCGGCGACAGCACCGGCAGCAGCGAGGGCACGATCATCTCGCGGATCGCGGCGCGGGTGACGAGGTCGACGGTGCGGCCATATTGCGGCCGGCTGGTGCCCAGCATGATGCCGGGATCGTCGCGGAACTGGCCGCGCACCTCCTCCACCACCGCGCCCGCGGCGCGCCCGACCGCCGTCATCCCGAACGCGCCGAACAGATAGGGCAGCAGCGCACCGAGCAGCAGGCCGACGATGACATAGGGGTTGGACAGGCTGAAATCGACCTCCACCTCCGGGAAATAGGTCGACAGGTCGGTGGTATAGGCGCCGAACAGCACCAGCGCGGCCAGCCCGGCCGAGCCGATCGCATAGCCCTTGGTCACCGCCTTGGTGGTGTTGCCGACCGCATCCAGCGCGTCGGTGCGCTGGCGCACCTCGTCGGGCAGCGCGGCCATCTCGGCGATGCCGCCGGCATTGTCGGTGACCGGGCCATAGGCGTCGAGCGCGACGACCATGCCCGCCAGCGCCAGCATCGCGGTCGCGGCGAAGGCGATGCCGATCACGCCGGCGAGCTGATAGGTGGCGACCACCGCGACGACGATCACCAGCGTCGGCAGCGCCGTCGCCTCCAGGCTGATCGCCAGGCCCTGGATCACGTTGGTGCCGTGCCCCGTCTCGCTGGCGCGCGCGATCGAGCGGACCGGGCGATAGGCGGTGCCCGTATAATATTCGGTGATCCACACGATCAGTCCGGTGACCGCCAGCCCGATCACCATGCACCAGATCAGGTCCATGCCGGTGAAGCCCGGCCCGGTCGCCGCGGCGGCGCCCCCTTGCGTCAGGTCGTCGCTGACCGCGTCGAGGAAGCCGGCATTGCCGATCACCGCGTGCAGGTCGCCCAGCGTATAATGGGCGGCGGCGAAGATCGCCGGAACCGCGAGCAGCGCCGAGGTCCAGAAGCCCTTGTAGAGCGCGCCCATGATCGAGCCGTTCCGGCCGAGCCGCACCATATAGGTGCCGATGATGCTGGTCAGGATGCACACGCCGCCGACGATCAGCGGCAGGCTCATCAGCCGCAGCAACTCGCCCGCATCGGCGCGGACCAACAGCGCGATCGAGATCATCGTCACGCCCAGCGTCACCACATAGGTCTCGAACAGATCGGCGGCCATGCCGGCGCAATCGCCGACATTGTCGCCGACATTGTCCGCGATCACCGCCGGGTTGCGGGGATCGTCCTCCGGGATGCCGGCCTCGACCTTGCCGACCAGATCCGCGCCGACATCGGCCGCCTTGGTGAAGATGCCGCCGCCCAGCCGCGCGAAGATCGAGATGAGCGACGCGCCGAAGGCCAGCGCGGTCAGCGCCTCGACGATGATGCGGTCATTGGGGGCATGGCCGGCGGGACCGACCAGATACCAGAAGAAGACGGCGATCGCGAGCAGGCCCAGCCCCGCCACCAGCATCCCCGTCACCGCGCCCGAGCGGAAGGCGGTGGTCAGACCCGCCTGGAGCGAGGTGCGGGCGGCCTCCGCCGTGCGGACATTGGCGCGCACCGAAATGGTCATGCCGACATAGCCGGCAACCCCCGACAGGATCGCGCCGATCGCGAAGCCCAGGGTCGACAGCCAGCCCAGCGTCACCGCCAGGACGATGGCGACGACGATCCCGACCACGGCGATGGTGGTGTATTGGCGGCCCAGATAGGCCTTGGCGCCTTCCTGGATGGCGCCGGCGATGTCCTGCATCCGGGCGTCGCCCGGCGATTGGCGAAGCACTTGCCCGCTGGTGACGATGCCATAAAGCACGGCGATCCCGCCGCAGATCATGGCGAGATAGACTGCCGTCATACTCGTCCCTCCTGATCGCGGGCGCGCCGCCATGGGCCGCCCGTCGCCGGCGAAGCTACGCCGATTGGCGCGGGGTGCAACCATGCTGTGCCGGTCCCGCGACAGGGGGAGGTTGCGAAATATCGTCCGTGCTGCTGCGAAGGCAGGAGCCCGAGCTACGCGCGCGGAAGTCCGGCAATCGTCTTCGGGATCATAGGAAAAGCGCGCCGCGCCTCCGTGTGACCTCAATGCGCCGGAGTGGCCCCGCCATCATGCTCCCAGCCCAATCGATCCGGCAGGGGCAGCGACTCGCCACCGTCGGTCAGCGTCAGGCCCGCGCCGATCGCGAACGCGCCGACACAGGTCGCGGCCACCGGCGGCTCCATCGCTGCGGGGAGGGCGAAGAGCAGTTGGTAATCGTCCCCCGCCGTCACCGCCGCCAATCGCGCCGCGCGATCCGTACCGCGCACGGCACCATAGGCGGCGGACAGCGGCACCGCCTCCAATCGAACCGTGACGGCAAGGCCGCTCGCCGCCGCCATGCGCGCCGCGTCGATCAGCAGCCCGTCCGACACGTCCGCCATCGCCGTCACCAGGGGCCCGAGCGCGCGTCCCTCCGCCAGCCGGGGGCGGGGCCGGCGATAGGCGTCGCGCAAGGCCGGGCTGTCGATCTCCCCCCGCGCCGCCGCCAGGCCGGGGCCGGCATCGCCGATCGTGCCCGTCACCCACAGGCGGTCGCCCGGCCGCGCGCCGCTCCGCGTCGGGGGGCGCCCGCTGCGGCCGATCGCGGTGCAGGTCAGGACGCGCGGCGCGCCGTCGGGCAGCGACACCGTGTCGCCGCCGATCAGGCGCGTGTCGAACGTCGCCAGCGCCGCCGCCAGCCCGGCGAGGAACGCCCGGTCCCAGCCATCCCCGCCCAGCGGCAGGTTGAGCAGCACCCCCTCCGGCACCGCCCCCTTGGCGGCCAGGTCGGACAGGTTCACCGCCAGCAGCTTCCACGCCACGTCCCCGGCCGGGTCGGTGCCGAGGAAATGCACCCCCTCGACCAGCGTGTCGGTGGTCAGCACCAGGTCGCCCAACGTCGCGGCATCGTCGCGCAGGTCGCGCGCGCCGGGGTGCAGCGGCAGCGCACGCAGGCCGGCGAGGAACTCGGCCTCCGTCATCGCGGGCAGGGCAGGGGGCGGCTCAATCGTCCAGCTTCGCGCCGTCGAGAGCCCGGACCTGGCGCTCCGCCTCGGCCTTGGCCGCGCGCTTCTCCGCGCCGGTGCGGCCGAAGGCGACGCGGTTGGCGGCGGCCGTCGCCTGTGCCGCCGCCCTGGCCTTCGCCTTGCGCGCGCGGTTCAGGTTGACGACCTCCGCCATGGATCAGGCGCGCGGGCCCGACTTGGCGATGGCGTCGAGCAGGCCGTTGACGAAGCCGGCCTCGCGCCGCTCGTAGAAGGCGTGGGCGACATCGACATATTCGCTGATGACGGCGCCGGTCGGCACGTCCTTGCGCGCGAGCAGTTCATAGGTCCCGGCGCGCAGGATCGCCTTCATCGGCTTGTCGAGTCGCGCCAGTGTCCAGCCGCTGGCCAGCTTCGCCTCGATCAGCCGGTCGATCTCGCCGGCGCGCGCCTGGGCGCCCTTGACCAGGTCGTCGAAGAAATCGACCTCGGCATCGGCATATTCCACATCCTCGATCACCGCGCCCAGGCGGTGCTGGTGGAATTCGTGCAGCAGCACGGGAATCGCCGTGCCCTCCATCTCAAGCTGATAGAGCGCCTGGACGGCGGCGAGACGCGCGGCGGCGCGGGCCTTGGTGCGGTTCGAGTTGCGGGACATAAGCGCCGCCCTGTACGCCGCCCGGCGGCGGATGTCAGCCCCGTTGCGGAACGGTGTGATGGAAGAGGAATGATGGACGACAGTTGGGGAAGGAAACCGGCGGCCCTGCGGGTGCGGGCGAACGATCGCGAAGCGGCGCGCGCCGCCGATCGCGAACGCCGGGCGCTGGAGCGTGCGGCCTCCGCCGATGCGCGGATCGAGGCGCGGGCCGCCGCCCGCGACGCCGCATCGCAGGCGCGCGAGGCGGCGCGCACCGCCCGCCGGGTCGAGGAGGAGGCGCGCGCGGCCGTCCGGCGCGAGGCGGCGGCGACCGTCGCGGAGGAGGAGCCGGCCGCGCCGCGCCGTCGCCGCTCGACCGGGGCGATCGCGCGCACGGGGATGCCGACCGAGGAACGCGACACGCGTAGTTATCGCACCGTCGTCGACGAGGATCGCATCCGCGCCCTTGCCAAGCGCGGCGCGTCGGTCACCGGCCTGGCCGGCGCGTTCGGCCTCAGCGTCGCGGAGGTGGAGGCGGTGCTGGCCGCCGGCTGATCAGGGCCTGGCCGGGCGTGGGGCGGCGAGCGGCAGGCAGTCGAAGCCGCCGGCCGCCGCCGCCGCGCACAGCGCCACCGCGCCCGCGCGGTCCGCCGCCGGTCCGATCTGGACGCGCACCAGCGGGCTGTTCGGAACGGGATCGAAGCGCGGCTGGAACTTGCCCAGCGACGGCACGCGGTCCCGCGCCAGCGCCCAGGCCGCCTCCGCCCGGGTGCGGCCGGTGAACGCGCCGATCTGGATTCGCCAGTCGCCGGCCGGCAGGGCTTCGGCGGCGACTGGTGCGGCGGCCATGCGCACGGCCGGCGGCGGCGGGGCGAGCAGCGCCGCCTCCAGCCGCGCCAATGCGGGTCCGGCCGCCGCCGCCAGCGCATCGGCAGGCAGCGCCGTCATCTCGGTCGCGACCGCCGCCGCCATGGGGCAGAAATTGGCCTGCGTGCCCGGCTTGGCGAAATAATTGTAGAGCAGGGTCATGTGATGGTCGAGCCCGCCGGGCGCCGCGTCGAACCGCTGCTGTTCGTCGCGATAGGCGGCGGCGAGCACCGTCTTCCGCTGGAGCAGCAGGCGGTTATAGTCGGGCGTCAGCGTCGCGCCGGCGGCGGTCCGCCCGCAGCTGAGCGCGGCGACGTTGAGCGCGGCGCGGACATGCCACAGCGCCTCCTGCTCGCCGAGATGGCTGTTGATCGTCTCCGGCAGCGGTGCCACGGGGGTGGGGGCGGGGGTCGGCTCGGCCACGGGCGGCGGCGGGACCGGCTCCGCCGCGCGGCGGTGCGCGCAGCTCGCCAGCAAGAGCGCGGTCGAGGCCATCGCGCCCGTCCATCCGATCCGCCGTCCGGTCATCCGTTCCTCCCCGATCACGCCCGATGGCGATCGGTCCTAGCGCCCGTCTCGGCCTCCGGTAAACCCCGGCGCGCCATCCGCTTCACCACGCCGTCACAAAGCGCGGCACCTTTCGCCCCGCTGTCGGTTTGTCGCCCTGAAAGGAGCAGCCAGTGGTGGAAAAGATCGTCGCGATCGGATTGTTGACCCAGCGCGACCTGGACGTGCTCGGCAGCGGATTCAAACGCGTGTTCCCGGTGGAGCAGGATGACAGTTTCGCGGACCTGATCGAGCGCCTCGATGCGATCGGCGGGCCCGATGCGTCGCCGCCGGCCGCCGCCAAGCCGGAGCGCTGACCACCGCGATCAGGCGGCACCCCGACCCTGCGCGATCAGTTCGGCGACCCGGGCCACCAGCTTGTCGATCGCGAACGGCTTGGTCATCACCTCGATGCCCGGTGCGCGCAGGCCGCTGCCGATCACCGAATTCTCGGCATAGCCGGTGATGAACAGGGTCGGCAGCCCCGCCCGATGTGCTTGTGCCGCCTCCGCCATCTGGCGGCCGTTCATCCCGCCCGGCAGGCCGATATCGCTGATCAGCAGGTCGATCCGCATGTCCGACTGGAGCAGGCGCAGGCCGGACATGCCGTCCGCCGCCTCGACCACGCCGTAACCGAGATCCTCCAGGACATCGGCGAGCAGCAGCCGCACGGTCGGTTCGTCGTCGACCACCAGGATCGTTTCGCCGTCGCCCGTCCGGTTGCGTATCCGCGCGTCGTCATTCTCCGCCTCCGGCATCAACTCGCCGTCATAGCGTGGCAGATAGAGGCGGACGACGGTGCCGATGCCGGCTTCCGACTGGATGCGCACCTGCCCGCCCGACTGTTTGGCGAAGCCATAGATCATCGACAGGCCCAGCCCCGTGCCCTGGCCGATCGGCTTGGTGGTGAAGAAGGGCTCGAACACGCGCTCGATCACCTCCGGGCTCATGCCGGTGCCGCTGTCGGTGACGGACAGGGACAGATAGGGGCCCTCCGGCATGTCATGGGTGCGGGCGGTTTCGCGGTCGAGCCAGGTGTTCGCTGTCTCGATCCGGATCCGGCCGCCGTCCGGCATCGCGTCGCGTGCGTTGATGCACAGGTTGAGCAGCGCATTCTCCAGCTGCCCGGCATCGACCAGCGTGGTCCACAATCCGGCCGTCTGGCCGGTTTCCAGCATGATGGCGGGGCCGACGGTGCGCTGGATCAGCTCCACCATGCCGGAGATCAGCGTGTTGACGTCGGTCGGCTTGGGATCGAGCGTCTGGCGGCGCGAAAAGGCGAGCAGCCGGTGGGTGAGGGCGGCGGCCCGCTTCACCGCGCCTTGCGCGGCGATCAGATAGCGATCGACATCGCCCAGCCGCCCCTGGCCGAGCCGGGTGCCGATCATCTCCAGTGCGCCCGACATGCCGGCGAGGAGATTGTTGAAGTCATGCGCCAGCCCGCCGGTCAGCTGGCCGACCGCCTCCATCTTCTGCGCCTGGCGAAGCTGCTCCTCGGTCTTCATCAGCTCGGCGCCACGCTCGGCGACGCGCTGTTCCAGCGTTTCGGTCAGGGCGCGCAGCGCCGCCGTGGTGCGATCCAGCTCCTTCTCGACCGCGCGCCGTTCCTCGACATCGAGCAGCACGCCGGGGAAGAAAAGCGGCGTGCCATCCGCACCATGGTCGACCCGGCCGTTCGCCTCGATCCAATAGTAACGGCCGTCGGCGCGGCGGACGCGATATTGATGCGCATAGGGGCCGCCCCGCGCGATGGCGGCGTTGATCGCCTCCGCCAGCCCGGCCTGATCGTCCGGATGGACGGTCTCGACGACCTGCGCCAGGCTCAACCCCTCGCGACCAAGCGCCGGGTCCAGGCCGAAGGCGATGGCGAAGGCCTTGTCGACCGTAAACCGGTCGGTCGGCAGGTGCCAGAACCAGGTGCCGATGATCGCGCCGGCCGACAGGGCGAGCTGGACCCGCTCGATATTCTCCTGCGCCAGCGCCTCGCTCGCCCGGAGCGCCACCTCCGCCACCCTGCGCGCCTCGATGTCGCGGAACATGACCAATACTTGGCGGCGGCTGGCCGGCTCGACCCGTGCCGCCGACACCTCGACATGCCGGCCGGCCTGTTCGAAATAGCGTTCGAAGCGGATCGGCTCGCCGGTGCGCAGCACCTCGCCATAGAGCGCGATCCAGTCGTCGGCCTGATCGGGCGCCAGGTCGCGCAGGGTGCGGCCGACGATGCCGGCGATGCCCGAATGACGTTCATAGCCGGCATTCGCCTCGACATGCACATAGTCGCTTGAGGGACCATGCGGGCCGTCGAAGAATTCGATGATGCAGAAGCCGTCGTCGATCGCCTCGAACAGCGCGCGATAGCGCTGCTCGCTTCGGGCGAGCGTGTCCGCCGCCGCGCGTCGCTCGGTCACGTCCTGCACCACGCCGGCGATGCGGTCGCTGTCGGTCTCGGCGTCGTGCATCCGCTCGCCCCGATGCGCGATCCACCGCACCGCGCCGTCCTCGGCGCGACGGATGCGATACTCCACCTCCTGCTGGGCAGGATTTCCCGCGCTGCCCGGGACGGTCCAGAGCGGCGCGGCCGTGGCGCGGTCCTCGGGCAGGATCAGCGACGTGATCGTCGCGGCGGGCAGCGTCGTGGCCGAGGCCAGGCCGAACAGCCGGCAGAATTCCGGCGTGGCGTGGAGGATCGCATCCTCGCCGACTTGGAACAGGCCCAGCCGCCCCGCCTGCTGCGCCCAGCGCAGACCCTGTTCGGCGGCCTTCAGCGCGGTGTCGACGCGGTGCTGTTCGCTCCGGTCGCGCAGCACCAGGACATAGCCGAGTTGCTGCCCGTCGCGGCCCGCCAGCGGGGTCAGCTCGACACTGGACCACAGGCGGCGGCCGTTCCGCGCCAGATGCCAGCGATCGGCGAGCGCGCGGCCATTGCGATCCGCCTCCACCATGTCCTGGTGCAACCGGCCCACCGCGCGATCCTCGGGCGTGAAGAGGAAGCCGGCATGGCGGCCGATCGCCTCCGCCTCGCGCCAGCCGAACACATGGTCCGCGCCGGCACCCCATTCCATCACCATGCCGTCGCGATCGATGGTGACGATCGCCAAGTCGACCGCATTGTCGACGATCGCGCGCTGCCGCGCCTCGGCGAGCGTCGCCTTGTGGCAGGCGAGACCGCGTTCCAGCTGCGCCATCACATGCTGCGCCAGTACCCGCAGCGTGCGGATCTGCAGGTCGGTCAGGCTGCGCGGGCGATGGTCGAGCACGCACATCGTCCCGATCGCCACGCCCTCCGGCGTTCGCAGCAGGGCGCCGGCATAGAATCGCAGGTGCGGCGCGCCGGTGACGAGCGGGTTGCAGGCGAAGCGCGCGTCCCGCGTGGTGTCGGGCACCAGCAGGAATTCCTCCTCCAGCAGGGCATGGGCGCAGAGCGAGGTTTCGAGCGGCGTGCCGTCCACACCCAGCCCGACCTCCGCCTTGAAGAATTGCCGATCGCGGTCGACGAAGTTGATGACGGCGATCGGGGCGTCGCACACGGAGGCGGCCAGCCCGGCGATCTCGTCGAACACCGCCTCGCGCGCGCTGTCCATTATCCTGTAACGGGCCAGCGCCGCGGCACGGATAACGGCGGTGTCTTCGCATGCTTCGGTCACGTCGCGAAGCACGTCGGGCAAGGGATGGTGGAGGCCGGTCACGCCGCCGTTCCTATATGCCGGTGATCGGTTCGCAAGCGCCATTTGCGCGAGGTCCGGGCACCGGTTCCATTTTGGGGCGGCAGGGTCTGCCTTCGCGGCTTCAAGTTTTTCTTGGCGGCGGGCCGGGACTTGGCACGCTAGAAGGACAGCCTGCCTGCCAGGATTTGGCGGTGGCAACGCCAATAAGCCAAAGGGAATCCCGATGATCAGCGAGCTTCTGCTCAGCACCGCGGCGACGTTTGCGCCCGCCGCGCAGACGCCTACCGTCCCGACGGCGCAGGCCCCGACCGAGCTGGCCCAGACCGCGCCCGTCGCCGATGCCGCGACCGCCAGCGACGAGGGCGGCGACATCATCGTCACCGGCACCCGCGTCGAGGGGCGCAGCCGGCTGGACAGCGTGTCGCCGGTCGACGTGCTGAGCGGTGCGAGCCTGCAACGCCAGGGCACGACCGAATTGGGCGCGGCGCTGTCGGCCATCGCGCCGTCGATCGATTTCCCGCGTCCCTCCGCCAATGACGCGACCGACGCGATCCGTCCCGCCACGCTGCGCGGCCTGGCCCCCGACCAGACGCTGGTCCTCATCAACGGGATTCGCGGCCATACCTCCGCCAATCTCAACACCAACGGCACGGTCGGGCGCGGTTCGGCGGCGGTCGACCTCAACACCATCCCCACGGTCGCGCTCGACCGGATCGAGGTGCTGCGCGACGGCGCTTCGGCGCAATATGGCTCCGACGCGATCGCCGGCGTCGTCAACCTGCGGCTGCGCGAGGCGCGCTCGGGCGGCGGCGCGCAGGTCGTCTACGGCTTCTACGACACGCAGGTCGACACGGCGAACAACCGCCGCCACGTCACCGGCGAGCCGACCGTCACCGTTTCGGCGTGGCAGGGCATCGGTTTCGGCGACGACGGCTTCCTGACGATTTCGGGCGAGTATCTGAAGCGCCAGCCGACCAACCGGGCGGATCTCGACACGCGCGTCACCCCGCGTCGCGTCACCGGCCGCTATGGCGATCCCGAGACCGAGCAATATACCGGCTATGTCAATGCCGGCACCTCGCTAACCGACAATATCAGCCTCTACGCGTTCGGCGGTTACCAGGATCGTGACAGTCGGGGCGCTGCCTTCCCGCGCATCCGCACCGCCGCCTCGGCCGCTTTGCTCGACCGCGCCGGGCTGCCCGACGGATTCCTGCCGATCATCAACACCCGGTCGAAGGACATCAACTCGGCCGCCGGCCTGCGGGGCGACCTGGGCGGCTTCAACGTCGACCTGTCGTTCAGCTACGGCCGCAACACGGTCGACTTCCGCACGCTCGACTCCGCCAACTATGCCTATGGCACGGCCACCCCGCGCGACTTCCGCGCCGGCTCGGTCGCCTATGACCAATATGTCGCCGGGCTGGACGTGACTCGCAAGTTCGACGTGTTCCAGTCGCTCAATCTCGCCTTCGGCATCGAAGGACGGCGCGAGGGGTACAAGATCAGCGCGGGCGAGCCGGCGTCTTACGGCTATGCGCCGGCCGGCGCCGTCACCGGCATCCCGGCGGGCACGACCGTGGCGCCGGGCGCACAGGGGTTCGGCGGATTCTCGCCGCTCAACGAGACCAAGCGCAGCCGCCGCAACGGCAGCATCTATGTCGACGTCGAGGCGCAGGTGACGGACAAGCTGCTGCTCGGCCTGGCGGGGCGGGCCGAGGATTATTCCGACTTCGGCACCACCGCGACCGGCAAATTCTCCGCCCGCTACGACCTTGCGGACTGGATCGCGCTGCGCGGCACCGCCTCCACCGGCTTCCGCGCGCCGTCGCTCCAGCAGCAATATTTCACGCAGATCGCGTCGGTCGTGACCAATGGCGTTCCGGTGCTGACCGGCACCTTCCCGTCGACCAGCACGGTCGGCACGGCGCTGGGCGGCCTGGCGCTGGAGCCGGAGAAGTCGACCAACCTGTCGGCGGGCACGGTGATCCGCTTCGGCGGGTTCGACCTGACCGTGGACGCCTATCGCATCCATATCCGCAACCAGATCGGCCTGTCGGAGAATATCTCCGCCACCGGCTCGACCGCGGCGGTGAACGCGCAGATCGCGCAGCTGCTCGCCGCCACCAATACGGGGGCCAGCGCCGCGCGCTTCTTCCTCAACGGGCTGGCGACGACGACCAAGGGCATCGACCTGGTCGCGCATTATCGCTGGCGGACCCAGGAAGCGGGCGCGTTCGACTTCACGCTGGCGGGCAATATCAACGACGTGAAGGTCACGCGGGTGCCCACCTCCACCGCGACGCTCGACCCCGCGCCGACGCTGTTCGCGCGCAGCCGCATCCTGACGCTGGAGGACGGCACGCCGCAGCAGAAGGTGACCGGCACGGTCGACTGGTCGCTGGAGCGGCTGGGTGCGCTGGCGCGCGTCACCTATTATGGCGACGTCAACCAGCCCGGCACGACCCCCGCCGCCGACGTCCATACCGGCCGCCACGCGATCACCGATCTCGAACTGCGCTACGCCGCCCCCAGGGGCGCGCAGATCGGTCTGGGCGTCAGCAACCTGTTCGACGTCTATCCCGACCGGACGATCGCCGCGAACAATTCGACCGGCACGCTGGGCTTTCCCTATTACTCGCCCTTCGGCTTCAACGGCCGCTATCTCTACGCGCGGGTCGGCGTGAACTGGTAGGCGGTGGACCGGGACTCGCGCCGGCCTGGCGGGAGTCCCGATAGGCAAATCGACCTTGCCCCAGATCAATAATGGTGATTCGTTACCGATCGTTTACGATTGGAGCGTAGCGTCCGGCGGTGCCCCACGAAATGTCCGCCATCGCGTCCGGCCGCCTGCCGGATGCCACCTATGTCGAATTGGTGTCGAGCCTGTTCGCTACCCGCGTGCCGACCGTCATCATGAGCCTGTTGTTCCTGATGGCCGGGATGCTGGTGGTGGAGCGGACCCAGGACCCGGTGGCGGCGATCCTGATGGCGGGGGGCGTGCTGTCCAGCCTGGTCCGCATCACCCTGCTATTCAGCGGCCGGATGCGCCACGATGCCGGCGCGATCGACCATGCGGCGGCGGTGGTGATCGAGCGGCGCTTCGCGATCAGCTATGTCGTCTTCGCGATCATCCTGGGGCTGTTCGTGGCACGCACGATGCAATTGCCCGACGCCGCGCTCCACACGCTGGCGGGCATCCTGGTCGTCGGCTATGCCGCCGGCGCCGCGGCGGGCACGGCGCTGCGCCCCCGCATCGCGGTCGCCAGCCTGCTGGTCGCAGTGCTGCCGCCCGTCGCGGTGCTGCTCTTCCAGAGCGATCCGGCCTATATCGCCTCGGCGATCGCGCTCGCCGGCTTCTTGGCGGGCGGGATGCGCAGCCTGCTGCGCCGCTATCGGACCGAAGCGATGTCGACCGCAAAGCGCCACGGCTTCGCCGCGCTTGCCCGGCGCGACCATCTGACCGGGCTGGCCAATCGGCTGGAACTGGCGGAGCGGTTCGATCGGCTCTGCACCGAGGGTTTCCGGACCAAGCGGGTGGCGATCCATTATCTCGACCTGGACGATTTCAAGCCGGTCAACGATCGGCTCGGCCATCCGACGGGCGACGCGCTGCTGCGCGCGGTGGCGGGGCGGCTGCGCGACCATATCCGGGGCGACGACATCGCCGCGCGGCTGGGCGGCGACGAGTTCGTCGTCGTGCAGACGGCGGTGCGCGACGAGGAGGAGGTGGCGGCGATGGCGCGCCGGCTCGAGCGCGACCTGGCCGAACCCTATGCGCTCGACGGACGCGAGATCGTGATCGGCGCCAGCGTCGGCTGGTGCCTGGACGATACGGCCGAGCCGCTGCTCGACGCGCTGCTCCAGCAGGCCGACGACGCGCTGCGCCTGCGCAAGGCGGAGCGCAAGTCCCAGCCGGCGGAGGGCACGACCGGCCCGGGTTTCGGTCCGGGCTCGGCCCCGGCGTCGATCCCGGGGTCCACCATCGTGTCGCTGCCCGGATATGACTGGCTGCGGCAGAGCGCCTGACCGCCTCTCAGTCGCGCAGGCCGGCCAGATGGGCAGGCAGGAAGCCCTGGGGCGATGCGCCGGCCCGGCCCGGCCGGTCGCCGATGACGAACAGGCTGCGCAGCATCGCCGCCATCGCGTCATGCCCCCTGACCGTCAGCGTCACCGACACGCGGCGATGATCGGACGGATCGACCCGCCGCGCCATCAGCCCGGCGGCCGCCAGCCGGTCGATCCGGCGCAGGGCGCTGGTCGAGGTCTCGCCGGAGACCAGGATGACCTGCTTGACGCACAGGATCCGGCCTTCCTCGCCCGCGACGAACATCGCCAGCATCATGTCCCAGGCGGAATCGCGGAAGATGTCGCGCGGGAAAAAGGCCGCGACGGTGGTGCGCATCGCCTGTGTCTGGCGCGCCATGTCGAGCAGCGTGCGCGGCGTGCCGGTAGAGGGGGTGCCGAGCCGTGCCAAGGCATCGGCCGTCAGCGGAGTGGACATGGTAATCGACCCTAAAGTCTTGGTTGCGTTAAAGATTTTTTGTCGAAAAATGCTTTCCGAAACCTTACCCGGGGCTAATCTATCGCATCCACATTGATTGTATCTCAATGGCTTACTGGGTTCATCGTTCGCGCATCGCTTCCCGCGCGCGGTTCAGCGGTTTGAGCAGATATTGCAGCACCGTCTTGGTGCCGGTGTGGACGTCGACCGTCGCGATCATGCCCGGCACGATCGGAAAACGCCGCCCCGCCTTGTTGACCAGGGCATCCGACCGGGTCCGTACGAACACGCGGTAATAATAGAGGTCGGGATTGACCTCGTCGCGGATCGTGTCGGGCGAGATGCTGCTCACCTCGCCCTCCAGCCCGCCGAAGATCGCATAGTCATAGGCGGTGACCTTGACGCTGGCGCGCTGGCCTGGCCGGATGAAGGCGATGTCGCGCGGTGCCATGCGCGCCTCGATCAGCAGCCGGTCGTCGAGCGGCACGATCTCCATCACCTTGCCGCCCGGCGCGATGACGCCGCCGACCGTCGACACCTCGATATTCTTGACCACGCCGCGCACCGGCGAGCGCAGGGTCAGCCGCTGCACCGTGTCGGACCGGCCGCGCACCACCGGGGCCAGGGCCTCCACCTCCTCGCTGACCTTGGCCAGGTCCTGCCGCGCCTCGACCAGATATTGCGAGCGGAGGTCGGATTTCTTCAGGTCCAGGTCGGCGCGCTGCCGCTTCAGCCGCAGCACCTCGACCTGGCTCGCCGCGCCGACCTCGATCAGCGACTCGCCGATCCCTTCCTCGCGCCGGATCAGCGCCAGCGACTGGTCGATCAGCCCGGTCGAGGCGGCCAGGCTGGCGCGACGCGTCTCGAACAGCCGCTGCTGCTCGGCCTTGAGCGCGGGGAAGCCGTCCAGTTCGGCGGGGAAGCGCAGGGCGGTGCCGTTCACCTCCGCCTGCAACCGCGCTTGGCTGGCGAGCGCGGCGCGATATTTGGCGGCGCTTTCCTCCACGGTCGATCCGGCCTGGGTCGGGTCGAGCTGCGCCAGTACCTGGCCGGGCTTCACGATATCGTCCTGGCGCACCAGCATCCGCTTCAGGATGCCGCCCTCCAGCGATTGCAGCACCTGGTCGTGGGTGGTGGGCACGACGCGGCCCTGGCCGGTCGCCACCTCGTCCAGCGTCGCGGCCCAGGCCCAGAGCAGGGCGACGACGAACAGCGCCGCGACGATCCAGGTCATGCGGCGCGCGGCGAGCAGGCGCTGGCCGCTATCGTCGTCGAAGGACAGGGCGGCGGGAGACAGGCTGGTCATGCGGCGGTGCTCCGCGCGGCGGCCCGCATCGCGTCGAGCGCGGCGGCCTTGGGTTGGTCGAGCAGGATGCGGCCCTCGTCGATCACGATCACGCGATCGACCAGATCGAGCACGCGCATCCGGTGGGTGGCGATGACGAGCGTCCGGTCGCGGCGGGTGTCGCGCAGCGCGTCGATGAAGCGCCGCTCGGCCATCTCGTCCATCGCCGCGGTGGGTTCGTCGAGCAGCAGCACGCGCGGATCGCGCAGCAGCAGCCGGGCGAGCAGCAGCGCCTGCACCTGCCCGCCGGACAGGCCACGCCCGCCCTCCAGGATCCTGTAATCCAGTCCCTCGCGCAGCCGGCGCACGAACTCGGTCGCGCCGACCATCGCCAGCGTCTGGAGGATCGCCGCGTCGGTGGCGTGCGGCGCCCCCATGGTCAGGTTCTCGCGCAGCGTGCCGTGGAACAGCCGGCTGGTCTGGGTCAGCAGCGCCACGTCGCGGCGGATGTCGGCGGGATCGACCTGGTGGAGCGCCAGCCCGTCGATCAGCACCTCGCCCGACTGGGGCGGCATCATGCCCGACAGCGCCTGGAGCAGCGTCGATTTGCCCGCGCCGTTGCGGCCCAGCAGCGCGATCCGCTCGCCCGGTGCGATCTCCAGTCGCGCGACCGACAGGGCAGGCGGGGCGGGCGGATCGGCATAGCCGAACGCTGCCCCTGTCAGCAGGAAGCCGCCACGCACCACCGGCAGGGGGATGCGATGCTCCGCCTCCGGATGGTCGACGGGCAGCGCCATGATCTGGTTCAGGCTCTGCGCCGCGACCCTGGCATGTTGGTAGCGGCCGAGCAGGTGCGATACCTGGCCCATCGGCGCCATCATCCGGCTGGCCAGCATCGAGGTCGCGACCAGCGCGCCGGTGGTGATGTCGCCGGCGATGACCAGCGGCGCACCGACCAGGATGACGCCGGCATAGACCAGGTTCTGCACGCTCTGCGCCCAGGTCGACAGGCTGGCGGTCAGCCCGCGCAGGCGCAACTGCGCCTCGCCCGCCACCGCGTTGCAATGGTTCCACTGGCGCTGGAAGCGCTCCTCGGCCTGCAGCGTCTTGATATCCTCGATACCCTGCACCGCCTCGACCAGCAGGGCGTTGCGCAGCGAGGTCTCGCGCATCGACTCGGTGGCGTGGGCGCGCAGGCGGCGCTGCGCCATCAGGCTGGGCGCCAGCAGCAGCACGACCGCGACCAGCGGCACCAGCGCCAGCACCCCGCCGATCATGCAGAGCAAGGCGAGGAACAGCAGGAAGAAGGGCAGGTCCGCCACCGCCGCGACGGTGGTGGAGGTCAGCATGTCGCGCACCTGCTCCAGGTCGCGAAGCTGCGCGATGAAGGTGCCGGTGGAGGTCGGCCGCGCCCGGTTGCGGACGCGCAGCGCATGGCCGAACACCTGGTCCGACAGGCGCAGGTCGGTGCGCTTGCCCAGGATGTCCGTGATCGACACGCGCATCCGCCGCAGCAGGAAATCGAAGACCGTCGCCAGCAGCACGCCCAGGAACAGGATCGCCAGCGTCGGGATCGACTGCGCCGGGATCACCCGGTCATAGACCTGCATCGAGAAGAGCACGCCGGCCAGTCCCAGGGCGTTGGTGACGATCGAGGCGATCGCGACCGGGCCATAGCCGCGTGCATCCTGCAACAGCGTGCTGCGCAGCCAATGTTCGCGATAGGGGCGGATATAGGTGTCGACCCGCACGTCCTGCGCGGAGCGGGCGGGGCGGGGGACGACGATCCGCTCGGCGGCGGCGAGCAGTTCGGCGAGGGGTCGGGCGCTGGACAGGCCGCCCTCGCCCGCGATCGAAAAATGCGCGTCGCCCGTGCCGTCGATCGCGGTGACCAGCGCCAGCTCGCCGCCCGCGAGCGTGACGATCACCGGCAGCCGCCAGCTCGACAGCTTCGCCCCCTCAGGCGCGACGAAGCGGACCGACAGGCCGGCGGCGCGCGCCACCGTGGCGATGCGTGTCTCCTCGTCCGCCGTGTCGTGCCACAGGCCGGCGAGCCGGGCGCGCTGTTCGGGCAGGGGGATGCGATAGTGGCGCGCGACCTGCCCGAACAGGTCGATCCAGGCGTGCAGGCCGGCATGGCTGTCGTCGATGCGAAAGGGCGCGGTCACAGCGTCACTCCCCGAAAGCGGGTGCCGGTCAGCGCGAAGGCATCGCGCGAGCGGCCGGAATAATAGAGGCAGTCGAGTTGCAGCCGGCGCAGGTCGTGCATCGTATTGACCGAGTCGAAGCGCGCCTGCTGCAATTCCTGTTCGGCGTTGAGCAGGTCGACCAGGGTGCGCGTGCCCATGTCGAGATATTGCAGGCGATAGAGCTTGCCCGTCTCCACCATGTCGCCCTGGCGCGCGGCCAGCGTGTCGAGCAGCGCGGACAGGCTGACGATCTGCTGCTGTGCTTCGGCGAGTCGCTGGCCCGTCTCCAGCCGCGCCTGCCGCGCGCCGGCCTCGGCCGCGCTGACGGCGGCGCTGGCCCCGCGCACGCGGGCGCGCACCGCATTGCCGCCGAACACGTCGCTGGTGACGGTCAGGCCAAAGCTATAGGCGCTGCGGTTGGACAGCGGGCCGGTCACGTCCGTCGCCGCGTCGCCGGCCAGCGCGACCGTGGGCATGCGACCGGCGCGGTTGCGACGCAGGTCGGCATCCGCCTGGGACTTCTCCGCGTCGGCGCGCATCACGGCGGGCACCCCGTCCCAGTCGATCGCGGTCTCGTCGCAGCTGCGCGACAGCCAGTCGGGCATGTCGGTATCGATCGCGGCGGGCGGCGCGTCGCGGCCGAGCAGGAAGGCGAGGTTGCTGGCCCAGCGGCGCTCCTCGGCATCGATGCGGGCCAGTGCCGCCTCCGCCGCCGCGACCCGCGACTGCGCCTGGAGCGCATCGGACCGGGTCGTCGCCCCCTTGGCGAAGCGGTTGCCGACCAGCGCGCTGATCGCGCGGATGCGCTCCAGCTGTTCGCTGGCGACCGTGCGCAGCGCGACGTTGCGTTGCAGCTCGACCACCGCATAGCCGGTGTCGCGGATCAGCCCGTCCACCGCCAGCAGCAGGTCGGCGCGGCCGATCCGCGTGCCGGCGCGCGCCGCGTCGACCGCGCTCGACACCTTGCCGAAATCGAACAGCATCTGCGACGCCGAGACTTGCGGGCGCGGGCGCCAGCTCGACCCCAGCCGGTTGTCATAGCCGCTGCCGACCCCGGCGCTGATCCGGGGCAGATAGCCGGCGCGCGCGACCTCCACCTCCGCATCGCGCGCATCGATCGTCGCGGCGGCCTGGGCGATGCCTGGATGCCAGGCCAGCATCTCGCGCATCGCGCCGGGCAACGTCACCGGCTCGGTCGTCGCGGCGGCCTGCCCGATCGACGCCAGGGACAGGATCGCGGCTGCCGTACCAGCCCATCGCTGCCATCGAAACATGTCGTCCGAAATCCTTTTCCGTGGTGGGCACGGGATCGCAGAACATGCTTAAAATCCGAGAAAGAATTGCCTTAAACCATAGGGTTGCGGCCGGTTATCGGCTCCGTTTGCGGAGCGATCGGTCAGGGGTGATGCCATGTTCCATCCACCACCCCGGCCCGCGCCGGGGTGGTGGGGAGGGACACGCGGCCGGCATCCTCACACGCTGTGCAGCATCGTCAGCCGCTCATCCTCATGCGTCATCGACACCGCCAGATAGGCGAGCGGATCGTCGACCGGCGTCGTCGCCGCCGGGTCGCTCGTCACCACCGCCGCGACCGTCGCGCCGGACGCATCATGGCCGGTCGTGTCGATCGATCCATGCGCATCCAGATAGTGGCCCAGCACCTCCTCGACGCTGCCCTGGTCCGCCATAGTGTCGAAGGCGAGCGTCGCCTGCGCCAGATGATGGTCGGTCGTGGCGGCGTCGGTGGTGGCGGGAGCATCGGTGCCATGGGTCGCCGTCAGCGACAGCGACACGACATCCTGTTCCGGGGCCAGCACCATGAAGGCGGTGGCGGCCGCGGGCAGCACCGGGGCCGCGCCATTGTTGATGTCGACCGCCACGTCGAGCCGCGCCGTCGACACCTGTCCGTCGGGCTGGACCAGCTGGTAGCTGAAGCTGTCGACCGGATCGACCGCCGCATAGCCCAGCGTCGCGCTCAGCTGGTAGCTATAATGGCCGGTCTCGTCGATCGTCAGCGTGCCATGCGCGCCGGCGATGGTCAGCGGCGTCTCGCCCACCTCGACATAGGTGCCGCCCGACAGGATCTTCACGCCCGGGAAGCTGCTGCCCGGCACGTCGTTGCCGAGCAGCTCGCCCTGCACCGTCGTGGCGCCGGTCAGGACATAGCGGTCGAGATGCGTCACCGTCTCCGCGACATAGACACTGGTGCCATAGCCGACACCCAGCGAGTTCGGGCTGGTGACGGTGTAGGTGTAGGTGCCGGACGCCAGCCCGTTCATCGTCAGCGTCACGCCGCTGCCGAGCAGCCCGGTAAGGGCCACGCCCTGCGCCCGGCCGACCTCGACGCCGGCCGCGTTGGTGACGCTGATCGTGTAGCTTGGCAGCAGGCTCAACCCGGGCGCCACCACCGCCGACAGGGTGACGGTGGCGGTGGCGTTCGGCTCGACCGTGAAGCTGTCGACGACGCGGCCGGTCTGGGTGCCCAGCACCGCGCCCGGTGTAGCGAAGCTGGAGTCGATCGCGGCCGGGATGGTGGTGACCAGATTGGTGAAGCTCGCCGTCGCCACCGCGCTGTCGTTGATCGCCAGCGGCGCGCCGAACACATCCGGACTGCCGATCCGGACCGACAGCGTCGCGCTTTCCGTTTCGCCGTCGCTGGCGTCCAGCAGCGTGTAGGTGAAGCGGTCGGTCTGGCCGATCGCCCCGGCGCTCGCATTGGGCGTATAGATGTAGCTGCCGTCCGGGTCGATCACCAGCCGGCCCCATTGCCCGACCACCACGGTATCGTCGCCGCTGACCAGGGTCGTCGTGCCGCCGACGGTGACGCTACGCACGGCGGTCTGCGAGCTGACCCGATCGAGCGCCCCGTCCGGGCTCGCATCGGCGATGACGTTGCCGCTGGTCGGGGCGGGCACCGCCGCCGCGACATCGGTGAAGTCGCGGTCGGCGCCGGTGATCGACAGGCCGCCGAGCAGCCCGACGCCGAGCGTGTTGTCGAAGGTGACGAAGGCGCGGTAGGTGCCCGGTCCCAGGTCGTTCACCCCGCCGACCAGGTTGCCGTTCAGCAGCCCCAGTTCGAGCAGCGAGTTGTTGCCCGACCCGCCGGGCAGCGCGACCCAGTTGGTGCCGTCGAACCGCTGCACCACCACCGAGTAGCCGCTGGCGACCCCCAGGTTGAGCGTGGCGTCATAGGTGAAGCTGGCATCCAGCCGATGCCCCGCCTGCACGGTGAATTGGACATTGGGGATGGCCAGCACCTGCGCATTGACGTTGACCAGGCCCAGCGACACCAGCGCGGTATAGCTGGCGCTGCCCAGCGCACGCTGCGTCTCCACCGGCCGCAGGTCGATGGCGGCCGTCGCGCTGTTGTCGAAGGCGGAGATGTCGAACGGCGCGGTGATCGCCACGGCGGGCGAGCCGTTGCCGGCCGCATCGTGCTGGCTGACGCTCAGCGCCTCGCCCGATACCTGCGCGCTGGACAGCGCGATCGAATAGCCGCCGCCCGCGCCGACCAGCCCGCTGCCGATCACCGTGCCGCCGGTATTGCGCACCTCGACGGTCGCGCCCGGCTCGCCGCTGCCCGCGACCACGGTGCCGGCCGGGTTGATCGTCGCGTCGGGCGCGGCCGGCGGCGTGATGTCGGGCGCGGTGACTCGGATGCCGGGCGAGGCATTGCCCGCCGCATCGCTCTGCACGACGCCCAGCGACTGCCCGTTCGCCTGGGGCGTGGTGAGCGTCGCGGTGTAGAGGCCGTCGCCGCCGACCGTGGCAATACCGATCACCGCGCCGGCGGGATCGGTGATCCGCACGGTCGCGCCGGCCTCGCCACTGCCGGTGACGCTCGTACCGGTGCCGTCGACCGTGGCGGTCGGGGCAATCGGCGCGATCAGGTCGGGCGCCCGCACCGGCACGGGGAGGGAGACATTGCCCGCCGCATCGCCCTGGGTGACTTGCAGGAGCTGCCCATTGGCCTGCGCGGTGGTGAGCAGCGCCGTATAGCTGCCGTTCGACGCCACCGTCGCGGTGCCGATCACCGCCCCCCCCGGATCGCGCACGGTGACGGACGCACCCGCCTCGCCGGTGCCGGAGACGAGCGTGCCGCTGCCATTGACCACCGCGTTCAGGCCGATCGGCGCGGTGATGTCCGGCGCGACCGCCTGGGTGGCGGGCGAGATGTTGCCGGCGGCATCCGCCTGGGTCAGCGTCAGCAGCTGGCCATTGGCCTGGGGGATGCCCAGCGTCGCGACGAAGCGGCCATCCCCGCCCACGGTGGCGGTGCCGAGCGTCAGCCCGCCGGCGCCGGCGATGGTGACGATCGCGCCCGGCTCGCCGGTGCCGATCAGCTGCGTGCCGTCGCCCGACACCTGGCCCAGCGGCGCGGTGGGTGCGGTGAAGTCGGGCGCGGCGGTGGTGACGACCGGCGAGGCATTGCCCGCCGAATCCGCCTGGCCGACCTGCAACCGCTCGCCATTGCCCTGCGGCGTGGCGAGCGTCACGACGAAGCGGCCGTCGCTCCCCACCGTTGCCGTGCCCAGCAGCGCGCCCACCGGGTCGCGCACCGTCACGGTCGCCCCCGCCTCGCCGGTCCCCGCCACCAGCGTACCGCTGGCATCGACCGTGGCGAGCGGGGCGGCGGGCGGCGTGCTGTCCGGCGCGACGATGCCGGTCGTCGGAGACGCATTGCCCGCGGCGTCGCTCTGGCTGAGGACCAGCGGCTGGCCATTGCGTTGCGCGGTGTCGAGCTCCGCCGTGAAGCCGCCATCGGCCGCGACCAGCGCGGTGCCCAGCGTCGCGCCACTCGCGTCGCGCACCGTCACCGTCGCGCCGGCCTCACCAGTGCCGGTGACGCTCAGGCCATCGGTCGCGACGATGCCGAGCGGCGCGGGCGGTGCGGTGATGTCCGGCGCGGTGACGGTCGCGGGCAGCGACGGGTTGTTGGCCCCATCGACCTGGACGACGGAGAGGGACTCGCCGTCACGCTGCGGGGTCGTCAGGACAACGCTATAGCCGCCCCCCGCCTGCACGGTCGCGGTGCCGAGCAGATTGCCGGCCGCGTCGCGCACGGTGACGGTCGCGCCCGCCTCGCCCGTGCCGGTCACCACCAGGCCGGCGGCATCGATCGTGGCGGTCGGGGCCAGCGGACCGGTCAGGTCCGGCGCGGTCGCGGCGGCGGGCGGCGATACATCGCCGTCCGAATCCGCCTGGACGACGCGCAGCGTCTCGCCATTCACTTGGGGACTGCCGAGCACTGCGGCGTAGTTGCCGAACGGATCGACGGTGGCGGTGCCGATCGCGGCGCCGCCCGGGCCATAGACGGTGACCGTCGCGCCGGCCTGGCCGGTGCCGAACACCACCAGCCCGTCCACCGTCACGGCCGCGGTCGGCGCGGGCGGCGAGTCGTTGGGCACCGGATCGGGCGCGACCGCGAGGCTGGCGGGCGAGATATTGCCGGCGGCATCGGCCTGGGTCAGCGTCAGCACCTGGCCATTGGTCTGCAGGGTGACGAGCGTGACCAGGAAGCGGCCATCGGCCGCGACGACGTCGCTGCCCAGCACGCGCCCGACCGGATCGGTCACGGTGACGGTCGCGCCGACCTCCCCCGTGCCGGCGACGCTGCCGCCGGTGAGGGCGACGGTGCCGACCGGGGCCGGCGGCGGCGTCAGGTCGGGCGCAATCAGCGGCGTCGGGGTGGAGGCATTGCCCGTGGGATCGGCCTGGATCACGCTGAGCGACTGCCGGTCGATCTGCGGCGTCGCCAGCGCGATCGCATAGCCGCCGTTCGCATCGACCAGACCGCTGCCCAGCGGATTGCCCAGCGCGTCGCGCACCGTCACCGTCGCGCCGGGCTCGCCGGTGCCGGTCACGACCGCACCGGTCGCGTCCAGCGTCGCGGCCGGTGCGGCGGGCGCGGTGATATCGGGCGCGGCCTGGGTCGCGGGCAGCGAGATATTGCCGGCCGCATCTGCCTGCGTCGCGCTGACCAGGCCGCCATTGGCCTGGGGCGGGGTCAGCGTCGCCGTATAGGCGCCATTGGCGTCCACCACCGCGCGGCCGATCTCGGTGCCGGTCGCGTCGCGCAGGATGACGGTCGCGCCGATCTCGCCCGTGCCGCTCGCCTCGGTGCCGATGGCGTTCAGGCCGAGCCCCGGCGCGGCGGGGGCGGTGAGATCGGGAGCGAGCGCCGGGGTCGGGCCGGAGGCGTTGCCGGCGGCATCGGCCTGGGTCACCTGCACCGTTTCGCCATTGGTCTGCGGCACGGTCAGCACCACCGCATAGGCGCCGTTCGCGGCGGCGACGGCGGTGCCGATCGGGGCACCCAGGGAATCGCGCACGGTGACGGTCGCGCCCGCCTCCGCCACGCCGCCGACGATCGTGCCATTGACGTTGACGGCGGCGGTCAGGCCGGTCGGCGCGCTGGTATCGGCGGCGAGGAGCGGCGTCGCGGGGGAGAGGTTGCCGGCGGCATCCGCCTGGGTCACGCCCAGCGTCTCGCCATTGGTCTGAGGCGGGACGAGCGGGGCGACATAGCGGCCGTCCGCGCCGACCACGGCGCTGCCCAGGGGGCTGCCGTCGCTGGCGCGGACCACCACCAGCGCGCCGACCTCGCCGGTGCCGCTGACGCTCGCGCCGTCCGCCGCCAGCGCCGCGTCGGGGGCGGCGGGCGCGGTCAGGTCGGGCGCGATCGGGGCGGCGGGGCGGGAGATATTGCCGGCCGCATCGGCCTGGGTCACCTGCAACACCTGGCCGTCGACCTGCGCCGGATTGAGCGGCGCGACATAGAGGCCGTCCGCGCCGACCAGCGCGGTGCCGATCGGCGTGCCGTCGGGCGCGCGGACGGTGACGGTCGCGCCCGCCTCGCCGCGTCCGGTCACCAGGGCACCGTCCGCGCTGACCGTGGCGACCAGTCCCAGGGGCGCGCTGATGTCGGTGGCGACGGCCTGTACGGTGGGCGAGACATTGCCGGCGGCATCCGCCTGGTCGAAGCGGATCGTCTGGCCGTTGGTCTGCGCGCTTGCCAGCGACACGACGAAGCCGCCATCCGCCGCCACCGGTGCGCTGCCGAGCACGGTGCCGTCGGCGGCGCGCACCGTGACGGTCGCGTCGGGCTCGCCGATGCCGGTCAGGATCGCGCCGTCCGCCGACAGCGTGCCGGTGGGGGCGGCGGGCGGCGTCGTGTCGGGTGCCGTGACCGCGACCGGCGCGGCGACATTGCCGGCGGCATCGGCCTGGGTCACCTGCACCGTCTCGCCATTGGTCTGGGCGGGCGACAGCGGCGCGACATAACGTCCGTCCGCGCCGACGATGGCGGTGCCGATCAGTGTGCCCGCCGGATCGCGCACGCTGATGCTCGCGCCCGCCTCGCCCGCGCCGCTGACGATCGCGCCGCCATCGCCGATCGTGGCGGTCAGGCCGGCGGGCGGGGTGAGATCGGGCGCGACCACCGGCGCGGCGGCGGAGCTGTTGCCGGCCGCGTCGCTCTGGACGACGGTCAGCGTCTCGCCCTCCAGGCGCGGGGCCGGCAGGGTGACGGTCCAATTGCCGTCCGCGCCGACCGGGCCGGTGCCGATCACCATGCCGGCGGGATCGCGTACCGTGACCGTCGCGCCCGCCTCGCCGGTGCCGGACAGGGTGGCGGCATCCGGGCCGAGCGTTGCGACCGGGGTGGAAGGCGCGACCCGATCGGGCGTCGGGGCGTCGGTGGCGGGCGAGACATTGCCCGCGCCGTCGCGCTGCGTCACCGACAGGATCTGACCGTCGGACGTGCCGGCGGGCAGGGTCGCGCTGTAGCCGCCATCCGCCGCGACGATCGCGGTGGCGAGCGGCTGGCCCGCAGACCCGGCGATGGTCACCGTCGCGCCGGCCTCGGCCGTGCCGCTGACGGTCGTGCCATCGGCGCTGACGCCGGCGATCGGGGCGGCCGGGGCCGTCGTGTCGGGGGCGATGATCGTGGTGGTGGGCGAGATATTGCCGGCGGCGTCGCCCTGCGTGATGGTCAGCGTCTGGCCATTGGCCTGGGGCGTGGCGAGCGTCGCCGCGTAATTGCCCTGTGCGTCGACGGTCGCGGTGCCGATCGGCTGGCCCGCCGCGTCGCGGATCGTGACGGTCGCCCCGATTTCGCCAATGCCGCTGACGGTCGTGCCGCCATTGTCGAGGCTGGCGGTCGGTGCGGCCGGGGCCGTCGTGTCGGGCGCGATGACCGATGTCGCTGCGGAAACATTGCCGGCGGCGTCGCTCTGGGTGACGGTCAGCGTTTCGCCATTGGCCTGGGGCGTGGCGAGGGTGGCCGCATAATTGCCTTGCGCATCGACGATCGCGGTGCCGACCGGCTGGCCGGCGGCGTCGCGGATCGTGACGGTCGCGCCGGCCTCGCCCGTGCCGCTGACGATCGCGCCGCCACCCTGCAGGCCGGCGGTCGGCACGCCGGGCGCGGTGATGTCGGGCGCGGCGACGGTGGTGCTGGCCGAGACATTGCCGGCCGCGTCGCTCTGCGACACGATGACGGTCTGGCCATTGGCCTGCGGTTGCGTCAACGGCACGGTGAAGCGGCCGTCGCTGCCGACCGTCGCGGTGCCGACGACACTGCCGTCGGACCCGCGCACCTGCACGGTCGCCCCGGCCTCGCCCGTTCCCGACAGGCTGGCGCCGTTGGCGGCGAAGATCGCGGTCGGGCGACCGGGGGCCTGGGTATCGGCCGAGGGTAGCGGCGCGGAGACATTGCCACCGCCACCGCCACCGCTGCCGGCGGCGGACACCACCGCGCCCGCCGCGCCCGCGCCGGCCAGGCCCAGCACCGCCGGCAGCACGAAGCCGCCGCCGCCGCCCGCCGCCGCCGCGCCGCCGGCTGCGACCAGGTCGTTCAATTCGCCAAGCAGGGTGAAGCGGCCGGCCCCGGCCACGTCCGGATGCGCCAGCCACAGGCGCTGCGCGCCGTCGCGCAGTACCAGGTCGCTGCCGACGCCGTTGTTCTGGACGTAATACTGCTCGACACGGATCGCCTGGCCATCGGTCAGCCGCACCACCAGATCGTCGCCGGCCCGTTCCAGATTGGCGACCTGGCTCTGGTCGACATCGAGCCGCACGACGCTGGGCGCGTCGAGTTCGATGCTGTTGCTCGCGGCTTCACTTGCCTTGCCGGTGGCTTTGACGATGATCTGGGCTGCCATGACTGTCCTCCCGTCGCGAACTGCCGTATCGCGATAATGAATATAAAGCGAATAGGTGCTGTGATCGGGGCGATCTACTAGCGAACTCACGCTTTGATTACGGGAGGACTCAACCCTACTTAAGTTTACGAGATGCTACACTTCCGTTTTCGGAGCCGATCGGATTAGTTGGGAATGTGCGGTCCGCCTAATCCTGGCGACGGACAGGAGACGGGCATGGAAAGGATCTATCTGGAGCGTCGCATCCGACAGGAGCGACGACTGGCGCGGCGTGCGGCGACGGCGGTCGCACAGGCGGCGCACGAGCGACTTGCCGCCAGCTATGCCGAACGCCGCGCCGCCCTGGAACCAGAGCCGGCGCAAGGCTGGCTGCGCCGGCTCTGGTTCCGATAGGCGTCAGGCGAGTTTCAGCCCCTCACGGTGCATCAGCCGGGTGAGGTGGCGGTTCTGGTCGCCGGTCAGCCGCTCGCGCATCCGGGGGAACAGGTCGTCTTCCTCCTCGCGCATATGCGTCTCGATCATCGACCGGAATGCGCGCAGCTTGGGCAGCCAGGCGGGATCGTCGCGCGGCATCTCGCCCAGGTCGAAGAAATATTGCTTCACATAGCCATGTTCGTGATTCAGATGATCGGCCGCTTCGGTCATCTCCAGGTCCCGCATCATCGCATAGATGCTGTTCTCCTCCTGGAAGGCGTGCTTGCCGATCGCATGTTTCAACTGGGTCAGCAGCACGGTGCGCCGCGCCGCGTCCTTTTCGTCGGTCTGTTCGATCAGGTCGAAGATCGCCAGCGCGGCGCGATGCTCGGCGGCGAGCGCCTTGTCCCACCGGCCGGCCAGCATGGTCGGCGCCTGCACCGCCGCCTTGCGCACCAGATTGGCGAGCAGGCCGACCCCGACGCCCAGCGCCGCGCCCAGGACCACCTGCCGCGTGGTCGGGGGCGGGGTGCCGGTGGCCGGGGCCGTCCCATCCGCCGGTCGGTCGTCCGCTGGCGGTGCGGCACTCCCGACCTGTCGGTCGCTCTCGGCAAAGGCGATGCCGGAGGTTTCCTCCACCGTCACCATGGTCCCATCCGTCAGCGCGATTTGATGGGCATAGCTTTGTTCGGTCGGCGCCTGCTGGTCGGGGGCGAGGGTGTGGCCTGCCTTGCCCTGCTTGCTCTCCGATCCGGGAGCGGTGCCGTAGAGGTGCGGGGTGTCCGATCGGTCGCTCATTGCGCGTCTCCCATGCGGGATCACCCCGCCATGCTGGGGCAACCGGTGCGGACGGATTGCGGTTCCTGTCGGTTTATCTAATTGAATCAGATGGATGGATCGGCATCCCGCGCACGCCTCCCCGGCAGGGGGGAGGCGTGCGCCACCGCAGGTCGCGTTCGATCAGCTCATATGCACGGTCTTGGTGACCAGATGCGCCATGATGCCCTCCGGCCCGTCCTCGCTGCCATGGCCGCTATCCTTGATCCCGCCGAACGGGCTGTCGGGATAGCTGAGCCGGACATTGTTGATCGCGATCATCCCCGCCTCGATCGCATCGCCCAGCCGGTTCTGGCGACGGCCATTCTCGGTGAAGCAATAGGCCGCCAGGCCGAAGGGCAGGCGATTGGCCTCGGCGATCGCATCCTCCTCGCTGCCGAAGCGGCTGAGCAGCGCGATCGGGCCGAAGGGTTCCTCGTTCATCGCGCGTGCGGCGGTCGGCACATCGGCCAGCACGGTCGGCTGGAAGAAGAAGCCGCCATCGCCGCCACGCTCGCCACCCGCGAGCAGGCGCGCGCCATGGCTGGTCGCGTCGCCGACCAGCTCGGCGATCGCGTCGGGCCGGCGGGCATTGGCCATCGGGCCCATCTGGCTGGCCGCGTCCAGACCGTCGCCGATCTTCAGCGCCCGCGTCCGCTCGGCAAAGGCGGCGGCGAAGCGGTCGTAGATGCCGTCCTGCACATGGAAGCGGGTCGGCGCGACGCAGACCTGGCCCGCATTGCGGAACTTGTGCGCGACCAGCGTCTCGACCGTCTTGTCCAGGTCGCAATCGTCGAATACCAGCACCGGGCCATGGCCGCCCAGCTCCATGGTGGTGCGCATCATCGTGTCCGCCGCCAGCTTCATCAGCTGCTTGCCGACCGGCACCGAGCCGGTGAAGCTCAGCTTGCGCGTGATCGGCGAGGCGAGCAGCTGGCGCGACACCATGTCGGGCATGCCGAACACGCATTGCGCGACATCGCCGGGCAGGCCGGCATCCTGGAAGCAGCGCATCACCTCGACCGCGCTGCCCGCCGTCTCCTCCGACGGCTTGATGATGATCGAACAACCCGCCGCCAGCGCCGGCGCGATCTTGCGCACCACGTTCATGATCGGGAAGTTCCACGCGCAAAAGGCCGCGACCGGGCCGACCGGCTGGTGCAGCACCAGGCTGCGGCTGCCCGACGGGCGCGGCAGGACGCGGCCATAGACGCGCTGCCCCTCGGCGGCATGGAAGTCGAGCAAGGCGGCGGCGAAGGCGAGCTCGCCCTTGGCCTCGGCCTGGATCTTGCCCTGTTCCAGCGTGGCGATGCGCGCGATCTGGTCGCCGCGCTCGCGCAGCAATTGCGCGGTGCGGGTCAGGATCGCGGCGCGCTTCTCCGGCGGGGTGGCGCGCCACGCCAGGAAGCCGCGCTGGCTCGCCTCCAGCGCGCGGTCGAGATCGGCGGCGGTGGCGAGCGGCAGTTCGGCCTGGCCCTGGCCGGTGGCGGGGTTGAGCACGTCGCGCGTCTCGCGCCCCTCGGTCCCCAGCCATTCGCCGGCGATATAGAGGCCCAGGCGTGCGTCATAGGATGCGGTCATCGCAATCGTCTCCTTTGAAACTTTGCCCCCCGTCTAGCCGAGCCGGGGCGGTCAGGTCCAATAGAGCAGTCGCGCCATCGGCAGCACCCGGCCCAGTCGCGCCTCGAAGAAGCCGCGCAGCGACCGCATCGTGGCGGTATCGTACACCTGCTTCTCGGTGCCGAACTTGGTGCGCTTGGTGGTCCGGTTGGCGGGCGTCATGTCGAGCGCGGAGCCGGGATACCAGCTGTCCAGCACCGCCTTCGACCCCGTGGTGAAGCGATGGGTGATGCACTCGATCGTCAGGTCCAGCGCAGGGATGTCGGCCAATTGCGCCGCCGCCTGGTCGATCAGCTCGCCATAGGCCTGTTCCCAGCCGGGCGCGGCGATGATCGGCGCGATGGTCAGCCCGACCGGATAGCCGGCCAGCGCCATTTGCCGCAGCGCGACCAGCCGGGCGGCGACGGGCGCGGTGCCGCCCTCGAACCGGGCGAAGGCGCGCGGGTTGATCGAGGCGCGCATCCGCGTGCGCCCTTGATGGTCGAGATCGGTGAGCGCCGAGACATCGGCGAACTTGCTGGTGAAGCGAAGCTGCACCGAGGCCTCCCACCGCCCGAACCAGGCGATCGCGGCCGACAGCGAACCGGTCAGCGCCTCCAGCGCCAGCGGGTCGGTGTAGCAGGACGCCTCGAACGTCGTGCCCTCGGCCGCGCGGTCGCGGTTGCGGCTGGTGATCTGTCCCTGGCCCAGATAGGCGGGCAGCCCGTCCAGGATCTCGTCGAGATTGGCATAGACCCGCGTGATCGGCGGGCCCTTGAGCGATCCGGCGAGATAGCAATAGCTGCAATGCGCCGGGCACCCCTCCGCCAGGTCGACGCGCCAATCGGCGCTGGGGGCGATGGGTTGCAGGCGACGCTTGGACGGCGGGGCCACGACCAGCGCCAGCGTCGCCTTGGCCTCGGCATAGGCGCGGCGGGGATCCTCGGGCAGGTCGAGCGCGATCCGGTCGGCGGGAAGCTCGACGATCGCGACGCCCAGCGCGGCGGCACGGTCCATGACATGGCGGCCATGATCGAAGCCGCGTGCGCTGCGCGTGACCAGCAGCCGGCGCGGCAGCCATGGGCGAAGGGCTTTGGCTTCAAGGGTTTGGGCAGATTCCACCCCTGCCGAACGAGCGGAGGGGGGCTGGGTTCATCGCCGCGCGTACCGTCGTCACAGGACCAGCGGCTGGAGCGCGGCGATCCGGTCCCCGGTCCGGGGCGCGGCCACGCCCATCGCCTGGCCGATCAGCAGCAAGGCGGGATCGCCGTCGCTGATCGCCTCGACCAGGAAGGCGAGCGCGTCGAGCCGGCCGCGGATCAGCCGCTCGCCCGGCAGCGAGACGTTGACCGCGACCATCACCGGCGTGTCGGGCGCCAGGCCCGCCTTCATCAGTTCGCCCGCGACCTCGCCGGCGGCGGCGCGACCCATATAGACCGCCAGCGTCGAATCGGAGGCGGCGAGCGCCGGCCAGTCGAGGTCGAGCGGCTCGCCGGCGCGGGCGTGCGCCGTTACCAAAGTCAGCCGCCGCGCCAGGCCACGCAGCGTCAGCGAGGCGAGGCCGGAGGCGGCGGCCGCGCTGGCGGCGGTGATGCCGGGGCAGATGCGGACGGCGATGCCGGCCGCGCGACAGGCATCGATCTCCTCGGTCGAGCGACCGAAGATCGACGGGTCGCCGCCCTTCAGCCGCACCACCCGCCGGCCGGACAGGGCGGCGGCGACGATCAGCGCGTCGATCGTGCCCTGGTCCTTGGAATGGCGGCCCGATCGCTTGCCGACGCCGACCCGCTCGGTGCCGGGCGGGATCAGGTCGAGCACGGCCGGGCCGACCAGCGCATCGAAGAAGACGATGTCGGCGGTCGCGATCAGCCGCTCGGCCTTGCGCGTGAGCAGTTCGGGATCGCCGGGGCCGGCCCCGACCAGCCAGACCGAACCGGCGGGGAAATCGTCAGGCTGCATGGATGGTCTCCTCCGCGAGCAGGCGGGCCAGGGCAGGGCGGCACGACCCGCAATTGGTGCCAGCGCCGATCGCCGCGCCGATCGCAGCGACATCGGCAAGCTGCTGGTCGCGGATCGCGGCCAGGATCGTCTTCACGCCCAGGTCGAAACAGACGCACAGCACCGCGCCGCGATCGACGGTCGCGCCCGGCGCGCGCCCGGCGAGCAGGGTCGGCGCGGCCTGCGCCTTGGATAGCTGCGCGACCAGCCAGTCGCGGGTCGGCAACTGCCCCGCCTCGGTGACGAACAGCGCCGCGACCAGCCGGCCGCCGGACAGGATCGCGACGCGGCGGGTGCCGCGCGCGGCGTCGACCGCCTCGATCCGCTCGCCCGCCGGCAGCAGCCGGTCGAGCGCGGCCGCGTCGCCGTCGCCGGCCAGCTCCCACAGCGTGCCCGCCGGCACCGCGATCCGGGTCGCCCACAGGCAGTCGGGACGATGCGCCGCCTCACCGGCCAGGATCAGGAATCCGCGCCAGCGGGTCGCGACCGGGGCGATGCAGGCGGGGCTGGCCTTGAAGCCCGGCTGGCCCGAATGCGGATCGGTCAGCGGTCGCGGCAACAGGCCGGTGCGGCCGCCGGTCGCCGTACGATCGGTCCAGTGGATCGGCACGAACAGCTCGCCCGGCCGCTGGCTGGCGACGACCGACACGCGGTACAGGCTCTCGCCCTGCGGCGTGCCGACCCGCGCCAGTCCGCCATCGGCCAGCGCCAGCCGCGCGGCATCGTCGGGATGGACCTCGACCAGCGGTTCCTCGCGATGCCGCGCCAGCTTGGGGGCGAGGCCGGTGCGGGTCATCGTGTGCCAGTGATCGCGATAGCGCCCGGTGTTGAGCGTCATCGGCCAGTCGCGAAGCGGCGCGGGGATCGCCTTCTGCACGACCGGCACCAGCCGCGCCCGGCCGTCCTCCGTCGGGAAGCGGCCATCGGCGAAGGGCGTGCCGCCCCAGCGGAACGGCTGCATCGCGTCATAGTCCGCATTGCCGCCGCTCGACCGGCCGGGCAGGGCGAACAGGCGGGCGCCGTCATTCTCATAGGTGGACAGGCGGCAATGCTCGCGCCAGATTTCGGCGGGCCGGTCATAGGCGAAGGCGGTCTTCCAGCCCATGCGGCGGCCGACCTCCTTGACGATCCACCAGTCCGGTTTCGCTTCGCCGGGCAGGGGAAAGAGCGCGCGCTGGCGGCTGACCGTGCGGTCGGAATTGGTGACGGTGCCGTCCTTCTCGCCCCAGGCGGCGGCGGGCAGGCGGACATGCGCATGGACGGACGTATCCGTCTCCGCGATCACGTCGCTGACCACGACAAAGGGGCAGGCGGCGAGCGCGTCGCGCACCGATCCGGCATCGGGCATCGATACGGCGGGGTTGGTCGCCATGATCCACAGCGCCTTGATCCGGCCCTGGCCGATTTCGCGGAACAGGTCGACGGCCTTCAGCCCCGGCCTGGCGGCGATGGCGGGGGAGGCCCAGAAACGCTGGACGCGGGCGCGATTGTCGGCTGCGAAGTCCATATGCGCCGCCAGCGTCGAGGCGAGGCCGCCGACCTCGCGACCGCCCATCGCATTGGGTTGTCCGGTGATCGAGAAGGGCGCGGCCCCCGGCTTGCCGATCCGGCCGGTGGCGAGGTGCAGGTTGAGGATCGCATTGACCTGGTCGGTGCCGGCTGTCGACTGGTTGATGCCTTGGCTGAACAGCGTGACCGTGTGCGGCGTGGCGGCGAACATCTCGTAGAAGCGGCGCAGGTCACCCGGCGCGACGTCGCAGGTCCTCGCGACCGACCACAGGTCGCTGCCCTGGTCCAGCGCCATCCAGAAATCCTCCGGCACCGCGAGCGAGGCGGCCAGGAAATCCTCGTCCACCACCCCCGCCGCCCGTGCCCAGGCAAGCGCGCCGTTCATCAGCGCCACATCGCTGCCCGGCCGGATGGCGAGGTGCAGATCGGCCTGTTCCGCCGTCTCGGTGCGGCGCGGGTCGATCACGACCAGTTTCGCACCGGCCTCGCAGCGCGCCCGGATGCGCTGATAGACGATCGGATGGCACCAGGCGGTGTTGCTGCCGACCAGCACGATCAGGTCGGCGGCGTCGATGTCGTCGTAGCTCGCCGGCACCACGTCCTCGCCAAAGGCGCGGGTCTGCCCCGCCACCGCGCTCGACATGCACAGGCGCGAATTGGTGTCGATGTTCGCCGAGCCGATGAACCCCTTCATCAGCTTGTTGGCGACGTAATAATCCTCGGTGAGCAACTGGCCCGAGACGTAGAAGGCGACGCTGTCGGGGCCATGGCGCGCGATGGTGTCGCGGAAGCGTTTGGCGACGAGATCGAGCGCCTTGTCCCAGGAGGCACGCCGCCGGCCGATCATGGGGTGGAGCAGGCGACCCTCCAGCCCGACCGTCTCGCCCAGATGCGTGCCCTTGGAACAGAGCCTGCCGCGATTGGCGGGGTGATCGGGATCGCCCTCGATCCGCACCTGACGGTCGCCGGTCACGGTCGCGCGGATGCCGCAGCCGACACCGCAATAGGCGCAGGTGGTGTCGATGGGGGTCACCGCGTCCTCGCCGTGCAGGGAAGGAACCGGAGGACCATCACGCCGCCGCCTTCAGCGTGCTGGCCCGGCAGATCAGCACGCGGCCGCCGCTGATCCGGACCGGCACGACCGGGGTGCAACCCTTGTCCTCGCCCAGCGCTTCCCCGGTGCTGAGCGAGATGCGCCAATTGTGCAGCGGGCAGGCCACCGCGCCGCCATGGACGATGCCCTGGCTCAGCCGGCCATGCTTGTGCGGGCAGCGGTCGCGCAGCGCGAAGACCTTGTTCTCGCCGGTGCGGAAGATGGCGATGTCGTCGCCGCCCTCGACCTGCACCGTGCGGCTGCCCCGCACCGGGATCTCGTTCACCCAGCCGATATCGAGCCACTCGCCAGTCATGCCATTTCCTCCTGCGGGGTGAAGCGCGCCATCGGCGCATGCATCTCGCGCTCCTGGCCGGCGACGCGCGCGGCCCAGGGATCGTCTTGCGAGAAGCTCTGCGCATGGAAGAAGCGGCGGGCGAGTTCGGCGCGCGCGTCCGCGTCGGGCAGGAGGCGCGACTGGATGTACGCCAGCCCGACCCGCTCGATCCACGGCGCGGTCCGCTCCAGATAGCGTGCCTCCTCGCGGTAGAGCTGGACGAAGGCGGCGCACATCTCCATCGCCTCCGCCTCGGTCGCGACCTTGCAGAGCAGGTCGGTGGCGCGGACCTTGATCCCGCCATTGCCGCCGACATGGAGTTCGTAGCCGCTGTCGACGCAGACCACGCCGAAATCCTTGATCGTCGCCTCGGCGCAGTTGCGCGGACAGCCCGACACCGCGATCTTGAACTTGTGCGGCATCCACGACCCCCAGGTCGCCCGCTCCAGCTTGACGCCCAGCCCGGTCGAATCCTGCGTGCCGAAGCGGCACCATTCGGAGCCGACACAGGTCTTCACCGTGCGCAACGACTTGCCATAGGCATGGCCGCTGACCATCCCCGCGGCGTTCAGATCGGCCCAGACGGCGGGCAGATCCTCCTTCCTGATGCCGAAGATGTCGAGCCGCTGGCCGCCGGTCACCTTGACCATCGGCGCGTTGAACTTCTCGACCACATCGGCGATCGCGCGCAGTTCCTTCGGCGACGTGATCCCGCCCCACATGCGCGGCACCACCGAATAGGTGCCGTCCTTCTGGATGTTGGCGTGCATCCGCTCGTTGACGAAGCGGCTCTGCTGGTCGTCGACATAGTCGCCGGGCAGGGCGCAGAGCAGATAGTAATTGAGCGCCGGGCGACAGGAGGAACAGCCGTCGGGCGTCGACCAGTGCAGCTTCTGCATCACCTCCGGGATCGAGCGCATGCCCTGCGCGACGATCTCGCGCCGCACATCGTCATGGCCGAAGCTGGTGCATTTGCACATCGTCTTCGGCCCCGCCTCCACCTCGTCGCCCAGCGTGAGCGCGAGCAGCGTCTCGACCAGCCCGGTGCACGAGCCGCAGCTCGCCGACGCCTTGCAGGTGGCGCGGACGGCGTCGAGGCTGTGCGCGCCCTTGGCGATGCACGAGACGACCTGGCCCTTGGTGACGCCGTTGCAGCCGCAGATCTCCGCCGTGTCGGAGAGCGCCGCAACGGCCGACTTAGGGTCCGCCTGCCCCCCTCCCGAGGCGAAGGCCTGGCCGAAGATCAGCGCGTCGCGGATGTCGCCGATGCTCTCGCCCTTTTTCAGCAGGTCGAAATACCAGTTGCCGTCGGCGGTATCGCCGTACAGCACCGCGCCGACGATCCGGTCGTCCTTGACCACGACGCGTTTGTAGATGCCGCGCGCGGCGTCGCGCAGCACGATATCCTCCGCGCCGTCGCCGCCGCCGAAATCGCCCGCCGAGAAGACGTCGAGCCCGGCGACCTTCAGCTTGGTCGCGGTGGCGGTGGGGCGATAGCCGGACGGTGCGCCGGTCAGCGCATCGGCGAGGCTGCGGCACATGTCCCAGAGCGGCGCGACCAGGCCGTAAACCTGTCCGTCATGCTCGACGCATTCGCCAACCGCCAGGATGCGCGGATCGGACGTGACCATATGGTCGTCGACCTTGATGCCGCGTCCGACCTCCAGCCCGGCGGCGCGGGCGAGCGCGACCGAGGGGCGGATGCCGACCGCCATCACCACCAGGTCGGCGACGATCTCGCGCCCGTCCTTCAGGCGAACGCATTCGACCTTGCCGTCGCCCAGGATCGCGGCGGTGTCGGCACCGGTCAGCACGGTCTGGCCGCGCGCCTCCAGCGCCTGTTTCAGCAGCCAGCCCGCCGCCTCGTCCAGTTGCCGCTCCATCAGCGTCGGCATCAGGTGGAGGACGGTGACCGTCATGCCCCGCAGGCTCAGGCCATGCGCCGCCTCCAGCCCCAGCAGGCCGCCGCCGATCACCACCGCGCTGCCGCCCCGCTCGGCGGCGGCGAGCATATGCTCGACATCCTGCATGTCGCGGAAGCTGATGACGCCGGGCAGGTCGTGGCCGGGCACCGGGATGATGAACGGGTCGGACCCGGTCGCGATCAGCAGCCGGTCATAGCCGGTGACGATGCCACCGCGCGTGGTGACGGTGCGCGCGTCGCGATCGATCGCCGTCACCGGATCGCCGCTGACCAGCGCGATGCCGTGATCGGCATACCAGTCATGGCCGTTGATGACGATCTCGTCGAACGTCTTCTCGCCCGCCAGCACCGGCGACAGCATGATCCGGTTATAGTTCACCAGCGGCTCGGCGCCGAAGATGGTGATTCGGTATCGGTCGGGATCGCGGGCCAGCAATTCCTCGACGGCGCGGCAGCCGGCCATGCCGTTGCCGATCACGATGAGGCGTTCGCGGGTATCGGTCGCCGCGACGACGGGGCGGTGTTCCATCAGATGGTCCAGTCCAGTTGCAGCCAAAGCTTTTGGGTGTCGGTGCCGAAGCGATCGGCCTGATAATCGGCGTAGCGGAGCGACGCGGTGGTGCGGCCGACCTTGCCTTGCGCTAGGAGGTCCATCTCGTTGCCGTAATGGCGGACCAGCCGGTCGCTCTCGAACCGGTGCCAGATGGCGGACAGGCCGAGCGCCTTGACCGGGCCGACCTGCTTCCAGCCCCAGCCGGTGCTGGCATAGAGGTCGCGAATGCCGTCCGCGGGCGTGGCGGTGAACTTGTCGGCCCAGCCCTGGAACTTGAAGATCGACGACAGCGGCGTCTGGAAGCTGGTCAGCGCCTGGCCCCGATCGGCGCCCAGCACTTCGTACCCGCCGCCCAGGCGCGGGCCGTTCAGGTCGAGCGCGACATCGGCCAGCCAGTAATCGGCCGCATAGTCGTTGGGGTTGCGGCGATAGTCGGACTGACGCGCCCAACTGGCCTGATAGGCGAGCTTGGCCGTGCCCAGCGGTCGGCTGCCCGCCAGCCGCGCGCCATAGGTCTGGCTCGACAGGCGATAGCCCTGGAGCGCCGCCTCGTCCGCGTCGATCAGATAGGCGAAGCCGGTCAGCGTGCCGATCGGCGTCGCCCAGCCGAGATTGGCCAGCACGCTATCGCCGCCGATCGAGCGCGGCCGCGCGCCGGTGCCGTCGATCCCCCAGACGGTGCGGACGCCCCAGACATAGCTCAGGTCCGCCTTGACGCCCTTCACCGGCACCAGTTCGGCGCGCACCGCGTCGAACGTCTGGCCGTTGTTGCGGATGGCGGCCGCGCCGACGAAGCGTTCGTCGTCCAGCGCGATCCGTTGCTGCCCGGCGGTCAGGGTGAGGGCGTCGGTCTTGTACTGCACCTGCGCGCGGTAGAGGCCGATGCTCTGCGGATCGCCGATCAGCGGGCGGCTGGCGTCGGGATGCACGCCATCGAAATAGTCGGGCACGATCGCCAGATTGCCCTGCGCCTCGACCAGCGCCGACCAGGGGCCGGCGGTCGCCGCGATCCCGGTGCGGACGCGGGCGGTGACCGCGTCCGACCGGCGGGGCAGGTCGCGCTGGTCGACCCGCTCCCAGCGCAGCCGGGCCTCGGCCAGCGGCGTCAGCGTCACGGTCTGCGCGGCGGCCGGCAGGGTGGCGAGGAGCGACGCCGACAGGAGGAGGGAAGGGGCCAGGCGCATCGATCAGATCCGTACGGTTCCGGCGGTCGCCCAATCGCGGCGCCACCGGGCCTTCACCAGTGCCAGGCCCGCCAGGGCGACGATGGCCAGCGCGGCAAAGATCAGGAAACCGAGGGAAAAGCTGCCGGTCCATTGCTTGGCGAGGCCGAGCGAGGAGGCGAGGTAGAAGCCGCCGACGCCGCCCGCCATGCCGACCAGCCCGGTCATCACGCCGATCTCGGCGGCGAAGCGCTGCGGCACCAGTTGGAAGACCGAGCCGTTGCCGGTTCCCAGCGCCAGCATCGACAGGACGAACAGCGCGAGCGAGGCGGCGAAGCCATCGGCGATCGCCACGCCGGTCAGCGTCACGGCGGCGGCGGCGAACACCGCCATCAGCGCCTTCACCCCGCCGATCGCATCGGCCAGCGCCCCGCCCATCGGCCGGACCAGCGACCCGGCGAAGACGCAGGCCGCCGTGGCATAGCCGGCCTGCACCGTGGTCAGCCCGAACCGCTCGGTGAAATAGAGCGGCAGGCTGGCCGCCAGCCCCACGAACCCGCCAAAGGTGACGGCGTAGAAGCCCATCAGCCACCAGGCATCGGCCTGGCGCAGCGGTTGCAGATATTCGGCGAGCCGGCGCGGGGCGGGGGCGTTGGGGGCGTCCTTGGCCAGGACCAGATAGACGGCGAACACGATGGTCAGCGGGATGCAGGCGAGGCCCAGCACCGCGTTCCAGCCGAACAGCTTGGCGAGCGCGGGGGCGAACAGGGCCGCCAGCACCGTGCCCGAATTGCCCATGCCGGCCAGGCCCATCGCCTTGCCCTGATGTTCGGGCGGATACCAGCGGCTGGCGAGCGGCAATGCGATCGCGAAGCTGGCCCCGGCAAAGCCCAGGATCACGCCCAGCGCCAGCGTGCCAGCGAAGCTGCTGACGCCCAGCATCCAGGCGCTGGCCAGGCCGGCGATGACGATGATCTGGCTGATCGCGCCCGACCGCTTCGGTCCGATCCGGTCCACAGCCAGGCCGTTGACCACGCGCAGCACCGCGCCGGCCAGCGTCGGCACCGCGACCATCAGTCCCTTCTGCGCCGGGGTCAGCGCCAGCGCGTGCGCGATGTCGGGCGCCAGCGGGCCGAGCAGCACCCAGACCATGAAAGCCAGGTCGAAATAGAGAAAGGCGGCGATCAGCGTCGGCGTATGGCCGCTCGCCCAGAAGCCGGTCGCGGGTTCCTCCTTCGGATCGTTCCAGATCGATGTCGCCATGCTGTCCCCCTCGGCCGCGCGGGGCCGGAAATGAAAAAAGCCGCCAGGACGGCGACCCTTTCGGGATCGCGTCCTGGCGGCTTCGTTGCCTCCATCCGGGTGCGGGGCCGTGACGGCCTCGGTCCGGTCAGCGGGAGCCTCCCCGGCGCTGGAGAGGCGGTTCGCTGCTATCTCATGCCCGACGCCATTGCCGGACGACCACAAGCTGCCCGAATCACGCTTGCCGCGCAAGCCCCTTTTCGCAGGTGCAGCATCACTCCACGGTCAGGTCGGGATCGAGCGATGTCGCCCTCAGCTGCGCGATGCGCCGCCCGTCGAGCGACACGATCTCGAAACGCCAGCCATTATGCTCGAACGTCTCCCCCGGCACCGGCAGATGGGTCAGCCGGGCGAGCGCGAAGCCGGCCATGGTATGGTAATCGGCATCGGTCGGCTCGTCGCGCCATTGCAGCAGGCGATAGCCGTCATGCGCGGACACCAGCCCGTCGATCAGAAGCGATCCGTCGTCCTGGCGGACGATGGCGGGATCGGGCCCGTCCTCGTCCTCCGCCAGCTCGCCGGCCAGCGCCTCCAGCAGGTCGGTCTGCGTCACCAGCCCCTCGACGCTGCCATATTCGTTGATGATGACCGCCAGGCGCACGGGCGAGCGCTTGAACTGCTCCAGAACGCGGACGATCGGCGTCGCCTCATGGACGATCAGCGGCTTGCGCACCACCGCCAGCGGATCGATCGCGCCGCCGTCCAGCGCCTGGTCGAGCAGGTCCTTTTTCAGGATCATGCCGCGCAGCTCGTCCAGATCGGCCTGCCCGACCAGCAACTGTTCGTGGGTCGAGCGTCGCACCGCCTGGAGGACCATCTCCGGCCCGGCATCGGCGTCGATCCAGTCGATGTCGCGGCGCGGGGTCATGATGTCGACGATCCGCCTGTCGCCGAGCGTGAAGACGCGCTCCGCCACCTCCTGCTGCGCCTCGTTGAGCAGGCCGGCCTCGTGGCTGGCGGCGACGAGCAGCTTCAACTCCTCGGGGGAGTGCAGCGCCTCCTCGCCGGTGCCGGGACGCAGGCCGAACAGCCGCAGCACCAGATTGCCCAGGCCGTTGAGCGCGCCGATCGCCGGGCGCAGCACGAACAGGAAGACGGCGAGCGGCCGCACCACCCAGAGCGCGGTCCGCTCGCTGCGCTGGAGCGCCAGGCTCTTGGGGGCGAGTTCGCCGAGCACGATGTGGAGCGCGGTGATGACGGTGAAGGAGATCGCCACCGCCACCGCATGAGACCCGCCCGAGGCGAGACCGGCGGGCAGGCCGGCGAGCATCGGCTCGACCAGATGCGCCAGCGCCGGCTCGCCGATCCAGCCCAGCGCCAGCGACGAGATGGTGATGCCGAGCTGCGTGGCGGCGAGATTGGCGTCGAGCTGGTCGATCGCGCGTTGCAGGGCCTTGGCGTTCATCCGCCCGGCATTGACCAGCTCCGCCACCCGGCTGCGCCGCACCGCGACCAGCGAGAATTCCGAGGCGACGAAGAAGCCGTTGGCGATGACGAGCACCAGCACCGCGGCCAGTCCGAGAAACGGCGACATAAGCTCCTTACCCCGCAGGCCGAAGTCCGACCTGCGTCATGATGCCCGGCGGTCGGCGGCGGGCGCGCCTTGTGCGCGGGTGTGGCACAGCCGCGCGGGCTTGGGGAGGGCGGATCGTTCGCGGCGGGGGTTGTTTGCGCCGGGGACACGCATTCTACCCTTGACGGGGAGCGCAATGGGTCAGGGCAGTCCCGCCAGATAGCCCGGCATGTCGTCGGGATCGAAGGCCCGTCCGTCGAAGAACCGGTCGCTGCCCAGCATCAGCCGGCCCTGGGTCGAGCCTGCGGCGATCGGTTCGCCCAAGGCGCCCTCCAGCTTGGAGCTGGCGCCGGGCAGCACCGCGCCCGATCCGGCGAGCGCGGCCCGGTACAGGTCGGGGCGGAAGGTCGCCATCGCCGCCGCCGCCTCGTGCCCGTCGAACGGCTGGCCTTCCCAGCGGATCATCTGGGTGTAGAGCCACGCCGCCTGGCTGCGCCACGGGAAGTTGGCGGCCTCGCGATACTGGAACATGAAGTCGGGATAATGGATCGGGTCGCCGTCCGGCACCACCCGGATGCGATCGGTGATCGCGCGCAGGATCGCATCGACCGGCGCGTCGCAATATTCCGGGCGCGCCAGGATCGCCGCGCTGTCCCCGGCGGTGCCGGGGGCGACGAAATGCGCGGCGGCGGCATGGAGCGCGCGGATCAGGGCGGCGACCGCCTCCGGCCGTTGGGCGGCGGTGGCGGCGGTCAGCGCCAGCACCTTCTCGACGCCGCGCCGCCACACCTGCGCGCTGGCCAGCGCGATGCGGCCAACGCCGCGATCGACCGCGATCGAGTTCCACGGTTCGCCGACGCAGATGCCGTCGATCGCGCCCGTCGCCAGCGCATCGGCGGCGAAGGGCGGGCTGGTGACCGCGATCACGACATCCTCGTCCGGGCGGATGCCGACCTGCGCCAGCCAGTAGCGGAGCATATAGTTGTGGCTGGAATGGCGATGCACCACGCCCAGCCGTATCGGTCGCCCGGCCGCGCGGCGCGCCGCCGCCACCTGCTTCAGCGCCGCGCCCAGCGTCACCGGATCGCCCAGTCCCGCGTCCAGCCCGCACGCCTCGCCCAGCGCGGTCGACAGGGTGATGGCGTTGCCGTTCAGCCCCAGCACGAACGGCACCGCCAGCGGCACCGCCGGTCGCCCCCGGCCCAGGGTCGTCGCGATCGCCAGCGGCGCGACCAGATGCGCGGCATCGGTATGGCCATAGAGCAGCCGGTCGCGCACCGTCGCCCAGGTCAGGTCGCGCACCGGCCGGATCGCGATCCCCTCGGCCGCCGCGAAGCCCAGTTCGTGCGCCAGGATCGGCAGCGCGGCATCGACGAGCGGCAGGAAGCCGATGCGGAACGTCTCGCGGCCCATCACAGCCCTCCCATCACGGCGTCGCTGGTCACGATCGCCTCCGCCACCTCGGCGATGCGCCGGTTGGACTGCATCGCATGGCCGCGCAGCAGCGCATAGGCGGCCGGTTCGTCCAGGTTCCGCCGCTTCATCAGGATCGCCTTGGCCCGGTCGATCACCTGTCGGTCGGCGAGGGCGGTCTTCGCCTCGGCCAATTCGGCCTGAAGCCGGGAAAAGGCCTGGAAGCGGCGGATCGCCAGCTCCAGGATCGGCTGGATGCGCTGCTTGGCCAGGCCGTCGACGACATAGGCGGAGACGCCGGCATCGACCGCCGCCATCGTCGCCGCCGCATCCGACTGGTCGACGAACATCGCGATCGGCCGGGCCAGCGCCCGCGACATGGCGAAGAAATCCTCCAGCAGGTCGCGGCTGGGATTTTCCAGGTTGATGAGCACGACCTCCGGCGCGGCGGCCTCGACCTGCGCGACCAGCGGCCCGGCGGGATCGATCACCGCCAGGTCGGTCAGCCCCGCCTCGCGCAGTCCCTCCGAGATGATCGCGGCGCGCGTGGTGCTGGTATCGATGATCGCGATTCGCACGGGGTACGATCTACAATCCGGGGCCGGAGCGGGCCAGTCTCTATCGAACGGGGGCGTCCTGTGGCATGGCCGCGTTCAGGTGCGCCGGGCTAGGGGGCGGGCGCTACCGGTAGCGTACCGAGGATCGATCCGTCCGATGACCCTGTTTTCCCGCCGACATTTTATTCGCGATGCCGCCCTGGGCGGTGGCGCGGCGATGGTGCCCGGCTGGGCGCGCGCCGTCTCCGCCGGGATCGCCGCGCCGCTGCCGAGCCTGTCGGGCGAGGAGATCGCGCTGCGCGTCGAATCGCTGCACGGCATGATCGACGGCCGGCCGGCGCACCGGATCGGCATCAATGGCGGCTCGCCCGCGCCGCTCCTCCGGCTGCGCGAGGGGCAGCGGGTGCGGATCGCCGTCACCAATGCGCTGGACGAGGAGACCTCGATCCACTGGCACGGGCTGTTGCTGCCCTTCCAGATGGACGGCGTGCCGGGGATCAGCTTTCCCGGCATCCCGGCGGGCAAGACCTTCACCTATGACTTTCCGGTGATCCAGTCGGGCACCTATTGGTATCACAGCCATAGCGGGTTGCAGGAGCAGATGGGGCATTACGGCCCGATCGTGATCGACCCCGCCGGCCCCGATCCGGTGCGGAGCGACCGCGAGCATGTCGTGGTGCTGTCCGATCACAGCGCGATGCATCCGCACCGCATCTTCGCCAAGCTGAAGCAGCAGGGCGGCTATTTCAACTACCAGAAACAGACGCTGGCGGGCCTGCTCGCCGGCCGCGACCAAAAGCTCGAGGATCGGATCGACTGGGGCCGGATGCGGATGGACCCCAGCGACGTGTCCGACGTGACCGGATCGACCTATACCTATCTGGTCAACGGCCATGGCCCGGCGGACCATTGGACCGGGCTGTTCGGGCCGGGCGAGACGGTGCGGCTGCGGCTGGTCAACGCGTCGGCGATGACCAATTTCAACGTCCGCCTGCCGGGCCTGGCGATGACGGTGGTGCAGGCGGACGGGCAGAATGTCCGGCCGGTGACGGTCGACGAGCTCCAGATCGCGGTGGCGGAGACCTATGACGTGCTGGTCCGCCCGGCCGAGCCGCGCGCCTATGCGCTGGTGGCGGAGGCGTGGGACCGGTCGGGCATGGCGCGCGCCACGCTCGCTCCGCGCGCCGGCCTGACCGCGCCGGTGCCGCCGCTCCGCCGCCGGCCGCTCGCCACCATGACCGACATGGGGATGGGGGCGATGGCGGGCATGGATCATGGCGCGATGAAGCATGACGGGCCGGCCGCCGCCGATTGCCCGCCCGAACACGCCGCCATGGGTCATTGCACGCCCGGCGCCCCGGCCGGCGGCGCGGCGATGCCCGCCATGAGCCACAAGATGCGCGACTTCGCCAATGCGCCCGGCCTGCCGAAGACGGTCGTGGTGCAGACCGTGTCGCCGATGCCGATGGACCGGATGGGCGATCCGCCGCAGGGGCTGGCCGATGTCGGCCACCGGGTGCTGGTCTATACCGACCTGGTCGCGCTGGCGCGCAATCCGGATGGCCGCGCGCCGACGCGCCAGCTCCAGATCCACCTGACCGGCAATATGGAACGCTATATGTGGGCGTTCGACGGGGTGAAGATGAACGCCGTCACCGCGCCCATCCCGTTCCGCCAGGGCGAGCGGGTGCGCGTGACGCTGGTCAACGACACGATGATGGCGCATCCCATCCACTTGCATGGCCATTTCTTCGAACTGGTGACGGGACATGGCGATCACGCCCCGCGCAAGCATACGATCAACGTCGCGCCGGGCGGCACCGCCACCTTCGACCTGACCGCCGATGCGCTGGGCGACTGGGCGTTCCACTGTCATCTCCTCTATCACATGCATGCCGGGATGATGCAGGTCGTCACCGTCCGCCCGGACGCGGCGGGAGCGGCGGCGTGATCGGAGCGATGCTCCTGCTGGCCGTGATGCCGCCGCAGCACGATATGCACGCGATGCCCGGCATGGCGCAGGACCGGCCCGCCAGTGTCGATCCGTCCTGTCCGCCGGAGCATGAAGCGATGGGGCATTGCACGCGCCGGCCGCAGGCCGCCCCGCCGGCCGGCACCGACCAGCCGGCCGGCGACGCGCCGCCACCGCCGGCCCCGACCGACCGCGCCGCCGACCGCTTCCACGATCCCGGCGCGATGGCCGCCGCCGACCGGGCGATGCGGCGCGAGCATGGCGGCATGGCCTTCCGCCAGATCCTGTTCAACCTGGCGGAGGTGTCGCCGCGCGCCGGTCGCGACTCCTATCGCTGGGACGGCGAGGGCTGGTTCGGCGGCGACATCCACCGGCTGGTGGTGCGCAGCGAGGGCGAGGGCGCGTTCCGCAGCCGGGTCGAGACGGCGGAGGTGCAGGCGCTCTATTCGCGCGGCGTCGATCCCTATTGGAACCTGCAGGCCGGCCTGCGCCAGGATCTGGGTGCCGGCGCGCGGCGGACCTATGCGGTGGTCGGCGTCGAGGGGCTGGCCCCCTATTGGTTCGACGTGGAGGGCGCGCTGTTCTTGTCGGATCGCGGCGAACTGCTCGGCCGGGTCGAGGGCTGGTACGACCAGCGCGTGACGCAGCGGCTGATCCTCCAGCCGCGCGTCGAGTTCAACCTCGCCGCGCAGGACATGCCCGGCCGCCGCATCGGGGCCGGGCTGTCGACGGCGGAGGCGGGCCTCCGCCTGCGCTACGAATTCGCCCGCGAGTTCGCGCCCTATGTCGGGGCGAACTGGGAGCGCCGCACCGGCGCCACCGCCCGCTACGCGCGGGGGCGGGGCGAGGATGCGGGCGGCGCGGCGCTGGTGCTGGGCGTCCGCGCCTGGTTCTGACGGCCCGATATTCCTCCCCTGCGCGGGGAGGAATGCGTCATCCCGCGAATGCCCCGATATCGGCGACCGCCATCTTTGCGGCCGGCACGGCGGTCGCGGCGAAGGTGAAGCGCAGGTAGCGGAGGCGGCGCGGGGCGGGGAAGGGGATGCGCTGCGTCGCCAGGGCATAGGCGATGTTGGGGAATTCGCCCTCGCCCGCCGCCGTCCAGGCCCGGCCGTCGACGCTCGTTTCCACGCGGTAGCCGCGCGGCGGGGCGGCGTTGGGCGTGGGGTTGCGCTCGGGCGTCAGCGAGAAGCCGGCCAGATCGCGGGCCTGCCCCAGGTCGAGCGTCAGCGTCGCGGGCGCGGCGGCGGTCGGCGCGGGCGTCGTCCAGGCGGTGGCGACATCATTGTCCAGCATGGCCTCGGCCCCCGGCGCGGAGGCGGCGACCACGGTCCAGCCCTTGCCGGTCAGCACCTGGTCCTCGCGCGCGGCGGGCGGCGCGACGGGCACCGGCGCGACCGATCGGAACAGCGCCACTTCGCTGATCGCCGGGCAGACCGGGGCTTCCAGCACCACGAGGCGCAGGCGGCGCGCGCTGATCGGCCGGGGCAGGCGGATGATCCGCTGCGCGCCGATGCACTCATGCTCGGCCAGCCGCTGCCAGCGGCCGTCCGTCTCCGCCTCGACCGCGAAGCGCGTCACGCGCACGCCGAGCGGCAGATGTTCGCGCAGGCGGATCAGGTCGAACGGCCGGTTCGGCGGCAGGTCGAGCGTCAGCGTCGGCGTCGTCACGCCATCGGGCGTCGACCAGTAGCTATCGTCGCGTCCGTCCAGCACCCGGGCGGGGGCGAAGGCGGGGCCGCGCACATGGCTGGCGCTCGCCACCGCGCCCTGGGCCAGGTCGGTCGCGAAGCTGGCCCGTTGTGCGTCGCCGAAGGATTTCAGCACCGCCACGTCATGCGCGGCCAGCTGCCCGCGCCGGTCGGGCGGCAGGTTGAGGTTGAGATTGGTGCCGCGCCCGACCGACTCATCGAACAATCGCACCAGCCGCGCCGGACTCTTCACCTTGGCGTCCTCGTCGGCATGATAGAACCAGCCGGGCCGGATCGACACATCGGTTTCCGCCGGCCACCAGAGCGGTGCGCCGCGCACGCCGCTATTTCCCTCCGACTGGACATAGGGATGGTTCGGCATGGTCGGCCAGCAGGGATCGCCCGCCACGCCATTCTCGTTGCCGACCCAGCGGATGTCCGCGCCCAGCGGATCGAAGGTGCAGGCGTCGGGCTGATATCGGTGGACCAGCGCGATCGTCTTCGGCCAGTCGTAATAGCGGGGCGCATCGATCTTCCGCGTCTCGCGCGCGCCGCCATAATAGCCGTCGCCGCCATTGGCCCCGTCGAACCAGAATTCGAACAGCTTGCCGTAGCGGGTGCAAAGCTCGACGATCTGCTGGCGGAAATAGTCGATATAGGCGGGCCGGCCATAGTCGGCGTGGTTGCGGTCCCAGGGCGACAGATACAGTCCGAAGGACAGGCCGGCGCGGCGGGTGGCGCGCTCCATCTCGCCGACCACATCGCCCTTGCCGTTCTTGTACGGGCTGTTGCGGATGCAATGTTCGGTCAGCATCGTCGGCCACAGGCAGAAGCCGTCATGATGCTTGGCGGTCAGGATGATACCGGTCATCCCGCCCGCCTTGGCCGCCGCGACGATCTGGTCGGGATCGAAGTCGGTCGGGTTGAACAGCTTGGGGCTTTCGTCGCCCAGCCCCCATTCGCGCCCCGTGAAGGTGTTGATGGAGAAATGGACGAAGGCATATTGCTGGCGCTTGTGCCAGATCAGCTGGCGCGGCGAGGGCGTGGCCCCCCAGGGGCGCGGCGTGCCGGTCGCGGCGGCGGCGGGGCCGGCCAGGCCGGCGGCCATGCCAGTCGCCATGCCGGAGGCGATCAGGGAACGGCGGGACAGGTCGGTCATCATGGCACTCCGGCAATCGGGGAGGAGGAAAGGGGTTCGGGGATCAGCCAGGTCTCGGCGACCTGATGGCCGCGCCCGCTGCCGCCCATGCCGGGCGGCCGGGTCCAGGCGAGGTCGAGCGTGCCGCCGGCGGTGGCGGCGGGCGGGATCGCGATCTCGACCGTCATCGGATTGGACGTGCGGGCGAAGGCGGACTGGAGCGTGTAGCGGCCATTGGCGGTCAGCGTCATCGGCAGGGTGTAATCCTCGCCCGCATAGGTCGCGACCAGGCGATAGCGGCGATGCGGGTCGAGCCCGGCATAATGCAGCCGGATCGGCCGGTCGTAGAGCGCCTCCGCATAGTCGAGCGCGGGAAGCGGCCAGCCATCCTCCGGCGTGCGGTCGGCGATGCCGTCGATCGCCGTATCGTACATCTGCGGATCGGCGGCGAAGCCGGTTCCGCGCACCAGATGCGGCTCGGCATCCGGGCGACCGAGATCGTCGTAGAGCGTGCCCTCCGCCCGGCGGCGGCGGTCGGGCAGGGGGAAGCCCCTGGCCAGCGCCGCCAGCATCGCGGAGCGGCCGGTCAGGTCGACATCGACCCGGTCCAGATTGGCCCCGCGCTCGATCGTGGTCGCACCGTAGCGCGTGACGCTCAGTTGCAGCCGCGCCTGCTGCCACAGCCGCTCGGCGAGCGCGAAGAGCCGGGCGCGCAAGGGCGCGACCGCCGCGCCGTCGGGCCGGTCGAGCGCGGCGCGGGCGCTGGCGGCATCGGGAGCGGCCCGGACCGCCGCGAGGCGCTGGCGGGCGGCGATGGTGCGCTGGCGGACGATCGCGTCATAGACCGCCCGGTAGCGCAGGCTGTCGATCCGCCAGTCGGCGAAGCGGGCGGGGCGGACCCGGTCGGTCAGCGCCAGCGTGCGGTCTATGCCGGTATTGGCCGCCGGATCGCCGGTCCAGTTCGCCTCCAGCGCGAAGGGCAGGGCGGCGGCGGCGGGGTCGCCGATGAACATCCGCGCATATTGCCGCGCCACGTCGTGCGGATCGGTGGCGAGCGACCAGCCGAACTGGAACCAGAGCAGCTGGTTGAAATCGTCGTTGACCCCCTCCGAATAGGTCACGAACCCCTGGGTCAGCGGCAGGAAGCGCTCGGCGATCAGTCGATAGGCGCGGGGACGGGGATTGATCGGCTCGCGCCCCTCGGTCAGCGCGAATTCGGGCCACCATTGCGGCACCGGGAATTGCGCATGCATGGTGTGCGCGATGTCGGGATAGAGGATCAGTGGATAGCGGCCGGGGATGCCCCGGCGCTGCACCGGCAGCGGGTCGCGCGTCTGCGGCCCGACGAACACGCCCGCCAGCCAGTCCGGCCGCCGGTCGAGTTGTCGGTAGAAGGCGTCCAGCCCGGCGGCATCGAATCCCTGGGTGGAGAGATAGACGGGCGCCGCAGGGTTGCGCCGGTGCAGCACCGCCGCCTGCCGGGCGACCAGTGGGAAGAGATGGTCGGGATCGGTATGGCCGGGGTCGCCGCCGGGCACGTAGAGCGCGTCGACCTGGGGAAGGTCGCCCAGCACCCGGGTAAAGGCCGCGACCTCCCCTTCGACTTGCTCGGCTTTGCGATAGTCGCCGAGTTCCGGATAGTAGAGCGCGACGTCGAGCCCCAGCCTGTGCGTGATGCGGGCGATGCCGGCCAACGTCTCGCGCGGGGGCGCGGGAAAGAGCGGGCTGCTCGCCTCGTCGTCGGACACCGGCGCGATGATCTGCACGCCGCTCGCCCCCCAGAGGGCGAAATCCTCGATCCGCCGCTCGAACATCGCCAGCGTCCAGGCATCGTAGCTGTTGTTCTTGGGGCGATAGCCGATCTGGGTCAGCCGGGTCGCGAAGCGGGGCGAGAGGGTGACGTTCGCCGGGGCGGTGAGGCGGGGCGCGCCGTCCGCCACGTCCAGATGGCGCAGCAGCCAGCCCGCACCGTACACCAGCCCGCGCGTGTCGCGGGCGGTGATGACGATGGAGGAGCCGATCCTGCGCACCGCATAGCTCTCGCGGCCGAGGGTCGGCATGCGCCAGCGGCGGCGCCGGGCGGCGGGCAGCGCGGCGCGCACGCGGGCGGCCGGGGCCACGAGCACGTGCAGGTCGCCGCACCGGTCGATCCGCTCCGCCAGCCGCCGTTCGAGCAGCGCCGCCGCGATCTCGCCGCCGGGGGCGGTGGCGACGCAGGACGCCGCGATGGCGAGGGACAGGGCGGCGATCAGCATGGCCTTCGTGCTCCTGCCTTTGCAGGAACATGGGGAGAGAGGCGCGACCGGGAGCCGTTCCCCGGCGAAGGCCGGGGCCCAGTTGGGAAGGCTCGGGTAATGGAGCGCTGTCGATCATTACAGTCGTCCCCCGACTGGGCCCCGGCCTTCGCCGGGGAACAGAAGGGAAGAACGGCTTCCGCGCACTCCATCGCCTTGTAACCCTGCATCACGCCCCCCGCCGCCGCATCAGCCGGCCATATGGCCGTTGGACGGCGGTCGGTCCGCCTTGGCGCGGCCGAAGGCGCGGTTGGGCTGCGCGCCCATCAGGAAGGTCAGCGTGCCGCCCCGGGCCAAGTCGCCATGGCGGATCCAACTCTTCGTCCAGGGTTTGCCGTTCCAGCGTACCGCGCGGATGTACGGCGTGTCCGGGCCGTTGCCCGGCGCCTCGACCGTCAGCGTCCGCCCGCCGCCGAGCCGGACGGTCGCCCGTTCGAACAGGGGCGAGCCGAAGACATAGACCGCCTCGACCGGATCGACCGGATAGAAGCCCAGCGCCGACAGCACGAACCAGGCGCTCATCTGCCCGCAATCGTCATTGCCGATGATGCCGTCGGGATCGTTCCTGTACATCTCGGTGCACAGCCGCCGCACCATCGCCTGCGTCTTCCACGGCGCGCCGACATAGGCGTAGAGATAGGGGGCGTGCTGGTCCGGCTCGTTGCCATGCGCATATTGGCCGACCAGCCCGCTGATGTCGGGCGGCGCATTGTCGGGCAGGGTCGAGGGCGCGGTGAACAGCGCGTCGAGCTTCGCCTCGAACGTCGCATCGCCGCCCATCTGCGCGATCAGGCCATAGACGTCATGCTGGTTCAGGAAGGTCGCCTGCCAGCCATTGGCCTCGGTATAGTCGCGCCACCAGGGCTTGGGCATATGGCCGAGCTGGATGGGGTCATAGGGCGTCCACCAGCTGCCGTCGGCGAAGCGGGGCCGCGCGAAACCGATCCTGCCGTCGATGACGTTGCGCCAATTGCCCGAACGCTTGCGCAGCCGCTCCGCCGCCGCCGTCTGTCCGGCGGCGCGGGCGAGATGCGCGGCCGCCCAGTCGTCATAGGCATATTCCTGCGTCCGGCTGACGCTTTCGTTCCATTTGTCCGCGGGCACATAGCCCATCGCGTCATAAAGATCGCGGCCCTTGCTGTTGTCGAGATCGGGCGCGGACCAGTCGAAGCTGCGCTTGGCGATGGCGGGCCAGGCGGCGGCATAGTCGCCGGGGATCCCCTTGGCCTGCGCCTCCGCCAGGATCGGCAGCGAATGCCATCCCATCATCGTCCCCGTCTCCACCCCCTGGAGCGGCCAGACCGGCGGGCCATAGGCGCTCTGCTGCGTCTGGCGGATCAGGTCGCCGACCAGGCTTCGCACGCGATCGGGCGCGATCAGGGTCAGCAGCGGATGGAGCGCGCGGTACGTGTCCCAGGTCGAATAGGTCGAATAGGCGCGCTCGCCGGCGGGCAATTGGTGGACCTTGCGATCCAGCCCGACCGTGCGGCCGTCGACATCGGAGAAGAGCGTCGGGGCGAGCTGCGCGTGATAGAGAGCGGAGGCCATGATGGTGCGCTGGTCGACGGTGCCGCCGGTCACCTGCACCGCGGCGAGATGCCCGGCCCAGCGCTCCTGCGCGGCCTGGCGGGTGCGGTCGAAATCCCAGTGCGTCGCCTCGGCCGCCAGGTTCCGGCGCGCGCCGGCCACGTCGACCCCGGAAATGCCGCAGCGGAGCAGGATCGGCGAGGCGCCGGCATCGTCGTAATGCAGCACCGCCTTCAGCCGCTTGCCCGCGACCGCGCGGGTGCCGGCGGGCTGTTCGGCATCGTCGTCGCCGTACAGGGTGATGCGGTCGGGCGCGCGCGACGCCTGCATCGCGAAATAGATGCGCCGCCCCTTGGCCCAGCGATGGACGGTGCGGCCGCCGCTCAAGCTGCCGTCCGGCTCGATCGCCAGCGTCGCGTCGGTGATTAGCGGCGGATTGTCGGAACTGTCATGGATCAGGTGCGACAGGTCGACCAGGATATGGCCCGGCCCCTGGGGGAAGCGGTGGCGGTGCCAGCCGGTCCGCTCGGTCACGGTCAGTTCGGACCGGACGCCCGATTGCAGCGTGACGGCATAATAGCCCGGCTCCACCACTTCGTCGGTGAAGCGCTGGCGATAGCCCGTCTCCGGCGCGGCGAGCGTGCCGGGCAGCAGCTTCACCGGTCCCCGCGTCGGCACCACCAGCACGTCGAGCATGTCGCCGATGCCGGTGCCCGACAGATGCGTGTGGCTGAACCCCATGATCGACGTGTCGGTGCGGTGATAGCCCGAACAGGCGTCCCACCGCTCGACGTCGGTATCGGGGCCGAGCTGCACCATGCCGAAGGGCAGGGTGGGGCCGGGATAGGTATGGCCATGGCCGCCGGTGCCGATGAACAGGTTCGCCGCCGCCGGACCCTGTGCCGGCCGGGCCAAAGCGGGCAACGGCAGCGCGCAGGCGGCCAGCGCCGAGGAGGACAGGAGCGAGCGGCGCGACAGCTGGGTCATGCGAAATCCTGGAGCAGATGCGGGCGGGTGCGCGCGAGGGTGACGATCAGCTCGCCGAACAGGCCATTGGCCCAGGCGAACCAGTGGCGCGTGAACTTGGCCGGATCGTCCTGGTCGAAGGCCTCGTGGATGAAGCCGGTGCCGGCATCGGTGTCGCGCAGGGTCCGGAGGCAGGCGCGGATCGTCGCATCGTCGGTGGCGGACAGTGCGCGGACGATCAGCGACATCGGCCAGATCCAGCGCAGGCCGACATGCGGGCCGCCGATCCCCTCGCCCGCGCGGCCGCGGAAGAAATAGGGGTTGGCCTCGCTCCACGCCGCGCGTTGCGTCCGCTGCCACAGCGGATCGGTCATCGACACGCAGCCCAGATAGCCCAGGCCAGACAGCGACGGGACATTGGCGTCGTCCATGAACATCGCATTGCCATAGCCATCGACCTCATAGGCCCAGACCGTCTCGCCGTTCGGCAGCCGCATCGTGCCATGCTGGCGCAGCGCCGCCTCCACCTCCGCCGCCAGCGCGGTCGCCTCGCGGGCGAGTTCGGCGTCGTGGCGCGCCTCGCTCGCGACCACCGCCAGTTCGCGCAGGCTCGTGACCGCGAACAGGTTGGACGGGATCAGATAGGGATATTGGCAGGCATCGTCGGAGGGGCGGAAGCCCGACTGGATCAGCCCGTTGGGCCGCGCCGGATTGCCCCAGCCGCCCAGCGGCATCGTCTCGATGTTGCGGTTCGAACTGCGCAGGAAGCTGTAGGGGCCGGGGCCATGCTTGCGCTGCTGCTCGCGGAAGGTGCGCAGGATCGCCCGCGCCGCCGCCGCCCAGGTCGCGTCGAACGGGGCCGGATCACCGACCGCGCGCCAATAGCCATGCGCCAGCCGCATCGCGTAGCAGAGCGAGTCCACCTCCCATTTCCGCTCGGCGACGCCGGGCTTCATCTCGGTCGTGTCCTTCAGCGACCATTCGAGATTGGTCGGCGCGCTCGGGTCCTCCATGAAGGCGTTAGCATAGGGGTCGATCAGGATCGAGCGCGACTGGCGGCCGATCAGGCCACGGAACAGCCGTTGCAGATCGGCGTCGCCCTTCGCCAGATGCAGATAGGGCTTCACCTGTGCGGCGGAATCGCGCAGCCACAGGCAGGGGATGTCGCCGGTGATGACGAAGGCGTCGGGCCGGCCGTCCGCCATCCCCATCTTCACCGTGGTGTCGAGCGTGTTCGGATAGCAGTTGCCGAACATCCAGCGCAGCTTGGCGTCGCCGATCCGGGCGGAGACCTGCGCCAGTTCCCGCTCCACCGCGCGGCTGGTGAAGCGGCGGTCGGCGGGGGCGGGGCGCTTGCTGGCAAAGTCCGGCTTGGCGGCGGCGAGGGCAGGCGTGGCGGCGAGCGCGGCGGTGCCGGCGATCATGGAACGGCGCGAGACGATCATTTCGGCAGATCCTGGTCGGTGCCGGTGACGGCGAAGTCGAGCCATTGGCCCGGCCCGTCGCCCGGCTGGCCGCCGCCGACCCACAGCCGGTACGCGCCCGGCGCGACATGGCGGCGACCGTCGCGTTCGACGATGCTCATGCCCCGGGGATCGACGGTGAAGCGCACCCTGGTCCGCGCGCCCTGGCCCAGGGACACGCGGCGGAAACCGACGAGCTGGCGTTGCAGCACCGGGTCGGTCAGGCCGGGCGCGGCCGTCGCGGCGGGCGGCACCAGATAGGCCTGCACCACCTCGTCGCCACCGCGCGGACCCGTGGCGGACACCTCCGTCTCGACGGTCAGATCCTGCCCGGCGGCGATGCTGGCGGGGGCGCTTGGCTGGCCGTAGCGGAAGGTCGCATAGCCCAGGCCATGGCCGAAGCCCCAGAGCGGCGTGCCGGTGAAGTAGCGATAGGTCCGCTCCTTCATCCCGTAATCGACAAAGGCGGGCAGGTCCGAGGTCTGGCGATAGATGGTCACCGGCAAGCGGCCGGACGGGCTGACCGCGCCGGACAGCACATCGGCCAGCGCGGCGCCGCCCGACTCGCCCGGATACCAGAGCGACAGGATCGAATCGGCGCTGGCGGGATCGACCGCCACCGCGCTGCCGCTCGCCAGCACCAGCACGATCGGCTTGCCCGTCGCCTTGAGCGCGGCGAGCAGCCTTTGCTGCGGCAGGGGCAGTGCGATATCGGTGCGGTCGCCGCCGACGAAGCCGGGGACGGAGACGGACAGCGCCTCGCCCTCCAGGTCGGGCGACAGGCCGGCGACGACCACCGCGACATCGGCGTCCTTCGCGGCCGCCACCGCCTCGGCGATCAGCGGTTCGGCCGGGGGCAGCCAGAGCAGGCGGAAGCTTTCATCCTCCGACTGGTGGTTCAGCTCGATCGTAAAGGGCTGTGCGGTCCCGTCGCTGTCGACGGTCAGCTCGACGCGCCCCTTGGGCAACGGGCCGTCATGCAGCGTCCTGCCGCCCAGCGTCACGCGCGCGGTGTCGTGGGTCTTGCAGTCCTTCCAGCATTGCGCCTGGTCGAGCACCAGCCGGTATTGGCCGGGGCCGGGCGGCACGAATTCGCCGGTCCAGCGCGCGACATATCCGGTCGCGGGCAGGCCGGGGGCGGGGGCGCTACGGTTGATGTTGACGTCGATGCGGCGTTCCTGCCGCGTCAGAACCGTCCTGCCGCCGACGCTGTAGCTGGCGGCAAGGCCCGGCTGGCCGTTCGCGCGCAGCGCCGTTTCGGGCAGCACGACCGCCGCGCCGTCCGCCAGTACCGATCCTTGCGCATAGCGTACCGCGCCGAACCTGGCGCGCAGGCCCGCGAGCGGGGTGACGGGGGCGATGGCGGTGCCGTGGTAATTGCCCTCCAGCACGCCCAGATCGTCGGCATTCGCGCCGATCACCGCGATCCGGGTGGCGGCTTTCAACGGCAGGCGGTCGCCCCGGTTCTGGAGCAGCACGATCGACTTGCGCGCCGCCTCCAGCGCCAGCGCGCGGTTCGCCGGGGTGGCGACCGCGCTCGGCTTGATCCGGCTCCAGGGGCTGGTCGCGCCGAACGCGATGCCCAGTTGCTGGCGGGCGCGCAGCACGCGGACCAGCGCGGTGTCGACCTCGGCCGGCGTCACCAGCCCGCGCTTGAGCGCCTCGGGCAGGGCGGCATAGGTGGTGCCGCAATTCAGGTCGTTGCCGCCCCGGATCGCGGCGGCGGCGGCGGCGGCGCTGTCCAGCCGGTAATGGTGGAACAGGTGGATGTTGGCGACCGCGTCGCAGTCCGACACCACGAACCCCTTGAAGCCCCAGGCCCCGCGCACCCGCTCGTTGAGCAGCGGCGCGTCGGCACAGGCCGGCGTGCCGTGAATGGAATTATAGGCGCACATCAGCGACAGCGCCTTGCCCTCGGTCAGCGTGCGCCGGAAGGCGGGCAGATAGGTCGCCTCCACGTCGCGGGGCGAGGGATCGACATCGAAGCTGTCGCGCCCCGCCTCCGGCCCGCTATGCACCGCCAGATGCTTGGGCGTGGCGATGACGCGGGGATGCGCGAGGTCCGGGCCCTGCAGGCCCTGGATGAAGCCGACGCCGAGCGCGCCGGTGAGATAGGGGTCCTCGCCATAGGTTTCCTGGCCCCGGCCCCAGCGCGGATCGCGGAAGATGTTGATGTTGGGCGACCAGATCGTCAGCCCTTCATAGATGCGCCGGTCGGCGTTCACCGGCCTCGCGTTGAACTTGGCGCGTGCCTCGGTCGAGACGACGGTGCCGACGCGCTGCATCAGCGCGACGTCCCAGGTCGCCGCCAGCCCGATCGCCTGGGGGAAGACGGTCGCCTGCCCGTTGCGGGCGAGGCCGTGCAGCCCCTCGTTCCACCAGTCATAGGCGGGCAGCCCGGCCGCCGCATCGGCGGGCGCGGTGCTTTGCAACTGAGCGGCCTTTTGTTCGGGCGTCATCGTCGCCACGGCGGCGGCGACGGGGTCGGCGGAGCCGAGCAGCAGGGCGAGCATCATCATCGGGCAAGGGTCCGGATCGTCAGGGTTTTGCGCGCGGCGGCGGGGAGGCGGACGGTGACGCTCTCGCCCGGCAGTAGGTCGAAGCCATTGTCGGAGGGCTGGCCGCCGGTGAAGGCGCCGACATCGAGCATCACGTCCCGCGCCAGGTTGCGCGCGGTCAGCGTGACGCTGTCGCCCGACCAGGTCGTGACGATGCCGGGGTCGGGCAGGGCCATGTCCTTGGGCGCCAGCCGGTCGACCAGCACGCGGCTGACGCGCCGGTCGCCGACGAACAGCTCGGCCACCGCATAGCTTTGCGCCGGGGCGGCATCGCCGAACAGCGTCGCGTCGGGGAGCGTCGCGACGGTGGCGGCGGACAGCGGGGCGAGCGTCGCCGCCTCCTCGCGCGTCGACAGCACCGCGCCGGCCATGTCGCGCACCGTCAGCCGCCAGCGGGCGGGCGTCGGCGTGGTGGCGTCGGACACCAGGGTCACGCGCGTCGCCCCGTCCTTATGCTCGGCGACGATGGCTTGGGCTGCGAAGAAGCGGCGTGCGGCATAATGGAGCAGCTTCCACCGCCCGTCATAATCGACGCTCGCCCAGCTGATCGAGGGCCAGACATCGTTGAGCTGCCAGTAGAGCGAGCCCATCGTCACCGGCCGGCAGGCGCGGTGGTGGCGGGCGGCGAGGTCGATCGCCTGCGCCTGGTTGACCTGGGTCAGATAGACGAAGTCGGCGAAGTCCTTCGCCGGGCGCAGCCGCTGGTCGATATAGAATTGCAGCCGGGCATTGCCCTCGCCGGCCAGGAACTTCTGGTGCGCCTTCATCACCGCGCTGTCGGCGGCGAGCGGCCCCTTGCCGGCGAAGCCCCGGATCGTCGCCATCGCGGGCATCGACTGGAAGCCATATTCGGACATGAAGCGCGGGCAGGAATCGAGATAATTCTCGACCGGCTTGGAGCCCGACCAGACATCCCAGAAATGCCGGTCGCCATTGGCGTCGGTATCCACCGGCCCCTCATAATCGCTGGAAGGCGATCCGGGCATATAGGGGGTGCCGGGGCTGTTCGCGGTCACCGCGCCGCGCAGCACCCGGTCGAACAGCACCGCCATGCCGGTGCCGATCCGCTCCTGCCCATCGGGGCCGATCGCCTTCTTATATGCCTTGCGATCGGACCAGTTCTCCCAGCCCGACAGCACCTCGTTGTTGCCGGTCCAGATCACGATCGAGGGATGGTCGCCCAGTCGCGCGACCTGCTCGTCCGCCTCGACCCGGACATTCTCGCGGAACGCGGCGTCGGGGGGCGTGACCGCGCCGCCGAACATGAAGTCCTGCCACACCATCAGGCCCATCCGGTCGGCCATCTCGTAGAAGCTGTCGTCCAGATAATAGCCGCCGCCCCAGACGCGGATCATGTTCATGTTCACGTCGCGCGCGGCGGTGAGCAGCGACTGCATCGTCTGCGCGGTGACGCGCGCGGGGAAGCTGTCGAACGGGATCAGGTTCGCGCCCTTGGCGAAGATCGGCGTGCCGTTGACGACGAAGCCGAACGCGCCGTCCTTGCGGTCGAGCGTCACGGTGCGCAGGCCGATCTGGCGGCGGGCCTGGTCGACCACCTCGCCCTTCGCCGCCAGCGTCGCCGCGACGGTGTAGAGCGGCTGCGCGCCATAGCCGACCGGCTGCCAGCGCTGCGGCTGGGTGATCGACAGGGGCACGCTGACATCGTTGCGGCCCGCCGCGACGCTCGCCTGTCGCTCGGCGGTCAGGGTGCGGCCATCGGGGGTGGTCACGATCGCGCGGATCGTCACCGCCTCGGCCCGGTCGGCGACGACGGTGGCGTGGGCGGTCAGTCGCGCCTCCGTATCGGTCAGCGCCTCCTGCGCGACGCGGAACCGGTCGAGCCGGGCATCGTCCCAGGCCTCCAGCCGTGCCGGCCGCCACAGGCCGATGGTGACGATGCGCGGGCCCCAGTCCCAGCCATATTGATATTTGGGCTTGCGGATATAGGGCGAGGTCTGCTTGCCCTTGGGCTCGTCGCCGAACGCGGAATCATATTCGCCGGGCAGCGGGTTCTTCTCCGCCAGCACCATCGGTTGCAGGTGGCGGATCGGCGAGGCGATCGTGACCAGGACCTCGTTCGCGCCGGGCTTGAGCAGCGCCTTGGCATCCGCGCGCCAGCGGCGGTGCGCATTGTCGCCGGTCAGCAGCACCGTGCCGTTGACCCGCACCGTCGCGAACGTGTCCAGCCCGTCGAACACCAGGTCGAGATGGTCCCGCGCCAGCATCGCGGACGTGACGGTCAGGCTGGTACGGAACTGCCAGTCGGACAGGCCGACCCACTGGATCGCGCCCTCATTGGTGCCGATAAAGGGATCGGGCACGCGATGCGCGGCGATCAGATCCTGCTGCACGCTGCCGGGGACCGAGGCGGGCAGCCAGCGCGCCTCTCGCGGATGCGCCTTGATCGCGCCGGCATCGGCGGGGTCGAGCCGGACCTGCCAGCCCGTGTCCAGCGACATCGTGTCGCGCGGGGCGGCAAGCGCGGGCGCGGCGAGCAGGACGATCAGCGCGGCCTGTCCGAGCAGGCGACCCAGCCTCACTTGCGGCGCTCCGTTAGTTGCATCCGTTCGACCGCATAAAAGGGGTCCGATGTCGGCGAGGTGAACTGCATGCAGATATCTCCATCCGCCAGGCCGGCGGGCAGCGTGCCGGTGAAGCGGAAGCGGTTGGGCGCGCTGGCCGGATCGGGCAGCGGGAAGGTGGCGAGCACCGGCCGCTTCGGCCCGTCCGTCACCGGGCAGCCGGCGGTCAGGACCAGCTCGCCATAGGGCGTGACATTGTAATGCTGGCGGACCTTCGTGATGTCGTGCGCCAAGCCATAGTGGCGCGGCAGCCGCGCGACCTCGACCGTGAAGCCGTCCGACAGCGACAGCGGCGCGGCCGGATAGGCGGTGCAGGTGTCGAAGATATTGGCGTTGAAGGCGGGCGCATTCGCCGTCGCCTCCGACGACAGCGGCACGCGCAGGCCGAGCGCCCCGCGCGGGCAGGCGGTGAACTGGCTGGCGTCGCGCGTCATCAGCGCGGCGCGGCTGGTGGCGAAGTCGCGCGCCGTCGCCAGCGCGGCACCGTCCGGTCCGAAGGCGGCGGCGCGGATCGTGGCGCCCGGCGTCAGCGACAGCGGCGCGGCATAGGCATGCGCGCGGGCGGTCGGCACGCTGCCGTCCAGCGTGTAGCGGATCGTGCCCGCGCCCGCCTGGGTCGCCAGCGCGACCGTCACGCGGTTCGCGCGCAACGCGTCGGCGGCGCTGCCCTGGATCGTATAGCCGACCGCGAAGGCGCTGTCCGCCACCTCCATCCCCGACCGCCGCCAGCGGGCGATCTGCGGCTGGAGCCGGTCGAGAAAGCCGGTGAAGTCGCGGGCCGCCTTGGGCGACCAGCTGATCTCCGCCAGCGCGGCGGCGCGCGGGAAGATCACATGCTGCACCTGATAGGGGGTGACCAGATACTCGCTCCAGCTGTTCGCCTGCGCGCCCAGCACGTGGCGCGCCTTGTCGGGGGCGATGCCGGCGGGCATCGGTTCGTATTTGTAGACATCGGCCAGCGTCTGGATCGACAGCCGGCCGGGCGGCTCGTCGCCCCGGTCGCTTTGCAGGCTGTCGAAATAGAGCGTCGGCGCGGGCGACAGCACCACGTCATGCCCCTGATTGGCGGCGTCCACCGCGCCCTTCTCGCCGCGCCACGACATGACGGACGCGGAGGCGGGCAGGCCGCCCTCCAGGATTTCGTCCCAGCCGATCAGCCGCCGGCCCTTGGCGGCCAGATAGGCGCCGAACTGGTCGATCAGCCAGCTCTGCATCTGCATCTCGGTCTTGAGGCCCAGCCCCCGCATCTGCGCCTGCACCTGGGGCGAGCGTTCCCACTGGTCCTTCACCGCCTCGTCGCCGCCTAGATGGATATAGGTGCCGGGAAACACCGCCATCAGCTCGTCGAGGATATCCTCGATGAAGCGGACGCTCTTGGCCTGCGGGTTGAGGAGGTAGGGATTGACGCCCCAGTCATGGCTGACCGCCGGCCGGTCGCCCAGGACGCCGTGCTCGGGATAGGCGGCGACCAGCGCCTGGGCATGGCCGGGCAGGTCGATCTCCGGCACGATGGCGACGCCGCGTGCCGCCGCATAGGCGACCAGCCCGCGCAACTGCGCCTGCGTGTAGAAGCCGCCGACCCGCGGGCCCGGCGCGCCGCCGCTCGACGGGGGGGTGCGCCACGCGCCGATCTCGGTCAGCTTCGGATAGCGCTTCACCTCGAACCGCCAGCCCTGATCGTCGGTCAGGTGGAGATGCAGCGTGTTGAGCTTCACCGCCGCCATCTGGTCGACGATGCCGTAGAGGAACTCGATCGGCTGGAAATGGCGCGCCGGATCGATCATCAGCCCGCGCCAGGCGAAGCGCGGCGCATCGGCGATGGCGAGCGCCGGCACCGCCGTCGGCTTGCCGAAGGCGCGGTCGGGGCTGATCAGCTGCGCCAGCGTCATCGCGCCGTAGAGCAGGCCGCGATCGCCGGAGGCGGCGATGCGGATGCCCCGGCCATCGACATCCAGCCGATACGCCTCTTCGCCGGTGACGCCGGCATCGCGGACGAAGCGGATCGGGGCATCGCCCTGAACGGGGGCGAGGGTCAGGCCGCGCTCCGTCTTCACATGCGCCGCGAGCAGCCGGGCGGCGGCGGCGGCCCCGGCGTCACCGGCAGGGGTGCCGACATGCGCGCCGTCGCTGACGGTGAAGCTGCCCGCGCCACGGGTGACGGATTGCGGCATGGGGACCAGGGGCAGCGGCGCGGTCTGCGCCCCGGCGGTTGCGGCCGACACGAGCAACGTCGTGGCAAGAAGAAGCGACGCGTTGCGGATCATGACCGGCCCCCTGGTTTCGTTTTGGTATGGTCAGGTATCATGACGAAGCCGGGCGGCCGCGTCCATGCCGTTGATCCCTTCAAGCAAAAAAAGGGCCCCGGCGCGAACGCCGGAGCCCGGATATGGCGGAACCGTACCGTGTCGATGCGGTCCCGCCAGGGGAGGTCCGGATTACATGCGGAAGGTGGCGCTCGCCGCGAAGGTCCGGCCGTTCTTGTAGAAGGCGGTCGGGCGGTCCGGGGTGGCGTTATACTGGCGATAGGTCTCGTCGAGCAGGTTCTGCGCGTTGACCGCGATCGAGATGTCCTTGGTCAGGTTCAGGCTCGCGGAGAAATCGAGCTGGCTATAGGGCGCGACCATCTCGCGCGAGTTCAGGCGACCGATCGTGCGGAAATAGGAGCTGCGGTAATTGTAGCTCAGACGCGCCTGGAACGGCCCGCTCTCGAAATAGGGGATCACGTTCACGGTATGCTTCGACAGGTACGGCAGGTTCAGCTCCGCGCCGCTCGAATCGACCGACGAGGTGCTGCTGTCCTGATAGCTGTAATTCGCCTGGAGACCGAAGCCGGCCCAGATCTCGCTCTGCGCCGACACCAGCACGCCGTTGACCTTGGCCTTGCCGCCGTTGATCGGCTGGTTGACGCTATAGGTCGTCAGGCGATTCTGCAGCGAGTTGAAGAACTCGGCATTGGTGCGCGTGTTGATGATGTAGTTGCTGATCTCGCGACGGAACAGTTCGGCCGCCAGCAGCGTGCCGGCGCGCGGATAATATTCCGCGGTCAGCTCGTAGTTGACCGACTCATAGGGCTTCAGGTTCGGGTTGCCGCCGCCGCCGTCGAGCGTCACGTCGTTGAGCGAGGTCGCCGCCGCCAGATCCTGATAGCGCGGACGCGAGATCACCTTGGCCACCGAGCCGCGGAAGATCAGATGCGCACCGGCTTCATAGGCGATGTTGAAGCTGGGCAGGAACTTCAGGTAGTCGGTCGTGGTGCGGGTCGGCACCGGCACCGGATTGACCACGCCGCTCAGCGTCAGCGCATAGTCGGACACGTCCTGCGTATAGACCAGCCGGCCGCCGATATTGCCGCGGAAGCCGCCCTGGTCGAAGTTGAGCTGCGCATAGGACGCCGCGACGGTTTCCTTGACGCGGGTCGACGCCCCGATCTTGTTGACGAGCGGGCTGTTGATCGCATTGGCCAGGATGTCGATCACCGCCTGCTCGGGCAGGTTGAGATAGCGAGTCGCGTTGCCGGTGCCGCCGCTGCCCGAGAAGACGCCGTCCGGGGTCACCAGCGTGGTGACGCCGAGCTGCGATGCGAGCTTCGAGCTCTGGAGATAGGTGTTGATGCCGCGCGCGTCGACGCGGTTGACATGCTCGGTCACGCGCGAGCCGAGCAGCAACTGGGTGAAGGGGCCGAACGACACCGGGATCACCGCGTCATAGCCGCCGAAGATGTCGCGATCGGTCGTGACGCTATAGTCCAGGCCGCCGATCTGGGCGGCGTTGAGCTGCGTGCCGCCCACGATCACCGGACGCCCTTCGATCTGCGCCGGATTGTTGTTCGGATTGGTGAAGTAGTTGGCCGGATTGGTCGGGTCGCCGACGAAATTCACCTCGGCCGAGTCATTGCCGAAGGCGTAGCTGAACGGCAGCTTGGTCTGCACGTTGAACAGATATTCCGGATTGCGACCGCCCGTGGCCTTCGACCAGCCGCCGGCGAAGCTGACCTTCGCGCCGTTGTCGCCTTCCCAGTCGCCGAAGACATTGATGTTGTCGGTCTTCAGCTTGGTGTGACGCACCAGCGTGTCGAGCTGCGCGCTCTGGCTGGTCGCGGCGGCGAAGCTCGCCGAATTGACCACGCCGTTCGCGACGTTCGCCGTCTGCAGCACGTTGCCGGTCCAGGCGACCGGAATGGTGTACATCGACTGGCTGTAGTTGTTGTAGTTGCCGTCGATGTGAAGGCCGTTCAGCGTGAAGGTGAGTTGTTCGGTCGGGCGGAACTGCGCCGTGCCGGACACGCTCATGCGCTGGCGCTGCTGCTGGAAATAGGCATAGTTGATGCCGAACGGCGCGACGGCGTTGATCAGGTCGTTCTTGCTGCCGCCGGTGACGGTCGCATTCGGGTTCTTCAGGACGCCCTGGCCCGACGCGTCGCGCACCACGCTGCCGTCGCTGTTCTTCTGGAAGAAATCGGCGCCGCTCTGATAGCCGAAGAACTCGACGCCCGCGCGGGTCAGGTTCTGCTTGTCATAGGTGACCGCGCCGAGGATGCCGAACGTCTCGCTCCGGTTCTTCCAGCTGTAGAGGCCCGACGCGCGGACATTGCCCTTTTCCGAACGGTCATTGTACGAATAGCCGCCCGAGGCGAAGATCGAGTTGGCCGGCAGGTCGAGCGGCCGGCGGGTGCGCACGATCACCGTGCCGCCCAGGCTGCCTTCCTCGATCCGCGGCTCGGGCGACTTGTACACTTCGAGGCGGTCGACCAGCTCGGGCGCGAGCAGCGAATAGTTGAACGTGCGGCTGCTGGGGTCGTTGTCGTTGCCGCCCCAATCGGCGGAAGCCAGCGCATGGCCGTCGAGCAGCATGCGGTTGAGCGCCGGATCGGTGCCCAGGATCGCGACCTTCTCGCCCTCGCCGAAGCGACGGTCGATGCTGACGCCGGGGATATGCGACAGCGATTCGGCGACGTTGCGATCGGGGAACTTGCCCACATCCTCGGAGGTGATAACGTCGACCACGGCGTTCGCCTGGCGCTTGACGTTGATCGCCTCGCGCAGGCTGCCGCGGATGCCGGTGACGACGATGTCGTCGCTCGCCTCGCTCGGCGTCTCGCTGTTCGCGGACGTCTCGGGTGGCGGCGTCTGCTGCGCATGGGCCGCGCCCGCGAAGCCCGCCATGGCGGTGGTGACCAAGATCAGATGCCGAAAGCGCATAGCATTCCCCAAATCCGGAGATGCGCCAGTCGCGCCGCTCCCCCCAAAAGCCCTGCATCATCCGCGACTGGCGGATGGTCGCGCCCCCGGCCGATCGTCGCGTCGGTCCATTGGGTGCGACCGGTAACATAACCAATATGTATCCACTCCGCCATCCGAAATTACGGTTGTATTACAGGGGTGCGGCAATGGTCTAAAGTGATGTTTTGTAAGGATATTATCTGCAAGGGGCTGGCCCGGCGGTAACGATTGCGACGAGAGTGCGCGGTATCGCATTGATATCATCGAAGGACTGTAACCGGTTCACGATCGCAACACAGGTCAGCCCGGCATTTGTGCATCGTCCGATTCTCGGGTGGCACGGGATCGGTCCGGAAAGGTCTTGACAAAGCTGCCGTTCCGACGCGCTTGTAGCATACCGGCCGTTCGAGGGGCGGTGGCGCGGGTCCGACGATGTCGCCGGGCGACATGGCAAGGACTGGAACACGCATGGCATTCTCCGATCAGGTCGGGCAGATTCGCGAGGATCACCCTTCGCCGCTCTATCTCCAGCTCCAGCAGCTGATCCGCGACGCGATCGGCAACAACGTCCTGACCCAGGGCGAGGCGATCCCCGCCGAACGCGACCTGGCGACCGAATATGGCATCTCGCGCATCACCGTGCGCAAGGCGATCGAGGGGCTGGTCGAGGACGGTCTGCTGACCCGCCGACGCGGGGCCGGCACCTTCGTCGCGGGGCGGGTCGAGAAGAGCTTCTCCAAACTCTCCTCCTTTTCCGAGGACATGGCGGCGCGCGGCAAGTCGGCGTCGAGCAGCTGGATCTCGCGCGCGGCGGGCACCGTCTCGCCCGAGGAATCGATGGCGCTGGGCCTGTCGCCGGGCGCGCCGGTGTTCCGCTTCCAGCGCATCCGCTATGCCGACGACCAGCCCATGGCGCTCGAATTCTCGACCATCGCGGGCTATTGCCTGCCCTCGGTCGGCGCGGTCGGGGAGTCGCTCTACACGGCGCTGGAGAAGTCGGGATGTCGCCCGGTACGCGCCTTGCAGCGCTTGCGCGCCGTTCCCTTCGGCCCCGATCATGCCAAGATGCTCGGCGTCGACAATGGCCAGCCCGGCCTGCTGATCGAACGGCGCGGATTCCTGAAAGATGGCCGCGCCGCCGAATTTACCCGTTCCTATTATCGTGGCGATGCCTATGACTTCGTGGCCGAATTATCGGATATATGATCTATAACGTCCGGGGGATGTAACGCCATGAATCGACGCCAGCTTCTGTCGGCCAGTGCTGGTCTGGGCGCTCTCACCCTGGCGGGGCGCGGCGATGCCGCCCCGGCCGGGCCGGCGATGGGGGAGGGCGGCGCGCTGCCGATGCCGGCCCCGTCCCGCGACCTGCCCGAGGCGCTGGCGGTGCAGGACCCGAACCGGACCCTGCTGGAGCGCGGCTGGCTGTTCCATCCGGGCGACATCGTCCCGCCGCCCGCGACGACGCACGAGGCGACCTATCTGCTCGCCAAGGCGGGCAATGCGCCCGGCGCGGCGGCGATGGCCTATGACGATTCGGACTGGCAGGCGGTGCGCGTGCCGCACGACTGGGCCTCGTTCCAGCCCTTCGTGGAAACCGCCAATGTCTCGCAGGGATATCGCCCGCGCGGGATCGGCTGGTATCGCCGCACGCTGCGGCTGGACCCGGCGGATCGCGGCAAGCGGATCGAGCTGCAGTTCGACGCCATCGCCACCCATGCCACCATCTGGGTCAATGGCAGCCTGGTCGCGCATAACTGGTCCGGCTACAACACGATCAACATCGACCTGACCCCGTTCGCGCGCTTCGGCGACGAGATGAACGTGATCGCCGTGCGAGTCGATGCGGACGCGATGGAGGGCTGGTGGTATGAGGGCGCCGGCCTCTACCGCCATGTCTGGCTGATCCGCCGCGCGCCGGTCGCGATCGCGACGGACGGTGTGCATTGCGATCCCCGCCAGGCTACGGACGGGCAGTGGCGGGTGCCGGTCGCGGTCACCCTGTCCAGCGTCGCGCGCGAGGCCAGGACGGTGCGGGTCGAGGCGGAACTGTTCGCGCCCGATGGCCGCAGCCTCGCCACCGCCGCGACCGAGGCGACGGTCGCGGCGCTGGACGAGGCGGTCGCCGCCATGACGCTGGCCGCCGGCACGCCCACGCTCTGGTCGGTCGAGCGGCCGACCCTCTACCGCGTCGTCACCCGCGTGATCGCGGACGGCACGGGCGTCGACGAACGGCGCATCCCGATCGGCTTCCGCACGCTCCGCTTCGATGCGGAGAAGGGCTTCTTCCTCAACGGTCGATCGGTGAAGCTGAAGGGGGTCTGCCTGCACCAGGACCATGCCGGGGTCGGCGTGGCGGTGCCCGATGCGCTGATCCGCTGGCGGCTGGAACGGCTGAAGGCGATGGGTTGCAACGCGATCCGCTGCTCGCACAATGCGCCCGCCGCCGAGTTCCTCGACCTGTGCGACCGCATGGGCTTCCTGGTGATGGACGAGAACCGCCAGTTCAATCCCGCGCCGGAGACGACGGCGCAGCTGGAATGGATGGTGCGGCGCGACCGCAACCATCCCAGCATCATCCTGTGGTCGGTGTTCAACGAGGAGCCGATGCAGGGCACCGAGGCGGGCGCGGAGATGGTGCGGCGCATGGCCCATGCCGTCCACCGGCTGGACGACAGCCGGCCGGTGACGGCGGCGATGAACGGCAGCTTCTTCGATCCGGTCAATGTGTCGAGCGTGGTCGATGTCACCGGGTTCAACTATTATCAGGGTGATTACGACAAGTTCCACCAGCTCTACCCCCAGCGGCCGCTGACCAGTTCGGAGGATACCAGTGCGTTCGAGACGCGCGGCGCCTATGCCAGCGATCCGGCGAAGCACGTCCTCACCTCCTATGACGACGAGGCCGCCTCCTGGGGCGGCACGCACCGCGCGACGTGGAAGGCGATCATGGACCGGCCGTTCGTGGCGGGCGGCTTCGTCTGGACCGGCTTCGACTATCATGGCGAGCCGACGCCCTATGCCTGGCCGACCATCTCCAGCTTCTTCGGCATCCTCGACCTGTGCGGCTTCCCCAAGACCGCGTTCGACATCCACCGCGCCGCCTGGACCGACGATGCGCCGGTGGTCGGGCTGGCGCCCCACTGGAACTGGGCGGGGAAGGAGGGGCAGCCGATCCGCGTCTTCGTGGCCAGCAATGCCGAGCAGGTGCGGTTGCGGCTGAATGGCCGCGACCTGGGCACGCAGGCGGTTGACCGGTTGACGGGCAATGTCTGGACCGTCCCCTATGCCCCCGGCCGGATCGAGGCGGTGGCGTTGAGCGGCGGCCGGGAGGTGGCGCGCGCGGCGCAGGAGACGTCGGGGCCGCCGGTCGCGCTGCGCCTGACCCCGGCGCGGACGGTGATGGCCGGTGACGACGAGGATGTGCAGCCGGTCACGATCGACGCGGTCGACGCGCGGGGCCGGCACGTGCCGACCGCCAACCTGCCGACCCGATTCACGGTCGAGGGCGCGACCATCATCGGCGTCGGCAATGGCGATCCCAACAGCCATGAATCGGAAAAGGGCGGCGCGCGGTCGCTGTTCAACGGCCTGGCGCAGGCGATCCTGCAGGCGGAGGCCGGACGTGGCCGGATCGTGATGCGCGCCGAGGCGGACGGGCTGAAGCCGGCACGGCTGGTGATCGACCGGCTGGCGGTGCCGCCGCGCGCGCAGGTGCCGGTCACCCCGGCGGCGCAGGCCTTGCGCGAATGGCGGCGCTCGGCGGCCTTTGCCGAGCGGCCGGCGACCGACCTCGCCCCGGCGGATGGCGACAATAACAGCTGGGCGTTCCAGCGCGGCAGCCTGGCGGTGCCGGCCGATCCGGCAGGGCGGTGGCGGCTCTATCGCGGCACGGTGACGCCGTGGCGGCGCACGGCGGCGGAGGGCGGCATGTTGCGCTTCGCCGAGGTGACGGGTCGCGCCGAACTCTGGATCGACGGCCGCAAGGTGGCAGTGAAGGACGCCGCCGCCCCCGCACCGTTCGAGGGGCCCTTGCCGGCCGGCACGGGCGAGCGGCGCGTCGTGCTGCTGGTCGAGGCGGCGCCGGGGGCGGCGTCGGGGATCACCGGCGGGGTGACGCTGACGGGGCGATAGGTGCCTGCGCTCCGGCCCCGGCCGGAGCGCGACGCCTCACAGGAAACTATAGGGGTCCACGTCCACGGTCACCCGCGCCTTGGGTGACCAGTCGAGCTTGCCCAGCCAGTCGCGGATCACGTCCTGCACGTCGAGCGCGCGGCGGGCATGGACCAGCAGGCGGAAACGGTGGCGGCCGCGCAGCATTGCCAGCGGCGCGGGCGCGGGGCCATAGACCATCATCCCCTCCACCTGCGGCGCGCTGCGCCCGACCAGCCGGGCGGTTTCCTGCGCGCACGCCTGATCCTCCGAGCTGACGATGATCGCGGCATAGCGGCCGAAGGGCGGCGCGCCGGCATCGCGCCGGGCCTCCGTCTCCGCCGCGTAGAAGGCGTCCGAATCGCCCGTCACCAGCGCCTGCATCACCTGGGCGGCGGGGGCATGGGTCTGAATATAGACATGACCGGGCTTCGCCCCGCGCCCGGCCCGGCCCGACACCTGGCGGATCTGCTGGAAGGTCCGCTCGGCGGCGCGCAGGTCGCCGCCCTCCAGCCCCAGATCGGCATCGACCACGCCGACCAGGGTCAGGTTGGGGAAGTGATAGCCCTTGGTGACGAGCTGGGTGCCGACGACGATGTCGATATCGCCCGCCTCCATCCGCCCGACGAACTCCGCCGCCTTGGCCGGCGACCAGATGGTGTCGGAGGTGACCACCGCCACCTTCGCCTCCGGGAACAGGGCGGTGACCTCGTCGGCGATCCGCTCGACGCCGGGGCCGCAGGCGACCAGCGATTCCTCCGCCTGGCATTCGGGGCAGGCGCGCGGCGTCGGCATGACATGGCCGCAATGGTGGCAGGCCAGGCGGCGCACCAGCCGATGCTCGACCATCCAGGCGGTGCAGTTCGGACATTGGAAGCGGTGACCGCAATTGCGGCACAGCGTCAGCGGCGCATAGCCGCGCCGGTTAAGATAGAGCAGCGACTGTTCGCGCTTCTCCATCCGGTCCTTCATCGCCGCGACCAGCTTGGGGGCGAGCCATCGGCCGCGCTCGGGCGGCTGGCTGAGCAGGTCGATCGCCTCGATCGTCGGCATCTCGGCGACGCCGTAGCGGCCGGGCAGCTTCAGTTCGGCATAGCGGCCCAACTCGACCTGCTGGCGCGTCTCGATCGCCGGGGTGGCGGAGGCGAGGATCACCGGGCATCGCTCGAACAGGCCGCGCATCACCGCCACGTCGCGCGCGTGGTAATGCACGCCCTCCTCCTGCTTGAAGCTCGTCTCGTGCGCCTCGTCGACGACGATCAGGCCGAGATTGCGATAGGGGAGGTAGAGCGCCGAGCGCGCGCCCACCGTCACCAGCGCCTCGCCGCTGGCGATGGCGCGCCAGGCGCGGCGGCGCTGGGTCGAGCGCAGGCCGCTGTGCCACGCCACCGGCTCGCAGCCGAACCGGTCGTGGAACCGCTTGAGGAACGGCTCGGTCAGCGCGATCTCGGGCAGCAGGACGATGGTCTGCCGACCCTGCCGGATCGCCTCCGCCACCGCCTCGAAATAGACCTCGGTCTTGCCCGATCCGGTGACGCCGTCGAGCAGGGTCGGCTGGAAGGCGCGGGCATCGACATTGGCGACCAGCACGTCCGCGACGGCGCGCTGGTCGTCGGACAGGGTCGGCGCGCCGTGATCGGGGTCCGGCCGGGGATAGGGGCTGTCGATATCCACCTCGACCGCCTCGATCGCCCCCGTCTTGACCAGGCCGCGGATCACCGCGTCGGACACTTCCGCGATCGTCGCCAGTTCGCGGATCAGGCCCTGGCGGTCGGCGATCCGCTCCAGCGCCTGTTCGCGCTGCGGGGTCAGGCGCGGGGGCATCTCGCCGGTGGCGCGATATTCGGTGACGCTGCGCGCGCCCTCCAGCGCGGAGGTGGAGGACAGGCACATGCGCAGCACGGCGGCGGGAGGCGCGAGATAATAGTCGGCGGTCCACTCCACCAGCCGACGCAGCGAATCGCCCAGCGGCGGCACCGGCGCGGCGGCGAGCAGCGGGCGCAGACGATTGTCGCCGACCTCGCCCTCCGACGGCATCCGCTCCGGCTCCCACACCACGCCGAGCAGCTGGCGGGGCCCGAGCGGCGCGACGACGATCGAACCGGGCTCCACCGTCATGCCGTGCGGCACGCGGTAATCGAGTGGACCCAGGGCGGCATTGAGCAGGAGGACGCGGGCACGGGACATGTCGCCGGTCATATGGGGGTTTTGGCGCGGATCGGAAAGCCGCCGCGCTGGCGCGCCGGCCGGCGGGCTGGCACAAGCGGCGGGTGACACCCGCGCTCCCGCATCCGCTCGCCGCCCGCTGGGCCGCGCATCTCGCCGATGTGCGCCGCCGCTCCGCGCATACGGTGCGCGCCTATCATGCCACCGCCGACCGGCTGCTCGCCTTCCTGCGCGGCCATTGGGGCGAACCGGTGACTTCGACCCGGCTGGCCGCGCTGACCGGTGCCGACCTGCGCGCCTATCTGGCCGCGCGACGGGGGGAGGGACTGACCAACGCGTCGGCCGCGCGCGAACTGTCGGCGGTGCGCGGGTTCCTGGAATGGGCGGAGATCGAGCCGCCGCGGCTGCGCGCGCCGCGCTCGCCCCGATCGGTGCCGCGCCCGGTCGCGCCCGCCGACGTGCTGGCGCTGGCGGAGGAGGTGGCGGACGAGGCGCTGGAGCCGTGGATGGCGGCGCGCGACTGGGCGTTGCTGCTGCTGCTCTATGGCGCGGGCCTGCGGATCGGCGAGGCGATGGCGCTGACCGGCCGCGTCCTGCCGCTCGGCGAGACGCTGACGGTGCAGGGCAAGGGCGGCCGGACGCGGATCGTGCCGCTGCTCGCGCAAGTGAAGGGCGCAATCGACGCCTATGTCGCGCAATGCCCCTGGGCGATGGCGAAGGATGCGGCGCTGTTCCGGGGCCTGCGCGGGGGGCCGCTGTCGCCGACGCTGATCCGCCGCGCGATCCGGGGGGCGCGGGCGCGGCTGTCGCTCGGCGAACGGACGACGCCGCATGCGCTCCGCCATAGTTTCGCGACGCACCTGCTGGGGCGCGGGGCGGACCTGCGGTCGCTCCAGGAACTGCTGGGCCATGCCAGCCTGTCGTCGACGCAGATCTATACGGCGGTGGACGCGGCGCATCTGCTCGACGTGTACCGTCATGCGCATCCCCGGGCTTGAGGGTTTTTGTCCGCCAAGACGCAAGGCGCAAGAAGAAGATTGTTCAGCGAAGGCGCGAAGGCGTTGCGGCTGGACAATCCGTTTCCCTTCTTCACCGGCGCTAAATGGAGGAGGCGCTGGCGCGCGCGAATCCTCCTTGCGCCTTCGCGCCTTCTCTGAACCCATCCTTATTCTTCGCGTGGCTTCCAGGTGACGACGCGGTAGACATAGTAACCGAGCACCGCGACCATGGTCGCGATCGCCAGCGGCCCGACATAGCGGTCGAGCTGCTCGAAATTACGGTCGAGCAGGATGCCCGCGCCCGCCAGGATGATGTTCCAGATCGTCGTCCCGGCGCTGGTCGCGACCAGGAAGCGCCAGCGCGGCATCTTCGCCATGCCGGCGGGCAGCGAGATGATCGTGCGGAAGCTGGGCATGAAGCGGAACACGAAGATCACCCAGCCGCCGCGATCGTGGAAGAAGCGGGTGATCGCCTCCACATCCTGCCAGTCGACGGTCAGCCAGCGTCCCCAGCGATCGACGAACGGCTTCAACCCCCGATAGCCGAACTTCCGGCCGAGCGCGTACCAGACGTAATTGCCGATCACCGACCCGACCGTGCCGGCAAGCAGCAGCCAACCAAGCTGCATCTGCCCGCGCGCCACCGCCATGCCACCCAGCCCCATGATCACCTCGGAGGGGATGGGCGGAAAGATATTCTCCAGCGCCATGAGCGCGACGATGCCGAGATAGCCGCCGCGCGTGATCCATTCGAGGATGAAGTCGGTCATGCCCGGTTCAACGCCGGGCGGCGACCTTGGCTTCGATCGAATCCCAGATCATGCCGGCGACATCGGTGCCGTCGAACTTCTCGATCGCGACGATGCCGGTCGGCGAGGTGACGTTGATCTCGGTCAGCCACTCGCCGCCGATCACGTCGATGCCGACGAACAGCAGCCCGCGCCGCTTCAGCTCCGGCCCCAGTTCCGCGCAGATGGCCCGTTCGCGATCGGTCAGCTCGGTCTTCTCCGCCGATCCGCCGACCGCCAGGTTGGAGCGGATCTCGCCTTCGCCGGGCAGCCGGTTGATCGCGCCCGCCACCTCGCCATCGACCAGCACGATGCGCTTGTCGCCCTTCGCCACCGCCGGCAGGAACGCCTGGATCATGTGCGGTTCGCGCCAGGTCTGGTTGAACACCTCGATCAGCGCCGACAGGTTCGCCCCGTCCGCGCCGACGCGGAAGATCGCCTTGCCGCCATTGCCGTGCAGCGGCTTGACCACGATCTCGCCATGCGTCGCCAGGAAAGCGCGCGCCTCCTCCAGCGAGCGGGTGATGAGCGTCGGCGGCATGAAATGCGCATAGTCCAGCACGAACACCTTCTCGGGCGCGTTGCGGACGCTGTGCGGATCGTTGACGACCAGGGTCCGGTCGGCGATCCGCTCCAGCAGGTGTGTCGCGGTGATATAGCCCAGGTCGAAGGGCGGGTCCTGGCGCATCAGGATGACGTCGACCTCGGCCCCCAGGTCGAGCCGGACGGGCGCGTCGAAGCGGAAATGATCGCCCGCCACCCGCTGCACCGTCACCGGATGCGCGCGCGCCGTCAGCCGCCCGTCGGACCAGTTGAGATCCTCCGGCCCGTAATGGAACAGGCGATGCCCGCGCGCCTGCGCCGACAGCATCAGCGCGAAGCTGGAGTCACCGGCGATGTTGATGCCGGCGAGCGGGTCCATCTGGACCGCGACGGAAAGGGACATGGGCACTCCGATCGGGCTTGGGGCTGTGGCGGCGGGATGTAGGCGCGTCTCAGCCGCCGATCCAGGCATTCTCGATATGACGCGGCCGGCAACCGGGGGCGAGCAGCAGCACGTCGACGCGGATATCGTCGCCCGGCCCCGCATAGCGCGGCATCAGCAGCTCCGCCGCCGCCGCGACCCGCGCCAGCCGGCGTTCGTCGATCGCCCAGTCGAGATCGGCGGCGGTCGCGCGCGTCTTCACTTCGATGAAGGCGATGAGCGAACCCCGGCGCGCGACCAGATCGACCTCGCCGGCGGGTGTCCGGACCCGGCGGTCCAGCACCTGCCAGCCCTTCAGCCGCAACCACCACCCCGCCAGCCGCTCGCCGCGCCGACCGGCGGACTCGGCCTTCTGGCGGTGCGCGGCGGTCCGGGGGCGGGAAGGGCGGAGCATGGCGTGCAGGGTGGCGCGGCCGAAGACGGGTGGCAAGAGGCACGGTCGCGCGCGTTAGCTTAACGGCGCGTACCCCAGTTGCAGTGAGAGCCGAACGATTTGGCTAAGCATCCCGTCTGGTTTCCCCATCCGCTTTATGGCGTTTCGAAAAAAGATCAATCGGGAAGACGCAAGAGACAGGTAGAGGTTGACTAAGCAATCCGGAGCTTCGTCCCATCGAAAATGCTATTGAGGGAATGTTGAATCGGCTTAAGCGCGGTATAGAATGTGTCCAGCACATGCCGTATGTGGAGTGGCTATGTACCGCCCTCCTGTCTTTCGTGAAAACCGTCCTGATGTGCTTTACGAAGCGATCCGGGCGCATCCGCTTGGAACGCTTGTCACCTATGGCAAGTCGAGTCCAGTTTACGAGCTGACAACCAGATGGATATGGCTGATGAGGTTGCCGCAAGGGGGCGCTGAATAAACGCTTGATCCGTATCGTTTTCGATAGTCGATCATTTCTCGAACGCTATCCTCTCGCCACTCGGTGCGGATAGCGCCGCCGCGTCACTGCTCTGTGGGGGCGCTCCTCATCCTCACCCCTCCGCCTTCATCGCCAGCGCCCGCGCGTACAGCGCCTTGCGGTCCAGCCCCAGGCGCTTCGCCACCTCGCCGGCGGCCTTGGCGGCGGGGAGGCGGGTGAGGGCTTCGGCCAGCGCCGTGTCGCCTTCCTCCGCGCTGGCGGGCGGGGCCTCGCCGGGGGGCGCGACGACGATGACGATCTCGCCCCGGGGCGGGGCGTCGGCATAGCGGTCGGCGAGCGTCGCCAGCGTGCCCGTCACCGCCTCCTCGAACCGCTTGCTGATCTCGCGCGTCACGGCCGCCTCGCGGTCGCCCAGCACCGCCGCCAGCGTCGCCAGGCAGGCGCCCAGGCGCGGGCCGGATTCGTAGAGGACCAATGTCGCTCGCACCGCCGCCACCTCGGCGATGGCATCGCCGCGCGCCTTCTCCTTGGGCGGCAGGAAGCCCAGGAACAGGAAGCGGTCGGTCGGCAGGCCGGCGAGCGTCAGGGCCGCCACCGCCGCGCACGGACCGGGAATGGTGACCACCGCATGGCCGGCCGCGCGCGCGTCGCGGACCAGCTTGTAGCCGGGGTCGGAAATCAGCGGCGTGCCCGCATCCGACACCAAGGCCACCGCCTCCGTGGCCATCCGGGCGATCAGTCCGGGACGGACCCCTTCGGCATTATGGTCGTGGTAGGGAACCATCGGGCGCTTCGCACCGATATGGCGGAGGAGGCCGGCAGTGACGCGGCTGTCCTCCACGGCGATGACGTCGGCACGCGAAAGAATATCGGCCGCACGGGGGCTTAGGTCGCCGAGATTGCCGATCGGCGTCGCGACGATGTAGAGTCCGGGTTCAAGAGGAGACATGGGGATGCACATGGCAGAGGCGACGGGGTCGCTGCAACGGGGGCGTGTCGGGCGCTGGTTCGCGCTGGCCGCCGCGGCGTTGCTCGGCGCCTGTTCGACGGTGGTGCCGCGTGGGGTCGAACCGCCCGCGCCGCCGCCCCAGGCGACCGCGCCCGTCGTCCGTCCCCCGGCCGGGGTGGAGCCGGGCCTACCGCGCGACGAGGCGCGCAATCGCGTCGCGCTGCTGGTGCCGCTGAGCGGGGCCAATGCCGGCGTCGGCCGTTCGATCGCCAATGCGACGATGCTGGCGCTGCTCGACACCCAGGCCAAGTCGGTCCGCATCACCAATTACGACACGGCCGGCGGCGCGGCGGCGGCGGCGAGCCGCGCGATCGCCGAGGGCGCGCAACTGATCCTTGGCCCGCTGCTGGCCGACGATGCCCGCGCGGTCGCGCCGATCGCGCGCGCGGCGGGCGTGCCGGTGCTGTCCTTCTCCAACGACACCAGCGTGGCGGGGCCGGGCACCTATGTGATGGGCTATGTCCCGGCCCAGTCGATCGCGCGCGTGGTCGACTATGCGCATGGGCGCGGCGTCACCAGCTTCGCGGGGCTGGTGCCCAACGGCCTCTATGGCGAGCGGGCCTCCACCGCCTTCCTGCGCGCGGTCGAGGGGGCGGGCGGGCAGGTCGTCTCGCTCCAGACCTATGGCCGCGCCGCCGGGGCGGTCGGCGCGGCGGCGCAGCGGCTGGTCGCCAAGGCCCCCTATGACGCGGTGATGATCGCCGACAGCGCCCCGGTGGCGGCGGTCGCCGCGCCCGTCGTCAAGCGCGCGAGCGGGGCGGGCACGCACCTGCTCGGCACCGAATTGTGGAATTCGGAAAACGGCCTGGCGGCGAAGACCGCGCTGGCCGGGGCCTGGTATGCCTCGGTGTCGAACACGCTCTATCGCCAATATGCGATCAAATACCGTGCGCGCTACGGCGCCTCCCCCTATCGCCTGTCGAGCCTCGGCTATGACGCGGTGCTGCTGACCGTGCGCATCTCCCGCGACTGGGCAACCGGCCGGCCCTTCCCCGAGGCGAAGCTGCGCGATCCGGACGGGTTCGCCGGGATCGATGGCGCGTTCCGCTTCGGCCGCGACGGCGTCGCCGAACGCGCGCTGGAGGTGCAGGAGGTGCGCCCGGGCGGCAGCATCGTCGTCTCCCCCGCGCCGGCCGGCTTCGGGGGATAGGGCGCGGACATGGAGCGTAGCGCGACCTCAGCCGTCGCTGACCAGCTCGGTCAGGATCGCGTCGAGCAGCAGCGCGCCCGCTTCGGTCACGCGCAACCGGCCGGGTTCCGTCGCCACCAGTCCCTGGGTCGAGAGACGCGCCACCGCGCGCGTATCGATCGGCGCGGTGCCGCCGGCCAGCGCCGCGACCCGCGCCGTGTCGATCCCCTCGCGCAGGCGGAGGCCCATGACCAGCGCCTCGGTCGCGCGTTCGTGCGGGGTGAGCGGGGTCTCGCTCTGCGCGCCATGGCCGTTGCGGGCGACCGCGTTCAGGAAATTCTCCGGCTTCTTGTGCCGCACCGTCGCCAGCCCGCCGCGCCGGCCATGCGCGCCCGGCCCGACGCCGGCATAATCGCCGTACCGCCAATAGGTCAGGTTGTGGCGGCTCTCCGCGCCGGGGCGGGCGTGATTGGATGTCTCATAGGCGGGCAGGCCGGCGGCGGCGGTCATGGCGCGGGTCGCCTCGAACAGGTCGGCGGCGGTGTCGCCATCGGGGATCACCAGCCGCCCCGCCTGCGCCTCGGTCGCGAAGCGCGTGCCCGGCTCGATGGTCAATTGGTAGAGCGACAGATGCTCGGTGCCGAGCGCGATGCCGCGCGTCAGCTCCGCCTCCCAATCCGCGAGGCGATGGCCGGGCCGGGCATAGATCAGGTCGACGCTGACCCGCGCGAAGGCGGATTGCGCCGTCTCCACCGCGCGCAGCCCCTCCGCCACGCCATGCGCGCGGCCCAGGAAGCGGAGCGCCTCGTCGTCCAGCGCCTGGAGACCGAGCGACACGCGATTGACCCCGGCGGCGGCGATGTCGGCGAAGCGGGCGGCTTCGACCGAGGAGGGATTGGCTTCCAGCGTGATCTCGACATCCGGTGCGAAGCCCCAATGCCGCTCCGCCGCCGCCAGCACGGCGGCGACCGTGGCGGGCGGCATCAGCGAGGGCGTCCCGCCGCCAAAGAAGATCGATCCGATCCGCCGCCCCGGCAGCGCCTGCGCCTCATAAGCCAGGTCGGCGAGCAGCGCGTCCTGCCACGCCGCCTCGTCCACGCTCGCGCGGACATGGCTGTTGAAGTCGCAATAGGGGCATTTCGAGACGCAGAAAGGCCAATGGACATAGAGGGCGAGGTCGTCGGACATCGTATACGTTCGGAAAATGTTCATCTTGCACCGCTATGGGGCCGCCAGGAGGCTGGGGGAAGTCGTGCGTTCGCATTTGATCATGTCGGGGCTCGCATGGGCGAGCCTGGATTTCGCCATCGCTCCGGCCGCCCGGGCGGCGGAGCCGCCGCCGCCCGCCCCGGTTCAGCCGGTCGCGCCATCGGCGGATGATCCCCTGCGCGGCACGATGCTGGCGATGCACAATGCGACCCGGGCGCGGGTCGGCGTGCCGCCGCTCGCCTGGGACGCGACGCTCGCCGGCGCGGCGCGAAGCTATGCCGAGGATATGGCCCGAACCGATGTCTTCCGCCACTCGCCGCCGTCGATGCGGCGGGGGCAGGGCGAGAATCTGTGGGTCGGATCGCGCGGAGCCTATGACCATGCCGCGATGGCGGCGGCCTGGACGGACGAGGCGCGGCTGTTCGTGAACCATCCCACGCCGCAGTTCAGCATCACCGGCCGTTGGCAGGATGTCGGCCATTACAGCCAGATCGTCTGGCGCTCGACCACCGCGCTCGGCTGCGCGATGGCGAGCAGCGCCTCCTTCGACTATGTCGTCTGCCGCTATGGCCCGGCGGGCAATGTGATCGGTCGGACCGCATTCTGACGGTCAGACACGCGTGACGGCCGGGAATCGTGTCCATTGTGAACCTACCACCTATCCGAACTGGTGCCATCGCGCCGGAAACCATAGAGTGAGATTATACCGTTACGCTTGACGGACCGCTGCATGGAGATAGGCCGATGATCCTGTTGCTGCTGCTCGCTCAGGTCCAGGCGCCCGCCATCGTGGTTCAGGGCGAACGCCTGTCCCAGGCGCTCCGGCAATGCGAGGCAGGCCAGTGTACGGTGCGCCGGGATGCGCAGGTCTCCATCGCTTCGGCCGAGACGCTGTTTCGCGACGGGGAATATTTGAAGGCCAAGCTGTTGCTGACGCGCGCCATCGATCGCAATCGGCGGCATGAGGCGACCAGCCCCAAGCTCGTCTCCTCGCTCTACGAAGCCTATGCCACCGTCTCGCTGCATGAGGGCGACGAGAGTGGCTTCCGTCGCGGCACCCGGCAACAGGTCCGGATATTGCGCGATCATCTGCCCGCCGATGATCCGGCGGTGATCGCAAAGATAACGGCGCTCAGCGACATGTGGCTGAAGCTGCGCGACTATCGACAGGCGAAGCTGTCCTACCAGGCGGCCGAGCAGCAGGCGGAGCGCGCCGGTCAGGCGGAGATGGCCGCCGTCGCCGCGATCCGGGTGGCGTGGCTGACCGCGACCATGGGCCGTCGCGCGGCCGCACGGGCGATGCTGGACGCGATCGCCGCGCGTCCCGCCGCCAGGACCGGCGATCTGCCGGACGTGATCCGGGTCATGCGCTTCCGGATCGACGCGGCCAGCCTGAGCGACGAAGAGATGCTGCGACGGTCGAAGAGCATCGGCGCAGGCTATCGCAAGACGCCCTTGCTGGTGGTCAATCCCGCCTATGATTTCACGGACCTCGCCACCGTGAACAATGCGGCCAGCCGGTTTCAACTGGTGACCCCGATCCCGGTCCTGTCGAGTGATGTCAGCAGCGTGCAATGGGTGGATGTCGGCTTCTGGATCCGGCCGGATGGGCGGACCGATGAAGTCGAAATCCTGCGTGGCATGCGGGCGGAATCCTGGGCGCGATCGATTGTCCGCCAGGTGGAAGGGCGGGTCTATAGCAGCTTCGCGCCGGCACCGGGTGAAAAGGGGGCGTCCGGCATGTACCGGGTCGAACGCGTGACCTTGCGGCAGCGCTATCAAGTGCCGACGGGCAGCCTGATTGCGCGCCGTGTTCCGATCGGCGGTGTCGAGACGCTGGATCTGACCGCCGCCTGACCCTTGGCGTCAGTCGAAGGCGGTGAGGATCGGGCAGGGGCCGTCCTCGCTCACCGCACAGGCCTTCGCCAATCGGCGCAGCGCGGCGCGGGCGGCCTCCAGTTCGGCGATCCGTCGATCGAGCGCGGCGAGGCGGTCGGCGGCCAGCGCGCGGGCCTGGGGGCGGTCGTGCGTCGCGTCCAGGCGCAGGAGTTCGCCGATCTCCTCCAGCGTGAACCCCGCCGCCTGCGCCGAGCGGATGAAGCGTAAGGCCCGCAGATGCGCCGCATCATAACGACGCATGCCCTGGGTCAGGCCTGCGCCGATCCGCGCTGGCGTGCCGATCAGGCCGCGACGCTGATAGAAGCGGATGGTCTCCACCCCCAGCCCGGCGGCGCGGGCGAGTTCGCCGATGGTCATGCTTGACTCCGTACCGTGGTACGTACCCCATATGATGGCGGTGACAGTGCCAGCCAAGGACCGGATCGATGCCCGCCACGCCGAATGATCCCCCCGTCGCCACCCTCTATCGCATGGTGATGCCGACCCATGTCTGTCCGTTCGGGCTGAAGGCGCGCGCCCTGCTGCGCCGCAGGGGCTATGCGGTCGACGACCATTGGCTGACCAGCCGGGCCGAGCAGGAGGCCTTCAAGGCGCGCCACGACGTGAAGACGACGCCGCAAATCTTCATCGATGGCCGGCGGATCGGCGGCTATGACGATCTGCGTCGGCATTTCGGCCTGACGGTGCGTGATCCGAACGCCACCAGCTATCGCCCGGTGCTGGCGGTGTTCGCGGTGGCGGCGCTGATCGCGCTGGCGATCAACGGCCTGACCGGCGCGCCGCCGATCGGCCTGCTCGGCGCCGAACGGTTCGTCGCGGTGACGATGATGCTGCTGGCGATGCTGAAGCTCCAGGATGTCGAGCGGTTCGCGACCATGTTCCTCGGCTATGACCTGCTGGCGCGGCGCTGGCTGTCCTATGGCTATGTCTATCCGCTGCTGGAACTGGGCGCGGGGGCGCTGATGCTGGCGCGGCTATGGCCCTGGCTGTCGATCCCGGTGGCGTTGGCGATCGGTGGGGTCGGCGCGGTGTCGGTGGTGAAGGCGGTCTATATCGACGCGCGCGAATTGAAATGCGCCTGTGTCGGTGGCAGCGGCAATGTCCCGCTGGGATTCGTCTCGCTGACCGAGAATGTCATGATGGTGGCGATGGCGTTGTGGATGGTGACGGCGCTGTGATAGCGTCACGCCATCCACTGGGTCTTGGGGAAGGTTCGGATGCTGATGGCGGCGGCACTGGCTCTGGCGGCGGCAAGTGCGGTGGGACCATGTCCGGTCCCGCCCGGCGCGGAGGCCCTGTGGCGACCCTCGATACGCTATCTGCTGATCGGGGAGATTCATGGCACGGCGGAGACGCCGGCCGCCTTCGCCGATCTGGTCTGCGCGGCGGCGCGGAGCGGCCGGCCGGTCACGGTCGCGGTGGAATATTCGTCGGATGATCAGCCGGTGGTCGATGCCTTCCTCGCCTCCAATGGCGATGCCGAGGCACGGGCGGCGTTGCTGACCCTGCCGATCTGGCATGATACGTGGCAGGACGGGCGCAGCAGTACCGCCTTCCTCGCCCTGTTCGAGCGGTTGCGGGTCCTGAAGCAGGCGGGACTGATCCGCGGCGTCGTCTGCAGCGATGTCGGCAAGGATAAGCCCCGGGGAATCGCCCGCGACGCGATCATGGCGCGCAATTGGCGGGCGGTTCCACTCGGCCCCGACGGATTGCTGATCGCATTGGCGGGCAATGTTCACATGATGCGCAAGCCGGTGGAGCGGCCGGGGATGACGATCCACACGGCGGGTTCGCTGATGCCACGCGGCGCGACGATGACGGTCGATGTCGGCTATAATGGCGGCACGAGTTGGACGTGTGAGCAGGACGGTTGCGGCAGTCATTCAGGTGGCCGTGCCGAGGCGGCGAAGCCGGGACTGGTGCCGACGGCCGATCCGGATGCGCGGTTCGATGCCGTGCTGGAGCTTGGCACGCCGGTCCATGCGGCTTTGCCGGCGCTGCCGGAACGGCGCATGTTCAAACCGATGACGGGGCCTGTCCGTATCGGCGAGTGAGCGAAAGCACGGCGGTGGAGCAAGCGCTCCGTGCCCCTCACCCCGCAATGGGACCGCAAGGGGATGGCCCAGCCCCGCATCACTGCTACCGCTCTGGCCCGCTTCGGTCGCGAGGTCGCGGCGGCGGCCAAGCGGCCGGCATAGCGCCGGACCAATCCCCGTGCCCGGCCATGGCCGGGGCACGGGGAGGTCTCGACGGTCCGATCATCCCGCCCGGTCGGGAAAGGCGAAGCCGATCGGCTGGATCGCGGCGGCATCCTGCTTCAGCCGGGCGGCGATCTGTTCGTAATCGCGCTCCATCTCCGGCGTCACGCTGGCGCGGCTCTCGGTCAGGGCCTGCTCGAAGTCGCTCATGTCGACCTGATGCGCACCGATCGATCGACGCAGCGCCACCAGTCCGGCACGGCGCACCACATCGCCCAGATCCGCGCCGGTGAACCGGTCGGTCCGCCGTGCCACCACGTCCAGGTCCACATCCGCCGCCAGCGGCATCTTCTGGGTCTGGATGTCGAGGATGCGGCGTCGACCCGCTTCGCTCGGCACGCCGACATAGATCAGTTCGTCGAACCGTCCCGGCCGCAGCAGCGCCGGATCGATCAGGTTCGGCCGGTTGGTCGCACCGATCACCACCACCGACTGGAGCTCCTCCAGCCCGTCCATTTCCGCCAGGATGGTGTTGACCACGCGTTCGGTCACCTGCGGCTCGCCCAATCCGCCGCCGCGCGCCGGCACCAGCGAATCAAGTTCGTCGATGAAGATCACGGTCGGCGCGACCTGGCGGGCGCGGGCGAACAGGCGGGTGATCTGCTGCTCGCTCTCGCCATACCATTTGGACAGGAGGTCGGAGGACTTGGTGGCGATGAAGTTCGCCTGCGCCTCGCGCGCCACCGCCTTGGCGAGTAGGGTCTTGCCGGTGCCGGGCGGGCCGTAGAGCAGGAAGCCCTTGGCCGCGCGGATGCCGATGCGGCGGAACGCGTCCGGGTCCTTCAACGGCAGCTCGACGCCTTCCTTCAGTCGTTCCTGCGCCGCGTCGAGGCCGCCGACATCCTCCCAGCGGGTGGTCGGCGCCTGCACCATCACTTCGCGCATCGCCGAGGGCTGGACGCGCTTCAGCGCCTCCAGGAAATCCTCGCGAGTGACCGACAGGGTGTCGAGCACCTCGGCGGGGATGGTCCGCTCCTCCAGGTTGAGCCGGGGCATGATCCGGCGCACCGCCTCGATCGCCGCCTCGCGCGCCAGCGCCGCCAGATCCGCGCCGACGAACCCGAAGGTGGTGCGCGCCAGCTCGTCCAGGTCGACCTTGTCGCCCAGCGGCATGCCGCGCGCATGGATGCCCAGGATCTCGCGCCGGCCGCGCTCGTCGGGCACGCCGACGATGATCTCGCGGTCGAAGCGGCCGGGCCGGCGCAACGCCTCGTCGATCGCCTCGGGCCGGTTGGTCGCGGCGATCACCACCAGATTGGCGCGCGCCTCCAGCCCGTCCATCAGCGTCAAAAGCTGCGCAACCAGCCGCTTTTCCGCCTCGCCCTGCACCTGACCGCGCTTGGGCGCGATCGAGTCGATTTCGTCGATGAAGACGATCGAGGGTGCGGCCTTGCTCGCTTCCTCGAAGATCTCGCGCAGGCGCGATTCGGATTCGCCATAGGCGGACCCCATGATCTCGGGGCCGTTGATCAGGAAGAACTGCGCATCCGATTCATTGGCGACGGCGCGGGCCAGCCGCGTCTTGCCGGTGCCCGGCGGCCCATGGAGCAGCACGCCCTTGGGCGGCTCGACGCCCAGCCGCTCGAACAGCTCGGGATAGCGGAGAGGCAGCTCGACCATCTCGCGCAACTGGTCGATCGTCGACGCCATGCCGCCGATATCGTCATAGGTGACGTCGGCGCGGCGGGTCTGTTGCGGCTCCTGATATTCGGGGCGCAGCTCGATCTCGGTATGCTCGTCGATATGGACGACCCCCTTGGGACTGGCCGACACCACGACGAGGCGGATTTCCTGGAGCGCATAGGCCGGCGCGTTCATGAACTGCTGCACGCCCGGCGGCATGTTGCCGACCCGCTGGTGGCCGGCGGTCGCGACCACATCGCCCTGGCAGAAGGGGCGGCCGATAAAGGTGCGCTTCAGCGCCTGGGACGAGCCCTGCAACCGCAGATTCTGCTGCGCCGGGGCGAAGACGACGCGGGTCGCCGGCTTCGACTCGATCTTGCGGACCTCGACGAAATCGCCCGAGCCGACGCCGGCATTGGCGCGTTGCAGGCCGTCGATGCGCAACAGCTCCAGCCCCTCATCCTCGGGGTAGGGGCCGACCGCGCGGGCGGGGGTCGACTGCTTGCCGACGATCTCGATGACGTCGCCTTCGCCCACCCCCAGCGTCGCCATCAGCGAGCGCGGCAGGTGCGCCAGACCGCGGCCCGAATCCTCGGGGCGGCTGTTGGCGACCTGGATCCTGCGCGCGGGGGTCTCACTATCGGCCATCATCATCCTTTCACGCGCCATTTTGCGGGGCAAGCGCGCAAGGTAGGAAGCCGGTTCCACCCCTGCGAGAGGGCGTGGACGCAAAAAAAGAGCCGCGTCGGACGACACGGCTCGTGAAAGTTTTTAGGAGAGGATGCCTGAAAGGCACCGTCTTTTTGCGCTGCGACCGTCCATGTTGCAAGTGCGAAAAGAGACGGTAGAATTGCAAAATCGGCAATCGTTGGTATCGGTAACGGAATAAGAGAGGGTTATGCGCAGGTTGCCACCACTCGGGTCGATCGAGGCCTTCGTCCAGGTCGCACGCCTGGGCTCGATCAAGGCCGCCGCCGAGGAACTGGCGCTGTCCGCGCCCGCGCTCAGCCGGCGTGTCCAGTCGCTGGAACGCTTCCTTTCCAAGCCGCTGTTCGCGCGCCGTCACCAGGCGATGGTGCTGAACGAGGATGGCGAGCGGCTGCTGATCCAGATCGCGCCGGTGCTCGACCAATTGTCCGATGCGGTCGAGGCGATGACGGCGGGCAAGGAGCTGGTGCGGCTGCGGCTGGGCGTGCTGCCGCTGTTCGCGGCGCAGCGGCTGTTCCCGAAGCTGGGCGAGTTGCGCCGGGCGCATCCCGAATTGCATCTCGACATCGACACGGCCGGGCACGGCGTATCGCGGCTGGGCGAGGGGCTGGACGCAGTGGTGGCGCTGGCGCGCGACATCGATCCGGCGCTCTATTCCAAGCTGCTCGACCGCAATTCGGTCTATGTCATCGGCCAGCGCGCTTTGCTGGAGGGGCCGCGCCCGCTCACCCATCCCCGCCAGCTCGAATCGATGACGGCCCTGCTGCACCGCGAAATGCCCGACACCATGGGGGCGTGGAGCGTGGCGGCGGGGCTGGGCGTCATCAAGCCGCAGGCGATCGACCTGTTCGATTCGGGCGGGCTGATGCTGGAGGCGGCGGCGCAGGGACTGGGCGTCGCCTTCATGCATGCCAGCCACTATAACCATGCCAATGATCCCCGGCTGGTGCGGCTGTTCCCGGAGATCGAGGTGACCAGCCCGTACAGCCACTGGTTCGTCTGCCGCCCGCGCGCCTTCCAGACCAAGCCGGTGCGGCTGTTCCACGACTGGATGTTCGCGAACCTGGCGGAATAGGGCGGGAATGACCGATGCGGCTCGCCGCTATGCGGCGGGCGACTATGGCTCGGGGCTGGATCGCCGGGACATGATCTTGCGGTTTTGAGGGGCTTGGCCCTTTCTGTTCCCCGGCGAAGGCCGGGGCCCAGTTGGGGGACGCCGGTGATAACGCGCAGCGCTTCGTTACGTCTGCCTTTCCACCTGGGCCCCGGCCTTCGCCGGGGAACAGGATATCGGGCGGATACGATGCTCGATCGCGCGCTTCCCGTCGTCGTATGCGGGATCGGATTCCGGGCACCACTCCGATCGGCTAATGAGATTTTATCACATCATCCGCGACACCCCATTGCCACGGGTCCCGGTGCCCGGCACAGATAGGGCATAATGTCTTCCCAAAGGGACGGTTCGATGCGCTTTCGTTCGCTGCTTTGCCTCTCCACCATCCTGATCGCTGCCGCCGCGCCGGCGCAGCAGTCGCCCGCGACCGGCCAGGGCGGCGCGATCGGCTGGCCCGCCCATGGCGACATCCCCGCGAAGTTCACGCCGCCGACCGATCGCTACGACTATGTGAAGCGCGAGGTGATGATCCCGATGCGCGACGGGGTGAAGCTGCACACCGTCATCGTCATCCCCAAGGGCGCGACCGACGCGCCGATCCTCCTGACCCGCACCCCCTATAATGCCAGCGGCCGGGCGTCGCGCGCTGACAGCCCGTCGATGCTCGCCACGCTGCCGCAGGGCGACGAGGTCTTCGTCCGCCACGGCTATATCCGCGTGTTCCAGGACATTCGCGGCAAATACGGGTCGGAGGGCGAATATGTCGTCACCCGGCCGGTGGTCGGCCCGCTCAACCCGACCAAGGTGGATCACACCACCGACGCCTATGACACGATCGACTGGCTGGTGAACAAGGCCAACCTGCCCGAATCGAACGGGCGCGTCGGCATGGTCGGCTCTTCCTATGAGGGGTTCACCGTGGCGATGGCGCTGCTCCACCCGCATCCCGCGCTGAAGGCCGCTGCGCCCGAAAGCCCGATGATCGACGGCTGGATGGGCGACGACTGGTTCCACTATGGCGCCTTCCGCCAGGCCAATATCGGCTGGATCGGGTCGCAGACCGGCTACAAGGGCGCGGGCGAGGAGCCGCCGTCGGGCATCTATGACGACTATACCCAGTTCCTGCGCGCCGGGTCGGCCGGCGATTGGGCGAAGCGGTCGGGGTACGACCAGCTTCCCTTCTGGGACCGGTTCGTCTCGCATCCCGCCTATGACGCCTATTGGCAGGGCCAAGCGCTCGACAAGCTGCTCGCCGCCAATCCCTCCGACGTCCCGACCATGTGGGAGCAGGGGCTGTGGGACCAGGAGGACATGTACGGCACCATCACCGCCTGGGAGGCGCTGAAGGCCAAGGGCAAGCTGGGCAACAACTTCCTGGTCATGGGGCCGTGGCGGCACAGCCAGGCCAATTACGACGGCTCGTCCTTGGGCGACTTCAAGTGGAACGGCGATACCGCGACGGAGTGGCGCGAGAAATATCTCTTCCCCTTCTTCGACCAGTATCTGCGCGACGGCCAGCCGCGCTTCACGCCGCCGCAGGCGCTGATCTACAATACCGGCGAGAACCACTGGGACAAGCTGGCCAACTGGCCGCTGGCCTGCGAGTCGAGCTGCGAGGCGCCGCTCAAGCCGCTCTATCTCCAGGCCAATGGCGGGCTGGGCTTCGAGCCGGCGGCCTCGGGCGGCGATTCCTATGTCTCCGATCCCGCCAAGCCGGTGCCGCATCTGCCGCGCCCGGTGAATTTCGGCGATGGCCGTTGGGGCGCGTGGCTGGTCAGCGACCAGCGCGGCGTCGACGGGCGGACCGACGTGATGACCTATCAGACCCCGGTGCTGACCCAGCCGCTGCGGGTCTCGGGCGCGCCGTTCGCCGAAGTCTTCGCCAAGACGACGGGCACGGACGGCGACTTCGTGGTCAAGCTGATCGACGTCTATCCCGACGAGGTGCCGACCGATCCCAAGAAGGGCGGCTATGAACTGCCGATCAGCCTCGACATCTTCCGCGGCCGCTATCGCGACAGCTTCGCCAAGCCGTCGCCGATCCCCGCCAACAAGGTCCAGCGCTATCGCTTCCGCCTGCCGACGGTGAACCATGTGTTCCAGCCGGGGCACCGGATCATGGTGCAGGTGCAGTCGTCGCTCTTCCCGCTCTACGACCGCAATCCGCAGACCTATGTCCCCAATATCTTCCTGGCCAAGCCGGCCGACTATAAGGCGGCGACGGTGACGATCCAGCACGGCGCGGGCGGGGCAAGCGCGGTGTGGCTGCCGGTGGTGCCGGTCGCGCAGCCGACCCTGCCCTGATGCAAGGAGTCCGGCGGTCCTGGTTACCGCCGGATTTACCTTTGCGCTTTACGGCGCCCTAACCAGCCTGCGGCTAATGCTGCAGGCCTAGTAGGAAAGGGCGTGCGATGGCACTGACCGCGAAACTGTACCGCGAAGACGATAACCGGGCCGCCGAACGGCATGAGGTCCATCTCGACGCGACGTTGCGCGGGCAGGACCAGCGGCCGCTGGACGTGGTGGTCGACCAATTGTCGGTCACCGGCTTCCGCATGTCCTGCGCGGACTATTTGCCGATCGGCGCGTCGGTGTCGCTCGGCATCGCCGGGATCGGCCGGCAGAGCGCGCAGGTCGTGCGCCGCGCGGGCGATCGCTATGGCTGCCGGTTCGACGTGCCGCTCGCCTCGCATCCGCTGGCGCTGCAAGCCTCGCCGAGCACGGTGGTCGCGGCCGCGTTCGGCCCGCCGGAGATGATCCGCTACGCCGCCGACGAGACGCCGCCGCTCGACGCCTTCGAGCAGAGCGTGCGCAAGTTCCGGGGCGTCATCATCCTGACCGGCCTGGCCCTGCCATGGATCGCGGTCGTCGCGGCCGGTCGGTTGCTGTTCGGCTGAGGGCAGGGCGACCGCCCGACCGATCCGCCCGGACCGCGCCCCGGATCGGAGGCGTGGAGGGACTCGCAGAGATAACCTGCCCCGCCTCCAGGGCATGATGGTCCGGCGGTCATGGCGACACGCCTTCGCTTGAATCACTGGCGTGTTTGCAGTCGCACACCGATCGGCGGCTCAGCGAAGCTCCAGTCGATCGCCGCGCAGCGTCACTGATTCGATCTGTCCCAGCACATTCTGTCCCAGCAGCGAGCTGGGCGCGCCCGGTGCGATCACCGCGCGGACCGGGCCCAGGCGGCGGCCGGCGATCACCAGCGCCTCGATCCGCGCCTCGACCATCGCCGAGTCGCCGACGGCCGTGCGCAGACGTTGGCCCGTATCGGCCAGGGGATGCGCGCCGATCCGCCTGGCATCCCGCGGCGTCAGCACGACGACGTTCGCTCCGGTGTCGACGACGAAGCGCACCGCCGTGCCATTGGCCGCTATGGTGAGGCGGAACAGCCCATCGCGATCCTGCGCGACCCGCACGGCCGGCATGGCCTGGGATGGCGCCTGCCCCCTCGACGCCACGCCGCCGGCCGGGGATATCCCACCCGCCAGCGCGGCGGCGACCAAGGGAATCAGGCGCAGGGGAATGGGCAGCGGCATGACCCGACCATGCGTGACCGGCCGTAAAGGAAGCGGTCGGTATCATGGTTACCCATTGATGAAGATTGATTTGATCCCTGCCGGAACGGGACAGGCCGGGCACGGGCCGGCCATTGCCAAGGTGCGGCCGCGACCTTAGAGATCGACCCCCAAGGGGAAGGATGGCGACGCCGGTGGGCAGTGGGCAGGACAGCATCCCGCCCGATCGATCGCGCCGGCGCTTCCGGATCATAATGACGCCCTTAACTTTTGCTGGGTCATGATTGCCGGGATTATGAATCTGAGTTCGTCGCCACACGCCATGCCGGTCACCCCCGTCGACGACGGGGACGCCGCGCCCGCCCCGACCGCCACAGGCCAGCGCGCCACGCCCGTCCGGCAGAATCCGGACCTGCTCGCCTTTGCGACGCTGGTCTGGAACCGCTTCCGCCGCAATCCGATCTTCTGGCTCGGGATCATCGCGCTGGTCGCGCCGACGCTGTACGATGTCGCGTCGCGCGGCTGGGGCACCGATCAGGCTGCTCATGCGCCGATCGTCTTCGCCACCGCGATCTGGATCTTCGCCCGCAGCGCCCGCCGCGCCGCGATCGTCGCGGTGCCGCCCAAGGCCTGGGCGGCGGCGCTGGCGCTGGCGCCGCCGCTGCTCCTCTATATCGCCGCGCGCGTGACCGGGCTGATGGAGGTGCGCGGGCTTGCCGCCTATCTGGCGGTGGTCGCGGTGCTCTATGCGGTTGGCGGCGCGCGCACGCTGGGCGTGCTGTGGTTCCCGATCCTCTACTCGATCTTCCTGATCCCGATCCCCGACACCTTCGTCGACATCGCGACCCAGCCGGTGAAGCTCGGCATCTCCAAGGCGGTGGTCGGGCTGCTCTCGAACCTCGGCCTGCCGGTCGCGACCTCGGGCGTCAGCATCTATATCGGCCAGTTCGAGCTGCTGATCGCCGCCGCCTGCGCCGGGCTCAACTCGCTGATCAGCCTGACCGCGATCGGCAGCTTCTACGTCTATCTCCGCCACAATGCGAGCTGGCGCTATACGCTGCTGCTGATCATGATGATCTTCCCGATCGCGGTCTTCGCCAATTTCCTGCGCGTGATGATCCTGGTGCTGCTCACCTATTATGCGGGTGAAGCGGTGGCGCAGGGCTTCCTGCACGAAGCGGCCGGCCTGTTCATGTTCGTGGTGTCGGTGCTCACCATCTTCCTGATCGACAAGGTATTGACGATGATCGGCACCCGCATGGGCTGGATGACCGCATGAGCAGCGTCGCCACGCCGCCCTTCGATCCCGCCGTCGCACGACCGGAGTCCGCGCCCAATGCGGTGCCGGTGCGCGAGGGCGACCCGATCTCGCGCCGCAAGATGATGATCGGCCTGGCGCTGGGCGCGACGGTCGCGGTGTCGGAGCTCTACGTTCCCCGGCGCAGCGTGGCGCGCATGACCGACAAGTCGTTCGCCGCGCTCTTCCCCGACAAGGTGGGGCCCTGGACCTATGTCACCGCGTCGGGCCTGGTGCTGCCGCCGCAGGACCAGTTGTCGCGCTTCCTCTACGAGCAGCTGCTGACCCGCATCTATGCGGAGGATAACGGTCCGCAGGTGATGATGGTGCTGGCCTATAGCAGCGTGCAGGAAGGACGGCTCCAGGTCCACCGGCCGGAGGTCTGCTATCCGGCGGCCGGCTTCACCATCCTCGACAATGAGTCGATGGCGATCCCGATCAACCCGTCCTTCGCGATCCATGGCCGTTTCCTGGTCGCGGATCGCGGCGCGCGGCGGGAATATGTCTTCTACTGGACGCGCGTCGGGCCGAACATGCCGATCCGCTGGTTCGACCAGCGGCTGTTCATGGCGAAGGCCAATTTGCAGGGCTATATCCCCGACGGCCTGCTCGCCCGCGTCTCGGTCATCGCCGAGGATCGCGAGGAAGCGGTCGCGGCGCTGACGCATTTCGTCCAGACGATGGTGAAGACGGTCGGCCCCGCCGGTCGCAAGATGCTGATCGGCCCGCATTGATCGGCGGCCGGCCGCCCGGGGCGACGGGCCGGCCGGTCGCGCCTGGATCAGGCGCGGGCGAAGGGCTTCAGGAAATACCAGGTATAGGCGAGGGCGGCGACGAAGACGAGAACGGCGAAGATGTCGTAACCGTTATTGCCTAGCCAATTGGTCACCGCACAGCCCAGCGCCGGGGCGATATAATGATACATGGAATCCTGGGATTCTTCTGGTCCGATCGAGCGCTGGAGCAGCAGCACGACCAGGCCCGCGAAGAACGCCACCGTAACCCAATCGTAGATAGTCTGCATCTAGGCGTTCCTTCCAAATCGTCGAATCGGCCTGTACAGGCATTGCAGTAAGATTTTCTAGGCTTCGTCCCGGTTAGTGGACGATGGTGGGGAGTGGAAGAAGGTTATGCGTTCCAAAATGATCACGGTCGCGCTGCTGGCGACGGCCGCCGTCTCGATCTCCGGGTGCAAGCGCGCCGCGACCGGCCAGGTCGTGGCGGTGGTGAATGGCGAGGAAGTCTCGCTGTCCGAACTGAACAGCGAGCTGCAGAACGCCCCCCAGGGCGGCGACAAGACCGCGCTGCGCGCCGCCGCGCTCCAGAACCTGATCAACCGCAAGCTGATGGTGCAGCAGGCGCATGATCGCGGCATCGACAAGGATCCCGAATTCCTCCAGCGCCAGCGCCGGATGAACGACGAGCTGATGATCTCGATGCTCGGCAACCAGGTGACGAAGAACGTGCCGGTGCCCAGCCAGACCGATATCGACGCCTATATCGCCGCGCATCCCGACATGTTCGCCAGCCGCACCATCTACCCGGCCGACCAGATCGTCTTCGCCCAGCCCGAGGACGCGTCGCGCCTGAAGGCGCTGGAGGCCGACCATACGCTCGACGCGGTGGCCGCGCGCCTGACCCAGATGGGCATCCAGTTCGCCCGCCAGAAGGGCCAGCTCGACACCGCCGCGACGCCGCCGGAGCTGCTGGCGCAGATCAAGCGCCTGCCCGCCGGGGAGCCGTTCGTGCTCGCCGCCAATGGCCGCGTGATCGTCAGCGTCCTGGGCGCGCCGCAGGTCCAGCCGATCAACGGCGACCAGGCGAGTCGCATCGCCGCCGAGGCGATCCGCCGCCAGGCCGTGTCGGACATCGCCAAGAAGCAGGTCGAGCAGGCCCGTGCCTCCGCGAAGATCGAATACCAGCCGGGCTTCGCCCCCGCCGATGCCAAGGGCGGCGCGGCGAAGAAGTAAGCTTCGCCCGCGACGACAGGAAAGGGGCGTGCCGCGCGGCGCGCCCCTTTTTTCGTTCAGCCGCGCGCCCGATGGCGACGCGCGAGCAGGAAGATGCGGGGCCCCTCGACCAGATAGCGCCGCCACATCCGGCGCGGATTGCCGAGCAGCCGGTGCGCCCATTCCAGATGCAGGCGCTGCATGAGGTCCGGCGCGCGGGTCTGCTCGCCGACCACGAATTCGATCGCCGCGCCGACGCACAGGCCGATGCCGGTCGCGCCCGGCTGTGCGGCGATGCGGGCGGCGAGCAGCTCCTGCTGCGGCGAGCCGACCGACAGGAACAGGAAGCGTGCGCGCGTCCCGGCGGCGAACCGCGCGGCGGCCTCCAGCGCCGCGGCATTGCGGCGCAGCCCCATGGGCGGCGCATGATGGACGATGTCGAGCGTCGGATAGCGCGTCCGCAACCGCTCGGCCGTCTCCGCCCGGCCGCCGATGATCGCGACCCGGTCGCCCGGCCGGCACAGCCGCTCCAGGATCATGGCGGTCAGGTCGCTGCCGGGCGCGACCGGCAGGGTGATCCCCTGCCGCCGGGCGAGGGCGGCGAGGATGCGGCTGTCGCACACGCACCATTCCGCCCCGCGATAGGCGGCCCAGACCGCGTCGCCATCGGGCATCGGGTCGTGCAGCCGGACGACATGGTCGACATTGGGAGTGACCAGATAGGCGAAGCGGGCCTCGGCCGGGCGCTGGCCGAACCGCTCGAGCAGGTCGTCCAGCGTCAGCGGATCATAATCCACGCCGATGAAGCGGGTCCGGGTCATGGTGTCGAATCTCCGTCGTCGGATAGGGGCGCGGAATAGTCGGGCGAACCGGTCGTCTCCTCCGGCGGTGGCGGCGGGACCGATACGGCCTGCCCGTGCAGCCGGGCGAGGATGGCGGTGCTCCGCGCCGTGCAGGGTCCGTCGCCCCCGGCGCGGCACAGGCGCTGTCGCGTCGCCCAGGCGGAAGCGGACATCGGATTGCGCAAGGTGAAGGCGCGGGCCAGCGACAAGGCCTCGTCCAGTCGGTCGCGCTGGGCCAGCATCGTCGCATAGAGCCGCAGCATCGTCGAATCGTCCATCGCCGCCCGCGCGCCATCGGCCAGCGTCCGGTCCGCCAGCAGCGTGTCGCCCTGCGCGCGGTAGATGCGGGCGAGCAGCGCATAGGCATAGGGCGATTCGGGATCGTCGCGCATGATCACGCGCGCGTCGCGAAGCGCGGCATTCGTGTCCCCCCCCGCCAGGGCGGCGGTGGCGCGGGCGGTCAGGGCCATGGGCCGGTCCTCATCGAACGCCAGCACCGCATTGGCCAGACGGGTGGCGTTCGCCGCATCACCCGATCCGGCAAGCGCGGCCGCCAGCGCACCCTGCGCATCGGTGGTGGCGGCGGTCGGCGCCTGTCCGGCATAGGTGGCCAGCAGCCGTCGCGCGGTGGCCCAATCCTCCCGCCGGACCGCATATTCGGCGACCGCGAGCATCAGCGCGGGCGAGGGGGCGGAACCCCGCGTCAGCGCCGCCGCCAGCCGGGCCGGCGCGACGTCGGTGTCGGCGAGCATCGCCACGGTGGCGTCGCGCAACGCGTCGTCGGCATCGGACGTGTAGAGCGTGGCCAGCGTCGTGGCGGCGGCGTCGTCCTGTCCCAGCAGCACCTGCACCCGCGCCAGCGCGATCTGCGCGTCGCGATCGGTCGCGCGCGCGTCCGCTTCGCGGCGGGCGACGCCCAGCAGCGCGCGGCTGTCGTAGCCGCGCTGGTAGAGCGAGGCGAGCTGTCGGCGCAGGTCGGGGCTGCCGCCGCCTTGCGTGAAGATCGGGGCGATCAGCGCCACCGCCTGCTTCAGGTCGCCGCGCTGCTCGGCGATGCGGCTGGCCAGCACGCGCACCACCTCCTGGTCGGGCTGCTCGGAGAGCAGCGCCTTGCTCATCTGTTCCGCCGCGTCGAGCCGACCGCGCCGCAGGGCCACCGTCGCGCGCACCAGCCGGCCGTTCAGGCTGCCAGGGTCGATGGCGAGCAACTGGTCGGCATAGCGACCCGCATCGTCCAGCGCGTTGCTGGCGAGCGACAGCTGCGCCAGCGCATCGATCGCCTCGCGGTTCGATCGATCCTGGTCGAGCGCGGCGCGGAACGAGGCGAAGGCGCCGCTGTAATTGCCGAGCTGGATCTGGTTGCGCGCGCGCGCGATCCACAGGTCGGGCGAATTGTCGCGCAGTTGCACCGCCTTGTCGAACTGGATCTGCGCCCCGCGATAATCGCCCATCGCGGCAAGCTGTTGCGCCTGGGCCTGGGCGGCGGCGGCGCGTTCGTTGGCGGACTGGCATGCCGCCAGCGCCAGTGTGAGCGCCAGCAGCACCGCCGTGGCCCGCCGCCGCCCCGGGCGGGGCGAGCGCGGCCATAGCGCTGAATTCTTACCGAAAGCTGCCAGATCGCGCATATGTCCCTATCCGGGCCATGTCAGCCCAATCCACCGTCCCATATGGCTTTTCCCCGGTCGAGCGGGTAAGGCAAGCCCGTACCGGTACAAGCGTCGAAGGGGATCGCGATGAGGATGGTGATGTTGCGGGCGTCGGGCGCGCTCGTGCTGGCGCTTGCGTCGACCACGGGCGGCACGGCGGCGCTGGCGCAAGCGGGCAAGACCGCGTCCGCGCCGAGCGGCACGGCGGCTCCCTATCGGATAAATCCGGGCGACGAGCTGGAAGTCTATGTCTGGGGCGAGGATCGCCTGCGCCGCGTGGTCAAGGTGCTGCCCGACGGCAGCTTCTCCTATCCGCTGGTCGGCCGGGTCGAGGCGGCGGGCAAGCTGCCGAGCGAGCTGGAGCAGGTGATCACCCGCGGGCTCGCCAGCCAGTTCCGCGAGCAGGTGCCCCAGGTGACCGTATCGATCACCGCGCCCAGCGGCTTCAGCTTCTCGGTGATGGGCAAGGTGCGCTCGCCCGGCACCTTCGCGCCGGGCAAATATGTCAACGTGCTGGAGGCGATCGGCCTTGCCGGCGGTCCCAGCGAGTTCGCGCAGACCAACGACGTGGTGATCATGCGCAAGCAGGGCGGCGGCCTGACCCCGATCCGCCTGCGGTTGACCGACGCGCTGCGCGGCAATCCCAGCCAGCGCGATCTGGCGGGCCTGCCCGTGCTCCAGGCCGGCGACACGGTCGTCGTTCCGTGATTCGTCGGTCCTTCTGGCTGGTCGCCGCCACCGGCGCGGCGGTCGCGCCGCTCGGCGTCGCCGCACAGGTCCGGACGGTGCCCGCGCTGACCGTGGCGGGCGGCGTGGGTTATGACAGCAATCCGTTCCTGGGGGCCGGCGGCGCGAAGGGCAGCGCCTCGACGACCTTGAACGTCATGCCGTCGATCACCTTCGTGGACGGCGTCGATCGGGCGGTGATCGCGGGGTCGTACAACCGCCAGGACTTCTTCACCCGCTACGGCAGCAACAACGGCTATCAGGCCTCGGCGAACGGCCACAAGCAGTTCGACGCGCGCACCGGCATCGACGTGGCCGCCAGCTATGACAGCTCGGTCCTGGGCGGCGCGGGCAATTTCGCGCCGATCGGCCAGGTCGTGCCGGTCACGGGTGGCGCGGTCGGTTCGGGTATCGGTTCGGGCGCGGGCGGCTCGGGCAGCCTGCCGGTGGTGTCGGCCCCGATCGGCACCGCGCCGGTGGTGACGATCCCGGTGGATGGCGATATCGGCCTGATCGGCCTGCGCCAGCGGCGCAAGACGCTCTCCACCTCCGCGAGCGCTTCCTATCTCCTCAGCGAGCGGACCAGCCTCTTCGGCGGCGTCAACGCCTCGCGCTCGACCTATCCGGGGGCGCAGCGTCAGTCGATCCTGCTCGGCAATTTCACGCAATATGGCGCGAATGCCGGGTTCAGCCGCTCGATCGACGAGCTGTCGTCGGTGGGCGTGCAGCTGTCGGCCTCGTTCGTCGATTACGATCGCGGCTTCTCCTCTTCCTTCTTCACGCCGCGCCTGACCTACAACCGCACGCTGTCACCGCGCTGGACGCTCAACGCGGCGGTCGGCGGCGCGATCGTGCACGACCGGATCAGCGGCACGTCGGTGACGGTATCGGCGGAAGGCACGCTATGCCGGACCTTTTCGGAACGCGGCAATTTCTGTGCCTTCGCCTCGCGCGAGCCGAGCGTGACCGGCTTTGGCGGCGTCCGGACCCAGACCACGGCCGGCGCCACATTGGGCTATCGATTGAGCGAGGTGTCGACCGTCTCGGCGTCGGCGCGGTACAATCATGTGGCCAACGGCACGCCGGCCCTGTCGGAGGGGTTGCTGCCGGCCAATCAGGACTTCACCTCGGTCGACGGCAGCTACCAGCGTCAGCTGGGGCGCCATCTGTCGGCACTGGCCTCGGCCGGCTATCGCCATATCTCCAGTGGCTTTCGAACCGCCAGTGGCAGCACCGGCGGTGACAGCGTCTTCGGGCGGCTGGGTCTCACCGTATCCTTGGGCGGGCAACGATGAACGACGCATATTCGGGTTATTCCGCCGACACCGACGGCAGCGAGGGCGGCGGCGACCTGATCGCCTATCTGCCCTCCATCCTGTGGCAGCGGCGGTGGTGGATCATCGTGCCGACCGTGCTGTGCACGATCGTCGGTCTGGCGGCGGCGGTGCTGCTGCCCGCGCGCTACCGATCGTCCGCGACCTTGCTGGTCGAATCGCCCGAACTGCCCGCGCAGCTGGTCGGACAGCAGCAGAACACCAGCCTGATCGACCAGCGCATCGCCAAGATCCGCCAGCAGGTGCTCAGCCGGCCGGACCTGATCGAGTTGATCGAGAACAACAATCTCTATCCCGACGAACGCGCGTCCAAGCCGCTGTCCGAGGTCATCGACAAGATGCGCAAGGCGACCAATCTGTCGCCGGTCAGCGCCGATATCCAGACCGGCCCCGGCGGCACGAACACGATCGCCTTCAGCCTGACCTTCGACTATCCGGACCCGCAAAAGGCCCAGGTCGTCGCGCAGGACTTCGTCGAGCGGCTGGTGAAGCTGGATGCGGCCCAGACCTCGCAGGCGGCGACCGGCACGGTCGAGTTCCTGCAGGACCAGGCGAACGGGCTGGTCGGCCAGATCAACGCGATCGAGCGGCAGATCGAGGCGATCAAGGCCGCCAACGGCATGGCCCTGTCGACCGGCGGCATGATGATGCTGGGCGGCGGTGCGGGCGGCGGCTATCAGGCGCAGATCGCGGGGTTGCAGCGGGAGAATGCGCAGCTCCAGGCGCAGTTGAAGCTGCAGGCCAACGCCACCGACCGCGATCCCTCGGTGCAGGCGGCGGAAGCGCAGCTGGCCGCGGCGCAGGCGGTCTATTCGGATACCCATCCCGACGTGCTGGCGGCGCGGCAGCGGCTGGCCGAGGCGCGCAAGTTCGCGGCCGCCAATGTCGCCCGGTCGAACACCGACTCGGCGATCCGCAGCCAGATCGCCTCCAATGCGGCGGCGATCAGCAGCCTCCAGGCGGCGATGAGCAACGATACGGCGCGCACCTCCGCGCTCGCCAATGCGCAGGCCAAGGCACCGGCGGTCAACGAGCAGATCGCCCAGCTCCAGGCCAAGGCGGACGGGCTGCGCACCAACTACCAGACGGTGCAGACCAATCTGATCAACGCGCGCGGCAGCGCCCGGATCACCGAGCAGCAACGCGGCGAACGGTTGAGCGTGATCGATCCCCCGGTCGCGCCCGACCGGCCGACCTGGCCCAACCGCCCGTTGCTGGCGCTGGGCGGCATCGTCGCCGGCGCGGCGCTCGGCCTGGGCATCGCCCTGGTGCTGGAGTTCATCATGCGGCCGATCCGCGGCGTCGCCTCGCTCCAGTCGGTGACGGGCGAGCCGCCGATGGTCATCATCCCGCAGATCGCCGGCCGGCGTCCCGCGCCGGGCATGGACGGGGATGATTCGGACTCGACCCAGTCGAAGCGTCGCTGGTTCCGCCGGCGCAAGCGGGCGGCCGACCCGGCCGTCATGGCCGGCTAACGGGCTAAAGGACAGCAGATGAACTATCAGTCTCCGGCCGCCGGGGCGGTTCCCCTGGCCAGTGCCAGCCCGACCGCCACGACCTCACCGCTGCCGGTCACGCCCCGGCACATGATCCCGGCCGACCAGCTGGGCGAGGCGATCGTGGGGTTCCGCAGCCGTGACCAGCGTTCGCGCCCGTTCAACCTGCTGCGCACCCAGATCGCGCGGCTGGTGGGCGAGGGGGTGCGCGTGATCGGCATCACCTCCGCGACGCCGCAGGTCGGCAAGACCTTCGTCGCCAGCAACCTGGCGGCCTCGCTGGCGCGGCTGCCCGAATTGCAGACGGTGCTGGTCGATCTCGACCTGCGGCGCGGTTCGGTCGCGGAACGGTTCAACATCCCGGTCCGGCAGGGCATGACCGAATATCTGGCGGGCGAGGTCGACGACCTCGCCTCGATCGCCTGGGGCATCGAGGGCGAGCGGCTGACCCTCTATCCCACCGCCGAGGCGCGGGTCCATTCGTCCGAACTGCTCGCCAGCGCGCGGTTGCAGGGGCTGATCGCATCGATGCGCGCGATCCCGGGCCAGGCGGTGGTGCTGTGCGACCTGCCGCCGGTCTTCGCCAATGACGACAGCATGATCGTCAGCGAGATGATCGACGGCTATATCATGGTCGTCGAGGATGGCGTCACCACCGCGAAGCAGGTGCGCGACTCGCGCCGGCTGCTGGGATCGGTGCGCTGCTTCGGCACGGTGCTGAACCGCTATATCAAGGGCTTTGCCGGCGGCGATTACGGCTATGGCTATGGCAAGGGCAGCGGCTACTCGGACTATTATAACTGATGACCGGTCCGGCGGCGGCGGCGGCGGCGGCGGGGTCCGGCGCGCGGCGACGCATCCTGCTCGTCGCGCCCAATATCTCGCGCCGCATGGGCGGCGAGGGGTTGAAGGCGTTGCAGATCCATCTGGAGCTGCGCGCGCTCGGGCATGAGGTGCGCCAGGTCGCCCATGCCCGGGTCCGCGAGGAAATGGCGCGGGATTATCCCGAGCTCGCGATCGACTATGTCGAGGACACGCCGCTCCAAATCCGCCTGTTCCGAATGAAGGCGGGGCCGTTGCTCGCGCTGCTCAACGCCTGGCAGTTGCATCGGCTGGCGCAGGCGGTGGCGGCGCGCTTCCGCCCCGATCTGGTGCATTTCACCTCGCCCATCTCGCCGGTCCTGCCCTATTTCCGCTTTCCCGGATTTCCGGTGGTGATCGGGCCGCTCAACGGCAACGTCTCCTATCCGCCCGCCTTCGCCGCGCGCGATCCCCGCGCCAGCGGGGCCAAGCAGGCGGTGATCGCGGCGCTGCAATGGACGCTGGGCCGGGTCTTCCGGGGCAAGCATCGCGCGACGCTGCTGGTCGCGGGGGGCGATCGCACCGCGCGGTCGCTGCGGCTGGCCGGCTGTTCGCCCCGGCGGTTCGTACCTACGCTCGATTCGGGTATTCCCGACGCGCTGGTCGATCGTGCGCGCTTCCGCCAGCACGGCGAGAATTTCCGCTTCGTCCATGTCGGCCGCCTGGTCGGCTACAAGGGCTGCGACCTGGCGATCCGCGCGGTGGCGGCGAGCGATCCGCGCGTCACGCTCGACATCATCGGCGATGGCGAGGAGCGGGGCGCGCTGGAACGGCTGGCGGCGGATCTGGGCGTGGCGGCGCGGGTGACCTTCCACGGCTGGATGACGCCGGGGCCGGCGATGTACGACCGGCTGGGGTCGTATCGCGGGCTGCTCCAGCCGGCGCTCGCCGAAGCCAACGGCATCGCCTATCAGGAGGCGATGACGCTGGGCCTGCCGATCCTGTGCCTCGACTGGGCCGGGCCGCGCGAATTGCTGAGCGAGGGCGAGGCGGTGCTGGTCGCGCCCGATGGCGGCGAATCGGCGGTGGTCGCCGCGCTGGCGGCGGGGATGACGCATCTCGCCACCGATCCCGAGGCGGCCGACCGGATGTCGGCACGGGCCCGCGCCAAGGCGGAGGCGTTGGGCTTCCGCTGGCGCGACCTGCTCAGCCGCTGGCAGGACAGCTATGCGCTGGCCATCGCCGGCCGAAGCGCGTAGCGGCGTAGCCGTGCGTTCCTTCCTGATCCCCGCCTTCATCCCCCGCCTGTCGCCGGCCGGGGCGATCGACGCCGCGCGCAAGATGATCGCCGGCGATACCGCCATCGTCGTCGGCACGATGCTGATCCAGAACATGATCCGCGTCGTCGGGTCGATGATCCTGACGCGGATGCTGAGCGCGGAGGCGTTCGGCGTGATCGGCGTCATCTCGTCGGTGGCGGTCACCTTCGGCCTGTTGTCCGATATCGGCATCGTCGCCTTCGTCGTGCGGCACGAACGCAGCAACGAGCGGACCTTCCTGGACGAGGTGTGGACGCTCCGGATGATCCGGTCGCTGCTCCTGACGACGGGCGTGTTCCTGCTGGCGGGGCCGATCTCCCAGTTCCTCGGCAAGCCGGAGCTGCACTGGCCGATCGCGGTCGGCGGGCTGCTCTTCTTCTTCGAGGGGTGCAGCGCGCTCAGCACCGTGACCGCGGTGCGTAATCGCCAGCTCAAGCGGCTGAGCGCGATCGACATCGGCACCCAGATCTTCACCATGACCGCGACGATCGGCATGGCGCTGATCTTCCGCAACTATTGGGCGATCATCATCGCCAACAACATGACGCTGATCCTGTCCATGTGGCTCAGCTATGCGATGTTCCCCGATTCGGCACGGCGCTGGCGCTACAGCCGCGAGCGGGTGCGCGAGATGTGGAAATTCTCGCGCTTCATCACCGGCTCGACGATGCTGACGCTGGTGATCGGCCAGGCGGACAAGATCGTCCTGTCCAAGACCTTCCCGCTGGCGATGTTCGGCCTCTACATGCTGGCATCGGGACTGGCGGCGGCGCCGGTGGGACTGGTCAGCGGCTATGTCGGCCGCGTCCTCTATCCCCGCCTGGCCGAGGTCGCGCGCCGCGCGCCGGAGCGGATGCGGACCGAATTCTACGCGACCCGGATGAAGCCGGCTCTGCTCTACGGCTTCGCGGTCGGCGGGCTGATCGGCGTGTCGCAGCTGCTCGTCGAGCTGCTGTACGATCCCCGCTATCTGCAGGCGGGCCATTATCTGGGCATCCTGGCGATCTCCAGCTTCTTCATGATGAGCAGCTCGTCGATCAACGAGGTGATGATCGCCACCGGCCATCAGCGTTACACCTTCACCGCCAATGTCGCCCGGCTCGGCTATCTCGTGCTGGGCGGCGCCCTGGCCTATCATTATGCCGGGCCGATCGGCGTGATCTGGGTGGTCGGCACGATCGAGTTGATGGCGCAGATATTCGGGTGGACCGCGCTGGCGCGCCACCGGTTGCTGGACGTACCGCGCGAATTGCTGATCCTGCTCGCCGGGGCGGGTGGCATCGCGACCGGATGGGTGGGACAATGGGTGATCCGGATGCTGTTCCACATCCATTGATCCCCGGTTCTCCGGGGAAGGCAGGACTCGCAAGGGGCCAATCGCCAGGGCGGACCGGACAGGGCCGCCGGCAGGAGATGCTGGATGACCAAGTCCTATCGTTACGCATGGCTGAGCCTGGCGCTGTTCGCCACCGGTCCGACGGCCTGCCAGGCCCAGCCGCACGCCGGCGCCGATCCGGGCCCAGCCAAGGGGGCGCGGTTCGAGCTGGGCATCAACCCGGCGTCCGCCCATTATTATTCCAACGAATATACGTTCATGAACCTGCTGACCGGCAGCCGCTGGGTCGATACCGGCGACAAGTGGCAGGAGTTGCCGGACAGCGCGCTCGATCGCCAGGGCATGGTCCTCCAGGTGCCCGCCGGTAAGAGCTATGCCCGGATCATGACCCCGCCATCGGCGGTCTTCACCGGCCGGTCGGTGGCGATCCGCTGCACCTGGACGGGCACCGGCGATGTGGGCGTGGGCGGCCATCCCAAGAACTTCCTCCGCGGCAACCACAGCCTGACCTTCGACTGGCCCGCCGCCCCGCCGCCGGAGGGCAACAGCCGGAACTGGGTGAACCTGTCGAATATGAGCGCGACCGATCCGGTGCGCGACCTGGATTGCCGGGAGAAGAGCGCCCCGCGAGACCAGGTCTTCGCGCCGCAGCTCATCGAGAGCATGAAGCCGTTCGGCGTGATCCGCTTCCTCGACTGGTCGGCCGCCAACCCCAATCCCGAGACGGTGACCTGGGCCGACCGGGCCCTGCCCGACAGCATCGACCAGACCAGCCGGTCGCGGGGCGTCGCGCTGGAACATATGCTGGCCTTGGCCAAGGCGGCGGATGCCGACCCGTGGTTCACCATTCCCTGGAACGCGGACGCGGATTACGTCACCCGGATGGCGAAGCTGGTCCATGACCGGCTGCCGGCGGGGCACCGCGCCTATGTCGAACTGGCGAACGAGCCATGGAACTATGCCTTCCCGTTGGCGCACCAGATTCAGAAGGAGGGGCTCGCCACCGGGCTCGACAGCAACGGCTTCCAGGCGCTGTTGAAGCGGTACAGCCAGAAGACGATCGCGACGATGCGGATATGGTCGACGGTCTTCGCAGACCGGCCGGCGGCGCTGGTCCGGGTCGCCGGGTCGCAGGCGGTCAATCCCTGGGTCACCGAGCAGATCCTGGCCTATCCCGGTCTGCCCGACGCGATCGATGCGGTGGCGATCGCGCCCTATTTCCTATACGATAAGGGGGAGGCGTTGACGGCGCCGCTGCCCGAACGCCTGGCGTCGCTGCGTCGGGGACAGGCGAACGTGCTGGCACAAGCCTGGAAGACGCTCGACCTGGTGCGGGGCCGTGGCAAGCGGCTGATCACCTATGAGGCCGGGCAGCATGTCACCGACTTCACGCCGGGCGGCGGCGAGCGGGTCCAGCAGGTCAATCGCTCGCCGGAGATGGAGCGGCTGTACCGCGACTATATCGCGGCGTGGAAGGCGAAGGTCGGCGACCTGATGGTGCTGTACAGCGCGACCGGTCCGGCGGGCGGGGGCGGCGCCTGGGGCATCCGCGAATATGCCGGCCAGCCGCTTGACCAGACGCCTAAGCGCCGGGCGGCATTGGCCTTTGGGCGCCCGGTGGCGCCATGACCGCCTCGGTCGGTTTTATGGTGCGTCGCACCAATCTGGCGGTTGGCGATCGTGACCCGCTTCTGTAACGGTGCCGGCATGATCGTGGTCAGCCGCCCCATAAGTGACGTTGCCGGCGGCCGATCGCACATGGGGGGTGGCCGGCGCCATCGGGGTTCGGAGACGACGCGATGAAGCTGGCCTATCTGCTCAACACCTATCCGCAGACCAGCACCACCTTCATCCGGCGCGAGATTCGCGGGATCGAGGCGGAAGGGGAGCCGGTCACCCGCTTCGCCATCCGCCGCTGGGACAAGACGCTGGTCGAGCCGACCGATGTCGAGGAACAGGCGAAGACGGAGTATCTGCTCAGCGGCAATGTCGCCGGGCTGCTCGTGTCGCTGCTGCTGGCGCTGGCGACCAACCTGCCGCGCCTGATCGGCGTGCTGCCGCTCTGGTGGCAAGTGCGCACGGCCGCCGGCGATGGCGGCGTGCGCCACATCGCCGCGCTGCTGGAGGCGATCCACTTCGTCCGCCGCGCGCGCGCGCTGGGCATCACCCATGTCCATGCGCATTTCTCCACCAACGCGACGACGGTGGCGATGCTGGCGCGGCGGATGGGCGGCCCGGCCTATAGCTTCACGGTCCATGGGCCGGAGGAACTGGACCATCCGCCCAGCAACGCCATCGCGCCCAAGACGGCGCATGCCGCGATGGTGGTGGCGATCACCTCCTTCTGCCGCAGTCAGTTGTGGCGCTGGACCGGGGTGGAGCATTGGGACAAGGTCCGTATCGTCGGCTGCGGCGCGGATTTCGCGGCGCTGGAGGCGAGCCGGGTCGAGCCGCTGCCCGGCTATGACTTCTGCTGCATCGCCCGGCTGGCGGAGCAGAAGGGGCTACCGGTGCTGGTCCATGCCTTCGACCTGCTGGCGCAGCGGGGCATCCGCCCGCGCATCGCGCTGATCGGCGACGGCGATCTGCGGCCGATGCTGGAGCGGGAGATCGCGCGGCTCGGCCTCGGCGAGCAGATCAACTTGCTGGGTAGTCGCGACGGCGCGACCGTGGCGGCACAGTTGCGCGCCGCCAAGGCGATGGTGCTGCCGAGCTTCGCGGAAGGATTGCCGGTGGTGATCATGGAGTCGCTGGCGGTCGGCACCCCCGTCGTCACCACCGCGATCGCCGGCGTTCCTGAACTGGTCGATGCCAGTTGCGGCTGGGTCGTGCCCGCCGGATCGGCCGAACACCTCGCCGATGCGATGGTCGAGGCGCTGGCGGTCGACCCGGAACGGCGCGCCGCCATGGGGGCGGAGGGGCGTCGACGGGCGCTCGCCGGCTATGACGTGCGACGCAATGCGGCGCGGCTGCTCGCCTATCTGCGCGCCTGCGAGGGAGCGGCGGCATGATCGACCTTCTGTGCCTGATCCTGGTCCTGCCGCTGGCGATCGTGACCATGGTGTTCGTCGTCGAGGCGGGACTGGGCATGATGCCCGCGCGCCGGCCCGAGGGCGCGACGCTCGACACGCTGGCGGAGGGGGTGGTGCTGATCCCCGCCCATGACGAGGCGCGGGGGATCGGCGCGATGCTCGCCGGCCTGTTCGCCACCCTGCCACCGGCCATGCGCGTGCTGGTGGTGGCCGACAATTGCACCGATACCACCGCCGCCGTGGCGCGGGCGGCCGGGGCCGAGGTGGTGGAGCGGCACGACACCAGCCGGCGCGGCAAGGGCTTCGCGCTCGATTTCGGCCGCGCGCATCTCGCCGCCGATTCGCCGCCCTGCGTGATCGTGGTCGATGCCGATACCGTGCCGGCCCCAGGCGCGCTCGCGCGGCTGGCGACGCGGGCGATCGCCAGCGGCCGGCCGGTGCAGGCCGCCTATACGATGACGGTCGACGACAGCGTCTCCAGCACCGCGCGCTTTTCCGCCGCGGCCTTCTACGTCAAGAATGCGGTGCGCCAGCTCGGGGCCTCGCGGATCGGGGCGCCCGCGCTGCTGACCGGGTCGGGCATGGCCTTTCCCTGGGCGGTCTTCCTGCGCCTGCCGCTCGATACCGGTCATGTCGCCGAGGATCTGATGCTGGGTGTCAGCAGCAGCCTGGACGGCACGCCGCCGCTGTTCGATCCCCATGCCATCGTCACCAGCGCGACCAGCTCGGATCGCGGCACCGAGGTGCAGCGCCGTCGCTGGGAATCAGGATTCTTCCAGGTCGCGGGCGATCATGCCGGAACGGTGATCGGGCAGGGGCTGCGGCGCGGCCGGCCGGCGCTCGCCTGGCTGGGGCTGCATCTGCTGACACCGCCCTTCCTGCCGCTGCTCGCGCTCGACATCCTGGCCATCCTGCTCCTGTCGCTGCTCGCGCTGTTCGGCATCGGCCGGGGGGCGCTGGCGACGGTCGCGATCCCGACCGCGCTGGCGCTGGTCGCGACGCTCGGGTCGCTGCTGCTGCACGGGCGCGGCGACCTGTTGAAGGGGTGGCAGACGATTCCACGCTATATCCTCTGGAAGCTGGGCGTTACGGCAGCGGCCCTGTTCCGGCGGGAGAGAAGCTGGATTCGGACCGACCGTGATTGACATCACCATCGATTAACCGGACCGTCACCTCGCCCGCGATATGACAAAGCATTCGAACAGGGAGCAAGAAGCGCTCGTGAGCCCATTAACCGACCTGCGGCAGGGGACCGGAAGCGGCGGTCCACCGGTAGAGGACCGGCGGGTCGAGCGTGCGCCCGCCTTGCTGGAAATGGCCGGCCTGGCGACCCGCGTGGCGGAGGCGCTGACGGTGCTGGTCGTCAGCCTGCTCGGCATCTGGGCGACCTATTCCATCTTCCTGCTCTCGCCGATCGACCAATATGCCCGCGTCGCCTGGCTCAGCTCGGTCCTCTACGCGCTGATCGCCGAGCTGGCGGGCTGTTACGACGTTGATGCGCGCTTCTCGCTGCGGTCGAGCTGGCCGCGCGTATCGGCGGCGTGGCTGGGCTGCTGCATCGCGATGCTGACGCTCGCCTTCTTCGTGCGCGCGTCGGAGGCGTTTTCGCGCGGCTGGACGATCTTCTGGTTCCTGTCGGTCGGCTTCGCGCTGGTCGTGGTGCGGGGCGTCGCCACCTTCATCCTGTCGCGGATGAAGCGGCAGGGCGTGTTCAACCAGCGCGTCGCCATCCTGGGCGCGACGTCGCAGGGGCAGCGGCTGGCCGGCTATGTCCAGTCCAACCCGATGCTGACGGTCGATCTGGTCGGCTGCTATGACGACCGGGGGGCGGAGACGATCCATCCCGGCCTCTGCACCCCGCATCGCGGCGGCCTGACGCAGTTGCTCGCCGATATTCGCGCGGGCGAGATCGACCAGGTGGTCGTCGCCATGCCCTATATCAGCGACGACGAGTTGCAGGACGTGGTCGGCCGGCTGGCGATGTTCCCGGTGCTGATCCGCCTGGCCCCCGACCTGTCCGCCTTCACCCTGGCGGGCCAGTCGATGGTGATGCTCGGCCATCTGCCGCTGATGACGGTGTTCGAGCGGCCGATCAGCGGCGTCGACCAGATCGTCAAGCGGATCGAGGATCTGCTGCTCTGCTCGATCCTGCTGATCCTGGCCGCGCCCTTCCTGTTGATGGTGGCGCTGGCGGTGAAGCTGGACAGCCCCGGTCCCGTCTTCTTCCGGCAGGAGCGCGAAGGGTTCAACCATCGCCGCTTCCGCATCTGGAAGTTCCGCTCGATGCGCACCGACATGCTGCAATATGACGAGATCAGCCAGGCGCGGCAGGGCGATCCCCGCGTGACCCGCGTCGGCCGGATCATCCGCGCCACCAGCATCGACGAGATCCCGCAGCTGTTCAACGTCCTGTTCGGCGACATGTCGCTGGTCGGCCCGCGCCCGCACGCGCCCTCGACCCGCGTGGCCGGCGTGCTGTTCAGCGAGGCGACCCAGAATTACGCGGCCCGCCACCGGGTGAAGCCGGGCATCACCGGCTGGGCGCAGGTGAATGGCTGGCGCGGCGAGACCGATACCGACGAGAAGCTGCTGAAGCGGGTCGAATACGACCTCTATTATATCGATCACTGGTCGGTCGGTTTCGACCTGTACATCATGGCGCGCACGATCGCCGCGCTGATCTTCCCCAAATCGGCGTATTGATAGGTCACCCCTCCCCGGAGACGGGGAGGGGTGTGATCAGGATCAGCGCAGGTCGTTCTGCCGGATCGGCACGATCTTGATCTCGACGCGGCGGTTGGCGGCGCGGCCGGCATCGGTGTCGTTGGAGGCGATCGGCTGGGTCTTGCCATAGCCGCGCGTCGCGATGCGCGCGGCCTGCACGCCGCGACCGGCCAGATAGTCCGCCACCGCGATGGCGCGGCGCTCCGACAGCGCCTGGTTATAGGCGTCGCTGCCCGTCGCGTCGGTATGGCCGTACACGTCGATATAGGTTTCCTTATATTCGGCCAGCGTCTGCGCCACCTGGTCCAGCGTGCGCTGGAACTGCGGCTGCACGGCCGAACTGTCATAGGCGAAGGTGATGCCCGACGGGATGTTGAGCACCAGGTCGTCGCCGCGGCGGATCACCTGCACGTCGGTGCCGGCGGTGCGCTCGCGCAGCTGGCGTTCCTGCCGGTCCATATAGGCGCCGATGCCGGCCCCGGCGAGGCCGCCGAGACCCGCGCCGACGATCTTCTCGGTCCGGTCGCGCCGGCCGCCGACGATGTCGCCGAGCAGATAGCCGCCGAGCGCGCCGCCGATGCCGCCGATCGCGGTCTTGGAGATGCGCTGCTGCCCGGTCTCGGGATCGGTGGTGCAGGCGCTGGTCGCGACCAGCGCGGCCAGGCTGGCGAGAAGGATGGGGGTCTTCATGTCATGTCCCTTTGCTGTCGTTGAACAATGCGGTCTTGCCGGCGATTGTTCCACCTGCGCACTGAACCGCGCCTGACCCGATGTTTACGGATTGTCGAACCGGCCGATCGCCCGCTAGGATCGTCGGACACGCCGATGGCCCCGCTTCCTCCCTTTCCCTGGATCGACGTCTTCGTCATCCTCGCGCTGGTCGCGTTGAACGGTGTCTTCGCGATGAGCGAACTGGCGCTGGTCTCTTCGCGCAAGGCGCGGCTGGCGGCGATGGCGCGCGCCCGGCGGCCGGGGGCCCGCGCGGCGCTGACGCTGTCGGGCGATCCGGGCAAGTTCCTGTCGACGGTGCAGATCGGCATCACGCTGATCGGCATCCTGGCCGGCGCCTATTCGGGCTCCAGCCTGGGTGCCCCCACCGCCGCGCGCCTCGAACTGCTGGGCCTGTCCGCTGCGACCGCGCGCTCGGTCGGTTTCGCGCTGGTGATCGGACTGACCACCTATGCCTCGCTGATCGTGGGCGAGCTGGTGCCCAAGCAGATCGCGCTGCGCCGGCCGGAAGCGGTCGCCTGCGGCGTCGCCATCCCGATGCGCTGGATCGCCCGCTTCACCGCGCCGCTGGTCTGGCTGCTCGATTCGAGCAGCGCGCTGATCTTCCGCCTGTTGCGGCTCGACTGGGGCGGCGAGGAGCAGGTGACGGCGGAGGAATTGCAGATGATCGTCGCGGAGGCGAGCAAGTCCGGCGTGATCGAGGAGCATGAGCGCTCGATCATCTCCGGCGTCGTCCGCCTCGCCGACCGGCCGGTTCGCGAGGTGATGACGCCACGCACCGAGGTCGACTGGCTCGATCTCCAGGCCGGCGAGGCGGAATTGCGCGCCCGGCTGCTCGTGACCCAGCATACCAGGCTGCCGGTCGGCGACGGCTCGATCGACTCGGTCATGGGCGTCGTCCAGGCACGCGACATCGCCGCCGCGCTGTTGCGACAGGAACCGCTCGATCTGGCGGCGCTGATGCGCAAGGCGCCGGTGGTGATCGACCAGGTCGACGCGCCCGACGCCTTCGTCACGCTGCGGGCGGCGGAGGTGCCGATGGCGCTGATCCACGACGAATATGGACATTTCGAAGGGATCGTGACGCCGGCCGACCTGCTGGCGGCGATCGCGGGCGGCGACCCGGCGGAGGCGTCGTCGGAGGACGGCCCGGCGATCGTCCAGCGCGACGACGGCTCGCTGCTCGTGGCGGGCACGGCGGCGGCGGACATGCTGGCGGAGCGGCTGGACATCGAACTGCCCGAGGACCGCGACTATGCCACCGCCGCCGGGCTGGCGCTGGCGGTGTTCCGCTATCTGCCGGCGGAAGGCGAGAGTTTCGTCGAGCAGGGCTGGCGGTTCGAGGTGGTCGACCTGGACGGACGCCGGATCGACAAGCTGCTGGTGAGCCGCGCCTAGCGTGCACGGGCGGATGACCTGGGTCATCCGCCCGGCCCGTCGTCAGAATACGGCCGCGACCATTTGCTGGAACGCGTCGCCCCGGTGGCTGATCCGGTTCTTCAGCGGCTCGTCCATCTCGGCGAAGGTCACGTCATGGCCATCGGGCTGGAAGATCGGGTCATAGCCATGGCCCTTGTCCCCGCGCGGCGGATGGACCAGCGTGCCGTCGACCCGTCCCTCGAACCATTCGACATGGCCGTCGGGCCAGGCGAGCGCCAGCGCGCAGACGAAATGCGCGGTGCGGGCGGGGTGGTCGCCGCTCTCGCCGATGCGCGTCTCGATCAGGTCCATGGCGCGGGCGAAGTCCTTGTCCTCGCCGGCCCAGCGCGCCGAGAAGATGCCGGGATCGCCGCCCAGCGCGTCGACGCACAGGCCACTATCGTCGGCGAGCGCGGGCAGGCCGGACAGGTCGGCCGCCGCCCGCGCCTTCAACTCGGCGTTCATGACGAAGGTGGTGCCCGTCTCCTCCGGCTCGGGCAGGTCGAGCGACGCGGCGGACACCACGTCCAGCCCGCGCCCCTCCAGCAGCGCCGCGATCTCGCGCACCTTGCCGGCATTGTGGCTGGCGATCACCAGCGTGCCGGGGGTCAGCTTGCGGATCGCCTGGGGCTCGTCGCCCTCGCCGCTCATGCCTTCACCGCCCGGTCCTGCGCCGCGAAGATCTCGGTGCAGCCCATCCGCGCCAGGCGGAGCAGGCGGAGCAGCGCCTCCTCGTCATAGGTGGCATGTTCGGCGGTCGCCTGCGCCTCGGCGATATGGCCGTTTTCGAGCAACACGAAATTGGCGTCGGCATCGGCGTTGGAATCCTCGTCATAGTCGAGGTCGAGCACCGGCGTGCCCTTGTAGATGCCGCAGGACACGGCCGCGACCTTCTGGCGGATCGGGTCGGCGGACAGCTTGCCGTTCTGGAGCAGCGTGTCGACCGCCAGGCGCAGCGCCACCCAGGCGCCGGAGATGGAGGCGGTGCGGGTGCCGCCATCGGCCTGGATCACGTCGCAGTCGAGCACGATCTGCCGCTCGCCCAGCGCCTTCAGGTCGACGACCGAGCGCAGGCTGCGGCCGATCAGCCGCTGGATCTCCTGGGTGCGGCCGGACTGCTTGCCCTTGGCGGCCTCGCGATTGCCGCGCGTATGGGTGGCGCGGGGCAACATGCCATATTCGGCGGTCACCCAGCCCTCGCCCTTGCCGCGCAGGAAGGGGGGCACGCGCTCCTCGACGCTGGCGGTGACGAGCACGCGGGTGTCGCCGAAGCCGATCAGCACCGATCCCTCGGCATGGCGGGTGAAGCGGGGCTGGATCGAGATCGCGCGCATCTGGTCGGGGGTGCGGCCGCTGGGGCGCATGGGCATTATCCTGCAAGTGTCGGTTATGCCGACGCCTAGCCTTCCGTTCGGGAACAGGCCAGCCTAGATCATGCGGATGATGAGCCCGCCCGTCACCGAACTGACCGACCGCGCGCGGGAGATCTTCCGTGCTGTCGTCGATGGCTATCTGGCCAGCGGCATGCCGGTGGGGTCGAAGACGATCGCCATCGCCTCGGGCCTCAACCTGTCGCCCGCCTCGATCCGGGGGGTGATGGGCGAACTGGAGGCGCTGGGTCTGCTCGCCAGCCCGCACACCTCGGCGGGGCGGGTGCCGACCGACCGGGGGCTGCGCCTGTTCGTCGACGGGATGATGCAGGCCGCCGAACCCTCGGCCGAGGAGCGTGCGCAGATCGAGCAGCGCAGCCGCAGCGGCGGCCCGGTCGAGGAGGCGCTGGCGGCGACCACGGCGGCGCTGTCCGGCCTGTCGGCCTGTGCCGGGCTGGTGCTGGTGCCCAAGCGCGAGTTGCGGCTGCGCTCGATCGGCTTCGTGCCGCTGTCGCCGGACCAGGCGCTGGCGGTGCTGGTGGCGGAGGACGGATCGGTCGAGAACCGGGTGCTCGACCTGCCCGCCGGGATCGATCCGTCCGCGCTGGTCGTGGCGGGCAACTACATGTCGCAGCGGCTGGGCGGGCTGACGCTGGGCGAGGCGCGGGTGCGGGTCGAACAGGAACTGACGGCGGGCCGCGCCGCGCTCGACGATGCCGGCCGCGCGCTGGTCGAACGCGGGCTGGCGGTCTGGTCGGAGGATGGCGACCGGCGGCCGGTGCTGATCGTGCGCGGGCAGGGGCGGCTGATCGACGCCGCCGCCGTCGCCGATCTCGACCGGGTGCGCGACCTGCTCGACGACCTGGAGGGCAAGCAGGAGATCGCGGCGCTGCTCGACAGCGCGCGGGCGGGCGACGCGACGCGGATCTTCATCGGCGCGGAGAACAAGCTGTTCGCGCTGTCGGGCTCGTCGGTGATCGCGCGGCCGTTCCGCGGACCGGGCGGGCAGGTCGTCGGCGTGGTGGGGGTGATCGGCCCCACGCGGTTGAACTATGCGCGCATCGTGCCCATGGTGGATTTCACGGCCGCAACGCTGGCCCGTTTGATGGGCTGATACAGGGAACGACATGACCGATACGACTGACACGCAGGACGACACTCTGCGCGCCGAGACCGCCCAGGCCGCGCCCGAACTGGCGGAGCACGACGCCGCCGCCGCGCGCATCGCCGAGCTGGAGAGCCAGCTGGCCGAGGCCCGGCAGCAATATCTCTATGCCCAGGCCGATATGCAGAATGTGCGCCGCCGCGCCGAGAAGGACGTGGTGGATGCGCGCAACTATGCCGCCACCGCCTTCGCCCGCGACGTGCTGTCGGTCGCCGACAATCTGTCGCGCGGCCTGGCGGCGATCCCGGCCGACGCGCGCGAGGACGAGCGGTTCAAGGGGCTGGTCACCGGCCTCGACGCGACCGGCCGCGAGCTGGACAGCGTGCTGACCCGCCACGGCATCACCCGCATCCAGGCGATGGGCGCGAAGCTCGATCCCAACCAGCATCAGGCGATGATGGAAATGCCGAGCGACGCGGAGCCGGGCACGATCGTGCAGGAGATGCAGGCCGGCTATATGATCAAGGACCGCCTGCTCCGCCCGGCACTGGTCGCGGTGGCGAAGGCCCCGACCGCCGGCTGATGTCGCCGGACCACCGCTCGCCGGTCGAGCGGTGGTCCGTGCCGCGGGCTAAAGTCCCGCCACCTGGCGCAGATGGTCGATGCGCCGCTCGAACTCGCGCTCGAAACTATGCTCCCGGCCAAGGGCGGCGGCGTTGGTGGAAAGCGCCACCAGCCGCGCCCGATCGTTCGACAGGCTGATGATCGCCGCCGCCGCGCCGTCCACCGAATCCATCGGGACCCGCGGCCCGATCTCGCCCAGCCGGGTGATGCCGCGAAACGCGGCGTTGTTATAGCCGACGATCGGCACGCCGCAGCTCAGCGTTTCCATATAGGTGCAGGACGGGTCCGACTGGCGGTGGCAGCAGAGGAACAGGTCGGTCCGGGCGGTCATCGCCGGGATCAACGCCTCCTCGAACGGCACGGGGCCGTGCAGCGTCACCCGGTTCCCCAGGCCTGTCGCCGCGATCCGCGCCGCCATGCCGGCGCGCAGATCGCCATCGCCATAGACGTCGAGCGTGAAGTCCAGCCCCGCGCGGACCAGCGCGTCCGCCACCGGCAGCAGGTGATCGGCCCCCTTCATCCGCTCCAGCCGGCCGGAAAAGGCGATCCGCAACGGCCCGCCCGTCCGCATCTGGCGATGCTTCTCGGCCAGCGCCTCCGCCCCGATCTGCTTGGCGTCGCTGGTGCGCGTGTCCAGATAGAGCAGGGGAGCCGGAGTGAGCCGGCGATAGGCGTTGAAGGCGGGGGTGCCGTTGCACTGCAAGCCTTGCGACCGCGCAAAGGCGCGCCGCCGCCGCCGCTCCATGCCGATCGTCCATACGCCCGATTTGGCCATCTGCACCGACAGGCCGTTATACAGCCGGTTGATCCGCAGTCGCGTGGCGAGCGTATATTCGATGATGTAGACCAGGGGCGCGGACACCGTCCCGGCCAACGTGAAATCCGTGTGGATGTCGCCCGCCGCCAGGATCACCGCCGCGTCGTCGAACAGGCCGGGCTCGGCCAGCGCGTCTGGCCCGATGACGCGCATCTCGACCGGCAGATCCTGCGGCTTGTAGAGCGATCCGAAGGCGATGTCGTGCCGCTGCCCGGCCCGCATCGCGCAGCGCACCGGGCCGGGCCATAGCCGGGCATAGGCCTGAAGCCCCTCCACCGCCTTGCGATCGAGGAACAGGGCATCACCCTCCGGAACGGCCGATACACTCGGCAGCACCACCAGCGTTCGCGTCAAAACGATATTCCTTGAAGGTCGCGATCAGTTCGGGAGACGGTCGATCCTGTCATATTCCCGAATCATGAGCTCGCCGGTGACGATGTCCTAACCTGCCATAGAGGTCGGGGCTTCGTCTACCGCCGCCTGCGAACCCTGGACGATACCGATCGGGTCGGCAGGATGGTCGGCGCCCTTGCTGAGCGGGACGGGATTTGTCTCTCCGGTCGCGATTGCGCTAAGGAATGCAGGATGTCGCACAACCTGATCGCCGATCGCCCGACCTTCGTCACCCATCTCGAATGTTCCATGACCGGCGAACGCTATGACGCGGATCGGCTGCATGGCCTGTCGCGCGTCGGCCGGCCGCTGCTGGTCCGCTACGATCTGGCGGCGGCGGGGGCGGCGCTGTCGCGCGAGGCGCTGACGGCGCGGCCGACCGACCTGTGGCGCTGGCGCGAGCTGCTGCCGGTGCGCCATACCCGCGACGTGGTCAGCCTGGGCGAGATCGAGACGCCGCTGGTGCCGATCCCGAACAGTGGCGGGGGCGGCAACGTGCTGGTGAAGGACGAGGGGCGGTTGCCGACCGGCAGCTTCAAGGCGCGCGGGCTGGTGATGGCGGTGGCGATGGCCAAGGAACTGGGCGTCACCCGCATTGCCATGCCGACCAACGGCAATGCCGGCGCGGCGCTGGCCGCCTATGCGTCGCGTGTCGGGATCGAGACGATCGTCTTCTGCCCCGAGGACACGCCCGAGGTGAACGTGCGCGAGATCGCGATGCAGGGCGCGCGGGTCTGGCGGGTCAACGGCCTGATCGACGATTGCGGCGCGATCGTCGGCCAGGGGGCGGCGGAGGGGCGCTGGTTCGACTTCTCGACGCTCAAGGAGCCCTATCGGATCGAGGGCAAGAAGACGATGGGGCTGGAGCTGGCGGCGCAGTTCGGCTGGGAATTGCCCGATGCGATCTTCTATCCGACCGGCGGCGGCACCGGCCTGATCGGCATGTGGAAGGCGTTCGACGAGCTGGAGGCGCTCGGCTGGATCGGGTCCAAGCGGCCGCGCATGTACGCCGTGCAGGCGTCGGGCTGCGCGCCGATCGTCCGCGCCTTCGAGGCGGGCGAGGACCATGCCGAGCGCTGGGAGGATGCGGAGACGGTGGCGGCGGGCATCCGCGTGCCGCGTGCGGTCGGCGACTTCCTGATCCTGCGCGCGGTGCGCGAGAGCGGCGGCAAGGCGCTGGGCGTCGGCGATCCGGCGATCCTCCAGGCGGTGGACGAGTGCGCGCGCCGCGACGGCCTGCTGCTCTGTCCCGAGGGCGGCGCGACGCTGGCCGCCTATCGCGAGGCGCTGCGTACCGGCGAGGTCGACGAGGAGGAGCGGGTGGTGCTGTTCAACTGCGCCACCGGCCTGAAATATCCGATGCCGCCCGCGCCGCGCACGCTCGACCGTCACGCGGCGATCGACTTCGACGCGCTATGACGATCCGCATCGCGGCGCTCTACCGCTTCGCCCGGTTCGACGACCCGGCGGCGATCCGCGCGCATCTCCATGCCGCGGCCGAGGCGGCGGGAATCCGCGGCACGCTGCTGGTCGCGGGCGAGGGGATCAACGGCACCATCGCCGGTGCGCCCGAGGCGATCGACCGGATGCTGGCGACGATCCGCGCGCTGCCCGGGTGCGCCGGGTTGCAGCCCAAGTTCGCGGTCGCCGAGGCCATGCCCTTCCACCGCTTGAAGGTGCGGCTGAAGCGCGAGATCGTGACCATGGGCGTCGCCGATATCGATCCGCTGGACGAGGTCGGCACCTATGTCGCGCCGGCCGACTGGAACGCGCTGATCGACGATCCCGAGACGGTGGTGATCGATACGCGCAACGATTACGAGGTCGCGGTCGGCAGCTTCGTCGGCGCGGTCGATCCCGAAACCGCCAGCTTCCGCGACTTTCCCGCCTGGGTCGCCGCCAATCGCGATCGGCTGGCCGGGCGGCGCGTGGCGATGTTCTGCACCGGCGGCATCCGCTGCGAGAAGGCGACCGCCTATCTCAAGCGCGAAGGGTTCGACGACGTCCACCATCTGGACGGCGGCATCCTGCGCTATCTGGAGGACATGCCGGCGGAGGACAGCCGCTGGCAGGGCGAATGTTTCGTGTTCGACGAGCGCGTCGCGGTCGGCCATGGCCTGGCGCCGGGCAGCCATGCGCTGTGCCGTGCCTGCCGGATGCCGGTCAGCGCGGCCGATCGCGCCTCGCCGCTCCATGAGGAGGGGGTGAGCTGCCCGCGCTGCCATGCCACCCGCAGCGAGGAACAGCGCGCCGGCTATGCGGAGCGCCACCGCCAGGCCCAACTCGCCGCCGAACGGGGGCAGGCGCATGTCGGCGCGGTGCAGCCCGGGCGGGCGCGGGACGACGACCCCGCCTGACGCCGGCGGTCAGGCGGTCGGCGTGCCCCGGAACGGCAGCAAGCTCTCATATTGCGCGAGCGGCGGCGCGCCCGGCACGACCAGCCCGCGACGGAGCAGGAAGGCATGGCGGACGATCTCCGCCTGCTGCTCGATGCCGTAGCGGGGCAGGGTGACGCCGGGACGGAAGCCATAATCATAGCGGCAGAAGGGATGGCGGCGCAGCACCAGGTTGATGCCGCGCTGATGCTGCCAGACATGCGTCATCTCGTGCAGGAACAGCCCCTGCGCGGTGACATGCGCCGCGCCGAAATCCTCGCACCAGAGCTGGCCCTTCGGGTGGAAATGGATGCAGCCGCGCGGGGCCATCACCACGTCCTTCGGCTGGAAGAACGCCCATTTGCGCCTGGCCAGCCGGACCCGTCCATAATCGATCGCCTCACCGAACATCGCGGCGGCGAGCGCCGTTTCGGCGGGGGTGAGCGGTCGGTCGCCCGTCACTTCGCCCCATTGCCGCCGGCGTCATCCCCCGCCGCGACCACCATCGCCTTGCGCGAGACGCGGGTGCCGTCGCCGAAGTTGAAGGTCAGGACCATCGTGCCGCCCGGCTTGACGCTGGGGTTGATGCCGAACAGCATCAGGTGGCGGCCGCCGGGTTCGAAATCGATCTCGCCCCGGGCGGGCAGGGACAGGCTGTCCAGCGGCCGCATCGACGTCATGCGGCCGTTCCGCATCGTCTCGTGCATCTCGGTGCGGATCGCGGTGTCGGCGGAGACGCGCAGCAGCGTCATCGGCCGGTCGCGGCCTCGCACGATCGCATAGCCCGCCGCCGGCCGCCCCGGCACGGCGGGCAGGCGCACCCAGGCCTTGTCCACCGTCACCTCGTCCGGCCGGCCGCACGCGGGCAGCGTCAGGGCCGTGGCGAGGCCGAGCAGCGTCGCCGTGCGTGCAACCGGATTCGCGTCCGTCCGTTTCATCGCTTCTGTCCCAATGTCGTGCGGCTTTCCCGCAACGGTCTTGTGTTCTACGGACCACCCCGTCTTGCGGCAAGCCGATGCCCCCCTATATCGCCGCCATCAACCAGCGATTGCGCTGCCGTAACGGGGCGTGATCGCCATGCTTTTTGTTTGATGAGGGGCATCAACGTCACATGGCAAAAGTAATCGGAATCGATCTCGGCACCACCAACAGCTGCGTTGCGGTGATGGAGGGCGGCAAGCCCAAGGTGATCGAGAACACCGAGGGCGCACGTACCACCCCGTCCATCGTCGCCTTCGCCAAGGATGGGGAGCGACTGATCGGCCAGCCCGCCAAGCGTCAGGCGGTCACCAACCCGGACAACACCATCTTCGCGGTGAAGCGCCTGATCGGCCGTCGTTTCGACGATCCGGTCACCCGCAAGGACACCGAGCTGGTCCCCTACACCATCGCGCGCGGCAGCAATGGCGACGCCTGGGTCACGGCGGGCGGCAAGGATTACAGCCCGTCGCAGATCAGCGCCTTCACGCTCCAGAAGATGAAGGAAACCGCCGAGGCCTATCTGGGCGAGACGGTGACGCAGGCGGTCATCACCGTGCCGGCCTATTTCAACGACGCGCAGCGCCAGGCGACCAAGGACGCCGGCCAGATCGCCGGCCTGGAAGTGCTGCGCATCATCAACGAGCCGACGGCGGCGGCGCTCGCCTATGGCCTGGAGAAGCAGGACGGCAAGACGATCGCGGTCTACGATCTGGGCGGCGGCACGTTCGACGTGTCGATCCTCGAGATCGGCGACGGCGTGTTCGAGGTGAAGGCCACCAATGGCGACACCTTCCTGGGCGGCGAGGATTTCGACAACAAGATCGTCGATTACCTGGCCGACGGCTTCAAGAAGGATGAGGGCATCGACCTCACCAAGGACAAGCTGGCGCTCCAGCGTCTGAAGGAAGCGGCCGAGAAGGCGAAGATCGAGCTGTCCTCGGCCCAGTCGACCGAGGTCAACCTGCCCTTCATCACCGCCGACCAGAACGGCCCGAAGCATCTGGTGAAGACCATCACCCGCGCCGATCTGGAGCGTCTGGTCGAGGACCTGATCAAGCGCACGCTGGAGCCCTGCAAGAAGGCGCTGGCCGATGCCGGCGTCTCCGCCTCCGAAGTGTCGGAAGTGGTGCTGGTCGGCGGCATGACCCGCATGCCGCGCGTCCGTGAAGTGGTGAAGTCGTTCTTCGGCAAGGACCCGCACACCGGCGTCAACCCGGACGAGGTCGTGGCGATGGGCGCGGCGATCCAGGCCGGCGTGCTTCAGGGCGACGTGAAGGACGTTCTGCTGCTCGACGTGACCCCGCTGTCGCTGGGCATCGAGACGCTGGGCGGCGTGTTCACCCGCATGATCGACCGCAACACGACGATCCCGACCAAGAAGTCGCAGACCTATTCGACCGCCGACGACAACCAGGGCGCGGTGACGATCCGCGTGTTCCAGGGCGAGCGCGAGATGGCGGCGGACAACAAGCTGCTCGGCCAGTTCGACCTGGTCGGCATCCCGCCCGCGCCGCGCGGCGTGCCGCAGATCGAGGTCACGTTCGACATCGACGCGAACGGCATCGTCAACGTGTCCGCCAAGGACAAGGGCACGGGCAAGGAGCAGCAGATCCGCATCCAGGCCTCGGGCGGCCTGTCGGACGCCGACATCGACAAGATGGTCCGCGACGCGGAGCAGTTCGCCGAGGACGACAAGAAGCGTCGTGCGTCGGCGGAGGCGAAGAACAACGCCGAATCGCTGATCCACACCACCGAGCGACAGCTCGCCGACAATGGCGACAAGGTCGACGAGGCGCTGAAGTCGGAGATCGAGGCGGCGGTCGCCGAGGCCAAGTCGGCGGTCGAGAGCGGCGATGTGGAGCGCATGAACGAGAAGGCGCAGGCGCTCGCGCAGGTCGCGATGAAGCTGGGCCAGGCGATCTACGAGAAGCAGGCCCAGGCCGAGGCGTCGCCTGCGGGCGGCGCGGCCGCCGGCGGCCAGGCCGGTGGCGACGATGTGGTCGACGCCGAGTTCTCGGAAGTCGACGACTCGCACAAGGCGTAACGAAGTGACGATCGCGCCCCGTCGACCCGCCGGCCTTCGCCGGTACGGGTTGGCGGGGCGCTTTCCTGTGAGGCGCGCATGAGCACCCAGATCGATTATTACGAGCTGCTCGAATGCGAGCGCACCGCGGATGCGGGGACGATCAAGTCGTCCTATCGCAAGCTCGCGATGAAGTATCATCCGGACAAGAATGCCGGGTGCAAGGATTCCGAGGCCAAGTTCAAGGCCGTGTCCGAAGCCTATGACGTGCTGAAGGACCCGCAGAAGCGCGCGGCCTATGACCGGTTCGGCCATGCCGCCTTCCAGAATGGCGGCGGCGGTGGCGGCCATGCCGGGGCCGGGGATTTCAGCGGCTTCTCCGACATTTTCGAAAGCGTCTTCGGCGAATTCATGGGCGGGCGCGGCGGTCGCCAGCAGGCCCGGCGCGGCGCGGACCTGCGCTACGACATGGATGTCTCGCTGGAGGAGGCCTATCACGGCAAGCAGACCGAGATCACGGTCGACGTGTCCGCCGAATGCGACACCTGCCACGGCTCGGGCGCCAAGCCCGGCACCCATGCCGCCACCTGCCGCCAGTGCAACGGCCATGGCAAGGTGCGCGCGCAGCAGGGCTTCTTCGTGGTCGAGCGGACCTGCCCGGTCTGCCAGGGATCGGGCCAGGTGATCGCCGATCCGTGCGGCGACTGCCGGGGCGAAGGCCGCGTCGACAAGACCAAGACGCTGCAGGTCAACATCCCGCCCGGCGTCGACGAAGGCACGCGCATCCGCCTGACCGGCGAGGGCGAGGCGGGGCCGCGCGGTGCGCCGGCCGGCGACCTCTATATCTTCCTGCATGTGAAGCGCCACGCGATCTTCGAGCGCGAGGGCACGTCGCTGTTCGCGCGCGCGCCGATCAGCTTCACCACGGCGGCGCTGGGCGGATCGCTGTCGATCCCCGGGCTGGACGGCCGCACGCACGAGATCAAGATCCCGGCGGGCATCCAGTCCGGCAAGCAGCTGCGCCAGCGCGGCGCCGGCATGCCGGTCCTGCAGGGGCGCGGGCAGGGGGACCTGGTCGTGCAGATCGACGTCGAGACGCCGACCAGATTGTCGACGCGCCAGCGCGAGCTGCTCGAACTGTTCCGCGAGACGGAGACGGGCGACGAATGCCCGGCGAGCCAGGGCTTCTTCGCCAAGCTGAAGGGTGTGTTCGCGGGCGAGTGACGCCATGCCCGGGGGCGGGCGGACAGGGGGACGCATGGCGGAGATCGTGCTGGCGCTGCTTGGATTATGGGCGGTGACGGCGATCGCCCCCGCGACCCCCGCCGCCGTGGCGATCCGCCACTGGCTGGTCGTCCGCCCCGCAGAGTGGCTGCGCCGGATCGGGCGCGGCCATGTCGCGCTGCTCGTCATCGTCGCGATCCTGATCCCGGCCACGGCGTGGCTGGCGGGGCGGGACAGCGTGCCGCTGGCCGGCATGGCGCTGCCGGAACTGGCGAGCTGGGCGGCGACGTTCGAAGTCACGACCCTGATCGACCTCATGATCGCGGGTCTGGCGGCGGGGGCGAGCCTGCGCTTCGGGCGTCTCTCGTTCATGGGTCACCGATGGCGCCGAAACGCTCGGCCCGAACCGGATCATGCGGAGGCGCAACGGTGCGAGGACTGCGGGTCGCACTGACGCCCCTCTGGCTCCCTGGCGAAGGCCGGGGCGCAGTTGGGCGACGCCGGTGACGACGTGCAGCGCTCCGTTGCAGCAGCCTTCCCAACTGGTCCCCGGCCTTCGCCGGGGAACGGGATGACCAAACCGTTCCAACTATCAAATCCGCCCCCTAACCGGTAACCGCCTCCACTCTCATGCTGCACCGCAGCGGAACCGCCATGGCCGATAGCGGTTGGACGCGGCATGACCCTGATCCATTCGCTTCGGCTACCGGCCGACTGGGCATGGCTGCAAAGCGTGGTGGCCGTGTCGATCGCGGTGCTGGTCGCGCTGGCGGCGCATGCGCTGGCGATGCGCCTGGTGGTGCGCGCCGGCACCAGGCGGCGACGGGAGGCGCGGACGCTGGTCGTCGCGCAGGTGCGCCGGCCGCTGCAATGGCTGTTCGTCGCCATCGCGGTCAGCTTCGTCGCGCGCGCCCTGCCGATGGACCGCGACCTTCGCGACCTGTGGGAGCGGTTGCTTGGCTTCGGCTTCCCGGCGCTGTTGGGCTGGACGGCGGCGGGGCTGCTGCAAGCGACGCAGCGCCTGGTCGAACTACGTGCCGACATCAGCGTCGAGGACAATCTCGCCGCGCGGCGCAAGCGGACGCGCGCGACCATCCTGGGGCGGATCGGCAGCTTCGCCATCGCCTTCGTCACCATCTGCCTGATGCTGCTGAGCGTGCCCGGCATCCGGTCGATCGGGGTGACGCTGATGGCCTCGGCGGGTATCGCCGGCCTGGTGGTCGGTGCCGCCGCGCAACCCGCGCTCAAAAACCTGATCGCCGGCGTCCAGATGGCCTTCACCGAGCCGATCCGGCTCGACGACGTGGTGATCGTCGGCGGCGAATGGGGACGGATCGAGGAGATCCGCCTCACCTTCGTCGTCATCAAATTATGGGACGAGCGCCGGCTGGTGGTGCCGGTGTCGAAGTTCCTGGAGGAGAGCTTCCAGAACTGGACGCGCGAGACCAGCCAGTTGCTCGGCTCGGTCTTCTGGTATGTCGATCCCGGTGCGGACGTGGCGCGTATCCGGGAGGCCATCGGCCGCGCGGTCGAGGCGAGCGAGCGATGGGACAAGCGCTTCTGGAACTGCCAGGTGACGGACGTGAAGGCCGACGCGATCGAGATTCGCGGGCTGATGACGGCGCGCAACGCCTCGATCGCCTTCGACCTGCGCTGCGAGGTGCGCGAGGCGGTGCTCGACTATATCCGGCGCGAGATGCCGGAGGCGATGCCGCGCGCCCGCGTGGAACTGCCCCAGCGGGCGGGCGGCTGAGGCGCGGCTATTCGCCCGCCGCCTCCAGCGTGTCGAGGAACAGGCGGCACCACCAGAACACGTCCTCGCGCCGCACGCCTTCGATCAGCGCCTGCCAGCGGCGGATACGCTCCTCGCGCGGCATGGACAGGGCGGTGACGATCGCGTCCGCCATTTCCTCGGCGCTGTACGGATTGACCAGCACCGCCTCGCGCATCTGCGCCGCCGCGCCGGCGAAGACGGACAGCACCAGCACGCCGGGATCGTCCGGGTCCTGCGCCGCGACATATTCCTTGGCGACCAGGTTCATGCCGTCGCGCAGCGGCGTGACCAGCGCGATATGGGCGGCGCGGTAGATGCCGGCCAGTTCCTCGCGCGGATAGCCGTGGTTGACGTAGCGGATCGGCGTCCAGTCGATATCGGCATATTCGCCGTTGATCCGGCCCGACAGGGCATCGAGATCGGACCGGATCTCCTGATAGGTGTCGACCTTCTCGCGGCTCGGCGGCGCGATCTGGAGGAAGCTGGTCAGGCCGCGCCGGTCGGGATGATTGGCGAGGAAGCGGTCATAGCCCAGGAAGCGTTCGCGCAGACCCTTGGAATAATCCAGCCGGTCGACGCCGACCAGGACGCTCCGTCCGGTGGCGGACATGTACAGCCGGTCGCGTGCGAAATTGGCTTCGGCGGACAGGGCGGCCGCCTCGAACTCGGCGGTGTCGATGCCGATCGGCGCGACGATCGCGCGGATCGTGCGCCCGCCCGCCGACACGATGTCGCCGTCCACCGTGCCGCCCATGATGCTGGTGACGTAATGCTGGAAACTGTCCAGCCAGTCCGCGGTATGGAAGCCGACCACGTCATAGGCGAAGAGCGAGTCGACCAGCTTGCGGTGGCTGGGCAGCGCGGTCAGCAGCCGGGTCGGCGGCCAGGGCGTGTGGAGGAAGAAGCCGATGCGATTGCGCATCCCCCGCCGCCGCATCATCTGGCCCAGCGGGATCAGGTGATAGTCATGGACCCAGACCAGGTCCGGCTCCTCGATCAACGGCATCACCGTGTCGGCGAAGCGGCCGTTGACGCGCTGGTAGCCGCCCTCGAAATCGCGTTCGAACTCGGTCAGGTCGATCCGGTAATGGAAGAGCGGCCAGAGCGTGCGGTTGGCGAAGCCGTTATAATATTCGTCGATATCCTGTTCTTCGAGGTCGATCGTCGCGGTGTTGACGCCGTCGCCCTCGGCGCGGTGGATGGTGCCGTCGAACGTCTCGCACGTGTCGCCCGACCAGCCGAACCACAGGCCGCCATGTTCGCGCAGCGCCGATTGCAGCGCCACCGCCAGCCCGCCCTGATTTGCGCTGGCGCCCTTTTTCGGCACGGCGACGCGGTTGGAGATGACGATCAGCCGGCTCATGCGGCATCCGCCTTGTCGGCGAGGGCGGCCAGCCAGTCGCGCATCGCCGCGACGCCGCTCAACCGGTAGCGGGCCTGGGTCTCGCGCGGGTCGTCGACCAGCACGCCCGCGCCGCCCAGACCCTGCGCGGCGGCGAAACCGTCCTCGTCGGTGCGGTCGTCGCCGAAGAACCACGGGGTACTGCCCTGCATCGCCGGGTCGTCGAGCAGCGTCCGCACCGCTTCGCCCTTGTCGCCGGGCAGGCGGACCTCGACCATCATCTTGCCGCGATTGGCGTGGAGGCCGAATTGGTGCGCGACCCGCTCCGCCATCGCCACCGCATCGGCCTCGCGCTCGGGGCGCTGGCGGAAGTGGAGCGACGCGCCGAGCGACTTGGCCTCGAACAACAGGCCCTCCAGATCGGCATAGGCGCGCAGTTCGGCGCAGGCGGCCTCCAGCGCCTCGGACCGCTGCGGCGTGACATGACCGGCGGCGGGGGTACGGCGTTCCGCGCCATGGCTGCCGGCGACGGCGACCTGTTCGAGATGGCGGTGCAGGAACCCGTCGAGCTGCGCGATCGATCGGCCGCTGACGATCGCGACGCGGCCCGGCATCGCGGTCGCCAGCCGGCCGAGCAGCAGGCCGAGCCCATCATCGACCACCACCGTATCGGGGGTGGGGGCCAGATCGACCAGGGTGCCGTCGAAATCGAGGAAGAGGCTGACGGACATAGGGTCCGGCAGCGGCGGTGGGGCAAGATCGTTGACCATGGCACAGGAACCCGTTGCCATGGGGCCATGTTCCGGCCTCTGACGGGTTCCGCGACGCCGGATTCCGCCAAAAACCGCGAAGCCGCGACGAAGAAAGGATTTTCAGGCGGATGCGTGAAGACGTTCTTCGGTGCTCCTTTTAGGGCAGAAGCGCAGGGTTCCGCATATCGTCAGGAGGCGTCCTGCTTGGCCCTGGACTCCTGCCTTCGCAGGAGCACAAGCACCATGCGCATGTGCCGGGCGGATGGGCGATGGTCTCCTCGGACCGGAAGAGTGTCGACCCGGCGCGTGCCGACCGTCTACGCGTCGGCCGGCGGCATCGGCCCCCGGAAGGCATCCTTGCCGCTGACCGCCGCCAGCTTCACCGGCTTGCCGGTGCGCGCGCTCTCGTAGATCGCCTCCATGACGACATGGTCCTGCACGCCCTCCTCGCCCGGGGTGCGGGGCTTGCGATCGGCGAGGATGCAGTCGGCCATATGGTCGATCTCCTCGGCGAACTGGTTCTTGGGCGGGATGTTGACCTGCTGGCGCTCGTCCAGCTCGCCCTGGTTCTGGGCGATGTACATCTGCAGGCCGCGATATTGATAGGCCTTGGGCATCTCCAGCGTCGCGCGGGCGAAGTTCAGCGTCTGCGCCTTGTTGTCGCGCGCGCCATAGCTGGTCAGGCATTGCACATAGGTTTCCCCCGGGAAACATAAGGTGAACGCGACCGTCTCCTCCACTTCGGCATAGCGCGGGTCGCCCGGTGGCGAATATTGGTGGGCGACGACCTCGACCGGTTCCTGTGCGGTCAGGAAACGGGCGGTGTTGATGCAATAGAGGCCGATATCGGGGAGCGAACCGCCCCCCGACTGGGCACGCTTGTGCCGCCATTGCTTCGCGCCGTCGGGGGCGACGGTCTGGGTGTTGGTCATCGACGCAGCGACCAGCCGGCCGAATGTCCCCTCCTGCACGAAGCGGCGGGCGCGCTGGTTATAGGGTTCGTACTGGATGCGATAGGCGATCATCAGCTTGACGCCGGCCTTGTCGCAGGCCGCGACCATCGCGCGGGCGTCCTTGGCGGACGTCGCCATGGGCTTTTCGCACAGCACATGCTTGCCGGCGCGGGCGGCGCGTTCGGTATATTCGCGGTGCATCCCGTTGGGCAGGACGATATAGACCGCCTTGACGCTGGGATCGTCGCGGAGCCGGTCGAAGCCGGCATAGTCGTAGCAATGCTCCGGCGGGATGCCATATTGCGCGGCGACGGTGCGCAGCTTCTCCGGACTGCCCGACACCAGCGCCGTGACCTTCGCCTTCCTGCACTCGGCGAAGGCGGGCAGGATCTCCTCCAGCGACAGGCGGCCCAGCGCGACGACCGCGAAGCCGACCCGCTGCTCGGGCGGCATCGGGGCCGGGGGCGGCGCGGACTTGGGATCGGCCTCGCCCCGCCATTCCGGGAAGACGACCTTGCCGCCTTCCACCCGGCCGCGATCGACGTCGGAGGGCGGCGGAAGCTGCTGCGCGTCGGCGGCGCGGGCGCCCAGCACCAGCCCGGCGGCGGCCCCGCCCATCTTCAGCATCACGCGGCGATCGATTGCGTCGGGCATCGGTGAACTTCCCCTGTTCAGACAATGCGATAGGGAACGACCCGGCGCGTATCCGGCTCCACCGAAATGCGCCGGTCCGCCGGGGGAAAGGCGCGCTGGTCGCAATCGGGGCGGGGACAGAGCCGACAGGAGATGCCGATCCGCGTCGCGGACCCCGCGCGATCGACCGCATCGGCATAGACGAAGTCGGCGGCATGGCCCGCCTCGCACCCCAGCACCACCGCATAGCGGCGCGGCGCGCGTGCGAAGCGGCCGGAAGGCTTTACCAGCCCCTTGGCCATCGAGACATAGCGGACGCCGTCCGGCGTCTCGGCGAGCTGGACCAGGATGCGGTCGGGGATCGCGACCGCCTCATGGACATGCCACAAGGGACAGGCCCCGCCGAACCGCGCGAATTGCAGCCGCGTCGCCGAATGCCGCTTGGTGATGTTGCCCGCCATGTCGACCCGGCAGAAATAGAAGGGGACACCCTCCGCCCCCGGCCGTTGCAGGGTGGAGAGGCGGTGGCAGGCCTGTTCGAAGCTGACGCCGAACGCGCGCGACAATTGGTCGATATCGTGGCGCAACCGCCGCGCCTCGGCCCGGAACCGGTCATAGGGCATCAGGATCGCCCCCGCCGCATAATTGGCGAGACCGACGGCCAGCAGCCGCCGCGCCTCCGCGCTCTCCAGCCCGGACGCCGCCACGATCGCCGCCACCGGCTCGGCGAGCGCCACGGCCGCCAGCCGGTGCGCGATCTGGAAGCGGCGGCTTTCCGGCGGCAGCGCGCCGTTCAGCAGCAGGTCGCGCCCGGTCATGCGCGCGATCGGCGATTCCGGGTCGGGATCGGTGCGGACCGTCACGCCGTGCGCGGCCAGCGCCGCCTCGACATCGCCCGCCCGCGCCTCTCCCGCCCGGTCGAGCGGGTCGATATAGTTGCCCGCCTCGTGGAACCAGTCGCGCACCGCCTCCCAGGGCAGGCGGGTGGAGCCGCCGGCGGTCAGCGTCTCCTCGGCGAGCGCCAGCCGTTCCTCCGCCGCGCGCTTGGCGGCGTGGAGCGCGATCAGCCGGTCGGCGATCTCGGGCCGCTCGACTGCCAGCCGCGCCGCCGCCTCCGCCTCCAGCGGGGGCAGGGCGGGATCGGCCAGCGCCGCGCCCAATGCCGCCAGCCGGCGCGCCGGCTCCGCCCCCTCGATCGCCGCCAGCGCCTGCGGATAGTGGCGGGCCAGCGCCGCGCTGACGGCGGCGGTCAGCGGCCGCTCGCCGCTTTCGAGCTGCGACAGATAGCTGACCGACAAGCCAAGCCGCGTCGCCATCGCCCGCTGGTTGAGCCCGGCGGCGCGGCGGAGGGCGCGCAACTGGTCGCCGGCATAGAGTCTGGCCATGGCGGCGGTGTAGTTCGCAAGGTGATCCTTCGCAACTTCGCAACTTCACATTTGCCTGGGGCCGCGCGGCGGGGCACAAGGTCGATCGCCGTGTCCGCAACGAGAGGAACTGCCATGACGTCGACCATCGCAATGCTGGAGACGAAGCGCGCGGCGGCGAAGCTGGGCGGCGGCGAAAAGCGGATCGCCGCCCAGCACGCCAAGGGCAAACTCACTGCCCGCGAGCGACTCGACGTGCTGCTCGACGAGGGCAGTTTCGAGGAGCTCGACATGTTCGTCGAACACAACTGCACCGATTTCGGGATGCAGGACCAGCGGATCCCCGGCGACGGCGTGGTCACCGGATCGGGGACGATCAACGGCCGGCTGGTGTTCGTGTTCAGCCAGGACTTCACCGTGTTCGGCGGTTCGCTGTCGGAACGCCACGCGCAGAAGATCTGCAAGATCATGGACATGGCGCTGAAGGTCGGCGCGCCGGTGATCGGTCTGAACGATTCGGGCGGCGCCCGCATCCAGGAGGGCGTGGCCTCGCTCGGCGGCTATGCCGAGGTGTTCCAGCGCAACGTGCTGGCCTCGGGCGTAGTGCCGCAGCTTTCCCTCATCATGGGCCCCTGTGCGGGCGGCGCGGTGTACAGCCCGGCGATGACCGACTTCATCTTCATGGTGAAGGATTCGAGCTACATGTTCGTCACCGGCCCCGATGTGGTCAAGACGGTGACCAACGAGGTGGTGACCCAGGAGGCGCTGGGCGGCGCGGTCACCCACACCACCCGCACCTCGGTCGCGGACAATGCCTTCGACAATGACATCGAGGCTTTGCTGGCGGCGCGCGACTTCATCGACTTCCTGCCGCTGTCGAACCGCGAGCCGGTGCCGGAGCGGCCGACGGCGGATGCCTGGGACCGGATCGAGGACAGTCTCGACACGCTGATCCCCGCCAGCGCCAGCCAGCCCTATGACATGCACGAGCTGATCCGGAAGGTGGTCGACGAGGGCGACTTCTTCGAGACGCAGCCGGCGCATGCCGCCAACATCATCACCGGCTTCGGCCGGATCGAGGGGCGGACGATCGGGATCGTCGCCAACCAGCCGATGGTGCTGGCGGGCGTGCTCGACATCAACAGTTCCAAGAAGGCGGCGCGCTTCGTGCGGTTCTGCGACGCGTTCGAGATCCCGATCGTCACCTTCGTCGACGTGCCCGGCTTCCTGCCCGGCACCGCGCAGGAGCATAACGGCATCATCAAGCATGGCGCCAAGCTGCTCTTCGCCTATGCCGAGGCCACGGTGCCCAAGATCACCGTCATCACCCGCAAGGCCTATGGCGGCGCCTATGACGTGATGGCGTCCAAGCATCTGCGCGGCGACCTCAACTATGCCTGGCCGACCGCCGAGATCGCGGTGATGGGGGCCAAGGGCGCGGTGGAGATCATCTTCCGGGGCAGGACGCCCGAGGAGATCGCCGAGCGGACGGCGGAATATGAGGCGCGCTTCGCCAACCCCTTCGTCGCGGCGGGCAAGGGCTTCATCGACGAGGTGATCCAGCCGCACTCCACGCGACGGCGCATCGCGCTGGGGCTCAGGAAGCTGAAGAACAAGGTGCTGGAGAATCCGTGGAAGAAGCATGACAATATCCCGTTGTGAGCGCTGACATCGTCAAATCGCTGGCGATCCTGGCCTTTGGCGTCGTGCCGTGTCTGCATTGCCCCCGCGCGGCCTGGCGAGAGTTCAAAGCCGGAGTGGGACACGGGCATCACGGAGATTACCTGCGCGACACGATGCCGATCCGCTTTTGGGGTACGATCGTCGGAACCGCGGCTGCGGGTATGTTAGGAATCATCTTGACGACTTTCTCGGTTACGACGCTGATCGCGCACTGGAATTCAGCCCTATGACCCTGGGCCGCCTCAACCATGTCGGCATCGCGACGCCGTCGATCGACGCGTCGATCGCGACCTATCGCAGCCTGCTCGGCGCGAGCGCGATCGGCGAGCCGTTCGATCTGCCGGCCCAGGGCGTGCGGGTGTGCTTCATCGACGCGCCCAACACGCAGATCGAGCTGATCCAGCCCTATGACGATGCGTCGCCGATCGCGGGCTTCCTGCGGAAGAACCCGGCCGGCGGGCAGCATCACCTCTGCTTCGAGGTGGCGGACATCCACGCCGCGATCGCCGAGCTGACCGCTCAAGGCGCCACCGTGCTTGGAGAGCCGCGCATCGGCGCGCATGGCACGCCGATCGTCTTCGTCCATCCGCGCGACATGGGCGGGGTGCTCGTCGAACTGATGGAAACGCCCGAGGAGCATGGATGACCGATATGCTGATCCGCACCGACCGGCAGGGCGACGTGCTGTGCCTGACGCTCGACCGGCCCGACCGGCTGAACGCCGCGCCGCCCGCCATGTTCGAGGCGATCACCGCCGCGCTCGACGGGGTCGGGGATGCGCGCGCCGTGCTGATCCAGGGCGCGGGCCGCGCCTTTTGCGCCGGGGCCGATGTCGGCGGCGGGGCGCTGAACGCGGCCAATCCGGGCGAGGCCACCTTCGCCGCGCTGACCCGCAGCTATAATCCGGCGCTGGCCCGGATCGCGGCGCTCGACCTGCCGGTGGTCAGCGCGGTGCGGGGCGCGGCGGCGGGGATCGGGTGCAGCCTGGCGCTGGCCGCCGATTTCTGCGTCGCCAGCGACACCGCCTATTTCCTACAGGCCTTCGTCAATATCGGCCTGGTGCCCGATGGCGGCGCGTCGTGGATGCTGCCGCGCCTGATCGGCAAGGCGCGCGCGACCGAGATGATGATGCTCGGCGAGCGGGTGCTGGCGGCCAAGGCCTATGAATGGGGCATGATCCACCGCATCGTCGCCAACGACATGCTGGAGCGCGAGGCGATGTCGCTGGCGCAGCGGCTCGCCGCCGGCCCGACGCGCGCCTATGGCGCGATCCGTCGCCAGCTTCTTGCCGGCTACGAAAGCGACTACGCCGCCGCCATGGCGCTGGAGGCGGAGAACCAGCGCGCGATGCGCGGCACCGCCGACGCGAGCGAAGGCGGTCGCGCCTTTCTCGAAAAGCGCCCGCCCGTGTTTCGCGGTGCCTGACCCTTGTTCGTCCTGATCCCCGTCGACCGGAATTCCGCATGACCGATACCACGCCCCCGATCGACACCAATATCGGCGAGGATGCCGGCACCGCCCCGCCGAAGCGCGACCTGCCCGAGCCGGCGCCTGCGCCGAGCCTCGACGCCTGGGCGGCGGCGGCCGCGCGCGAGGTGAAGGGCCGCGACCTCGACTGGACGACGCCCGAAGGGATCGTGGTCAAGCCGCTCTACACGGCCGAGGACGTCACCACCGATCCCGGCCTGCCGGGCTTCGCGCCGTTCACGCGCGGGGTGCGTGCCTCCATGTATGCCGGGCGGCCCTGGACGATCCGCCAATATGCCGGCTTCTCCACCGCCGAGGAATCGAACGCCTTCTATCGTCGCAACCTGGCGGCGGGGCAGAAGGGGCTGTCGGTCGCCTTCGACCTTGCCACGCATCGCGGCTATGACAGCGACCATCCCCGCGTCGTCGGCGATGTCGGCAAGGCGGGCGTGGCGATCGACACGGTCGAGGATATGAAGATCCTGTTCGACGGCATCCCGCTCGACCAGATGTCGGTGTCGATGACGATGAACGGCGCGGTGATCCCGATCCTCGCCTTCTTCATCGTCGCGGGCGAGGAACAGGGCGTCGACCGCAAGTTGCTTGACGGGACCATCCAGAACGACATCCTCAAGGAGTTCATGGTCCGCAACACCTATATCTACCCGCCCGAGCCCTCGATGCGGATCATCTCCGACATCTTCGCCTACACCAGCGCCGAGATGCCGAAGTTCAACAGCATCTCGATCAGCGGCTATCACATGCAGGAGGCGGGGGCGACGCAGCTCCAGGAGCTGGCCTTCACCATCGCCGACGGCATGGAATATGTGAAATACGGCGTCGCCTCGGGCCTGGACATCGACAAGTTCGCGGGCCGCCTGTCCTTCTTCTTCGCGATCGGCATGAACTTCTTCATGGAGGTCGCCAAGCTGCGCGCGGCGCGGGTGCTGTGGCACCGGGTGATGACGCAACTGGGCGCGAAGGACGAGCGGTCCAAGATGCTGCGCACCCATTGCCAGACCTCGGGCGTGTCGCTGACCGAGCAGGACCCGTATAACAACGTCATGCGCACCACGATCGAGGCGATGGCGGCGATGCTGGGCGGCACCCAGTCGCTCCACACCAATGCGCTGGACGAGGCGATCGCGCTGCCCACCGACTTCTCCGCCCGAATCGCGCGCAACACGCAGATCGTGCTGCAGGAGGAGACGGGGATGACCAAGGTCGTCGATCCGCTCGGCGGCAGTTACTATGTCGAGAGCCTGACCCAGCAACTGGTCGACGGGGCGTGGGAGATCATCGAGCGCGTCGAGCGCGAGGGCGGCATGGCGCACGCGGTCGCCGCCGGCTGGCCCAAGGCGATGATCGAGGAAGCGGCGGCGGCGCGGCAGGCGCGGGTCGACCGGGGCGAGGACGTGATCGTCGGCGTCAACAAGTACCGGCTGAAGGACGAGGATGCGATCGACATTCTCGACGTCGACAATCATGCGGTGCGCGAGGCGCAGATCCGCCGCATCCAGCAGGTGCGCGCCTCCCGCGACGAAGCCGCCTGCCAGGCGGCGCTCGGCCATCTGCGCGACGGGGCCGGGGGCAAGGACAATCTGCTGGCGCTGGCGGTCGAGGCGGCGCGGGCGCGCGCGACGCTGGGCGAGATTTCGGCGGCGATGGAGGTGGCGTTCGACCGCTACGGCACCCAGCCCACGCCGGTGCGCGGCATCTATGGCGGCGCCTATCAGGACGACGCGCGCTGGGCGCGGCTGGAGGAGGGCGTCGCCGCGACCGAGCGACGGCTGGGCCGCCGGCCCCGGATGCTGGTCGCCAAGATGGGGCAGGACGGGCATGACCGCGGCGCCAATCTGGTCAGTTCGATGTTCGGCGACCTGGGGTTTCAGGTCGTGCCCGGTCCGCTGTTCCAGACCCCGGCCGAGGCGGCGGCGCTGGCGCTGGCGGAAGATGTCGACGTGGTCGGCGCGTCCAGCCTGGCGGCGGGACACAAGACGCTGATCCCCGAGCTGATCGGGCATCTGCGCGACGCCGGGCGCGCCGACATCAAGGTGATCGCGGGCGGCGTGATCCCGGCCCAGGATTACCAGGCGCTGCGCGACGCGGGCGTGCAGGCGATCTTCGGCCCCGGCACCAATCTGGTGAAGGCCGCCGAGGAGGTGTTGCGGCTGCTCGGCCACAATATGCCGCCCGAGGATGCGGCGGCGTGACGGCGCGCTTGCAGGCGGGGGCTGGCGCGGACAAGGACCGCAGCCGATGATGGAAAGGCTTGATGTGACGACGGTAACCGAAGCGACGACCCGCAACGACTGGACGCGCGAGGAGATCGCCGCGCTGTTCGACCTGCCGTTCGACGAACTCATGTACCGGGCGCAGACGGTGCATCGCGCCCACCATGCGCCGTCCGAGGTGCAGATGTGCACGCTGCTGTCGATCAAGACCGGCGGCTGCCCGGAGGATTGCGGCTACTGCTCGCAATCGGTGGCGGCGGACAGCGGGGTCAAGGCGACCAAGCTGATGGAGGTGCAGTCGGTGCTCCAGCGTGCGGCCGAGGCGCGCGACGCGGGGTCGCAGCGCTTCTGCATGGGCGCGGCGTGGCGGAATCCCAAGGATCGCGACATGCCCGCAATCATCCAGATGATCCAAGGCGTGCGCGGCATGGGGATGGAGACCTGCATGACGCTGGGGATGCTGACCCCGGCCCAGGCGGCGCAGCTCGCCGAGGCGGGGCTGGACTATTACAACCACAATATCGATACCGCGCCCGAGCGGTACGGCGAGGTCATCACCACCCGCAGCTTCGGTGAGCGGCTGGATACGCTGGAGAATGTCCGCCAGGCCGGCATCAACGTCTGCTGCGGCGGCATCGTCGGGATGGGTGAGACGCGGCCGGACCGGGTCGGCTTCGTCCATGCGCTCGCCACCCTGCCGCGCCATCCGGAAAGCGTGCCGGTCAATGCGCTGGTGCCGGTGAAGGGCACGGTGCTGGGCGACATGCTCGCCGACACGCCGCTGGCGCGGATCGACGAGATCGAGTTCGTCCGCACCGTGGCGGTGGCGCGCATCACCATGCCGATGAGCATGGTGCGCCTGTCGGCGGGGCGCGAGAGCATGTCGGAATCGACCCAGGCGCTGTGTTTCATGGCGGGGGCCAATTCGATCTTCACCGGCGACAAGCTGCTGACCGCCGGCAATCGCGGCGACAGCGCCGACGCCGCGCTGTTCGCCAAGCTGGGCGTGCGCCCGATGGTGGCCGAGGAGCCGATGCGCCAGCGGGTGTGCGAGGCGGCGGAGTAGATGCCGACCGTGCTGCGGATCGGCGCGTTCCGCTTCTACTTCTACAGCCATGAACCCAATGAGCCGCCCCACATCCATGTCGATCGTGGGGAAGCGACGATCAAGATCTGGCTGGATGTGGTGGAAGTGTCGCGCAGCCGCGGCTTTCGTGCGCGTGAGATCAATGACATCCTGGCGATGGTCGAGGACCATCGCAGCCGGTTGCTGGAGGCATGGCATGAATATTTCGGCTAGGATCACCGATGAACGAGTTCTCGATGTTCGCTTCGACGCCGCCAGCCTGATCGTCGATCTGATGGATGGTCGCACGATCACGGTTCCGCTGGCTTGGTATCCGCGACTGCTCCACGCGACACCGGAACAGCGAATGGCGTGGGAAAAGGCTGGTGCGGGTTACGGCATCCACTGGCCGGACCTGGATGAAGACCTGAGCACCGAGGGACTGCTGCGTGGGGCACCCGCCGCGCGCGCCAACTGAGCCGACAGGCACGACGCCGCGATGACATGACAAGAAACTGGGAGAGGGCAGTGTTCAAGAAGATCCTGGTCGCGAACCGCGGCGAGATCGCGTGTCGGGTGATGCGCACGGCGAAGCGGATGGGGATCGCGACGGTCGCGGTCTATTCGGATGCCGATGCGCGCAGCCCGCACGTGCTGATGGCCGACGAGTCGGTGCGGCTGGGGCCGGCGCCGGCGGCGGACAGCTATCTGAAGGCGGAGCTGATCCTGCTGGCGGCCAAGGAGACGGGCGCCGACTGCATCCATCCCGGCTATGGCTTCCTGTCCGAGCGCGAGAGCTTCGCGCGGGCCTGCGCGGAGGCGGGAATCGCCTTTGTCGGGCCGCCGCCCAACGCGATCGCCGCGATGGGCGACAAGATCGAGTCGAAGAAACTGGCCAAGGCCGCCGGCGTCAACGTCGTGCCCGGCTATCTGGGCGAGATCGCCGATACGGACGAAGCGGTGCGGATCGCCTCCGAGATCGGCTATCCGGTGATGATGAAGGCCTCGGCCGGCGGCGGCGGCAAGGGGATGCGGCTGGCGTGGAGCGAGGCGGACGTCCGCGAAGGCTTTGAGGCGACCAAGCGCGAGGGGCTGGCCTCGTTCGGCGACGACCGCGTCTTCATCGAGAAGTTCATCGAAAGCCCGCGGCACATCGAGATCCAGGTGCTGGGCGACCAGCATGGCAATATCGTCTATCTGGGCGAGCGCGAATGTTCGGTGCAGCGCCGCCACCAGAAGGTGGTCGAGGAAGCGCCGTCACCCTTCGTCAGCCCTGAAATGCGCCGCAAGATGGGCGAACAGGCCGTCGCGCTGGCGCGGGCGGTCGGCTATTTTTCGGCGGGAACGGTCGAACTGATCGTGTCGGGCGCGGACGCCAGCGGCGACGGATTCTACTTCCTGGAGATGAACACGCGGCTCCAGGTCGAGCACCCCGTCACCGAGGCGATCACCGGGCTGGACCTGGTCGAGCAGATGATCCGCGTCGCGGCGGGCGAACCACTGGCCTTCGCGCAAGGCGATGTACGGCTGGACGGCTGGGCGATCGAGAACCGCGTCTATGCCGAGGACCCGTATCGCGGCTTCCTGCCGAGCATCGGCCGGCTGGTCCGCTATGCGCCGCCGGCCGACGCGCCGACGCCTTATGCGGCCACGCCCTTCGCCGATGCGGGGGCGGCGGGCCAAGCCTATGTCCGCGTCGACGACGGCGTGGCCGAGGGCGGCGAGGTCAGCATGTTCTACGACCCGATGATCGCCAAGCTGGTCACCTGGGCGCCGACGCGCGCGGCGGCGATCGACGCGCAGGTCGCGGCGCTTGACGAATTCGTGATCGAGGGACCGGGGACCAATCTCGATTTCCTGTCGGCGCTGATGCAGCATCCGCGCTTTCGTGCGGGCGCCCTGACCACCGGCTTCATCGCCGAGGAATATCCGGACGGCTTCACCGGTGCGCCGGCCCCGCCGGACCTGCTCGGCATCCTGGCCGCCACCGCCGCCTTCGCCGCGACCGCGCAGGCCGACCGGGCGCGGCGGATCGACGGGCAGTTGGGCAGCCGGCTGCGCCCGCCCGCCGATTGGGTGGTGCGGATCGGCGGGGCCGATCATGCGGTGACGGTGTCGACCGACGGCATCCTGGTCGATGGCGCGGATATCGACTTCGCAATGGAATATACGCCGGGCGACCGGCTGGTGCAGGTGGAGGCGGGCGAGACGGCGCTCGCCGTCCGGATCGAGCCGGTGCGCAGCGGCTTCAAGCTGGGCGCGCGGGGCGCGTCGCATGTCGCGCGCGTGCTGCCGGCGCGGATCGCCCCCTATGCGGCGCATCTGATCGAGAAGGTGCCGCCCGACCTGTCGCGCTTCCTGATCGCGCCGATGCCGGGCCTGCTGGTGCGGCTGGACGTCGCGGCCGGCGACCGGGTGGAGGCGGGCCAGCCGCTCGCCGTGGTCGAGGCGATGAAGATGGAGAATATCCTGCGCGCGGGAAAATCCGGCGTGGTCAAGGTGATAGAGGCCAAGGCCGGCGACAGCCTGGCCGTCGACCAAGTGATCCTGGAGCTGGAATAGCGGCATCGCATCCTCCCCTGCATCGCAGGGGAGGATTGTGACAGCCGCGACAGACTGCGACATAATTGCGCTGGACAGGCGGAGGTGTGTTGGCCATCTCCTACACATATGCCGCGTTTCCGCGCTCTTGCCCCGTCCGTCCTGATCGCTGCCACGGCGCTGGCCGGCTGTTCGGTCGGCCCCGACTATACGCCGCGCAGCGCCGCCGATCTGGGCGTGCCGGACGCCTATTCCGTCACCGCCCCGCCGACGCGCGAGGATCTGACGCGCTGGTGGACGCGCTTCAACGATCCCTTGCTCGGGTCCCTGGTGGAACAGGGCGCGGCGGCGAACACCGATGTCGCGCAGGCGGTCGGCCGGTTGCGCCAGGCGCGCGAGGCGCTGGTGCAGAGCCGGGCGTCGCTGCTGCCCACCGTGTCGGGATCGACCGGATACCAGCGCAACGAGAATCTGCGCGGCGGCGGCCGGTCCTTCACGCTGCCCGACGGCACGGTGGTCGATACCGGCGGCGGCGGCACCAACAATTTCTCGGTCGGCTTGTCCGCCAGCTATCAGGTCGGGCTGTTCGGCGAGGTCCGCCGCACCGTCGAGGCGAGCCGCGCGCAGTATGAGGCCTCGGGCTTCGACTATGCCACGGTGCTGCTCTCGGTCGAGAGCGAGATCGCGCGCAACTACGTGCTCGCGCGGGCCTATCAGGCGCAGCTCGCCAACGCGCGTGCGTCGCTGGCCATCCAGGACGACAATCTGGAGATCGCCGGTTTCCGCGTGCAGGCAGGGCTGGTGTCCAGCCTGGACCAGGAACAGGCGCGCAGCCAGCGGGCGCAGACCGCCGCGACCATTCCGCAGCTCGAACAGCAATATAACGCCGCCGTGTCGCGCGTCGGCGTGCTGACCGGCCAGGCTCCCGGCGCGCTTAAGGCGCAACTGGCGGCGGTGCGGCCGATCCCGGTCGCGCCGGCCGTGATCGGCGTCGGCATCCCCGCCGATGCGCTGCGCCAGCGGCCCGACATCCGCTCGGCCGAGCGGGCGCTGGCGGCGGCGACGGCGCGGATCGGGGTGGCCAAGGCCGCGCTCTATCCGGCGCTGGCGATCACCGGCAACATCAACACCAATTCCACCTCGATCGGCAATATCGGCGATGCGATCACCGGCGGGCTGTTCGCCGGCCTGACCCAGGCGATCTTCAACGGCGGCCGGCTGCGCAGCCAGGTGCGCACGCAGGAGGCGGCGACCGACGTGGCGCTGGCCAATTATCGCGGCACCGTGCTGCTGGCGCTGGAGGATATCGAGAATGCCATCGCCGCGCTGCAATCGGCGCAGGCGCGGACGCGCGAGTTCACCGTCGCGTTGGATGCCGCCAACACCTCCGCGATCCTCAGCCGCAGCCAATATCGCTCCGGCCTGACCGATTTCACCACGCTCAACCAGCAGGAGGCGGCATTGCTGTCCGCGCGCAACGGCCTGACCCAGGCGCGGTCCGACGCCGCCGCGGCGCAGATCGCGCTCTATGTCGCGCTCGGCGGCGGCTGGGACGCGACCACCATTCCAGAGGCGCCGCCGCGCGCCGGTAACGAGGCGCGCTGATGGCCGACCAGACGACCGACGAATTCCTGGGCGTGAAGCCGGTCGCGCCGTGGCGGCGCTATGTGAAATGGGTCGCGGTGGCGATCGGCGTGGTGCTGCTCGCCCTGCTGCTGAAAAGCTGTTTCGGCGCGAAGGAAGCACCCAATTACTCGACCCAGGCGGCGAAGCGCGGCAACCTGACCGTCAGCGTTTCCGCCACAGGCAAGCTGGCCCCGACCAACCAGGTCACGGTCGGATCGCAGCTGTCGGGCCTGGTCACCAAGGTGGTGGTCGACGTCAACGACCGCGTCCGCGCGGGCGAGGCGCTGGCGCTGATCGATCCGGAGCAGATTGACGACCAGATTCGCGCCGGCCAGGCGCAGCTCGCCGCCAATCAGGCACAGGTCGCCCAGGCGCGCGCCACCGTGTCGGAGGCGAATGCGCAGCTCGCCCGGCTGGAGGAAGTGTACAAGCTGTCGAACGGTCGCGTGCCCTCGGCCACCGAGCTCCAGACCGGCCGCGCCAATGCCCAGCGCGCGGTGGCGGCGCTGCGCACGGCGCAGGCCAATGTCGAGGCGGCGCAGGCGCAGCTCGCCCAGTCGCAGACGCAGCGCAGCCGCGCGATCATCCGCAGCCCCGTGTCGGGCGTGGTGCTGGCGCGCCAGGTCGATCCGGGCCAGACGGTTGCCGCCTCGTTCAACACGCCGACCTTGTTCGTGATCGCGGAGGACCTGACCCGCATGAAGCTGGAGGTCGCGATCGACGAGGCGGATGTCGGCGCGGTCAAGCTGGGGCAGAAGGCGAGTTTCACGGTCGACGCCTATCCGGGCCAGACCTTCCCGGCGCAGATCACCCGCGTCGACCTGGGGTCGAACCTGACGGTGAGCAGCGCGACCGCGTCGGGCACCACCGCCAGCACCACCGCGACCACGGGACAGGTGGTCAGCTATGCCGCAGACCTGACCGTCGCCAATCCGCAGCTGATCCTGCGGCCGGGCATGACCGCGACCGCCGACATCATCACGTCGGACAAGCGGGGCGTGCTGCTGGTGCCGAACGCGGCGCTGCGCTTCAAGCCGCAGGCCGGTTCCGGCGGCGGCGGGGGCGGCATCGCCGGCTCGCTGACCTTCCGCCCGCGCCGCGACCGGCCCGAACGTACCGCACGGGTCAGCCGGGGCGCGACCCAGACCGTCTATGTGAAGGGCGCGGACGGCCAGCCGCAGCCGGTGCCAATCACCACCGGCGACACCGACGGCACGATGACCGAGGTGCTGGGGGGCGACCTGAAGCCGGGTGCGCAGGTGATTACCGGGCAATTGGCGACCGGCGACGATTCGGCCGGCGGCGGGCGCAGCGGCGGCGGTCGGCGCGGCGGCGGGGGCGCGGGTGGCCGATAACGCCCCGCTCATCCGCCTGCGCGGCGTGCGCAAGGTCTATGGGACGGGGGCGACCCAGTTCCAGGCGCTGAAGGGCGTCGACCTGGATATCCAGCAGGGCGATTTCGTCGCGGTGATGGGTCCTTCGGGATCGGGCAAGTCGACGACGATGAACATCCTGGGCTGTCTCGACGTGCCGTCGGCGGGCGAGTTCCTGTTCCGGGGACATCATATCGAGACGCTGGACCGCGACCAGCGCGCGCTGCTCCGGCGCAAATATCTCGGCTTCGTGTTCCAGGGGTTCAACCTGCTGTCGCGCACCACCGCGCTGGAGAATGTCGAGCTGCCGCTCCTCTATCGCGGCGAGAGCAAGGCGCGGCGGCGCGAGCTGGGCATGGGGGCGCTGGCCAAGGTCGGGCTGGACCGCTGGTGGGACCATACGCCGGCGGAACTGTCGGGCGGCCAGCAACAGCGCGTCGCGATCGCCCGCGCGATCGTGACCAAGCCCGACGTGCTGCTGGCGGACGAGCCGACCGGCAATCTCGATTCCGAACGCTCGGTGGAGATCATGGAACTGCTCACCGGCCTCAACCGCGACGCGGGGATCACCGTGCTGATGGTGACGCACGAACCCGATATGGCGGCGTTCGCGCGCACCGTCGTCCATTTCAAGGACGGGCTGGTCGAGCGGATCGAGGCGCAGCACCGCCAGGGCGCGGCGGTGGAGGCGTGAGCAGGATGACGTTTCCCTTTGTCCTCTCCTGTTCCCCGGCGAAGGCCGGGGCCCGGTTGCGGGACGATCATGATGAAGGGCAGTGCGCCGTTACCACGGCCTTCCCAACCGGGCCCCGGCCTTCGCCGGGGAACGGGCTCTTGGGGGAAGGTCGCGTATCCGAGGCGCATTCCTGATGTTCGGCACCACGCTCGTCCTCGCGCTCCGCTCGATCCGCCGGCACCTGCTGCGATCCTTCCTGACGATCCTGGGCATCGTCATCGGCGTCGGCGCGGTGGTGACGATGGTGACCCTGGGCAAGGCGACCACCGCCGCCGTGCAGGCGTCGATCTCGGCATTGGGCACCAACGTGCTGCAGATCCGCCCCGGCCAGGGCTTCGGGCGCGGCGGCGGCGGCCCGCGTCCGCCCGACTTCAAGCCGGAGGACGTGACCGCCATCGCCAACCAGGTCGCCGGCGTCACCGCCGTCGCGCCCCAGGCGAGCGCCACCGCCACCGCCATCTATGAGGGCGCGAACTGGTCGACCACGATCAACGGCACGACCAGCGCCTTCCTGACCGTGCAGCCCTGGCCGCTGGCGGCGGGCCGATACTGGACCCCGGCGGAGGAGGAGGCGGGCAAGGCGGTATGCCTGATCGGCAATACCGTGCGCCAGAACCTGTTCCGCACCGACGATCCGGTCGGCAAGCGGATGCGGCTGGGCAACATCACCTGCGACGTCGTCGGCGTGCTGTCGACGCGCGGTCAGGGCGGGTTCGGCGACCAGGACGATGTGGTGGTGATGCCGATCAAGGCGGTGCAGCGCCGCTTCACCGGCACGCAGGACATCCGGCTGATGCTGGTCGGCGTCGACCAGGCCTATTCGACCGGGACGGTCCAGGCGGGGATCACCGACCTGCTGCGCGAACGGCGGCACATCACCGGCGGCAAGGACGACGACTTCAACATCTTCGACACCAAGCAGATCAGCGACACGCTGACCAGCACGACGACGATGCTGACCCGGATCGTCGCGGCGGTGGCCGCCATCTCGCTGGTGGTCGGCGGCATCGGCATCATGAACATCATGCTGGTGTCGGTGACCGAGCGGACGCGCGAGATCGGCATCCGCCTGGCGATCGGCGCGGTGGCGAACGAGGTGCTGATGCAGTTTCTGGTCGAGGCGGTGGCCTTGTCCTGTCTCGGCGGCCTGATCGGGCTGGCGCTGGCGCAGCTCGTCATCCTGGCGTTGGTGCCGCTGATGCAGGTGCCGTGGACGTTCGATCCGCAGATCAACCTGATCGCCTTCGCCATCTCGGCGGTGATCGGCGTGGTGTTCGGCTATTTCCCGGCGCGGCGAGCGGCGGCGCTCAACCCGATCGACGCGCTCCGGCATGAATGATGGTGTGCGCGGCGGGATCGTGGACCAGCGCGCGTAGCTGTTCCAGTTCCTCGGCCGTGTCGACGTCGATCAGTTCGGCCGGCGTGGTCACGACATGGCGGCCGCGTCGCACCATATCCGCCGCGCCGCGCTCGCCGGTCAGCGTCATGAGGTAATCGAAACAGTCGCGGCCGAACAGCGCCGGGGGCTTGGGCTCCATCCCGTCGCTCGACGACACCACCGCGGCCGGACCGTCGACCGCATCGTACATGCGATGGATATGCGCGGCGGTGACGCGCGGCATGTCGGCGAGCGCGATCAGCACCGCCTCCGCCCCCTGTTCACGGGCGCGGGTGACTCCCAGCCGGATCGATCGCGACATGCCGTCGCCCGGATCGTCGTTGTGGATGACGGTGAAGCCGTGGCGGCTGTAATCCAGCGCGCTGCCGTTGACGATCGCCAGCCGCTCCTGGAACGGCATCGATTCCAGCGCGACCGCGACATGCAGGCCGAGCGGACGGCCGAGAAACTCCTGGTCCAGCTTCGAGCCGATATCGCCGAAGCGACTCGACCGGCCGGCGGCGAGCAGGATGAGGACGGTGGTTTCCACGCGGATCATGGCTTGGCCCTGTCATGAAAGGCCCCGATCATCGCGGCGGCGATCGACAAGGCGATCTCCGACGGCCCGATCGCGCCGATGTCGATGCCGACCGGACCGTCGACGCGGTCGATCGTCTCGGCCGAAAGGCCAGCCGCCGCCAGCCGCTCGCGCCGCGCGGCATGGCTGCGCCGGCTGCCGAGCGCACCGACATAGCCGGCCTCGCTCCCCAGCGCCGCGATCAGCGCCGGATCGTCGATCTTGATGTCGTGGCTGAGCGTCACGACGGCGGTGGCGGGGCCGGGGCGATAGGCGGCGATCGCCTCGTCCGGCCAGCGATCGTCGAGCGTGACGCCGGGGAAGCGCTCCTCGGTCAGGAAGCGGGCGCGCGGGTCGATCACCACCACCTCGATGCCGAGCGTGCGGGCGAGCGCGGCCAAGCTCTGCGCGATCTGCACCGCGCCCACGATCAGCAGCCGGCGCGGCGGGTCGTAGCGGTTGATGAAGATCTCGCCCGTCTCCAGCGGCCGCTCGCTCGAATGGCCGGTGTCGAGATCGGTATGGACGGCCAGCGAGTCGCCCTGCTCGCGCGCCTCGGCGATGCGGTCGAACAATTCGGGATCGAACCCCTCGGCGGAGACCGGCTGGACCATCACCGCGATCTCGCCACCACAGGGCAGGCCGACTTCCCAGGCGGCGGCATCCGCGACGCCGTAGCGGCGCACCTGGAAGGGCGCGCCCGCAATCACCTCGGCGGCGGTCTGGAGGATGTCGCTCTCGACGCATCCCCCGGACACCGATCCCTCGAAGCGGCCGTCCTTATGCACCAGCATATGACTGCCGCGCGGACGCGGGGCCGAGCCCCAGGTCGAGACGACGGTGGCGATGGCGAGCGGTTCGCCCGCCCAGGCCTTCGCCGCCGCGAGGACACTGTCATTCTCCGCCATGTCGACCCCTGTCTTGCCGGATCGTCATAGCGCGGGCAGGCCGTCCAGCAACTTGTCGCAGGTGATCGGGAACTCGCGCACCCGCACGCCGCAGGCATTGTAGACCGCGTTCGCCACCGCCGGAGCCGCGCCGGAAATGCCCAGCTCGCCGATCCCCTTGGCATGGATGGGGTTGGCGTAGATGTCGCGCTCGTCGAGGAAATGCACCTCGAGCTGCGGCACGTCGGCATTCACCGGCACGTGATATTCGGCGAGATCGCGGTTCACCAGCTTGCCGTTGCGCTGGTCGTGGATCAGATCCTCGGTCAGCGCCGCGCCGATGCCGAAGGTCATGCCGCCCAGGCATTGCGAGCGCGCGGTCTTGGCGTTGAGCACGCGACCGGCGGCGAAGACGCCCAGCATCCGGCGCACCCGCACCTCGCCGGTCACGGCGTTGACCGCGACCTCGGCGAAATGCGCGCCGTAGGAGGCCTGGGTCATCGCCTTTTCCATCTTGCCCGGCTTGATCTCGCCGGTCGCCTCCATGCCCTTGCCGACCAACTCGCCGAGCGCGACCGAGCGATTGGCGCCGATCGCCTGCCCGTCCTTGAGCGTCAACTCGCCCGGATCGACGTCCATCGCCTTAGCCAGCTTGTCGCGCAGCATCTCGCACGCGAGATAGACCGCCGAGCCGGCCGAGGTCGCGCCCCAGGAACCGCCCGAGCCGGCGGCCGGCGGATCATTGGTGTCGCCCAGCGACATGCGGATCTTCTCGACCGGGATGCCCAGGATTTCGCCCGCGATCTGCGCCAGGATCGTGTAGCTGCCGGTGCCGATATCGGTCATCGCCGAAGATACGGTGGCGCTGCCGTCCGCATGGATCTCCACCTTGGCGGCGCTCTGCTGCAGCATGTTGGAGCGCGCGGCGGAGGCCACGCCCATGCCGATCAGCCATTCGCCCTCGCGCCGCTGCGCGGGGCGGGGATCGCGCTGGTCCCAGCCGAACTTCTCCGCGCCGACCTCCAGCGCGCGGCTGAGCTGGCGCGAGGAGAAGGGGATGTCCTTTTCCGGATCGGTGTCGATATCGTTCGCCTTGCGCAGGTCGATCGGATCGAAGCCCAGCTTCTCCGCCAGTTCGTCCATCGCGCATTCCAGCCCGATCATGCCGACCGCTTCGCCCGGCGCGCGCATCGAGCCGGACAGCAGCAGGTTGAGCGGCACCATGTCGTGCGTGATCGAGCGGTTCTCGCCGCGATAGAGGAAGTGGGTGCCGATGCCGACGGGCTCGAAATAATCCTCGCCCGGCAGGTTGGAGGTCAGCGAGTCGTGACCGATCGCAGTCAGCTTGCCATCCTTGCCGGCGGCGAGGCGCACGCGCTGCTCGGTGTTGGAGCGGCGCACCGTGGCGTCGAACACCTGCGTCCGCGCCATCACCGCCTTGACCGGGCGGCCGAGCCGTTTCGCCGCGATCGCCGCCGCCACGCTTTCGGGCGCGATGCCGAGCTTCGAGCCAAAGCCGCCGCCGATATAGCGGGCGATGATCCGCACCTTCTTCGCGCTGATGCCGAGCGACTTGGCGAGCTGTTGCGCGTCGGAGGTCGGCATCTGGTAGGAGCCGTAGAGCGTCAGGGCGTCGTCGTTCCACACCGCGATCGACGCATGGGGCTCCATCGCCGCCGAATTCTGGCTGGGCGTGACATAGGTCGACTCGATCGTCACCGGCGCCTGGGTCATCGCCTTGTCGACATTGCCCTGCGTATAGTGCGCCGGGATCTGCGAGTCGGGCGGCGTGTCGACCTGATCCCGGTTCGCGTCGAAATCATAGGCGCCGGCGGCATAGTCATATTCGATGTGCAGACGCTGCGCCGCGTCGCGCGCGATCTCGAAGCTTTCCGCCAGCACGATCGCGATGATCTGCCCGAAATAGCCGACCTCCTTCACGCCCTGGGTCGGCGCGGTAGTCTCGCCGCCCTGTTGCGGGTTGCGGATGAAGGTGTCGTAGTCGGTGATGACGTCGATCACGCCCGGCATCGCCTTGACCGCCGAGGCATCGATCGACTTGACCGAACCGTGGCCGATCTTGGCCCCGACCAGCACGCCATGCGCCAGATTGTCGATCTTGTATTCGGCGGCATAGGTGGCGGTGCCCGATACCTTGAACGGCCCGTCCACCCGGTCGAGCGGACGCGAGATCAGACCCTGGACGCCTGTGTCGAGCAGGCTGTCCGGATGCGGCTTGTCCATCGTCAGGCTGTTATGGTCGCCCTGGCCGAAGATCGATTCGAGCATGTTACTTCCCCGTCAGTTCGCGGAGCGACGCGATCAGCGTGCGCCGGGCGAGCGGAATCTTGAAATCATTGCTGCCGAAACCCTTGGCATCGGCGAGCAGCGCATCGGCGGCGGCGGCGAAATGGGCATCGGTCGCCGGCTTGCCGACGATCGCGGCCTCGACCGCGGGGTTGCGCCACGGCATCGGCGCCAGCCCGCCGAACGCGAGCGAGGCGGAGGCGACGGTGTCGCCGTCCATCACCACCACGCCGGCCACCGAGACCAGCGCGAACGCATAGGAGGCGCGGTCGCGCACCTTGCGGTACAGGTGCCGCGCGCCCTCCACCTTGGGCGGCAGTTCGACGGCGGTGATCAGCTCACCCGGCTCCAGCACCGTCTCGATATGCGGCGTGTCGCCCGGCAGGCGATAGAAATCGCCGATCGCGATGCGGCGACGGTCGCCATCGGCCTTTTGCGTGACGATCGTGGCGTCGAGCGCGCGCATCGCCACCGCCATGTCGGACGGATGGGTGGCGATGCACTTTTCCGAGGTGCCGAGCACTGCCAGGATGCGGTTGACGCCGCCGATCGCGGAACAGCCGCTGCCCGGCTCCCGCTTGTTGCAGGGCGTGGCGGTGTCATAGAAATAATAGCAGCGGGTGCGCTGGAGCAGGTTGCCGCCGGTCGTCGCCTTGTTGCGCAACTGTCCCGATGCGCCGGCCAGCAGCGCGCGGCTCAACACCTCGTAATCGGCGATGATGTGGCGGTCGGCCGCCAGGTCGCTGTTCGGGACCAGCGCGCCGATCGATACGCCGCCCTCGTCCCGCGGGGTGACGCCGTTCAACGGCAGGCGGGTGATGTCGACCAGCTTGGCGGGCGTCTCGATCTGAAGCTTCATCAGGTCGAGAAGGTTGGTGCCGCCGGCAATGAAGCGCGTCTGGGGAGCGAGCGCTTCCGACACGGCCTGGTCGGTGCTGTCGGCGCGGGCATAGGCGAAGGGTTTCATGCGCCAATCTCCCGTGCGGCTTCCAGCACCGGCTGGCGGTCGCCCTTGCCGGCCACCTCGCGGATCGCGTCGACGATATTGGGATAGGCGGCGCAGCGGCAGAGATTGCCGCTCATCCGCTCGCTGATCTCGGCATCGCTCAGCTCGACCGCGGTCAGGTCGGCCGAGGCATGGCTGGCCCAACCCTTTTCCACTTCACCGAGCATCCCGACCGCCGAACAGATCTGGCCCGGCGTGCAATAGCCGCACTGATAGCCATCATGCCGGACGAAGGCGTCCTGCATCGCGTGGAGATCGCCGACCTGGCCCAGACCCTCGATCGTCACGATCTCGCTGTCCTGGTGCATGACGGCAAGCGTCAGGCAGCTGTTGATGCGTCGGCCGTCGACCAGCATGGTGCACGCGCCGCACTGGCCATGGTCGCAACCCTTCTTGGAGCCGGTCAGCCCCAGATGTTCGCGACACAAGTCGAGCAACGAGGTACGGATGTCCACGTCCGCGTCATGGGTCTTGCCGTTGATGTTGAATTTCATGCCACCGCCTCGTCACGAATTACTGCCAGAACGCGGACTTGCGCGTGCGGCTCCCGTTGCGAACCGTTATCACGACCGGAATCGGCGGGTGTGGTCACATGGATAACCGTCCCGCCCCGCGACCCATCGTGATCGCGCATCGCGGATGCAGCGGCGAACGGCCCGAACATACGCTGGCGGCCTATGAACGCGCGATCGATCAGGGCGCGGACGTGATCGAGCCCGACCTGGTGCCGACCCGCGACGGCATATTGGTCGCCCGGCACGAGAATGAGATCGGCGGCACCACCGATGTCGCGGGTCGCGCCGACTTCGTCGCGCGCCGGACGACGAAGACGATCGACGGGCAGGCGGTGACCGGCTGGTTCGTCGAGGACTTCACGCTCGCCGAACTCAAGACGCTGCGCGCGCGCGAACGCCTGCCCGAATTGCGGCCGGCCAATACGGCGTTCGATGGCCGGTTCGAGATTCCGACGCTGGCGGAGATCATCGCGCTCGCCAAGGCGCGGGGCGTCGGCATCTATCCGGAAACCAAGCATCCGACCTATTTCGCCGGGATCGGACTGGGGACGGATGTGCCGCTGGTCGCGGAGCTTCATGCCGCCGGGTGGAGCGGGCCGGACGATCCCGTCTTCATCCAGTCGTTCGAGGTCGACAACCTGAAGCGCATCGCCGGCCTGACGCGGCTGCGCCTGATCCAGCTGATGGATGGTCATGGCGGCCCGGCGGACGGCACGGTGCCCAGCTATGCGCTGATGGCGACGCCCGGCGGGCTGCGCGCGGTGGCCGCCTATGCCTATGGGATCGGGCCCAACAAGGCGCAGTTGGGGCAGGGCGAGCTGGTCCGCGATGCCCATGCGGCGGGCCTGCGCGTCCATCCCTGGACGTTCCGGGTGGAAAATCCGTTCCTGCCCGCGCCGTTCCGGCGGGACGGGGCGCAGGGCGACCTGGCGGGCGAGATCGCCGCCGCGCTCCGCCTCGGAATCGACGGATTTTTCACCGATCATCCGCTAATCGGCGTCCAGACCCGCGATGCCGTCGCCAAGGAATTCCCGTAATGCGTAAGGCCCTGCCGCTTCTCGTCCTCCTGCCGCTGGCGAGCGCCGGCTGCGTCAGCACCGCGACGTCGATCGTCAAGGCGCCGTTCCAGGTCGCCGGCAAGGCGGTCGACTGGACGACGACCAGCCAGGAGGAGGCGGACCGCAATTACGGCCGCAAGATGCGCAAGGAAGAGGCGCGTGAGGGCAAGGAGCGCCGCGAATTCGACAAGCGCTGCCGCCGCGATCCCGAGCGCGACGAATGCCGGCGGGGCTATCAGGGCTTCGTGGCGGGCCGGCGCTAGCGCGACCAGAGCAGCGTGGCGGGGAAGGGCGTCCAGCGGCCGACCCGTATCCCGGCCTGGCGCAGCGCATCGCCCGTCCAGGCATTGCAGGTGCGCAGCGCCGAATAATGGCCGTTGGACTCGTAGAAGACATCGTCGCGGCCATAGCCGGGATAGCGGGCCGCGCCCGGCGCGAGCGCGGCGCGGATGAAGGCGGCGAGGCGGCGATATTCGTCCGGCCGCAGCATGAGGCGGCGGATATGGGCGTCGGCGATCGGTCGCGGGACATGCTCGACATGCAGCAGGGTGCGGCGGCTGCCCAGGGCCGCCGCCAGGACGGTTGCGGGACGCACGTCCGCCCAGTGCGGCGTCTCCAGATAGAAGGTCCGCTCGCCCCAGCCGATCGCCAGATGATCCCAGCCGCCGAACCGCGGATCGGCGAGATGGCCGGGCGGGAAGATGTCGCGCCAGTCGACGCCCGCCGCCTGTTTGGGGAGGACAAGCCCGGTATGGACGCCGTTCGACTCGACGAAGATCTCCACCCCGTCCGCCGGCGGTCGCCAGTCGGGATGCGCGGGCAGCGCGCCGCCGATCAGCCCGGCCAGGCCATAGGCGACCAGCATCGCCGCCAGCGTCGCAGCTATCCGCCCGATCCATCGGCCGATCCACGGATTTCGTCTTCCCACAGGGCCATGCTAGAAGAAACCCATGGCAGAGGAAACGCACGTTCTGGATCGCCCGCCGGAGGGCGCGAATGCGGATTGGACGATCCCGCAGCATTGGGATCGCTACACGGCCGAGGAGCACGCCACCTGGGACACGCTGTTCGCGCGCCAGGCGAAGCTGTTGCCGGGCCGCGCCTCGAACGCGTGGCTGAAGGGGCTGGACGTGCTCAAGCTCGACAAGCCCGGCATCCCCGACTTCGAGGCGCTGTCCGACCGGCTGATGAAGCTGACCGGCTGGCAGGTGGTGGCGGTGCCCGGGCTGGTGCCCGACGACGTGTTCTTCGACCATATGGCCAATCGCCGCTTCGTCGCGGGCAATTTCATCCGCCGGCCCGACCAGCTCGACTATCTCCAGGAGCCCGACGTCTTCCACGACGTATTCGGCCATGTGCCGATGCTCGCCGATCCGGTCTTCGCCGACTATCTGGCCGCCTATGGCCGGGGCGGGCAGCGGGCGCTGGGTCTGGATGCGCTCCAATATCTCGGCCGGCTCTACTGGTACACGGTCGAGTTCGGGCTGATCGCCGAGCCGGAAGGCCTGCGCATCTACGGCGCGGGCATCGTCTCCAGCTTCTCCGAAAGCCGGTTCGCGCTGGAGGACCCGTCGCCCAACCGCATCGCCTTCGACATGGCGCGGGTGATGCGCACCGAATATCGGATCGACGATTTCCAGCAGAACTATTTCGTCATCCCCAGCTTCGAGGAGCTGCTGCGCCAGACGGTCGAGACCGACTTCGCGCCGCTCTATGCCGAGATGAAGGCGCGAGCGGATATCCCGGTGGCGGAGATCGTGCCGGGCGATACGGTGCTGACCCACGGTACGCAGGATCATGCCCGGAGCCGCGCGGCGGGGTGAGGGGGCTTTCGTAACTCTCCGTTACGGCTTCCCCGGCGAAGGCCGGGGTCCGGTTGGGAGACGCCGCCGATTCTCGCGAGCGTTCCGTCACTGGGCCCCGGTCGAGGTGGAAGGAAAGGTGGGGTCTATAGATCCAGCGCCCAGCCGTCGCGGCCCTTGGGATCGAACGGTCCCGCCGGCACGAAGCGCTCCGCCCCCGCCGTCAGCCGCAGCACGCTCCAGTCACCGCGCCGGTCGACCGCCTCCAGCGTGCAGCCGCACGCCTGATAGGCGGCGACCACCTCGGCCCGCTGCGTCTCCAGCAGCCCGGCGAGCACGATCGTCGCGGACGGGCCGGCGATCGCCGCCAGTTCGGGGGCCATGGAGACGAGCGGCCCGGCCAGGATATTGGCGATCACCAGATCATAGGGCGCACGCTCGGTGATCGAATCGGCCAGCGCGCCATCGGCGACGATCAGGTCGATCCCCTCGACCTGGTTGAGCGCGGCATTCTCCGCCGTCACCTCGATCGCGACGGGATCGATATCGGTCGCGACGATCCGCGCCTGGGGCCAGAGATGCGCGACCGCGAAGGCGAGCAGCCCCGTGCCCGTCCCGACATCGATCGCGCTGGCGAAGCGCCGCTCGGCCAGGCCATCGAGCATGGCGAGGCAGCCGCTGGTCGTCTCGTGATGCCCGGTGCCGAAGGCGCGGCCGGCCGGAATGTGGAAGGCGCGGACATCCGCCGGCACCGTCGCCGCCCCGCTATGCACGAAGAAGCGGCCGACCGACAAAGGCTCCAGCCCCGCCTGGCTCAGCGTCACCCAATCCTCGGGCGGCAGGTGAGTCACCGTCGCCGGGCGGTCGCCGGCGCTCGGCACCAGCGCGCGGACCTGCGCGACCAGCGCCGCGTCGGGCTCCGCCTCGACATAGGCGTCGAGCCGCCAATGCTCGCGATCGTCCTCCACCTCCTCGGTGGTCATCAGCACCGCGCCCGCGATCAGCTCGTCGGCCATGTCGATCGCCTCCGCCTCCGCGCGGGTGCAGGGCAGGCTGATCTTCCAGCTATCGGACATAGCTGGCCCCGTTCACGTCGAGCACCGCGCCGGTCATCGAGGGCGGCGCCTCCAGCGCCAGGAAGCGGACGGTGCTCGCGATCTCGGCCGGATCGGCGACGCGGCCGAGCGGAATGTCGGCGAGGAGCTTGTCACCGCCCCGGCTGGCCAGATACTCCTCGGCCATGCCGGTCATGGTGAAGCCGGGGCAGACCGCGAAGGCGAGGATGCCCTGCGCCGCATAGCCGCGCGCGATCGTCTTGGTCATCGCGACCATGCCCGCCTTGGACGCGGCATAATGCCAGTGCGCGGGCGAGTCGCCGCGATAGGCGGCGCGGCTGGCGACGTTGACGATCCGCCCGCCGACGCCCCGTTCCTGCCAGTGCAGCACCGCCAGCCGGCAGAGTTCGGCCGAGGCGGTCAGGTTGATCCGCATGGTGCGCTCCCAGCCGGCGAGCCAGTCGGGATCGTCCAGCGGATTGGCCTCGAACACGCCGGCATTGTTGACGAGGATGTCGATCGCGCCGCCCGCTTCGTCGAGCGCGGCGCGCCACAAAGCGGCGGGGGCGCCGGGTTCGTCGAAATCGGCGGGGATGCCGCTGGCGGTGCCATGGCCGATCACGGCCTGTCCGTCGGCACGCAGCCGCTCGGCGATCGCCGCGCCGATGCCGCGGCTCGATCCGGTGAGAAGAATGGTCATGGCCGGGGGCTTAGCGTGGCGCGGCGGCCGGGTCATCCTGTTGCTACTGGTCGGGGGATTGCTCGGACCGATCCGCGATACGGCGGGGGCGTTCTGGTTGTAGCCCAGCCGTTTTCTTGCGAGATGTCTTTGACCGCTTGTCGCGTTGCGCCGTGCTGCCGTCCGAAAAGAGGAACTTCACGGCAATCAGCCCTAGCGCGATGACCTGTAGGAATGTCTCGATTGTAACGGTGGTGATAAACCATTGGTAAGCTGAGAAATTTAGTTCTCCCGAGCCGATGGCTATGGCAAGGCCGCAATTGAAGATAATGAGGATCGAAAGCCAAATAATAATGGCCCAGGACCATTTGTGCCGCAATCTGTAGAAAGACCGGCGGCCGGCAATTTCAACGGCAATATATTCGGCGTCCACAAGCATGGACTGTTTGCCGCTATCTTCCTGGCTAGGGCGTGACTCGATCGAATTCTCGGCTCGATCGCGCGTGATGCCCCGCGCCATTCGGCTTACATCCAGTTCAAGCGATTGAGAATAACGGCGTTTGACACGCCAAACAATCTGGCCAGTTCGGTAGGAGTGGCAAAATCCTTATACTTTTTCAAAAGTGGTGTTGGGACAAGAAGATGCGCGGCAAATGCATCTGCTTCCTTTTCTTCGTCCGGTTTGTCGCCATCGTACTCATTCATTCGGTTGAATACCCGATAGTCGTCGGATATGGTATAGTCCGCATGAAGAATGTGATGGGCCAGCTCGTGGGCTATCGTAAATGTCTTGCGATTGGGGTGTGTCGCTTGGTTGACAACAATTTGCTGCTTGTTCGGCACGATGAAGCCTGAAATGCTATCGCTGACGTCTGGCTTTAATCGAGCATATACAACCTCAAGGCCCATCGCCTCGGCTAATGCCTCTGGGTCGACGGGCGGCGTATTGATCTTGTATCGTTTTAGAAGGGCCGCGGCTGCTGTCTCGGCCTTCTTGTAATTGGCGGCCACGGCGTCACTCCGCTACAATGATGGCCTTAGATATAGGGTGCGCGTAGGTATGTGGCAAATCCAGCTCCGCGACCCGGCGCGCTTTTGTCGGAAGCGCGCTTCGGTCCATGAGGCAAGCGTTTAGGCCGCCACCTTCGCCACGAAATCCCCCGCGCTGGCCTTGAGCGTGCCGAGCCGGCCGTCGAGCGAGTCGAAGCCGCGACCGACGCCGTCGATCTCGGAGGCGACGGTCTCGGTATCCTCGCGGATCGCGGCGATGGTGCTCGACATCGAGTCGGCGGCGAGCGCGGTCTCGTCGACGGCGGCGGTGATCGCGGTCACGGTTTGCGCCTGCGCCTCCATCGCATAGCGGATGCGATCGGCACTTTCCTGCACCTCATGGACGGTGGACTTGATCGAGGCGTTGGTCTCGACCGTGCCGCGAGTCGCCGACTGGATCGCGGCGATCTTGGCGGCGATGTCGTCGGTGGCCCGCGCGGTCTGGCTGGCGAGGCTCTTCACCTCCTGCGCCACCACCGCGAAGCCGCGCCCGGCATCGCCCGCGCGCGCCGCCTCGATCGTGGCGTTGAGCGCGAGCAGGTTGGTCTGCCCGGCGATGTCGCGGATCAGGCCCAGGATCGATTCGATCGACTTGGCATGGTCGGACAGCGCCTCCGACATGCCGACCGCCTGGCCCGCCTGGGCCGAGGCGCGGGTGGCGATCTCGGCGGCGGCCTCGACCTCGATCCGCGCATCCTCGATCGCGCGGATCAGGCCGGCGGCGGTCTGCGCCGCCTCGCGCATCGCGACGGCGGACTGTTCGGCGGCGGCGGCGACTTCGGACGCCTTGCCCAGCATCCCGCGCGCGAGCAGCGACGCCTTGTCGCTCTGCTGGCGCAGGTGCGAGCTGCTCTGGCTCGCCTCCTCGACCGTCTCGCCGATATTCTCGCGGAACTCGCCCGCCAAGCGCGCGCGCGTGCCCTGCGCGGTATGGTCGATGAAGCCGGCATAGAGCGCGACGGTCAGCTCCGTCTCCAGCGCGAACAGCCGCATCAGCGTGTCGGTCAGGCGCGCGCGGTCCGGATGATCGCCGTCGAGCCGGCTCATCAGCGCCTTGAGCGCGGCGCGGTCGCTGGCGCAGGACATGGCGAGCATGTCCATCGTGCCGACCCCGGCGCTATAGGCTGCCGCGACCGACCGTTCGAGCGACTCGACCCAGGCGATGCCGGCCAGGTCGCAGAACCGGTTGCGCAGATAGGCGCGTCCCGCCTCCAGCAGGCGGCTATGGTCGAGCGGGCTCCATTCGGCCGCGCCGGGATTGGCGGTGCGGTAATGCGCCCAATAGGCCATGACGATATCGTCGAGATCCTCCTCGATCATCGCGTAGAGCGCGCGCGCATCGCCGACCAGCGCGCCGTCGCCGCCGTCAAAGGCGCGGATGCGGGCGGTCATGTCGATGCCGGCCGCGATCGTGCCGGGCACGGGAAGATCGTTCGCGCTGCTGGCGCCGCTGGTGGTCATGCCGAAGACGTCCCCTGAAATTCGTGACCGTCACGCTAGGCCCGTTACGTTAACGGCGGGTTAGAAAAAGGAACGGAAGCGAGTGCAATCGGGCATCCCATGTGACATCCGGAGCATGCTTGGCTTGCATCGCGGCCGCGTGCGCCTCATAGGGCGGCGGAATTGCATCGATCGAGGACCGTCGCCTTGGCTTCCCGTAATCCCGCCCGGCCGCTGAGCCCGCATCTCCAGATCTGGCGCTGGGGACCGCATATGCTGGTCTCCATCCTTCACCGCGCGACCGGCAGCGGCATGGCGACGGTGGGGTCGCTGCTGCTCGTCTGGTGGCTGGCGGCGCTGGCCGGCGGCGCGGAAAGCTACGCCACGTTCCGCGGCCTGTTCACCACCGACAGCGGCGCGCTGAACGTGTTCGGCATCATCATCGGCGTGGGGCTGACGCTGTCGCTGTTCCAGCACATGATGTCGGGCATCCGCCACCTGTTCCTCGACACCGGTGCCGGCTTCGAACTGAAGACCAACAAGACCTTCGCCATGCTGACCATGGTCGCGTCGGTGACGCTGACCGCGGTCTTCTGGCTCTATCTGGGGATGAAGTGATGCGTTCGTCGCTCGGCCGTGTCCGGGGCCTCGGCTCCGCCAAGGAAGGTACGCATCACTGGTGGTATCATCGCCTGACGGCGGGATCGAACCTGGTGCTGATGCTGTGGCTGCTGATCGCGATCGCGCGCCAGCCGGCCTATGACTATGCCACGCTGCACGCCTGGATGCAGAGCGCCTGGGTGGCGGTGCCGATGGCGCTGCTGATCCTGTCGGTCTTCTATCATTTCCGCCTGGGCCTGCAGGTGGTGATCGAGGATTACCAGCATGACGAGAGCCGCGTCGTGCTGCTGGTCCTGCTCAACTTCTTCGTGGTGGCGCTGGGCGCCACCGCCATCTTCTCGATCCTGAAGATCGCCTTCGGAGCCGCCGCCTGATGTCCGCTGCCTATAAGATCATCGACCATACCTATGACGCGGTGGTCGTCGGGGCGGGCGGGTCCGGCCTGCGCGCGACCATGGGGATCGCCGAGGCGGGGCTGAAGACCGCCTGCATCACCAAGGTGTTCCCGACCCGCAGCCATACGGTCGCGGCGCAGGGCGGCATCGCCGCCTCGCTCGGCAACAACACGCCGGACCATTGGTCCTGGCACATGTACGACACCGTCAAGGGGTCGGACTGGCTGGGCGACCAGGACGCGATCGAATATCTGTGCCGCGAGGCGCCGCAGGCGGTGTACGAGCTGGAACATGCCGGCGTGCCGTTCAGCCGCAACGCCGACGGCACCATCTACCAGCGCCCGTTCGGTGGCCACATGCAGAATATGGGCGATGGCCCGCCGGTGCAGCGCACCTGCGCCGCCGCCGACCGTACCGGCCACGCCATGCTGCACGCGCTCTACCAGCAGTCGCTGAAATATGACGCGGACTTCTACGTCGAATATTTCGCGCTCGACCTGATCATGGAGAACGGCGTGTGCCGGGGCGTGATCGCCCTGTGCATGGAAGACGGCTCGATCCACCGGTTCCGCGCGCATAACGTCGTGCTGGCGACCGGCGGCTATGGCCGCTGCTACTTCTCCGCCACCTCGGCGCACACCTGCACCGGCGACGGCAATGCGATGGTGCTGCGCGCCGGCCTGCCGCTCCAGGACATGGAGTTCGTGCAGTTCCACCCGACCGGCATCTACGGCGCGGGCGTGCTGATCACCGAGGGCGCGCGCGGCGAGGGCGGCTATCTGACCAATTCCGAGGGCGAGCGCTTCATGGAGCGCTACGCCCCCTCGGCGAAGGACCTGGCGTCGCGCGACGTCGTGTCCCGCTCCATGGCGATGGAGATGCGCGAAGGGCGCGGCGTCGGCGAGCACAAGGACCATATCTACCTGCACCTGGATCATATCGATCCCAAGGTGCTGGCGGAGCGGCTGCCCGGCATCACCGAGACGGGCAAGATCTTCGCGGGCGTCGACCTGACCCGCCAGGCGCTGCCGGTGACGCCGACCGTCCACTACAACATGGGCGGCATCCCGACCAACTATCATGGCGAGGTCGTCTGCCTGAAGGACGGCAATCCCGACCATGTCGTCCCCGGCCTGTTCGCGGTGGGCGAGGCGGCCTGCGTGTCGGTGCACGGCGCCAACCGGCTGGGCTCCAACTCGCTGATCGACCTGGTCGTGTTCGGCCGCGCCACGGGTCTCCGTATCAAGGACCAGCTGAAGCCCGGCACGCCGCACAATCCGCTGCCCAAGGGTTCGGAGGAGCTGGCGCTCAGCCGTCTCGACCGGTTCCGCAACGCCAATGGCGGCACGCCGACCGCGAAGCTGCGCACCGAGATGCAGCGCACCATGCAGAAGCATTGCGCGGTGTTCCGCGACTCGGCGCTGCTGACCGAGGGCGTGGCGAAGATGAAGGACATCTACGCCGGGATGCAGGACGTGTCGGTCAAGGACCGCTCGCTGATCTGGAACACCGACATGGTCGAGACGCTGGAGCTCGACAATCTGATGGCGCAGGCGACGGTGACGATCCAGGCTGCCGCGAACCGCAAGGAATCGCGCGGCGCGCACATGCACGAGGATTTCCCCGAGCGTGACGATGCGACCTGGATGAAGCACACGCTGACCAGCTTCGATGGCTGGGGCGGGCAGGGCGGCGGCGTTGCGATCGACTATCGCCCGGTCCATGACTACACGATGACCGACGATATCGACTATATCAAGCCGAAGAAGCGCGTCTACTGATCGCGCCTGGGGCCCGGCGGCGATGGCGACGTCGCCGCCGGGCATGGCGGTCATGCGCACCCTGTCCGGCCTTCTCGCCCTGCTGATCGCGGCACCGACCATCGCGCAGCCGGCGGCACCGGTGGTGACCGCGCCGCCGGCCGTCTATGCCACCGATCCCTTCTATGCCCGCTATGTCGATGCGGGCGGTATCCCGATCCTGTCCTCGACCCGCACGCCCGACCGGGCGCTGTTGCTGGCGCGCGAGATCGTGCTGTCGATGCTGGCCAAGCGCCCCGACATCGCCGCCGAACTCCGCCGCGAGGGGCTGCGCGTCGCGATCATGGCGGCGGACGAGTCGACGCTGGACATTCCCGAACAGCGCCACTGGAAGAAGCCGGCGATCAACGATCCCCGCCTGACCCGGTGCGAGCGGAAACATTATCCCGAGCGGATCGGCCGGCTGACCGACCGGCAATATTGGGACTATCGCGCGCGCGGCATGGGCGGGTTGCTGACCAGCGCGGCGGCGGAGAACCTGCTCGCCGGGCCGAACGACCGCTATCACGGCCAGAACACCTTTGTGCACGAGTTCAGCCACGCCATCTTCCGCGCGGCGGCGCGGATCGACCCGGCCTTTTTCCGCCGGGTGGAGAAGGCCTATTTCCACGCCCGCGAGACGGGATTGTGGAAGGATGAATATGCCTCGACCACGATCGAGGAATATTGGGCGGTCGGCACGCAATTCTGGTTCAACTCCGCGCCGCTCGCCAGCTTCGGCGCGGTGCGGGTGCTGTCGGACGCGGATTTGAAGGCGTATGACCCGCGTCTCCATGCGGTGCTGGCGGAGGTCTATGCCGGGCACCAGGCGGCGGGCGACCTGTTCTGGCAGCATCCCGACCGCGTGCCCAAGGGGCCGATCCCGGAATATACCGCCGAAGTGTGTTGAGCCGGGGCGGGGGCGATTATCCCGCCAGTGTCGGGTATCGTTGCCCGCGCCCGCGTGCCTCTTTCTGCCACCACCCCGGCGCAGGCCGCGGTCCAGTGCCGGAACGTGTCGGACCACTTGCAGACCTCCCCCGACTGGGCCCCGGCCTTCGCCGGGGTGGTGTGGTGCCGGGGTGGTGCGCCGGGATCGTCGGCGATCTCCTTCGCAGCGCGGGCGGAAATCAGGTCCGCCGGCGACCTGCCCACCACCAGGCCACCGCCGAACCCGCCAGTCCCGCCAGGATCGCGCTCGTCGTGCCGGGGTGGAGCGCCGCACTGGTGTAGAGGCTGGTCTTGCGCGCATGGGGATGCTCGCCCGACCGGATGCGCCCGGCCCCGACGCCCCATTTCAGGTTGCTCGGCTCCGGCTGCGTCTTGCGCGGGTCGGTGAAGGCCTTCGCGCCGATCGGGGCGAGCCACTCGAACAGGGTGGGGAAGTGATTGGCGAACAACACCTGCGCCAGACCGCCGCCGCCGACCGTGATCGTCCGGCGCGACGTCACCGCACAGGCCAGGATCGCGTCCGCGACCAGTTGCGGATCATAGATGGGCGGCGGGATTTGGCCCTCGCCGCCTTCATGATTGGCGGCGTGCTGGCCGATCGGCGTGTCGATGCCCGACGGCTTGATCAAGGTCACCGAAATCGGGACGCCGGCGGCCTGCAATTCCATTCGGAGCGCCGCGACATAGGCCTTGGTCGCGTGCTTGGACGCCGCATAGGCGCCCATGACAGGGCTGGGCATGTCCGACACGGTCGAGCCGACCGTGATCAGCGCGCCGCCCTGCTTGGTCAGATGCGGGACCGCCGCCTTGCAGCCATGGACCACGCCAAAATAATTGGTGCGGAACAGGCGCTCATGCTCGTCGTCCGGCGTCTCCATCAGCTTGGCATAGAGGGCGACGCCGGCATCGTTGACCCAGGTGTCGATGCGGCCGAACACCTCCACCGCATAATCGGCCGCCGCCTGCACGCCGGCGGCATCGCCGACATCGGCGGCCTTGGCCTCGACCCGCAGGCCCTCCGCCTGCCACCGGGCGACCAGGTCGCGCAGCACATCCTCCGACCGGGCGACCATCAGCACCCGGGCGCCCGCCTCCGCCGCCGTCCGCGCGGTGGCCAGGCCGATGCCCGAGCTCGCGCCGGTGATGACAATCACTTGTTCGTTCAATGGCTTGAGTCGGATTGCCATGCTGATGCTCCTGCTGGTCGGCACCTCCAACAGGGGGGAGGGGGCGGAGTTCCCCCGCAAATAAAGACCGGGACGGCCGGAACCCCGCCCCCCTTGTCCCGGTTTGCCGCGCCATGACTGATCAGCCCAACACCGCCCTGCAATATCCGCTGCTCGCGGCGCCGCATATCCAGCTCTACGGCACCGTGGACGAAGCGATGTATGCCAGCTTCAAGCAACAATATGCCGACGCCCCGACCGAAGGGCCGCTGGTCGTGTCGATCACGACGCTGGGCGGCGATCCCGAAATGGCGCGGGCGATGGGCGACTCGATTCGCCTGCTGCGCGACTATACCGGCCGCGAGGCGCTGTTCCTGGGCAAGGTGGCGGTCTATTCCGCGGGTGCGACCTTCATGTCGGCCTTTCCGGTCCATTGCCGCTTCCTGACGCGCGGCACGCGGCTGATGATCCATGAGCGGTCGCTGACCTCGACCGTGCAGCTCAGCGGCCCCCTGTCGACGCTGCCCGACATCCTGAAGGCCAAGCTGCACGAGATCGAGCATTCGATGCGCATCCAGGACGAGGGCTTCGCCGCGATCGTCAAGGGATCGCGGCTGACGCTGGACGACCTCAAGTCGCGCGCCACCGCCAATTGGTATGTCGATGCGGCCGACGCGCTGGACCTGGGACTGGTGCTGGACGTGATATAAAGCACTGGAGAGGGCGAACGGACCATCACGGGGTTGCGCCGCCGCCGCTAAGGGCATAGCGGGAACGTAATCAGAGATCGGGACGTATCATGGCCGAATTCGCCCTTCCCAAGAACAGCAAGATCACCAAGGGGCAGCACCATGCTGCGCCCGTAAAGGCGCCCGACCGCAAGCGCATGAAAGCGTTCAAGGTCTATCGCTACGACCCGGACAGCGGCCAGAACCCGCGCTACGACACGTTCGAGGTCAATCTGGACGAGTGCGGGCCGATGGTGCTCGACGCGCTCATCAAGATGAAGAGCGAGCAGGACAGTTCGCTGACCTTCCGCCGTTCGTGCCGCGAGGGTATTTGCGGATCGTGCGCGATGAACATCGACGGGCGCAACGGCCTGGCCTGCACCACCGCGATCGAGGATGTGAAGGGCGAGGTCCGCATCACCCCGCTGCCGCATATGGACGTGGTCAAGGACCTGGTGCCGGACTTCACGCACTTCTATGCGCAATACAGTTCGATCAAGCCCTGGCTGCAGACGGTGACGCCGCCGCCCTCGGGCAAGGAGCGGCTCCAGGCGCCGGAGGACCGCGCCAAGCTGGACGGTCTGTACGAGTGCATCCTGTGCGCCTGCTGCTCGACCAGCTGCCCCAGCTATTGGTGGAACAGCGACAAGTTCCTGGGCCCGGCGATCCTGCTCCAGGCCTATCGCTGGCTGGCCGACAGCCGCGACGAGATGACCGGCGAGCGGCTCGACGCGCTGGAAGACCCGTTCCGCCTCTATCGCTGCCACACCATCATGAACTGCGCGAATGTCTGCCCCAAGGGTCTGAACCCCGCCAAGGCGATCGCCGAGATCAAGAAGATGGAAGCCGAGCGGATCGTCTGATCGCGCTTGCGGGATGACAGGACCGGCGGGGCAGCGATCATGCCCCCCGCCGGTCGTTTCACTCCCATGATCAAGGCCCTTTCGACAGGGCTCGACCCAGGGCGCCCGCCCGGTCCGCGCGGGGAACGACCCGCCGGCTGGAAGGCCCGATGACCGTCCTCACCGCCTATCACGCGCTGCTCGCCGCCGGCGAGCTACGCCCCGATCCCGAACAGGCCGCCGCCGCCGCCCGGCTCGACCGGCTGGCCGGCGAACTCCAGGCCGCGCCGCGCCGCGGCTCGTTGCTCTGGCGGCTGGCCGGGCGCAAGCCGCAGGCGCCGCGCGGCCTCTATCTGTGGGGTGGGGTGGGGCGCGGCAAGTCGATGCTGATGGACCTGTTCTTCGACCAGCTGGCGATCGAGCGGAAGCGGCGCGTCCATTTCTCCGAGTTCATGCTCGAGGTCCATGCCCGCATCAACGAGGAGCGGCGCAAGGAAGTCGGCGATCCGATCCCGCCGGTCGCGGCGGCGCTGCGCGACGAGGCGCGGCTGCTCGCCTTTGACGAGATGATGGTGACCAACAGCCCCGACGCGATGATCCTGTCGCGGCTGTTCACCGCGCTGATCGAGGCGGGGGTGACGGTGGTCACCACCTCCAACCGCGCGCCAACCGACCTGTACAGGAACGGCCTCAACCGCGAACATTTCCTGCCCTTCATCGCGCTGATCGAGCAGCGGCTCGACGTGCTGGCGCTGAACGGTCCGGTCGATTACCGGCGCGACCGGCTGGGGTCGCAGGACACCTGGCTGGTGCCGAACGGGCCGGAGGCGACCGCCGACCTTTCCGCCGCCTTCTTCCGGCTGACCGACCATGAGGTGAGCGAGCCGATCCCGGCCGACGATCTGGTCGTGCAGGGGCGGACGCTCCACGTGCCCAAGGCGTTGAAGGGCGTGGCGGTCTTCTCGTTCAGGAAATTGTGCGGCGAGGCGCGCGGCGCGGCCGATTACCTGGCGGTGGCGCGGCGCTATCATACGGTGATCGTGGTCGGCATCCCGCGCCTGGGGCCTGAGAACCGCAACGAGGCGGCGCGCTTCGTCGCGCTGATCGACGCGCTGTACGAGCATAAGGTCAAGCTGCTCGCCGCCGCCGATGCACAGCCCGACCGATTGTACGAGTCCGGCGACGGGGCGTTCGAATTCCAGCGCACGGTCAGTCGGCTGGAGGAGATGCGGTCGGACGATTATCTCGACGCGGGTCATGGGACCGTGTCCGCCTGAGCAGAGGATGAACGCTTGTTGATCCTGCGAACCATTATCAAAACTAATCCTTAAGCCTTGCGCTTTAGCGGTTGCCCTCGGCCTATGATGGGCGTAGGCGGCGTGACCAATCGCTCGCCTCAGGACGGAGATGGATTGGATGGCCCGTAAGAAGATCGCGCTGATCGGCGCCGGTAATATCGGCGGCACGCTCGCGCACCTCGCAGCGCTCAAGGGTCTGGGCGATATCGTCCTGTTCGACGTGGTCGAGGGCGTTCCCCAGGGCAAGGCGCTCGACCTGTCGCAGTGCGGCCCGGTCGAGGGCTTCGACGCCACGATCACCGGCACCAACGACTATGCCGACATCGCCGGCGCGGACGTCATCATCGTCACCGCCGGTGTCGCGCGCAAGCCCGGCATGAGCCGCGACGACCTGCTCGGCATCAACCTGAAGGTGATGAAGGCGGTGGGCGAGGGCATCAAGGCCAACGCCCCCGACGCCTTCGTGATCTGCATCACCAACCCGCTCGACGCGATGGTCTGGGCGCTGCGCGAATTCTCCGGCCTGCCCGCCCACAAGGTCGTCGGCATGGCCGGCGTGCTCGACTCGGCGCGGTTCAGCCACTTCCTCGCCGAGGAGTTCGGCGTGTCGGTGAAGGACGTGAACACCTTCGTGCTGGGCGGCCATGGCGACACCATGGTGCCGGTGCTGGAATATTCGACCGTCAGCGGCATCCCGGTCAGCGACCTGATCGCGATGGGCTTCTCCACCCAGGAGAAGGTCGACGCGATCATCAAGCGCACCCGTGGCGGCGGCGGCGAGATCGTCGCGCTGTTGAAGACCGGCTCGGCCTATTACGCGCCCGCGACCAGCGGCATCGCGATGGCGGAGGCGTATCTGTACGACCAGAAGCGTATCCTGCCGGCGGCGGCGCACCTGTCGGGCGAATATGGCATCGACAACCTCTATGTCGGCGTGCCCGTGGTGATCGGCGCCGGCGGCGTCGAGAAGGTCGTCGAGGTCAAGCTGACCGACGAGGCCAAGCAGAACCTGCAGGTGTCGGTCGACGCCGTGAAGGAGCTGCTGGTCGCGTGCAAGGGCATCGACGGGACGCTGGCGTAAGATTGGAAAGATGAATCCACCCCGGCGAAGGCCGGGGTCCAGTTGGGAAGGCCGTTGTGAGGGACGAGGCCGCTGCCGTCTACATCATGGCAAGCGGCCGCAACGGCACTCTCTACATCGGGTCGACGAGCAATCTGCCAAAGCGGGTCTGGGAACATCGCAACGGCGTCGTCGACGGGTTCACGAAGGATTATGGTTGTCACCACCTTGTCTGGTACGAGGTGACGGGCAGCCGGGACGCCGCACGGCAGCGCGAGCTGCAGATGAAGCAATGGAAGCGAGCCTGGAAACTGCGTGAGATCGAAGGCTTCAATCCCGGATGGGATGATCTGTACGATCATATCGCTCTTCCATGACCGCCTTCCCAACTGGACCCCGGCCTTCGCCGGGGTGGTAAGGACGAAAAGCAGATGAGCATCCTCGTCGACCGGAATACCAAGGTCATCACCCAGGGCATGACCGGCGAGACCGGCAGCTTCCACACCAAGGCGGCGCTGGACTACGGCACGCAGATGGTCGGGGGCGTCACGCCCGGCAAGGGCGGCACCGAGCATCTCGGCCTGCCCGTGTTCAACACGGTGGCGGAGGCCAAGTCGAAGACCGGCGCCGACGCGTCGGTCATCTACGTGCCGCCGCCCTTCGCCGCCGACTCGATCCTGGAGGCGATCGACGCCGAGATCCCGCTGATCGTCTGCATCACCGAGGGCATCCCGGTGCTGGACATGGTCAAGGTGAAGCGCGCCTTGTCGGGCAGCAAGTCGCGGCTGATCGGCCCGAACTGCCCCGGCGTGCTGACCCCCGGCCAGTGCAAGATCGGCATCATGCCCGGCTCGATCTTCAAGGAAGGCTCGGTCGGCGTCGTGTCGCGCTCGGGCACGCTGACCTATGAGGCGGTGTTCCAGACTTCCAACGCCGGTCTGGGCCAGACCACGGCGGTCGGCATCGGCGGCGATCCGGTCAACGGCACCAACTTCATCGACGTGCTGGAGCTGTTCCTGGCCGACGAGGCGACCAAGTCGATCATCATGATCGGCGAGATCGGCGGCTCGGCCGAAGAGGAAGCGGCGCAGTTCCTGCGCGACGAGGCCAAGCGCGGCCGGAGCAAGCCGATGGCAGGCTTCATCGCCGGCCGCACCGCGCCTCCGGGTCGTCGCATGGGCCATGCCGGCGCGATCGTGTCGGGCGGCCAGGGCGGCGCCGAGGACAAGATCGCGGCGATGGAAGCGGCCGGGATCAAGGTCGCGGCGAGCCCCAGCGAACTCGGCTCGACGCTGCTGTCGGTGCTGAACGGTTAAGCAAATAGCCGTCAGGTCGGCGCGGGCCGGCCTTCGGGTCCCGTCGGGCATGTCGCCCGGCCGGACCCGGACCCCGGCACGGCCGGGGTGGCGGAGGAGACGGTAAAATGGGCTACGAAGGTCAGGATTTCAGCGACGTCGCGTCGGGCGTCAGCCCCGCGTTCATCGAAGCGCTCTATGCCAAATACCAGGCATCCCCGTCGGAGGTGGAGCCCGGTTGGCGCGCCTTCTTCGAAGGACTGGAAGCCGGACCCTCGCAGCCCAGCTGGCAGAGCAGCCGCTGGCCGCTGACCACCACCGACGATCTGACCGCCGGGCTCGACCCGACGCAGATGGAGCCCGCGCCCAAGCCAGCGCGCGGCGGCAAGCCCGCCCCCGCGGCGGCGGCCCCGGCGGCGACCCAGGCCGATATCGTCAAGGCGGCCGGCGACGCGATCCGCGCGCAGCTGCTGATCCGCACCTACCGGGTGCGCGGCCACTTGGCCGCCAATCTCGACCCGCTGGGCCTGGCCAAGCGCGAGATGCCCGAGGATCTGCGTACCGACTATCATGGCTTCAGTGATGCCGATCTCGACCGTCCGGTCTATCTGGGCGGCACGATGGGCTTCGAATGGGCGACGATCCGCCAGCTCGTCGACACGCTGCGCAAGAATTACTGCGGCAATGTCGGCCTCGAATATATGCACATCGTCGATGTCGAGGAGCGCCGCTTCCTGCAGGAGCGGATGGAGGGCCAGGACAAGGCGATCGAGTTCACCCAGGACGGCAAGAAGGCGATCCTGAACAAGGTGATCGAGGCCGAGCAGTGGGAGAAGTTCCTGGGCCGCAAATATGTCGGCACCAAGCGCTTCGGCCTGGACGGCGGCGAGTCGATGATCCCGGCGCTCGAGTCGGTGATCAAATATGGCGGCCAGATGGGCGTTCGCGAGATCGTGTTCGGCATGGCGCATCGCGGCCGCCTGAACGTGCTCGCCAATGTCATGGCCAAGCCGCTGCGCGTGATCTTCCACGAGTTCGCCGGCGGTTCGGCCAATCCCGACGACATCGGCGGCTCGGGCGACGTCAAGTATCACCTCGGCACCTCGACCGACCGCGAGTTCGACGGCCACACCGTCCATATGTCGCTGGTCGCCAACCCGTCGCATCTGGAAGCGGCGGACCCCGTGGTGCTGGGCAAGACCCGCGCGATCCAGACGATCGCGGGCGACCTGACCGACCACAGCGCGTCGCTGCCGGTGCTGATCCACGGCGACGCGGCCTTTGCGGGCCAGGGCATCGTCTGGGAGTGCCTCGGCTTCTCGGGCATCCGTGGCTATAACACGGGCGGCTGCGTCCACTTCATCATCAACAATCAGGTGGGCTTCACCACCAGCCCGCAATTCGCGCGCTCCTCGCCCTATCCGTCGGACGTGGCCAAGGGCGTCCAGGCCCCGGTCTTCCACGTCAATGGCGACGATCCGGAGGCGGTGACCTTCGCGACCAAGATGGCGATGGAGTTCCGCCAGAAGTTCCACCGCGACATCGTCATCGACATGTGGTGCTATCGCCGCTTCGGCCATAACGAGGGCGACGAGCCGGGCTTCACCCAGCCGCTGATGTACAAGGCGATCAAGGATCACCCGCCGGTCAGCGCCATCTATGCCAAGCGGCTCGCCGCCGAGGGCGTGGTGGACCAGGCCTGGGTGGACGACAATGTCGGCCAGTACGTTACCCGGCTGGAGGGCGAGTTCGAGGCGGGGGCGAGCTACAAGCCGAACCGCGCGGACTGGTTCGCCGGCCGCTGGACCGGCCTGTCCGCCCCGACCGAGGGCGAGGCCGCGCGCCGCACCGCCGAGACGGGCATCACGCCCAAGCTGTTCGACAGCCTGGGCCGTACGCTGACCACGGTTCCCGAGAGCATCCAAATCCACAAGACGCTGTCGCGCGTGATCGATGCCAAGAAGCAGATGTTCGCGACCGGCGGCAATTTCGACTGGGCGACCGGCGAGGCTCTGGCCTTCGGCTCGCTGATGTCGGAGGGCTATGGCGTCCGCCTGTCGGGGCAGGATTCCGGGCGCGGCACCTTCTCGCAGCGTCACGCCGTCTGGGTCGACCAGACCGACGAGCACAAGTACGTGCCGCTGACCACGGTCGAGCATGGCCGGTTCGAAGTGCTCGACTCGCCGCTCAGCGAATATGGCGTGCTCGGCTTCGAATATGGCTATGCGCTCGCCGATCCGAAGACGCTGGTGATGTGGGAGGCGCAGTTCGGCGATTTCGTCAACGGCGCGCAGATCATGATCGATCAGTTCATTGCGAGCGGCGAGGCCAAGTGGCTGCGCGCCAACGGCCTGGTGATGCTGCTGCCCCATGGCTATGAGGGCCAGGGTCCGGAGCATAGCTCGGCGCGGCCGGAGCGGTTCCTGCAACTGTGCGCGGGCGACAATATGCAGGTCGCCAACTGCACCACGCCGGCCAACTATTTCCACCTGCTGCGCCGGCAGATGCATCGCAGCTTCCGCAAGCCGCTGATCGTGTTCACGCCCAAGTCGCTGCTGCGCCACAAGCTGGCCACGTCGACCGCGGCGGATTTCCAGGGCGACTCGCACTTCAAGCGCATCCTGTCCGACACCAATGGCGCGCCGGATGCCGAGACGAAGCGCGTGGTGCTGTGCACCGGCAAGGTCGCCTATGACCTGATCGAGGCGCGCGACGCGGCGAACGATACCGGTACGCAGATCATCCGCGTCGAGCAGCTCTATCCCTTCCCGGGCGAGCCGCTCGCCGAGCGTCTGGCGCGGATGCCGCAGCTCGAGGACGTGGTCTGGGCGCAGGAAGAGCCGCGCAACCAGGGCTATTGGTTCTTCGTCGAGCCGCTGATCGAAGAGGCGCTGGCCAAGGCGAACGCATCGGTGCAGCGCGCGCGCTATGCCGGTCGCGCGGCGGCGGCGTCGCCCGCCACCGGCCTGATGAAGCGTCACCAGACCGAGCAGGGCGCGCTGATCGCCGACGCGCTCGGCCACAATGTCCGCGACGAGATCCGTCGCGGCCGCGAAACCGACCGCAAGGGCGGCAAGGCGGCGTCCTGAAGTCCCCGGCCGGCCGTGGCATAGACCCGGCCGGCCGATTATCTCATCCCGCGTAACGGCCGGACGATCCGGCGTTTGCGCCACTGGACCCGGACCCTCCGCCGGGTGGAAGGAAGCAGCGAAGATGGCCACCGAAGTTCTCGTCCCCGTGCTGGGCGAATCGATCACCGAAGCCACGGTCGGCGAATGGCTGAAGCAGCCGGGCGACAAGGTCGCCGCCGACGAGCCGATCGCCAGCCTGGAGACCGACAAGGTCTCGGTCGAAGTGCCCTCGCCGGTCGCGGGCGTGATGGGCGAGCATGCCGTGAAGGTCGGTGACACGGTGCAGGTCGGCGCGCTGCTGGCGACCGTCGACGCCGGCGGCAGTGCCGCCGCCGCGCCGACCCCGGCGCCGCAGCCCGCCGTCACCGAGTCGCCCGCCGCCGCCCCGGCGAACGCCGCCGCCGCGCTGTCGCCCTCGGTGCGTCGTGCGGTGCTGGAGCATGGCGTCGATCCCTCGACGATCACCGGCACCGGCAAGGACGGCCGCCTGACCAAGGAAGACGTCGCCGCCGCCGCCTCGTCCAAGCCGGCTGCCGCTGCATCGGCGCCGGCTCCGGCCGCTGCGCCTGGCGCCGCGTCGGGCGGTCGCAAGGAAGAGCGCGTCAAGATGACGCGCCTGCGCCAGACCATCGCCAAGCGCCTGAAGGAAGCGCAGAACAGCGCCGCGATGCTGACGACGTTCAACGACGTCGACATGAGCGCGGTGATCGAGGCGCGCGCCAAGTACAAGGACCTGTTCGAGAAGAAGCATGGCGTCCGCCTGGGCTTCATGGGCTTCTTCGTGAAGGCCGCGACCATGGCGCTGAAGGACATCCCGTCGGTCAACGCCTCGATCGAGGGCGACGAGATCGTCTATCACGACTATGCCGACATCTCGGTCGCGGTCAGCGCGCCGAACGGCCTGGTCGTGCCGGTGATCCGCGACGCGCAGGACCTGTCGGTCGCCGGCATCGAGAAGACGATCGGCGACTTCGGCAAGCGCGCCAAGGACGGCACGCTGAAGATGGACGAGATGAAGGGCGGCACCTTCACCATCTCGAACGGCGGCGTGTTCGGCTCGCTGATGTCGACCCCGATCATCAACCCGCCCCAGTCGGCGGTGCTCGGCCTCCATCGGATCGAGGAGCGGCCGGTCGTGGTCGGTGGCCAGGTCGTGGTGCGCCCGATGATGTACCTCGCGCTCAGCTACGACCATCGCCTGATCGACGGTCGCGAGGCGGTGACCTTCCTGGTCGCGCTCAAGAACGCGATCGAAGACCCGACGCGCATCCTGATCGACCTTTGATCCGTGCTCCTGCGGAAGCAGGAGCCTAGGGTCGCAGGTGTTTCGCTGCGTGGCTCTGGGTTCCTGCGTTCACAGGAACACGGTGGAGGTGTTCGATGGCGCCGGGCTATGTCTACATCACGGCGAGCCGGCGTAACGGCACCCTCTATATCGGTGTGACCAGCGATCTGGTCCGGCGTGTCTATCAGCATCGTAACGGCCTGATAGACGGGTTCACCAAGGAATATGGTTGTACGCTGCTTGTCTGGTACGAAGGCAGCGACGACATACAGGCGGCTCGCCAGCGTGAGCTGCAGACGAAGAAGTGGAAGCGGGCCTGGAAGATCGAATCGATCGAACAGGACAACCCGCAGTGGAAAGATATGTACGAGACGCTGTTCTGACCCGTGCTGCTGCGAACGCAGGAGCCCAGAGCCACAGGCGGTGTCGCGCATAACCCTGGGCTCCTGCGTTCGCAGGAGCACGAAGGAGCGAGTGTGATGGCAGACCAGTACGACTATGACGTCCTCGTGATCGGCGCCGGCCCCGGCGGCTATGTCGCGGCGATCCGCGCCGCGCAGCTGGGCCTGCGCACCGCCTGCGCCGAAAGCCGCGAGACGCTGGGCGGCACCTGCCTCAACGTCGGCTGCATCCCGTCCAAGGCGCTGCTGCACGCGTCCGAGCTCTACGAGGAGGCGACCGGCGGTCACCTGGCGAAGTTCGGCGTCAACTTCCAGGGCGTCAGCCTCGACCTGGACCAGATGCATGCCGAGAAGGCCAAGGCGGTCAAGGAACTGACCGGCGGCATCGAATTCCTGTTCAAGAAGAACAAGGTGACCTGGCTGAAGGGCCGTGCCGCCTTCCAGGACGCGCACCGCGTCGAGGTCGGCGGGCAGGTCGTCACCGCCAAGGACATCGTGATCGCGACGGGATCGTCGGTGACCCCGCTGCCCGGCGTCGCGATCGACCAGAAGGTCGTGGTCGATTCGACCGGCGCGCTGGCGCTGCCCAAGGTGCCCGAGCATCTGGTGGTGATCGGCGGCGGCGTGATCGGGCTGGAGCTGGGCTCGGTCTGGCGGCGTCTGGGGGCGAAGGTGACGGTGGTCGAATATCTCGACCAGATCCTGCCCGGCTTCGACGGCGAGGTCCGCAAGGAATCGGCCAAGCTGTTCAAGAAGCAGGGCTTCGAACTGATGACCGGCACCAAGGTGACCGGCGTGACCGTCGAGGGCGACCGGGCCAGCGTGCAGGTCGAGCCGGCGGCGGGCGGCGAGGGCCAGGTGCTGGCCGCCGACGCGGTGCTGGTCGCGATCGGCCGCAAGCCGAACATCGACGGGCTGCAACTGGAAGCGGCCGGCGTCGCGCTGACCGAGCGCGGCCAAGTCGGCATCGACCATGACTTCCGCACCAACGTGCCCGGCATCTGGGCGATCGGCGACGTCGCCCCCGGCCTGATGCTGGCGCACAAGGCCGAGGACGAGGGCGTCGCGGTGGCGGAGAATATCGCCGGGCAGACCGGCATCGTGAACCACGACGTCATCCCCTCGGTCGTCTACACCATGCCCGAGATCGCTGGCGTCGGCCTGTCCGAGGAGGCCGCCAAGGCCAAGGGCGAGGTGAAGGTCGGCAAGTTCCCGTTCATGGCGAACAGCCGCGCCAAGACGAACCGCGACACGGACGGCTTCGTCAAGATCATCGCCGACGCCCAGACCGACCGGGTGCTGGGCGTGTGGATCGTCTCGTCGCTCGCCGGCACGATGATCGCGCAGGCGGCGCAGGCGATGGAATTCGGCGCGACCAGCGAGGACATCGCCTATACCTGCCACGCGCACCCGACCCATTCGGAAGCGATGAAGGAGGCCGCGATGGCGGTGCAGGGCAAGCCGATCCACATCTGATTCGCTGCTCTGGATTCATAAGGGGTGTCACCGGTCGCGGCCGGTGACACCCCTTTGTCGTATGGGGAATCGGGGATCTGACCGCCGCGTTCGCCATTATCCACTGCAAGGCTGTTCGATGCTCAACGGAATGATGGCCTTTCTCGGATAGGTCATCCCGGCTTCCGCAGAACCTCCGCGAAGGTCGAGCAGATAGGGCGGACAGGCTTGCGCCCCTGACGAGGCAGGACCCTGGAACCCGATGCCGGCCTGTTCTGGGGATCGTCATCGCGAGCGCAGCGAAGCGATCCACGGCCGCGCGTGACGCCCTGGATTGCTTCGCTGCGCTCGCAATGACGGGGTGGGCCGCCTCCGTGTCATCCTGTTCCAGAGCCGGGCAAGACAACGTCTTATGGCATTCTTGTCCCTGGGCTCCTGCGTCCGCAGGAGCACGATAGCGACTGTCGCGGAGGTTTCGCCTTCGCCGGGGTCAGGCCGCGAGGACGCCATCACAATCCTCGCAGCGGCATCGCAGTAGCGCGATCGCCCGTACCGCGACCGTGCGGAACGCCCGGCTGCGACCCTCCAACCCATTGCCTGCCCACGACAATCATGGCCTATTGCCGCCATGCATCCGGTCTTCCGCCTCGCCGCGCTCGCGCTTCCCGTCCTGGTCGGCGCGATGGACGATCCGCCGGCGGGGCTGGGGGCGAGCAATTACCGGGTCGATGCGCCGCTGACCCGGCCGGCGGACGCGACGCTGGTCTGGTCGGACGAGTTCGACGGCACCCGGCTCGACCCGTCCAGGTGGCGCTACGATACCAGCCGCAATCGCGAGGGCTGGTATAATCACGAGCGCCAATATTATGCCGCCGACCGGCCGGAAAACGCCCGCGTCGCCGATGGCCGGCTGGTCATCACCGCGCGGAAGGAGCGGGTGACCGGGGCCGCCGACTATGGCGGACAGGCCTATAGCTCCGCCAAGATCGACACGGCCGGCAAGGCGGGCTGGACCTATGGCTTCTACGAGATCCGCGCCAAGCTGCCCTGCGGGCTTGGCACCTGGCCGGCGATCTGGATGATGCCGAACGAGGAGGCGCCTTGGCCCAAGGCGGGCGAGATCGACATCATGGAGGCGGTCGGCTGGCAGCCGGAGGTGGTGCACGCGACGCTCCATACGGAATTGTTCGTCCATACCAAGGGCACGCAGCGTGGCGCGCGGCTGCCGCTGCCGACCGCCTGCTCGGCCTTCCATCGCTATCAGCTCGACTGGCGGCCGGACTCGATCACGATCGGTGTCGACGACCGCGCCTATATGCGTGTGCGCAACAATCAGCCCGGCGGGCAAGGGGCATGGCCATTCGACCGCCCGTTCCACCTGATCCTCAACCTGGCGATCGGCGGGGACTGGGGCGGGGCCAAGGGGATCGACGATGCGGCGCTGCCTCAGGCCATGGAGGTGGATTATGTCCGCGTCTGGCAGGAGTCCGGGCGATAGGCGATCGTGACGCGCTGGAGGCGCGCTGGCTGGCGCTGACCCGCGACGAACTGCCGGCACTGGCGGGGGCGCGGGGCTGGCCGGTGCGCGCCGACCATTGTTTCCAGCGCATCCTGCTCGACCAGGCCTGTGGCGGGCGCTGGTATGATCATATCGCCGGGCGGCCGGCCTATGCCCATGCGGATGACGCGGTGCTGGCCCGCGCGGTGATGCTGGCGGAGGCGGTGCGCGACGATATCTCCGACCTGGCGGCGATGAACCGGCAGTCGCTGGCCTGGCGCGGCAAGGATCAGGCGATCCGTCGCAAGCGATAGCCGCTGCGCTCGACCGAGACATGGCCGAGCCGGACCAGCGCCTCCAGCGTCGCCTGGATGCGCCGCTCGATCCGTCGCCCCTGCGCGAAGCCGCGCGCGATCGTCGCCGCATCCCACTCGCCGGCCATGCGGAGCGCGGCAAGCACCAGCGCGGTCTGGCCGATCGCGTCGCGCGGGAAGACGGGCTTGGGCGATCGTGTCGTGGCGGGGCGGGCAGGCTCCGTGTCCGGCGACACCAGATGGAGGGGCGGGATCGCGGCCCCCGCCGCCGCACGCTGCCAATCGGGGCGGAGCCAGCGGACGTGCCCGCGTCGTTCCTCGGCACGGCGGGCCATGTTCAGCGCCACGAGGCGCGCGACCATCGCCGCATCGTCCAGATCGCCGGGCCAGCCATAGGCCGTCGCCACCGCGCGATCGAGCCGGTCGTGCAATTCCATCAGGATATCGATGCGGCCCCGCTGGCGGCGATCCTCCTGCAACCGGGTCAGCGGCCTGTTCATCATCACCTGTTCGCGCAGATTGTAGAGGCCGGTCAGCGTCAGGTCGGGATGCGCGGCGATCACCTCGCGGCACATCATGTCGATCTCCTCGGCCAGCACAGCGATGGCGGCATCGGTCGCGTCGTCGTCGGGCGGGAAGGGGAAGGGATCGAAGCTGCTGGTCTTGGCATAGACGGCGGGACGGTCGTACACGCCCATCATCCCGGCATGGGCCATATACCAGGCGCGGTGCACGCGCGATTGCAGCACGCCCAGATGCCGGGCCTGGTCGCTGGCGATGCAGATCAGCTTGTTGTCGGGTAAGACGCCGCCGTCCAGGAACTGGAAGAGGCGGTGCTTCGCCGTCTCCACCGTGACGATGTAGCGGCCCAGCCCCTCCAGCGCGGGGCGGAGGGCGCGGCGCGGCTCGCCGAAGATCCACCAGCGGTCGCGATAGGCCGGTCGGCGGTTGCCCGCCCGTTCGGGCCGGACGGTGCGGAGCAGATGCTGGTAGACCTCCGGAAAGCGGCGCCGCGCCGCGTCGTCCTCCAGCCCGAACAGGTCGATCGCCCACAGGTCGCGCGACCCGCCCATCAGGTCGCGGCCGTTGCGATAGGGGCGGATGTGCCGCCCCAGCCCCGCGCACCGGCCGAGGCCCAGCGCGACCGCTTCGGCATGGGAGACGAGGAAGCCCGCGCCGTGCAGCGACATGCCGCGCGAACACAGCGCGTCATTGGCGATCAAAGGCCGGGTGGCGGCGAGATCGGTGCCGATCGTCAGGTCCGCATGGATCCGGCCGCGGGTGCCGCCCAGGTCGATGCGGGGCGTATCGCTGTCCAGATCCGCCTCCGCCAGGACGGAGAGCAGCACGCCGTCGGGCCGTCCCGCCTGCGCCACGGTCATCGCGATGCGGACGGCGGCGGCGTCGGGCGTCGCCCTGGTCCAGGCATGATCGGCGATCGCCAGGATCAGGCCGACCGGCGGATCGGCCGCCATGTGCCGCTCGATCACGCGGCGGCTGAACGCCTGGGTGATCGAATTGGTGGTGACGAAGCCGAAGCGCTTGAGGCGGGCGTCCGGCTCGGTCAGCAGGGTCGCCGCCCGGTCCCACCAATACATGACGAAGTCGGCGGACGGGTTCATCTGCGGATGCGCCCGCCACAGCGCGGTGGCATAGGCGTCGCCCAACCGGTCGCGCAGATCCTTGCCGCCGATAAACGGTGGGTTGCCGACGATATAGTCCGCCGCCGGCCAGTCGGGGCGGCGTGGTTGGCGGGCGGCGGGCGGTCCGTCCCAGGCCAGCACGGCGTCCATCGCGGCGATATTGTCCAGCCGCTCCAGCACCGGATCGGCGATCACGCCGCGATTGCGCAACTGCCATTGCAGATAGCCCAGCCACAGCACCAGTTCGGCGATGGCGGTGGCGCGCGGGTTGAGCTCCAGCCCCAGGAACTGGCGGGGATGGACGGTGGCGGTCTCCAGCTGCAACGCCTCCTGCCCGCCGAGATCGGCGAGCACCTCCAGCACGTCGCCCTCCAGCCGCTTCATCAGTTCCAGCGCGACATAGAGGAAATTGCCGGTGCCGCACGCCGGGTCCAGCACGCGGATGCCGGCCAGGGTTTCGTGGAAGTCGTGGACGACGCGGATCGCGGCGGGCAGGTCGGTCAGGCGCAGCCGCTCCACCGCGCCCAGCACCTGCATCTCCCATGTATCGCGCAAGGGTTGGAGGATCGTGGCGGTGACCAGCTGCTCGACATAGGCGCGCGGGGTATAGTGCGCGCCCAGCCGCCGCCGTTCGTCCGTGTCGAGCGCCTGTTCCAGCAGCGTGCCGAAGATCGCCGGCTCCACGTCGCGCCAGTCATGCAGCGCGGCGGCATGGAGTTCGCCAATCTCCGCACGGGTCAGCGGAAGGGCGACGCCGTCCGCGAACAGGCCGCCGTTGAAGCGCCGGATCTTCTCGCGCACCGCGACCGAATAGGTGCCGACATCCATCGCCCGCCACAATTCCTCCAGCAGGGCGGGAAACCCCTCCGGCGCGGCGATCGAAGCGGCGAGCAGGCCGGAGAAGCTGCCCCTGGCGAGCAATGTGTGCCCCTCGGCGAACATGGTGAACAGGCAGCGCATCAGGAAATGCGCGACCGGCTCGGCGGCATGGCCGCGGTCCTCCAGCGACCGGCTGACATTGGCGAGGCGGCCGGCGATGTCGCGGGTGACGCGCGCGGCATGGCGGGTGGGATCGAGCGAGAAGGGATCGAGCCACAGCGCGCGCAGCCGCTCGCGGATCGCGGGCGTCTTCAGGTCGTCCAGATAGATGCGGAAGCCGGCGCGATCGGGGAACTGGCGGTAATGTTTTCCCTGGCCGGAAAAGTCGGCGAACAGCTCGATCGCATGGCCGACATCGACCACCAGCAGGAAGGGCGGCCAGCCATGATCGGTCGGCAGGCAGCGGGCATAGAGTTCGGCCTGCTCGCGCGCGTTGCGCATCAGCACGTCCCAGCCGCGATGCGCGCTGCGCCGGCCGCGTGGCGGCTCCAGCCCCGCCAGCGTCGCGGGGGCGGAGTCCAGCGGAACCTCCTTGGCGCCGCCCCGCTCGCGGCTCTGCTTGGCCTCCAGCACGAAGCAGCCGCGCCGATAGAGGTCGATGCGGCGGTGGCGGACCGTTCCATCGGGCGCGATCTCGTCGACCGCGCGCTCGAAGACATAGTCGTTATGGGTGCGGGTGGCGTCGGCCGGATCGGGCGGCGGCAGATCGAGCAGCGCGCACAATTCGGTCAGGAACAGCGGGAAATTGACCCGCTCGGCCCCGCCTTCGTTGCGCCGCCAGCGCTCGATGAAACACTCGATCGCGGTCTCGGCCATCGCACCCGCCTCCCGGTTCGGGCCGGCGGTGGTGGCGCGGGGTCGTCACGGGCGCGAGCGCGGATGGCTCCGTTCCGGGGCGGCCTCCGGGACGCAAGTCGGTTTCGACTCCATCCCGGATGCATCGACGGGTTCGTTTCATCCCCGGCAGGGGGAGCGGTGTGGAAACGCGCGCTCCGGCCGACCGCACGGGGCGGCCCGAGGGAGGATTATTTCCGGTGCGCGAACAGCTTGCCGAAAATCTGGTCGGCCACGTCGCCAATGACATTGGCGATGACCTGCGCGTCGGGAGCCTTGGTGGTGCCCTGTGGCGGCTCCGGCGGGGAAGGAGGCGGGGGCGGCGGTGCGGACGCTTCTGCGGCCGGCTGCGGCGGTACGGGCGGTTCGGGCGGGCGGGGCGGTTCCGGCGGGCGTTGCGCACCCTGCGCGGCTGGGCGGGTCAATGCGGCGCTGGCGGCGGCGGCGGCCATGGTCAGGCCGGTCGCGAGCAGATGGCGGCCCTCCGGACTGGACAGATGGCGCGACAGGGCGGCGGCGACACCGGCGACCTGCGGCGGCAGGCCGGATTGGGACGACGCGCCTTTTCCGGCGTGGTCGTGCTTCTGCTTGTGCTTCTTCTTCTTCTTGCCCATGGCCGGCTCCGCATGTGTATTAGCGTTGCAATACAGATGGTCCTTTCGCCATCCGCTGACAAGGGGCGGGCGGCGGCGATATCGATCCGACGCAACCCCGCTGGCGGTGGCGCGTCCTGCTTCCTATCTCGTGGCACTAGCCTCCCGCGCGGAACGGAAGTAGAACCAATCCCATGTCCCTGACCCAGATTTCGGTGCGCGGCGCGCGCGAGCACAACCTCAAGGATGTCGATATCGACATTCCCCGCGACACGCTGACGGTCATCACCGGCCTGTCGGGATCGGGCAAGTCGAGCCTCGCCTTCGACACCATCTATGCCGAGGGGCAGCGTCGCTATGTCGAGTCGCTGTCCGCCTATGCACGCCAGTTCCTGGAGCTGATGCAGAAGCCGGACGTCGACCATATCGAGGGGCTGTCGCCGGCCATCTCGATCGAGCAGAAGACGACCAGCCGCAACCCGCGCTCGACCGTGGCGACCGTTACCGAGATCTACGATTACATGCGCCTGCTCTGGGCGCGGGTCGGCGTGCCGTACAGCCCCGCGACCGGCGAGCCGATCGCCGCGCAGACGGTCAGCCAGATGGTCGACCGGGTGCTGACGCTGCCCGAGGGCACGCGCCTCTATCTGCTCGCCCCCGTCGTGCGCGGCCGCAAGGGTGAGTATCGCAAGGAACTGGCCGAGTGGCAGAAGGCGGGCTTCACCCGCGTCCGCATCGACGGCACGATCCACGAGATCGACGAGGCGCCGACGCTCGACAAGAAGTACAAGCACGATATCGAGGTGGTGGTCGACCGCCTCGTGGTGCGCGAGGATATCGCGACGCGGCTGGCGGAAAGCTTCGAGACGGCGCTGAAGCTGGCCGACGGCTTGGCCTATGTCGATCCCGCCGATCCGGTCGAGCCGCACACCCCCAAGTCCGAGGTGCTGGGCGATCACGCGCCGCCGGGCCGTATCGTCTTTTCCGAGAAGTTCGCCTGCCCGATCAGTGGCTTCACCATCTCCGAGATCGAACCGCGGCTCTTCTCGTTCAACGCGCCGCAGGGGGCGTGCCCGGCCTGTGACGGCCTGGGCGAGAAGCTGATCTTCGACGAGGATCTGGTCGTCCCCAATCACGAACTGTCGATCAAGAAGGGCGCGGTGGTGCCCTGGGCCAAGTCCAACCCGCCCTCGCCCTATTACATGCAGGTGCTGGGCAGCTTGGCCAAGGCCTATGGCTTCAGCCTCGATACGCCGTGGCAGGATCTGCACCCCGAGGTGCAGGACGTCATCCTGTTCGGCACGGACGGCAAGGCGGTGACGCTGACCTTCGTCGACGGCAAGAAGAGCTACGACGTCAAGAAGCCGTTCGAAGGCGTGATCGGCAACCTCAACCGCCGCCTGCTCCAAACCGAGAGCGCGTGGATGAAGGAGGAGCTGGGCAAGTACCAGTCATCGCAGCCCTGCGAGGTCTGCAAGGGCGCGCGGCTCAAGCCCGAGGCGCTGGCGGTCAAAGTGGCGATGCAGGACATCAGCCATGCGACGCATCTGTCGGTGGTCGACGCGCTGGCCTTCTTCACCGACCTGCCCAATCATCTGGGCGACCAGCAGCGCGCGATCGCCGAGCGTATCCTGAAGGAGATCGTCGAGCGGCTGGGTTTCCTCAACAATGTCGGGCTCGACTATCTGAACCTCAACCGGACCAGCGGCACGCTGTCGGGCGGCGAGAGCCAGCGCATCCGGCTGGCCAGCCAGATCGGCTCGGGGCTGTCGGGCGTGCTGTACGTGCTGGACGAGCCGTCGATCGGCCTGCACCAGCGCGACAACGACATGCTGCTGGCGACGCTGCGCCGGTTGCGCGACCTGGGCAATACGGTGCTGGTCGTCGAGCATGACGAGGATGCGATCCGTACCGCCGACTATGTCATCGACATGGGGCCGGGCGCGGGCGTCCATGGCGGGCAGGTGGTCGCGCAGGGCACGCTCAAGCAACTGCTCAAGTCCAAGACCAGCATCACCGCCGACTACCTCAACGGCGTGCGCGAGGTGCCGGTGCCGCCCAAGCGCCGCAAGGGCAGCGGCAAGAAGCTGACCGTCCACAATGCGCGCGCCAACAACCTGACCGGCGTGACCGCCTCGATCCCGCTCGGCACCTTCACCTGCATCACCGGCGTGTCGGGATCGGGCAAGTCGAGCTTCACCATCGACACGCTGTTCGCCAGCGCCGCGCGGCAGTTGAACGGCGCGCGCATCCTGGCGGGCAAGCACGACAAGGTGTCCGGGCTCCAGCATCTCGACAAGGTGATCGACATCGACCAGTCGCCGATCGGCCGCACCCCGCGATCGAACCCGGCGACCTATACGGGCGCCTTCACCCAGATCCGCGACTGGTTCGCCGGTCTGCCCGAGGCGCAGGCGCGCGGCTACAAGCCCGGCCGGTTCAGCTTCAACGTCAAGGGCGGGCGGTGCGAGGCGTGCCAGGGCGACGGCGTGCTCAAGATCGAGATGCACTTCCTGCCCGACGTCTATGTCACCTGCGACGTGTGCCACGGCGCGCGCTACAATCGCGAGACGCTGGAGGTGAAGTTCAAGGGGCACAGCATCGCCGACGTGCTCGACATGACGGTCGAGGATGCCGCCGACTTCTTCAAGGCGGTGCCGCCGATCCGCGACAAGATGGCGATGCTGGTCGAGGTCGGCCTGGGCTATGTCAAGGTCGGGCAGCAGGCGACGACGCTGTCGGGCGGCGAGGCGCAGCGGGTCAAGCTGGCCAAGGAACTGGCGCGGCGCGCGACCGGCAACACGCTCTATATCCTGGACGAGCCGACCACCGGCCTGCATTTCGAGGATGTGCGCAAACTGCTCGAAGTGCTGCACGCCCTGGTCGAGCAGGGCAATACGGTGGTGGTGATCGAGCATAATCTCGACGTCATCAAGACCGCCGACCATATCATCGACCTGGGGCCGGAAGGCGGCGTCAAGGGCGGCGAGATCGTCGCGGTCGGCACGCCGGAGCAGGTGGTGAAGGAGCCGCGCAGCTATACGGGCAAGTATCTCGCGCCGTTGCTGAAGGGACGCGGGGTCGAGGCGGAGGCGGCGGAATAGGGAAGGGGTGTTCCGCGCCCTTCCACCATGTCGTCGATAGGATAGGGTCGCGACATGACCGATCTGTCTCCCATCGAATCCGAATTCGCCACCAGCGAGGATGCGGCGGCCTATGACTCTTGGTTGCGCGCGAAGGTCGAGAAGACCCTCACGGCCGCCGGGAAGACGGTGCCGCACGATGCGGTGATGGCGAAGGTGGCGCACGTCATCGGTCGGTATCGCTCGAAGTGACGCTCGCCCTCGTTTGGCGGGACGAGGCTGTCACCGATCTGCTCGACATCTTTGACTATATCGCCGAGCGCAACATCACGGCGGCCGATCGCCTTCTCGCGATGATCGAGCATACGACCGAGCATCTGCCCGATCATTCCTATCTTCACCGTCCTGGCCGCGTGTCGGGAACATGTGAGGCGATCGTGCACCCCAATTACATCCTTGTATATCGGGTGGCGGCGGACGTGGTGGAAATCCTGGCTGTTCTTCACGCGCGCCAGCAATATCCCTGAGCCCGGCGCCAGAGCTTTCCCCTCCACCCTTGCCCCCGCACCACGCGTCGCATAAGCCTCGGCCTCCTCTCCAACCACCGAGTGTCATCATGTCCGCCCATCCGGCCGAGTTGTTCCGCATCACGCTTCCCGACGGTTCCGTCCGCGAGGTCGCGCCCGGGACGACCCCCGCCGATGTCGCGGCGGCGATCGGGCCGGGCCTGGCCAAGGCGGCGATCGCGGCGCGGATCGATGGCGAGGTGCGCGACCTGTCGCGGCCCTTCGACGGCGACACGCAGCTCGCGCTGATCACCATGAAGGACGAGGCCGCCGCGCTGGAACTGGCGCGGCACGATTTCGCGCATGTGATGGCGGAAGCGGTGCAGCATCTCTTCCCCGGCACGCAGATCACCTTCGGCCCGGCGACCGAAGACGGTTTCTACTACGACTTCGCGCCCAAGGACCGGCCGTTCACCGAGGACGACCTGCCCGCGATCGAGGCGGAGATGCGCGCGATCATCGCCCGCAACGAGCCCTTCGTGCGCGAGGTGTGGAGCCGACAGGAACTGATCGACCGCTGGACCGAGCAGGGCGAGACGTTCAAGGCCGAATGGGCCGCCGAACTGCCCGAGGGCGAGGAGCTGACCATCTATCGTCAGGGCGAGTGGCTCGACATGTGCCGGGGGCCGCACATGCCCTCGACCGGCCGGCTCGACCCGTCCGCCTTCAAGCTGACGCGCGTGTCGGGCGCCTATTGGCGCGGCGACCAGAAGAACGCGATGCTCAGTCGCGTCTACGGCACCGGCTGGCTCAACAAGAAGCAGCTCGACCAGCATCTCTTCCGCCTGGAGGAGGCCGCCAAGCGCGACCATCGCAAGATCGGCGCGGAGATGGACCTGTTCCACCTCCAGTCCGAGGCGCAGGGCTCGGTCTTCTGGCACCCCAAGGGCTATCTGCTGTGGCGCTCGCTGGAGGCCTATATGCGTCGCCGCCTCGACGCGGCCGACTATGCCGAGGTGAAGACGCCGCAGCTGATGGACGCGCGCCAATGGGAGCAGTCCGGCCATTGGGGCAAGTATCGCGAGAACATGTTCGTCGTGCCCGACGAAATCCCCAATACCGAGGATGAGGGGGCGGTGCTGTCGGGCGAGGCCGACCTGATGGCGCTCAAGCCGATGAATTGCCCCGCGCACGTCCTGATCTTCAAGCAGGGGATCAAGTCGTATCGCGACCTGCCGATCCGCATGGCCGAGTTCGGCTGCTGCCACCGGAACGAGCCGCACGGCGCGCTGCACGGCATCATGCGCGTCCGCCAGTTCACCCAGGACGACGCGCATATCTTCGTGCGCGAGGACCAGCTGGTCGACGAGGTCCGCAAGTTCTGCGAGCTGCTCCATTCGGTCTACGAGCATCTGGGCTTCACCGACTATGCGGTGAAGCTGGCGCTGCGCCCGGAGAAGCGCTTCGGCTCCGACGCGATGTGGGACATCGCCGAACAGGAGCTGCGCGACGCGGTGCAGGCGTCGAACCTGCCCGAGGGGATCAAGGCGCAGTTCGAAGAACTGCCGGGCGAGGGCGCCTTCTACGCGCCCAAGTTGGAATTCCACCTGACCGACGCGATCGGCCGCACCTGGCAGGTCGGCACCATCCAGTCGGACCGCGTGCTGCCCGACCGGCTCGACGCCTCCTATGTCGGCGAGGATGGCAACCGGCATCGCCCGGTGATGCTGCACCGCGCGATCCTGGGCACGTTCGAGCGCTTCATCGGCATCCTGATCGAGCATCATGCCGGCCGCTTCCCGCTCTGGCTGGCGCCGGTGCAGGCGGTGGTCGCGACGATCGTGTCGGATGCGGACGAGTATGCCGAGGCGGTGGCGGCGAAGCTGCGGGCGGCGGGCCTGCGGGTCGAGACGGATCGTCGCAACGAGAAGATCAACTACAAGGTGCGCGAGCATTCGCTGGCCAAGGTCCCCAACCTGCTGGTCGTCGGCAAGCGCGAGGCGGAGGAGGGCAAGGTCGCCATCCGCCGGCTCGGCAGCCAGCAGCAGGAGATCATGACGCTGGACGAGGCGATCGCGGCGTTGCAGGTCGAGGCGACCCCGCCCGACCTGCGCTGACGGGCTGGGGCGTGGGCGCGATGCGGACCGAAAAGCAGAAGATGCTGGCCGGCGATCCGTATCGCGCCGACGATCCCGAACTGGTCGCCGACCAGGCGCGGGCGGCAGAGTGGATGGTCCGCTACACGGCGGCGCTGGGCGCCCCGGCGGGGGCGCGGGCGGCGTTGCTGGCCGAGGGGCTGGGCGCGGTGGGGGCGGGGACGGTGATCCGGCCGCCCTTCCACTGCGACTATGGCTATAACATCCGCCTGGGGGACGGCGTGTTCCTCAACTTCAACTGCGTCATCCTCGACGTGGTGGCGGTGACGATCGGCGACCGGACCCAGATCGGCCCGGGCGTGCAGATATTGACCGCCGATCATCCGCGCGACGCGGCGGCGCGGGCCGGCGGCGCGGAATGGGGGCGGCCGATCACGATCGGGCGGGACGTGTGGATCGGCGGCGGTGCGCTGATCCTGCCCGGCGTGACGATCGGCGACGGCGCGATCGTCGGGGCGGGCGGCGTGGTGACGCGCGACGTGCCGGCCGGCGCGACGGTCATCGGCAATCCGGCGCGAATCCATACGGCGCGGGGGGAAATATCCGCCGCCTGAGCCACTTCGCGATAGGCTTTGGGGACGGTACGGATATTTGCCGACCCCCGTCTTTCCATTGCGACCGGTGTGTCTTATATTAACAGGGCAACCGTTACAGGAGCTTTACCCATACGTCCTCCCATGATGCGCCGGCCGAACCAGGCGCCGCCAATGAATGGTCCCCGTTTCAACGAGTGGATCCAAAGCCCCAAGGTCCGTGTGATCGACCATGAGGGCGAGAATCTTGGCGTGATGTACACGCGCGAAGCCATGGCCCAGGCACAGGAGATCGGGCTCGATCTGGTCGAGGTGTCGCCCAACGCCGATCCGCCGGTCGCCAAGTTCCTCGATGTCGGCAAGTATAAGTACGAGGCGCAGAAGAAGGCGAACCTCGCTCGCAAGTCGCAGAAGACGCAGGAGATCAAGGAGATCAAGATGCGTCCGAACATCGACGACCATGACTATGACACCAAGATGAAGAAGGTCGTCGAGTTCATCGAGGAGGGCGACAAGGTCAAGGTGACCATGCGCTTCCGTGGTCGCGAGCTGAGCCATGGCCAGCTGGGCATGAACGTGCTCCAGCGCGTCGCCGAGCAGGTGGCCGAGGTCGCCAAGGTCGAGGCCTATCCGCGCATGGAAGGCCGTCAGATGCTGATGGTGCTCGCGCCCAAGTGAATGACGGTGGCGGGTGCGGATCGGCGCACCCGCCGCGACTCGCCAGGTGAGTCGCTTATCCGCGGCCGTCGATAGTCGATCGGGCGGGTAGGCGTCGAAGCGTCACCGCCGCCATCGCGTCGCCGAACTCCCTTCTCCATCCAAGCGCTCGACCGTTCTCCTGCGGATGCGGGAGCATAGGGGCGTGCTGGCGACATCCCGCCTGACCAGCGCGCGTGCAGCGAAGCGATGCTGAGCCATGCCCCGCCATCATCCTTCTCGCGATTACCGCCATCCCAGGACCATGGGCCGGGGGCGGCGATTTGCGGCCGTTTCATGAAGGCCTGGCCTTTGTGGGGTGAGAAGCCTTGGTCGAGGCGGGTCTCGGCTCCGCGCTGATCGGCGGCGGGGCGGAATCGGTCAGCCTCCATTCCCGATCCGCGCGGCCTGTCGCGTCTCCGCTGCCTGTCCGACCCTGACAGCGCCCGCGAAACGGCAGGATCAGCCGCCTGTCGCGTTCGCGCAACACTCGGCGACAAACCATATTCGTTCTTCGAAACTCTTGCTTTCCCCAAGGCAGTCCATAGGATGGCGTCAAACCAGACATTCAAAATAAATCGAATGTCATCATAGGGAGAGATGCCAATGCGTCTGGCTGCGTATCTGCTGTCTGCCGTGGCCACCGTCGCCATCGCCGCTCCGGCCCTGGCGCAGGAGGCCACTCCGCTGACCGCCAGCGAAAAGCAGGTGCCGAGCCAGTCGACCGCCAATGCGGCGGTCCAGTCCCGATCCCCCAATAGCGGCCCCGCCGCCGACAGCGAGTTGAGCGGGGCCAGCGCGGGCGACATCATCGTCACCGCCACCCGCCGCGCCAGTCCGTTGAGCGACGTGCCGATCGCGGTCAGCGCGGTGACGCAGGAGAGCCTGCAGAACACCGGCGGCAACGACATCCGCCAGCTCAACCAACTCGCCCCCTCGCTGCTGGTGTCCTCGACGGGCTCGGAGGCGAACGCTTCTGCGCGGATCCGCGGCATCGGCACGGTCGGCGACAATCCCGGCCTGGAAAGCTCGGTCGCGACCTTCATCGACGGCGTCTATCGCAGCCGCACCGGCGTCGGCCTGAACGAACTGGGCGAGATCGAGCGGGTCGAGGTGCTGCGCGGACCGCAGGGCACGCTGTTCGGCCGCAACGCCTCGGCGGGCCTGATCAACATCGTCACCAAGGCGCCCGAATTCGAATTCGGCGGCATCGCCGAGGCGACCTATGGCAATTACGACAATGTCCGCTTCCAGGGGGGCATCACCGGGCCGCTGATCCGCGACGTGCTCGCCTTCCGCGTCGACGGCATCTACAACAAGCGCGACGGCTTCTACCGCAACCTGACGCAGAACGGCAACGAAGCGCGCGTCAACGACCGCAACCGCTATTTCGTGCGCGGGCAATTGCTGTTCAAGCCGACCGACTCGATCAGCCTGCGCTTGATCGGCGACTATACGTGGCGGCGGGAGAGCTGCTGCGGCGCGACCTATTACGGCAAGAACGAGACGATCGACCCGACGCCCGGCACCAACACCACCGCCGCCAATGGCGCGACTGTCAACACCGACGGCGCCTTCGCCTACAATCCGCAGAATCGTATCCTGGAAATCCTCAATCGCCTGGGCGCGGTTCGGCCGACGACCAGCGTCAACGCCAATCCGTTCGACCGGGTGGTGGCGATCAGCCCCGGCAAGACGTTCCGCAACGTCACGAAGGATTATGGCGGCTCGGGCCAGCTCGACTGGGATTTGGGCGGCGCTACGCTGACCTCGATCACCGCCTATCGCGAGTACAAGTCCGGCAATGCGGGCGATGTCGACTATACCAATGTCGACCTGACCAGCCGTGCGGGCGACGGCAATGCCTATCGCCAGTTCCATACCTTCACCCAGGAAGTGCGGCTGAACGGGTCGCTGTTCGGCGGCAAGCTCGACTGGCTGGTCGGCGGCTTCTATTCGAAGGAGAAGCTGAAGCTGGTCGACAACATCCAGTTCGGCTCGCAATATGGCACCTTCGCCGCCTGTCGCCTGGTCGCGACGCTCAACCCGGCGACCGCGCTCCAGAACCAGGCCAATCCGGGCTGCCTGTCGGCGGCGGGACGCGCGACGATCACCGGTGCGTTCGGCGCGACGCTGGGCGGGGCGGTGCTGGGGGGTCTGGATCGCATCTCGCAAATCCGCAATGTCGGCGACAATGGCTCGACCTATCGCCAGGACAGCGAGAACTACGCCTTCTTCACCCATAATATCTTCAACATCACCGATACGCTGTCGGTGACGCTGGGCCTGCGCTACACCCATGAGCAGAAGGATTTCCGCGCCAATTTCAACAACAACAACACGCTCTGCCCGGTCCAGCAGGCGTCGCTGTCGCCGCTGATCGCCAATGCCGCCGTGCCCGCCGCCGCGCGCCAGTATATCGCCGGCATCGTCACGCTGAGCTGCACCGGCAACAACAGCGCGCAGCTCAACACGCTGAACCTCAACGACGGGTTCAAGGACAGCGAGTTCACCGGCACGGGCGTCATCTCGTGGAAGCCGACGCCGCGGCTGATGACCTATGCCTCCTATGCCAAGGGTTACAAGGCTGGCGGCTATAATCTCGACCGGTCGGACCTGGGTGGCCTGAACGGCGTGTTCGGCCCGCGCTCCAACGCGGATGCCGCCGGCCTGCGCTTCGACGCGGAGAAGGTGAACGCCTATGAAATCGGCGCCAAGTACAACATCCGGGGCCAGTTCAGCCTGAACGTCGCCGCCTTCCGCCAGGAGTTCAAGGACTTCCAGCTCAATACCTTCAACGGCTCGGTGTTCGTGGTGCAGAACATCCAGGCCTGCAAGACCAACCTGAACGGCGCGGATACCGACAATGTCGCGGGCAACGGCACCTGTGTCGGCAATGCCGACCGGCCGGGCGTGATCTCGCAGGGCGTCGAGATCGAGTCGACCATCACCCCGGCGCGCAACTTCAACGTCTCGGCCGGCTATACCTATGCCGACACGCATTTCCGCCGCAACCTGGTCGGCAGTTCGGAAGGCGAGGGGCTGGACCCCGCACTGTTCCTGCTGCCCGGCAGCCAGATGTCGAACGCGCCGCGCCATGTCGTCACCAGTTCGCTGGCCTGGACGCCGGACATCGGCTCGAACGGCATGTCGGCGCTGTTCTACATCGATCAGCGCACCACCTCCGACTATAACACCGGATCGGACCTCGCGCCCGAGAAGCGACAGGACGGCTTCACCCTGGTCAATGCGCGCATCGGCATCCGCGGCGACAAGGACCTGTGGGCGCTGGAGTTCTGGGGCCAGAACATCTTCAACAAGAACTACATCCAGGTGGCGTTCAACACGCCGTACCAGGGGGCCGGCTCGATCGCGAACACGACCCGCTTCGGCTCGACCTCCAACGCCCTCTACTCGGCGTTCCTGGCCGAGCCGCGCACCTATGGCGTGACGCTGCGCTCGCGCTTCTGAGGATCGGGCAAGGGGCAGGGGGCGGTTCGCCAGGGATGGGCCGCCCCCTGGCCCTTGTCACAGAGATTTATCCGTCGGACCGATACGGTATCCGCAACTTGGGCGTCTTGGCACGCGTTCATGTCCTGAATTCAGACAGGACGAACGTGATGCATGACATGGCCAACCGCAATCCCGGCAATGGTGGCGAGACCCATCAGGTGGCCGATGCCGATCACCCGGTCCTCACCACCAATCACGGGATGCCGATCGCGGACAATCAGAACCAGCTCAAGGCGGGCGCGCGCGGCCCCGTGCTGCTGGAGGACGAAGTCTACCGCGAGAAGATGAATCACTTCGACCATGAGCGCATCCCGGAGCGGATCGTCCATGCCCGTGGCACGGCGGCACACGGCTATTTCGAATGCACCGACAGCCTGTCCGACATCACCCGTGCTGACCTGTTCCAGAAGAAGGGCCAGCGCACCGAGGTGTTCACCCGCTTCTCGACCGTCGCCGGCGGAGCCGGGTCGGTCGACACGCCGCGCGACGTGCGCGGCTTCGCGGTGAAGTTCTACACGCGCGAGGGCAATTGGGACCTGGTCGGCAACAACATCCCGGTCTTCTTCATCCAGGATGCGATCAAGTTCCCCGATTTGATCCATGCCGCCAAGATGGAGGCGGATCGCGGCTATCCCCAGGCCGCGACGGCGCACGATACCTTCTGGGACTTCATCTCGCTGATGCCGGAATCGACCCATATGATCATGTGGGCGATGTCGGATCGGACATTGCCCAAGAGCTTCGCGACGATGGAGGGGTTCGGCATCCACACCTTCCGCTTCGTCAACGCCGAGGGGAAGAGCACCTTCGTCAAGTTCCACTGGAAGCCCAAGGCGGGACTGGCCTCGTCGATCTGGGACGAGACGGTGAAGACGGCCGGCGCGGACCCCGATTACCAGCGGCGCGACCTGTTCGAGCGGATCGCGCGCGGCGACTATCCCGAATGGGAGCTGGGCGTGCAGCTGTTCGACGAGGAATTCGCCGCCAGCCAGCCCTATGACGTGCTCGACGCGACCAAGATCATCCCGGAGGAGGTGCTACCCGTCCGCATCGTCGGCAAGATGGTGCTGGACCGTTACCCGGACAATTACTTCGCCGAGACGGAGCAGGTCGCCTTCTGCCCCAGCCATATGGTGCCGGGCATCGATCACTCGAACGACCCGCTACTCCAGGGCCGGCTGTTCTCCTATCAGGACACGCAGATCAAGCGGCTCGGCTCGACCAACTGGCATCAGCTGCCGATCAACCAGGCCAAGGGACGGGAAGGCGGCTGCCCGTTCCACAATTTCCAGCGCGACGGCCATATGCAGATGCAGGTGCCCAAGGGCCGCGCCAATTACGAGCCCAACTCGCTGCATCTGGCGGGCGAAGAGGGCGGTCCGCGCGAGGACCCCAAGGCCGGTTTCGTCACCTATCCGGCGGAGGAACAGGGGCCGAAGCTGCGCATCCGCCCCGAAAGCTTCGCCGATCACTATAGCCAGGCGCGGCTGTTCTGGCAGTCGATGGACCCGGCGGAACAGGCGCATATCGCCTCCGCCTTCGTGTTCGAGCTGAGCAAGGTGTCGCTGGAGCATATCCGCCGGCAGGTGATGGCGAACCTGCGCAACGTGGACGAGCAACTGGCGACCCGCGTCGCCGAGGGGCTGGCGATGGACCTGCCGGAGGCGGCCCCGGCGGCGGCACCGGTGATCGACATGGACCCGTCGCCCGCGCTCCGTATCATTCGCGGGCCGCTGGAGAAGCACACGCTGGAGGGCCGGACGGTCGGCATCCTGTTCGCGGACGGCAGCGATGCCGGCGAACTGGCGATGGTGCGCAAGGGCGTGAAGGCGGCGGGCGGCCACCCGCTGCTGATCGCGCCCAAGGTCGGACAGGTGCCGCTGTCGGACGGCTCGACCATCAAGGCGGATGCGCAATTGTTCGGCCAGCCCTCGGTCACGGTCGATGCCTGCGCGGTGATCCTGTCCGCCGAGGCGACGGCCAAGCTGACCAAGGAGGGCGCGGCGGTGCAATGGGTGATGGACGCCTTCGGTCACTTGAAGGCGATCGGCCATAATGCGGCCGCGCAACCGCTGCTCGACAAGGCAGGCGTCGAGCCGGACGAGGGCGTGGTGGCGCTGGACGGCTTCGTCGAGGCGGCAAAGCGGCGCTATTGGGACCGCGAGCCGAAGGTGCGCACCCTGGCCTGAGGCGGTATCGCCCTTCGTCTGGATGCAAGCATCCGGGCGGGGGCGGGACCTTCGATGTTTCGCTCCCGTGACCGAACCGTGGCGGAGGCCAAGGTTCGGTCACGGGGCATTTCGAATGATTTGCAAAGGCCGCCCAACACCGTCCCGGCCTTTGCCGAGATGGCAGCTTGGGGCGAGCGGATGTCATCCTGCTCCGGCATATATTGTCTGATCCATTCGGCAGGGATGTTGCAGTGCAGTGCAGCAGTCCATCCCGAGGATACAAATAAATTCCCTCCGGAGTAAGGAAGTCTGCATTTTTCGCGACGTGCCCAGGCCATGGCGTTGCTTGACTTCCATGCCGGCCAGGCCCATCCATTCATCATGATCACGCCGGTGGCATACCAGCGGTTTCGCAACCATAGCGGTCAACTGGCCGCACGAGACTAGCCCGGGCCGTTCCGGCGCACAGGCGTCGGGGTGGACCCGGGCCTTATTCGATCCTCTCGCGGGCGGCGTCATCCGCGCCCGCCACCTCGAATAAGCGGACCAACCGCCATGGACCGGACCAAGATCGACACGGGCGATCGCCCGACTCTCTATCCCACTGACCATCCCACCGGCGACGCACGCTTCACCAAGATGCTGGAGCGACTGGTGGACATTCCCCTGCTGCTGATGGTGCTGCTGCTCGGCATCCCCCTGCTGCTCTATTGTATCCTCACCAGTCCCTGAACGCGATCGACGCGGCCATTCTCAGGCAGCCGTGCCGTCCGCCGATTCCAGCAGGCGTTTCTCCAGCGTCCGCAGCCGGCTGCTGGCGGTCAGCCGGTCGCCCGTGAGGTCGGTGACGTAGAAGGTGTCGACCGCCCGCTCGCCATAGGTGGCGACATGCGCGGAGTGGATCGTCACCTTCGACTGGAACAGCGCATGGGCGAGCTGGTTGAGCAGCGCCGGCCGGTCGCGGGCATTGACCTCGATGACGGTGAAGCGGTTCGACGCGTCGTTGTTGATCAGGACATTGGGCTCGATCGGAAAGGCGTCGGCGCGCGGCCGCACGGCAGGCTTGGCGACCAGCCGGTCGATCAGCTTGCCGCGATTGGCCAAGGCATCGTCGATCCCCGCTTTCAGCCGGGTGAGGCGCGCCGGGTCGTCGAAGGGGCGACCGAACGGGTCCTGGACCAGGAAATTGTCGATCGCCATGCCGTCGCGCGTGGTGTGGATGCGCGCGTCGATGATGTTGCCGCCCGCCAGGCTGATCGCGCCGGCGATGCGATAGAAGAGGCCGGGATGGTCGGCGGCATAGATGCTGACCAGGGTCGCGCCACGCTCCGCATAGACCTGCGCGTCGATCGTCAGCGGTGCATCGCCGGCCGCCTCGATCAGCCGGGCATTATGGGCCAGCACGTCGTCCGGCTCGGCGATCCAATAGGCGGCGGGGAAGCGATGGACGGCCGCCGCCAGTCGGTCCGCGTCCCAGCCCATCGCCTCCCGCAGCCGTTGCTGGCGATCGGCGATCCGCTCGTCGCGGCCGCGCTGCTTGTGGCCGAGGCGCAGCACCTCCTCCGCCGCCTCGAACAGGTCGCCGAGCAACTGGCGCTTCCATCCGTTCCAGGTGCCCGGACCCACCGCGCGAATATCGACGACGGTCAGCACCAGCAGCATCCGCAGCCGCTCCGGGCTGGCGACGGTGGTGGCGAAATCCAGGATCGTCTTGAAATCGGCCAGGTCGCGCTTGAACGCCGTGGCCGACATCAGGAGGTGATAGCGGACCAGCCAGGCGACCGTCTCGGTCTCCGCCGGGGTCAGGCCCAGCCGTGGCCCCAGATGCTGCGCCACCGCCGCGCCGAGGATCGAATGGTCGCCGCCGCGCCCCTTGGCGATGTCGTGGCACAGCACCGCGACGCGCAACGCCCGGCGCGACACGATCTGCTGGACGATGCGGGTGGCGATCGGATGCGCCTCGCGCTCCAGCCCCGCTTCGATCCGGGCGAGCAAGCCGATCGCGCGGATCGTGTGCTCGTCGACCGTATAGTGATGGTACATGTCGAACTGCATCTGCGCGACGACGCGCGCGAAATCGGGAATGAAGCGGCCCATCACGCCCGCCTCGTTCATCCAGCGCAGCACCAGTTCGGGATCGCGCGGGCTGGTCAGCACGTCGAGGAACAGCGCATTGGCGCGGGGATCGCGGCGATGGTCGTCGATCAGCTTTGCATCGCGCGCGGCGGCGCGCATCGCCAGCGGATGCACCTCCAGCCCGTGCAGGTCGGCCAGCTGGAAGATCTCGACCAGCCGCACCGGATCGGCGCGGAAGAAGCCGTCCTCGGGCAAGGCCAGCCGGCCGCGATCGAGCACGAAGCCGTGGAGCTTGCGGGGTTTTCGTCGCAGCGCCGGCAGGCCGAAGCGGCTGCCGCGCGCCGCGAACCGCTCGTCCAGATGCGCCAGGAACACGCCGGTCAGCGTACCGACCGCGCGGACCTGGAGGAAGTAATATTGCATAAACCGCTCGACCGCCGACTTGCCCGCGCCGTCGCGGAAGCGCATCCGCTGCGCCACCTCGCGCTGCACGTCGAAGGTCAGCCGGTCCTCGGCCCGGCGGGTGATGATGTGCAGATGGCAGCGCACGGCCCACAGGAACTCGTCGGCGCGGTGGAACATGCGATATTCGGCCGGGGTGAACAGCCCGACCCCGACCAACTGGCGGGCGCGCTGCACGTCGTAGACATATTTGCCGATCCAGAAGAGCGCGTGCAGGTCGCGCAGACCCCCCTTGCCCTCCTTGACGTTGGGCTCGACGACATAGCGGGTGTCGCCCATCCGGCGGTGGCGCGTGTCGCGCTCGGCGAGCTTGTCGGCGATGAACTGGCGCTCGGTGCCGTGCTGCACCTCCGCCTTGAAGCGGCGCGTCGCTTCGGCATGGACGCCCTCGTCGCCCGCGACCAGCCGGCGTTCGAGCAGGGCGGTGCGGACGGTGATGTCGCCCTTCGCCTGGCGGAGCATCTCGTCGATCGAGCGCGAGCTGTGGCCGACCTTCAGCCCCAGGTCCCAGAGCGCATAGAGGATCGCCTCGAACACATGTTCCGCCTCGCGGCTGGCGGTTGCGCGGGTCAGGAAGCCGATATCGACATCGGAATGCGCCGCCATCTCGCCCCGGCCATAGCCGCCGACCGCGACCAGCGCGATCGGCTCGGCGGCGGGATAGAGGCGCACGGCGCTGTCGAACAGCAGCCGTAATATCTGGTCGGTCAGGTATGCCTGTCCGCTCGCCGCTTCCAGCCCGCGACTGGGCCGTTCCGCCAGCCGCCGCGCGATCTCCGCCCGCCCCGCCGCCAGCGCATCCTTGAGCAGCGGCACGATGGTGGCGGGGATGGCATCGGGCATCGCCGCGATCCGCTCGGCGATCGCCCGACGGTCGATGATCGCGCGGCGGTTGGCAAGATGGTCGAACTGGCTCATGCCCGCTTCATGGCGGGCTTGGGGCGAAGGCGCCAGCCGGTTTGGCATGTGGCGGTGAACCGGGCTGGCTGACGGTTATGCTGTCATCACGCATCGTGTAACGCGGAATCCCGACCAAGCACGACCCTCATCGTCGACAGGCATCGGATATGTAATCCTTAGTAAAGGCCCTCCATTCGGAGGGGGTCTATAGTTATCCATGGCTGTAGATGTCTTTTGAGTGGTATGAGTTGTATACCATAGTTCAAATAATCGCGTTAATGTACCAATTCTTGAATATGGTGAATCCAGGGATGCGTTGGTAGGTCGACATTGGCGCGCGTCGTGTGAGATGGCGTAGTATTGGCATCGTGGTGCGGCAATCGGCTCATCTTCGTTCATAAGAAGGTGCGCTATTATCCTTGCGGGAAAGGGATTGGCCATGATTAATGGATATATGAAATCAATCGCAATCGGCATGTTGATGCTGGCGCCTGCTACCGTTCATGCTACCACCTCCGTCGTCTATAACAATGTGCCGAACGGGCAGAGCGCATTTGACGCAACCGTTGCCGCTGCCGGTGGTGTGCTGGAGACGCAAATCCTTGGCGTGACGACCAGCTACACCGATTTCACCATCAGTAAGCCGGCATTGAATACCTACCCCGAAATAACCGGACAGTTGACGGATATCGCGCCGGACGGGACGGTTCGTGGACCCGATGGTGATTCTCGCCCCAGCGGCATCAAATTCACCTTTGCCGCGCCGATCAACGCCTTTGGGCTCAATGTCGGCGATTGGGGAACATGCTGTTATCCGTCGTCGCTCTATATCGCGTTCGACGGCGGTCCGGCGATCCTAGTCGGTATGGCCCTTTCCGACGAGGATGTACCGCGGACGAACGGCGCATATTCGATGTTCGTCGGCGCGCTGGATGATTCCAGCACCTTCACCACGGCCGAGTTCTGGGGGGACGGCTTTGGTGAGGCACTCTACGCTGGCGGTACGATCCGTTATTCCGCGATCGACATCGGCGGCTTGCCGCCGACGGTGCCCGAACCCTCAACCTGGGCGATGATGACGTTGGGCCTGGGCGCTGTTGCCGCCATGGTCCGTCGGCGGCGTAACAGCGTCGCCACGGCGCTTGCCTGACATCATCGAAGGCGGGAATGCGCGCAGGACCACGCTCGGCGCCCATTCCTGTCTGCGGCAAGCAGAACCTCAGTGTGACGGGACAGTCGTCACCCCTCCCGCGCCAGCGCCTTCAACCGGTACAGCGTGTCGAGCGCCTCGCGCGGGGTGAGCGCGTCGATGTCGAGCGCTTCCACCTCGGCGCGGATCGCGTCGCATTGCGCCTCCTCCACGGCCTGCGCGGCGGCGAACAGGGGCAGGTCGTCGAGGCCCGCCGCCAGCCCACCGGTCCTGGCGCGGCCCGCCTCCAGCTTGGCGAGCACCGCCTTGGCGCGGGCGACGGTCGCGGGCGGCATCCCCGCCAGCCGTGCGACCGCCAGGCCGTAGCTGCGGTCCGCCGGCCCGTCGGCCAGTTCGTGGAGCAGCACCAGCTCGCCCTTCCACTCGCGCGCGCGGACATGGTGGAGCGACAGCGCCGCGCACCGCTCCGCCAGCCGGGTCAGCTCGTGATAATGGGTGGCGAACAGGCAGCGGCAGCGATTGTCCTCATGGATCGCCTCCACCACCGCCCAGGCGATGGCGAGCCCGTCATAGGTGGAGGTGCCGCGCCCCACCTCGTCCAGGATCACGAAGCTGCGCGGGGTCGCCTGGGCCAGGATCGCGGCGGTCTCGACCATCTCGACCATGAAGGTGGAGCGACCGCGCGCCAGATTGTCCGATGCGCCGACGCGGCTGAACAGCCGGTCGACCAGCCCCAGCGTCGCGGTGGTCGCGGGGACATAGCTGCCCGCCTGGGCCAGCACCGCGATCAGCGCGTTCTGGCGCAGGAAGGTCGACTTGCCGCCCATGTTGGGGCCGGTCACCAGCCACAGCCGCGACTGTTCGGACAAATGGCAGTCATTGGCGACGAACCGCTCCCCGGCCTTCGCGACCGCCGCCTCGACCACCGGATGGCGGCCGCCGGCGATGTCGAAACAGCTATGCTCGACCAGTTGCGGCCGCGCCCAGCCGCCCTCCACCGCGCGTTCGGCGAGCGCGGCGGCGACGTCGAGCCGGGCGAGCGCGTCGGCGGTGGCGGCGATCGCCTCGCGCTGGACCAGCGCGGTGGCGGTCAGCTCCTCCAGATGCGCGGCCTCGGCGGCGAGGGCGTGCGCGCCGGATTGCGCGACGCGGGCCGCGACCTCGTGCAGCGCGGGCGTGTTGAAGCGGACGACGCCCGCCAGCGTCTGGCGATGGGTGAAGCCGCTGTCGGGCTTCATCAGCGCATCCGCCGCCCGGGCCGGCACCTCGACATGATAGCCGAGGACATTGTTGTGGCGGACCTTGAGCGCCGAGACGCCGGTCTGGGTCCGCATCTCCGCCTCCAGCGCGGCGATGGCGCGGCGGCCGCCGGCCCCGGCGTCGCGCAGCTCGTCGAGCGCCACGTCATAGCCGGCCGCGATATAGCCGCCGTCCGACGCGTCGATCGGGGGCGAGGGGACCAGCGCGCGCTTGAGCAGGTCGATCAGCGCACCATGCCCGCGCAGGCGCGGCGCGATCTCCGCCAGCAGCGCCGGGCCATCGGCCGGCATCCGCTCGCCGAGCAGCCAGGCGCCGTCCAGCCCGTCGCGCAACTGGCCCAGGTCGCGCGGCGAGCCACGCCCCGCCACCAGCCGGCCGAGCGCGCGCCCGATATCGGGCATGGCGCGCAGCGCGGCGCGCAGCCGCTCGCGCTGGCCGGCATCGTCGTGCAGCCAGCCGACCAGGTCGAGCCGCGCGTCGATCGCCGCCCGGTCCATCAGCGGCGCGCCGAGATCGGCAGCGAGCGCGCGCGCGCCGGCCCCGGTCACGGTGCGGTCGACCGCGTCGAGCAGCGAACCCTTGCGCTGCCCGGCGGCGGTGCAGGTCAGCTCCAGGCTCTCGCGCGTGGCGGCGTCGATCGCCATGGTCGCCGAGGCGCGGTGGACGACCGGCGGGCGCAGGAAGGGCAGGGCCCCCTTGGCGGTATGGTCGAGATAGGCGACCAGCCCGCCCGCCGCCGCCAGCTCCGCCCGGCCGAACTGGCCGAAGCCGTCGAGCGTCGCGACGCCGAACAATCGCTTCAGCCGCGCCTCGCCCGCGCCGCTGTCGAACTCGGCCCTGGGGCGGAGCGCGCCGGCGAGGTCCGCATGGGCGCTGTCCTCCGCCGCGACGACCTCGGCGGCCGCCAGGCGGGCCAGCTCGGCGGTGACGCTGCCGCCGTCGAGCGCCACGACCAGGAAGCGGCCGGTCGAGACATCGGCGGCGGCCAGCGCGACGCCGCCCGCCGCCTCGCCGATCGCGACGCACCAATTGTCCGACCGGGCGTCGAGCAGCGCCTCCTCGGTCAGCGTGCCGGCGGTGACGAAGCGGACGATGGCGCGGTTGACCAGCGCCTTGGACCCGCGCGCCTTGCGGGCGGCTTCCGGGCTTTCGGTCTGCTCGGCGATGGCGACGCGGTGGCCGGCCTTGATCAGGCGTTGCAGATAGGCGGTGGCGGCATGGACGGGCACGCCGCACATCGGCACCTTGTCGCCGTCATGCTCGCCGCGCGCGGTCAGCGCGATATCGAGGCAGGCGGCGGCGATCCGCGCATCATCGAAGAACAGCTCGAAGAAATCGCCCATGCGGTAGAAGAGCAGGCAATCGCCCGCCTCCGCCTTGAGCGTCAGATATTGCGCCATCATCGGCGTGGGGGCGGCGGTCATTCTCGTATCAATCGCGACGTGGCGGACCCGTCAGGGCTGGCGGGCACCGGGGGTGAAGGGACAGGCATCGCCGACCGCGTAGCGGAGGAAACCGGACAGCACCATCACCAGTTCGCATACCCGGCCGGACGCGACGCCCCGGGTTCCGTTCACCGCATGCGCCGCGCCTTCCACAGCGCGGCCGAACCCATGCCGCATAACGCGAGGGCGAGCGCGAAGCCGATGCCGGCCCCGAGCGCCGCACCGCCGCGACCATCGGCCAGGCCGCCAATCGTCAGGCCGATCAACGGGAAGACGGCAAGGGCGAGGCAACCGACGGCGATCATGATGGAAAGGGAGATATGGCGGTAACCTCGCGTCGTCCACTATCCTTGGCCGATCCCCCGCGACGGGTTGAAAGCTGCTCCCGAAACCGCCAAAGCCATCGCAAAATACCCGGGAGCCTGATGCCATGTCCGACGTCGTCAACGTACAATTTTCGGAACGCGAGGCGCTGCTGTTCCACTCCGAGGGACGCCCCGGCAAGCTGGAGATCGTCGCCACCAAGCCGATGGCGACGCAACGCGACCTGGCGCTGGCCTATTCGCCCGGCGTCGCGGTGCCGGTGCAGGCGATCGCCGACGATCCCGCCACCGCCTATGACTATACCGCCAAGGGCAATCTGGTCGCCGTCATCTCCAACGGCACCGCGATCCTGGGCATGGGCAATCTGGGCGCGCTCGCCTCCAAGCCGGTGATGGAGGGCAAGGCCGTCCTCTTCAAGCGCTTCGCCGACGTCGACTCGATCGATATCGAGCTGAAGACCGAGGATGTCGACCGGATCATCGACGCGGTCGAGCTGATGGAGCCGAGCTTCGGCGGCATCAACCTGGAGGACATCAAGGCCCCGGAATGCTTCATCATCGAACAGACGCTGCGCGAGCGGATGAACATCCCCGTCTTCCATGACGACCAGCACGGCACCGCGATCATCTGCACCGCCGGCCTGATCAACGCGTGCCTGCTGACCAATCGCCGCATCGAGGACATCAAGGTGGTGGTGAACGGCGCGGGCGCGGCGGCGATCGCCTGCACCGAGCTGATGAAGGCGATGGGCGTGCGCCCGGACAATGTCGTGATGTGCGACCGGACCGGCGTGATCTACCAGGGGCGCGACGACGTGAACCAGTGGCAGTCGGCGCACGCCGCCCGCACCGAGGCGCGCACGCTGACCGAGGCGCTGGTCGGCGCGGACGTGTTCATCGGCCTGTCGGCGGCGGGGGCGCTGAAGCCGGAGATGGTGAAGGACATGGCGCCGTCGCCGATCATCTTCGCCATGGCCAATCCCGAGCCGGAGATCCGCCCCGAACTGGCCAAGGCGGCGCGGCCCGACGCGATCATCGCCACCGGCCGGTCGGATTATCCGAACCAGGTCAACAACGTGCTGTGCTTCCCCTTCATCTTCCGCGGCGCGCTCGACGTGCGGGCGAGCGCGATCAACGACGAGATGAAGATCGCCGCCGCCAACGCCATCGCCGAACTGGCGCGCGAGCGGGTGCCCGAGGAGGTCGCGATCGCCTATGGCGTCCGTCACAGCTTCGGCCCGGAATATATCATCCCCGCGCCGTTCGACCCGCGCCTGATGGAGCTGGTGCCCTCCGCGGTCGCCAAGGCGGCGATGGATTCGGGCGTCGCCAGCCGCCCGATCCTCGACATGGACCGCTATCGCCAGGCGCTGCGCGAGCGGCTGAACCCGACCACCTCGCTGCTGACGCTCGCCTATGAGGGCGCGCGCGCGCATCCGAAGCGCGTGCTGTTCGCCGAGGGCGAGGAGGAGGTGGTGCTGCGCGCCGCCATCTCGTTCAAGGAGGGCGGTTACGGCACGCCGGTGCTGGTCGGTCGCGACGACGTGCACGACCGCCTCCGCGCGCTGGGCGTGACCCGGCCCGAGGAATATGAGGTGCACAACAGCCGGCATTCGCCGCTGGTGCCCAAGATGGTGGACTTCCTGTACAAGCGCCTGCAACGCCGCGGTTTCCTGCACCGCGACGTGGAGCGGATGATCAATCAGGACCGCAACATCTTCGCTTCCGTCATGCTCCAGCTGGGCGAGGCGGATGCGATGATCACTGGCATCACCCGCACCTGGGCGCATACGATGCGCGAGGTGAAGCGGGTGATCGATCCGGAGCCGGGCCGTACCCCGTTCGGCATCCACATCCTGGTCGGGCAGAGCCACACCGTCTTCATCGCCGACACCACGGTGAACGAGCGGCCGACCGCCGAGGAACTGGCCGACATCGCCGAGCAGACCGCGCAGGTCGCGCGCCGCATGGGCCATGAGCCGCGCGTCGCCTTCCTCAGCTACTCGACCTTCGGCAATCCGGAGGGGCATTATCTCGACAATATCCGCGCGGCGGTGGGCGTACTCGACGGGCGGCAGGTCGGCTTCGAATATGAAGGCGAAATGGCCCCGGACGCGGCGCTCAACCCGCGCCAGCTGGCCAATTATCCCTTCGCGCGCCTGTCCGCGCCGGCCAATGTCCTCATCATGCCGGGCCTGCAATCCGCGAACATCTCCGCCAAGCTGCTGCGCGAGCTGGGTGGGGACACGATGATCGGCCCGATGCTGATCGGCCTGGAAAAGCCGGTGCAGATCGCGCCCATGGCCTCCACCGCCGGGGAGCTGGTGACGCTGGCGGTGCTGGCGGCGGGAGGCGTTGCGCGCTGAGATGTGGAAATCCCCGTACCTGGTGGCGATCGCGTGCCTGATCGCCACCCCCGCCGGCGGGGCACGGCCGGCGGACCAGACCGGCCCCCGACCGGGGATAATCCGGGTGCGGCTGGAGACGAGCGCGGGGCCGATCCTGCTCGCGCTCGACGCGCGCCGTGCGCCCAAGACGGTCGAGAATTTCCTCGCCTATGTCGATGACGGGCGGTTCGACGGGACCAGCTTCTACCGCGCCGCGCGCAGCAAGGCCAATCCCCGGACCGGCTTCATCCAGGCGGGCATCCGCCAGGACGCGCGCCGCATCCTGCCGCCCTTTCCGCTGGAGACGACGAAGATGACCGGCATCCGGCATCTCGACGCGACCGTCTCGATGGCGCGGGCGGCGAATCCCGATTCGGCCGGCGGCAATTTCGTCATCACCATCGGCCCCGCGCCGCAAATGGACTGGCGGCCGGACTTTTCGGGCTATGCCGCCTTCGGCCATGCGGTAGCGGGGATGGACGTGGCGCGCCGCATCCTGGCGCTCCCCTCCGGCGGCGGCTTCGATGCGTTCAAGGGGCAGATGATCCTGAAGCCGGTGACGCTGATCCGCGCCGTCCGGCTCGATGGCAAGCCCAGGCCGACCGGGCAGCCCAAGGTGTGGCTGCTGATGCAGGGGCGGAGATAGGAAGCTGTTCCCCGGCCTTCGCCGGGCAACAGTAGGGGTAACAGCGGGGCAACAGGGAACCCCTCAACCGTCGATGCTGGTCCCCAGTGCCGCATGGACCAGCCCGCCATCGACGGTGATCGTCTCCCCCACCACATAGTCGCCGGCGCGCGACGCCAGGTAGATGGCCGCTGCCGCCATATCCTCCGGCTCGCCGATCCGCCCGGCCGGGATCGCCTGCGCCACCGCGTCGCCATGGTCGCGCGCGGCGCGGTTCATCTCGCTGGCGAAGGCGCCGGGCGCGATCGAGGTGACGTTGATCCGGTCGCGCACCAGCCGCGCCGCCATCCGCTTGGTCAGGTAGATCAGCGCCGCCTTGGACGCATGATAGCTGTACGTCTCCCAGGGATTGAGCCGCTGTCCGTCGATCGAGCTGATGTTGATGACCTTGGCCGGCCGGTCGACGCCCGCCGCCGTCAACAGCGGATGCAGCGCCTGGGTGAGGAAGAAGGGCGATTTGACGTTGAGGTCCATCACCTTATCCCAGCCCTGTTCGGGAAACTCCTCGAACGCCACGCCCCAGGCGGCGCCGGCATTGTTGACCAGGATGTCGAGCCGCGTCTCGCGCTCCGCCAGCGCCGCCGCCAGCGCGCGGCACCCCTCCACGGTGGCGACGTCGACGGGCAGGGGGATGCAGTTCGGCCCCAGTTCCTCGGCGGTCGCCGCGCAGGCCGCCGCCTTGCGCGCGGCGATATAGACCGTCGCGCCCTGTGCCAGGAATCCCTCGGCGATCATCCGGCCGATGCCCCGGCTGCCCCCCGTGACCAGGGCGATGCGGCCATCGAGGCGGAACAGGCTGCTGCAATCCATCGGCGCTCTCCTATCGTTTCGGACAGGGTAGAAGCGTGCCGGGCGGCTGGGAAGACGGTGAAGAAGGACATGGGTCCTGACCCGACAGGGCATTGAACGGCGCGTTAACACGGTTCGTCGGATAAGGTTCCCGGGCCACTTTTCTTTTGTCCCCAAGGCCCGTAGCCGAACCTCACACCGATTGAGAGCCGGGGGGTTCCCGAAGATGATCAAGGCGTTGGCAGCGCGTTTTGCGCTGGTGGTTTCGTGTGGCCTGATGATGGCCGCTCCTGCGGCGGCCCAGTTCTGGCAGTGCGCGCCCTATGCCCGCGAGATTTCGGGCATCGATATCCATGGCAATGCCAACACCTGGTGGTCGCAGGCCGAGGGCCATTATGCCCGTGGCCATGCCCCGCAGGTCGGCGCGGTGCTGGCGTTCGAGGCGACCCGCCGGATGCGCGTCGGCCATGTCGCCATGGTGTCGAAGGTGGTCAGCGACCGCGAGGTGCTGCTGACCCACGCCAACTGGTCGCGCCGCGGCGGGATTGAGACCGATGTCCGCGCGGTCGACGTGTCGCCGGCGGGCGACTGGAGCGAAGTGAAGGTCTGGTACGGGCCGCAGCGCGATCTCGGCACCTCCACCTACCCGGTCAAGGGCTTCATCTATGCCGGCCGGGCGCCCGAAGCCGCCGAGCCCGCCGCTCCGGTGCAATATGCCCATGGCTTCGATCGCGCGTCGGGCATCCTGACCTTCGCCGCCCCGACCCGCTGATCGTCCTCCCCGAACCGTGTTTCAGGCGGGGCGGAAGGTCATCGCCGCGCCGTTCATGCAATAGCGTTTGCCGGTCGGCTTCGGCCCGTCATCGAAGACATGACCCAGATGGCCGCCGCAGCGGTCGCAATGCACCTCCGTCCGCCGCATCAGCATCGACCGGTCGGTCGAGGTGCCGACGCTGTCCGGCAAGGGCGCCCAGAAGCTGGGCCAGCCCGTGCCGCTGTCGAACTTGGTGCGCGAACTGAACAGCGGTTGCGCGCAGCCCTTGCACAGGAACCGCCCGGCGCGATGCTCGGCGTTGAGCGGGCTGGAATAGGGGCGCTCGGTCCCCTCATGCCGCAGCACGTCATAGGCGGCGGGGTCGAGCCGCTGCCGCCATTCGGCATCGCTGTGCCGGACCGGATAGGCGGTGGCCGCTTCCGCCCGGCTGCCGCGACAGCCGATCAGCGCCAGTGCGGCACTGGTGACGCCGGCCAGGCCAAGAAAGCCCCGACGATCGGATGAATGTTCCATCCTGCTGATATAAGATGGCTTCTCCGGCTTGCGAGGGGGGTCAGCGCGCGGTGCTGCCGCGCCGGCCGCGCCGCCAGAAGGGCGTGGCGCTGCCCGATTGCAGCACGCCGCGCCGAAACAGTCGGGCCCCGATGGTGACGAACAGCACCACCCACAGCATCTGCCACGGCAGGGCGAGCAGGTGCGGCCAGACCTCCGGCGCGTTCGCCGCGCGTCCCGCCATGGCGAAGGGCGAGGAAAGCGGGAAGATCTCCGCCACGGTCGCGACCCAGGTGTCCGGCCGGCGCGCGGCGGCGGAGGCGAGGACGAACATGCCGACCTGGATCAGCGTGATCGGCAGCGACAGCATCTGGATCTCGCGCGGGGTCGAGGCCTGTGCGCCCAGCCCCAGGAAGACCGAGCCGAGCAGCAGATAGGCCATGGAGAAATAGGCGGCGAACAGCAGCGCGAAGGCGGGGCCGCCGATCGCGGGGGCGATGTCGCCGAGCGCGCCGGCGGCGGCGGGCGGCAGCAAGCTGGCGACCTGGGTGACGATCGTCCCCCAGAAGCCGACGAACAGCAGCGCGACGCCGAACATGCCGATCAGCTTGCCGCCGAACACCGCCTCCAGCGGCACGGCGGCGGCCAGCACCTCGATCACCTTGTTGTTGCGCTCCTCCGCCATGGTGCCGACCACCTGGCTGGCGAGGAACAGGGTCAGGAAGAAGATGCCGAACACCGCGAAGAAGCCGGCCTGGTGCTGGCCGCCGATCGAGGTCCTCTGCCGCTCGACCACGGTCCGCGTCGCGACGACGCGGGGCAGGGTGCCGCCCAGCCGCTCGGCCGCCAGAGTCGCCCGGGCCAGCGCGTCCATATAGTCGCCGGTGCGCCGGTTGCGCGGGGCGAGCAGCAGTTGCGGCCGGTCGAGCGGACCGTAGAGCACCGCATCGATATCGCGCGTGCGGTCCGCCATCAGCGCGCGCGCCTGTACGGCGGGATCGCGGCCGGGGGATTGGATCACCAGGTCGGACGGCGTGTCGTCACGGCGATAGAGGGCGCGCAGCCGCACATCCTCGCGCCGCATCACCTCGGCGGTGGCGGGGGCGACGATCGCGACGATCCGGCTCTTGTCGGCGGCGCTGTCGTCCATCGCCGCCGCGCTCATGCCGCCGAGCGCGCTCAGCGATCCCATCAGCGCGGGCGCGAACAGGAAGAGGAGGAAGATCGGCGTGAACACCGTGGCGATGAAATCGCGCCGCGCGATCGTCAGCATCTGGCGCAGCGAACGGGGCAGGCGGCTCATGCGTGCTTCTCCCCGGCGGTGCGGTCGTGGCCGGCATGGTCGCCGACGATCCGGACGAACGCCTCGTGCAGGCTAGGTCGTTCGATGGTCAGCCCGGCGATGCCGTGGCCGGCTGCGATCAGCGGCAGCAGCACCGGCTCCACCCCCGCATCCGGCAGGGTGAAGCGCCAGCCACCATCCTCCTCCGGCGTCGCATCGGCGGGGAGCAGCGCGCCGATGTCGGGACCCGGATGGCGCGGTAGATAGTGGACGCGGCTGGGCAGGGTGGCGCGCGCCTCGTCCACCGTCCCCTCGAACCGGCGCTTGCCGCCGGCGATGATCGCCAGCCGGTCGCACAGCCGCTCGGCATGGGCCATGACATGGGTGGAGAAGAGTATGGTCGCGCCGCGATCCCGCTCGCCGACGATCAGCGCCTCCAGCTTCTCCTGATTGACCGGGTCCAGGCCGGAAAAGGGTTCGTCGAGCACGATCAGCTCGGGCCGGTGGACGATCGCGCCGAGCAGCTGGACGAGCTGTGCCATACCCTTGGACAATTTGCGGATCTTCTCGTCCACCGCATGGCCCAGACCGACGCGTTCGAGCAGGTCGGTGGCGCGGCGGCGGCCTTCGCTCAGGGGCAGGCCGCGCAACGCACCCAGGAACGCAACCGCCTCGCGCGCCTTCATCGTCGGATAGAGGCCGCGTTCCTCGGGCAGATAGCCGACCCGGTCGCTCGCCTCGCGCGGGGCATCCTCGCCGAGCAGCGTGCGTCGGCCCGAATCGGGTTCGATGATGCCCAGCAGCATCCGCAGCGTCGTCGTCTTGCCCGCGCCGTTCGGCCCCAGCACGCCATAGATCGCGCCGCGCGGCACGCGCAGATCGACGCCGTCCACCACCGGGCGCTCGCCGAACCGCTTCACCAGAGTCTCGGCGGTCACCGCCCATGCTGTCGTCATGACTTATCCCCTGCCGTTCCGCGTGGTAGCGGGCGGTCATGGCCGGAGACAAGCTCGAAGACCGGATCAAGGCGATGGCGGCGGAACTGGGCTTCGCGGCCTGTGGCATCGCGCCGGCCGACGCCGCGCCGCTGGCCGGCGTGCGGCTGCGCCAGTGGCTGGACGAGGGGCGGCATGGCGACATGATCTGGATGGAGGAGCGCGCGCATCACCGCGTCGGCCCCGCCGCCCTGTGGCCGGAAGTGCGCAGCGTCATCTCGCTCGGCATGAGCTACGCCCCCGCCGGCGATCCGCTGGCGCTGGCCGGGGAGGGGGATCGCGGCCGCATCTCCGTCTATGCGCAAGGCGCCGATTATCACGATGTGGTGAAGAAGGCGCTGAAGGCGCTTGGCCGCTGGCTGGCGCGCGAGGCGGGATGCGACCTCAAGGTCTTTGTCGATACCGCGCCGGTGATGGAGAAGCCGCTGGCGGAGGCGGCGGGGCTCGGCTGGCAGGGCAAGCACACCAATCTGGTCAGCCGGCAGGCGGGAAGCTGGCTGTTCCTGGGGGCGATCTACACCACGCTGGACCTGACGCCCGATGGGGCTGGCCGAGGTGGTTGCGGATCGTGCGACGCCTGCCTGCGCGCCTGCCCGACCGATGCCTTTCCCGCGCCCTATCAGATCGATGCGCGGCGCTGCATCTCCTATCTGACGATCGAATATGCCGGGCCGATTCCGGAGGAGTTCCGGGTGGGGATCGGCAACCGCATCTATGGCTGCGACGATTGCCTGGCGGTCTGCCCCTGGAACAAGTTCGCGGCGGCGGCGCGGGCCAACCTCGCCTTCGCCGCGCGGGCGGAGCTGGCCGCGCCGGAACTCGCCGATCTGCTGGCGCTGGACGATGCCGGCTTCCGCCAGGTCTTCGCCGGATCGCCGATCAAGCGGATCGGCCGCGACCGCATGGTCCGCAACGCCGCGATCGCGGCGGGCAATAGCGGCCGGCCGGAACTGGCATGCGCCGTGCGCCTGTTGCTGGACGATCCCGACCCGGTGGTCCGCGACGCGGCGGGCTGGGCGCTGGCGCGGCTGGAGCGCGCCTGATCCGGCCGATCAGTGGCCAGCCGACCTGGAGAACAGGTTCATCACGACCACGCCCGCCACGATCAGCGCCATGCCGACCAGTGCCGGCGCATCCAGCCTTTCGCCGCGAACCGACCAGGCGATCAGCGTGATCATCACGATGCCGGCGCCCGACCAGATCGCATAGGCTATTCCGGTGGGGATATCGCGCAGCGCCAGCGACAGGCAATAGAAGGCCGCGCCATAGCCCAATGCCATGATCGCGGTCGGCCCGGTCCGGGTGAAGCCCTCGGACGCTTTCAGGAACGAGGTGGCGACCACTTCCGACAGGATGGCAAGCGACAGGTAGAGGTAGCTCACCGTCCGCCGTCGCGGCGGACCAGCGCCGCGACGCAGCTGGCGCGGTCGATCGCGCTGCCGTCGGGCTCGCGCGCGTCGACATAGGTGACCTTGGGCTCGCCACCGTCCTTGGGGTAGAGATAGGCGTCGAGCACGCAGATGCCGCTGCTATATTGCAGCTTGCGCGCACTACCCTCGCGGACATCGGCGTCGGGCTGGCCGAACAGCTTGGCCAGGCCGGCGGCATCCGCGCCGACCACGCGTTCCAGCCCGATATTGGTATAGGGGATGGCGACCGGCTGCGAAACGGCAGGCACCCTGGTCGCGGGGGCGGCGCACGCCGCGAGGGCGAGCGAGAGGAGCAGCGGCGGCAGAGGCTTCATGCGGGTTTCCGATGATAGAGATGCGTGGCCATCGCCGCGCCCAGGATCGGTGCGGCGAGCGCGATGATCGGCACGACGAACAGCGCGGTGCCGCCCAGGCCGAGCAGGAAACGCTGTCCCCGCGTCCGCCGCCGCCACGCCGCCAGCGCGTCGCCCCGCAGATGCCGGGTCGCGACCATGTCACCCAGGTCGCGGCCGAGCAGCCAGCCATTGACCAGGAAGAAGGCGGCGGCGGTGCCGACGCCGGTGGCGAGCAGGACGATATAGACGGGCAGCATCACCAGGTTGACGATCACCACGCGCGCCGCCGAGCGCGAGGCCAGCGACAGGCTGGCGGCGAAGGGCAGGGGGCGGGCCGTCGCCAGCGCGGCCGGATAGTGGCGCGCCTCGACCGCCGCCACCACCTCGTCGGCGAACAGCCCGACCACGGCCACCGCGACGGCGCGGAACAGCACCCATAGCGCCAGCCCGGTCACGACGATCGCGACGGCGGCGGCGATGCCGCCCGCGCCCCATCCGATCCAATGCGCCAGCAGCGCCTGCGTCCCCCACCAGACGCCGATGCCGGTGAGCGCGAAGATCGCCAGCGTCACCGCCATCGACCGGACGAAGACCCGCAGCACCGGCGGGTCGCCGAGCTGGCCGATCGACAGGAGGAGCGCGCCGAACATGATCGATGCGATGCCGTGGCGTCGCCCAAGCGTCAACATTGCGTGCGCCGTCCCGTCTCTCTACGGCGACGGCTTTCCATTCTCGGAGCTTACGCTTGACCCAGCCGCATTATGACGTGGTCGCGATCGGCAATGCCATCGTCGACATCCTCGCCCAGGCCGACGATGCCTTCCTCGCCGAACAGGGCATGACCAAGGGCGCGATGCAGCTCGTCTTCTCGCCCGCGGAGGCCGATGCCCTCTATGCCAAGATGGGCCCCGGCCGCGAAGTGTCGGGCGGCTCGGCCGCGAACACGCTGGCCGGCATCGCCGCGCTCGGCGGCAAGACGGCGTTCATCGGCCAGGTCGCCGACGACCAGCTCGGCGCGGTCTTCGCCCATGACATCCGCGCGGCGGGCGTCCGCTACGACACGCCGGAGCGGGCCGGCCAGCCGACCACCGGCCGCTGCATGATCTTCGTCAGCCCCGATGGGCAGCGCACGATGAACACCTTTCTGGGCGCGTCGCACTATTTGCCCGCCGGCGCGCTCGACCGGGCGCTGATCGCGGACGCAGCCTATCTCTATATCGAGGGCTATCTGTGGGATCCGGAGGAACCACGCGCCGCGATGCGCGCCGCGATCGAGGTCGCCCGCGAGGCCGGCCGCAAGATCGCCTTCACCGCCTCGGCCGAGTTCGTGATCGACCGGCACCGCGCGGACTTCCACGCGCTGATCGATGGCGGGATGATCGACCTGCTGTTCGCCAATGAGGCGGAGATCATGGCGCTGACCGAGACGAGCGATGTCGATGCGGCGATCGCGGCCGTGCAGGACAAGGTCGAGACGGTGGTGGTGACGCTGGCCGAAAAGGGTGCGTGCGCGGTCCGTGGCGGCGCGCGCACCACGGTGCCGGCGGCGCCGGTGGCGCAGGTGGTCGACACGACGGGGGCCGGCGACCTGTTCGCGGCGGGCTTCCTCCATGCGCAGGCGCAGGGCCGCGAGCTGGAGGCGTCGTTGACGCTGGGCGCCTTGTGCGCGGCGGAGATCATCAGCCATTTCGGCGCGCGCCCGCAGGTCGACCTGAAAGCGCTGGCGACGCGGACGCTGGGCTGAGGAGACGCCGCGGCTTAGACGCTACACCTTCTCTGGCGTTCCCCGGCGAAGGCCGGGGCCCCGTTGGGGGACGATCGTGACGACGGGTAGCGCTCCATCACCAGAGCCTTCCCAACCGGGCCCCGGCCTTCGCCGGGGAACGATAGGGGAGAGGCCCTCCATATGACGGCGCAGAAAAAGGGCCGCGGGAGCATCCTCCCGCGGCCCTTTTTCGTCACGCCGGTAACCGGAGCCTTACGGCTCCAGCGGCTTCGCCGTTTCCGGCTGGAGCGACGGATCGGCGACACTGTCGTCGATGCCGCGACCGACATGGCTGCGATGGCGGCTATAGCCGAAATAGATCAGCAGCCCGATCGCCCCCCAGCCCGGCAGGACCAGGATCGCCACCAGCGGCAGCGAGAAGTAGAGATAGGCGCAACCGGCCATCGCCAGCGGGGCCACGATCCACACGGCCGGGGTGCGGAACGGCCGGCGGCGGCCCGGATCGGCCTTGCGCAGCACCATCACCGACAGCGCCACCATGAAGAAGGCGAACAGCGTGCCCGAGTTCGAATAGTCCGCCAGCTTGCCGACCGGCAGGAAGGCGGCGGCCAGCGTCGCGGCGCAGCCGGTGACGATGGTGACGACGTGCGGCGTGCGGTACTTGGGATGGACGGAGGCGAGCTTGTCCGGCAGCAGGCCATCGCGCGCCATGGTGAAGAAGACGCGGGTCTGGCCGAACATCATCATCAGCACGACCGAAGGCAGCGCCAGCGTCGCCGCCAGGCCGATCAGATTGCCGATCTTCTCCCAGCCGATCACGCGCAGCACATGGGCCAGCGCCTCGCGCGAGCAGGACAGCGGCTCCAGCGCGCCGCCCGCGACGATCGCGCGGCAGCGGTCGGCCAGCTCGGGCGTGCCCGGCGACAGCACCGTGCCGGCCGCGTCGCGCACCGGCTGCGCGCCGAGCGGCGAGCCGATCGCGCCCGCGGACACCAGCAGGTAGAAGATGGTGCAGAAGACCAGCGACGCGATCAGGCCGATCGGCACGTTGCGTTGCGGGTTCTTGGTCTCCTCGGCGGCGGTCGACACCGCGTCGAAGCCGACATAGGCGAAGAAGATCGAGGCCGCCGCGCCCGCGACGCCGCTGAACCCGGTCGGCATGAACGGGGTGAAGTTCGCGCCGTTCATGACCGGCACCGACAGCGCGATGAACAGCGTCAGCGCCGCCACCTTGATCGCCACCAGCACGGCGTTGACGCGCGCGCTCTCCGTGGTGCCGATCACCAGCAGCCAGGTGACGAGCAGCGAGATGATCACCGCCGGCAGGTTGATATAGCCGCCCGAGGAGGGGCCGTTGACCCATTCCATCGGTATGTCGATGTGGAGCAGGCTGCGGATCTGCCCGACGACATAGCCGGACCAGCCGACCGCGACCGCGCTGGCGCCGACCGCATATTCGAGGATCAGCGCCCAGCCCACCATCCAGGCGAGCAATTCGCCCATCACCGCATAGGTATAGGTATAGGCGGAGCCGGCGACCGGCACCATCGAGGCGAGCTCGGAATAGCAGAGCGCCGCCACCGCGCAGACGAAGCCGGCGATGCAGAAGGACAGCATCATGCCGGGGCCCGCCTTTTGCGCGGCCTCCGACGTCAGGACGAAGATGCCCGTGCCGATGACCGCCCCGACGCCCAGCATGGTGAGCTGGAACGCGCCGAGCGATCGGTGCAATCCTCGCTTCTCGGCGGTCGCCAAAATGGCGTCCAGGGACTTAACACGTCCGAAAATCATCGATTCAGATCCCCCCAAGGGAAGACGGTCCCCGACCGGGCCGCCATGTCGTATAAGTTAAGGGAACGAGCCTAATCGTAAATACGGTACGCGCAATCCCTTAGTGCGACTCCGCCCGCCGATCCGCGCCCAGCCGAGCGGCCTCGACGCGGTAGATCGCAATTTACCGATATTTGTTAACGCGTTAGTTGGCGATCATGCGGCCGAGCGGCGTGCCGCCGAAGAGATGGACATGGAGGTGCGGCACCTCCTGTCCCGCGTCGGGACCGACATTGCCGAGCAGGCGATACCCCGGCGAGACCAGTCCCTGCTCGCGCGCGACCGTGCCGACCGCGCGGACGAAGCCGGCGATCTCCTCCGCCGAGGCGTGGGCGCTGAAATCGTCCCAGGAGACGTAGCGGCCGCGCGGGATCACCAGGATATGCACCGGCGCCTGGGGCGCGATGTCGTGGAAGGCGATCGCCCACGCATCCTCGTACACGCGGTTCGACGGGATCTCGCCGCGCAGGATGCGGGCGAAGATGTTGCCGTCGTCATAGGGCAGGGTGGCGTCGATCGGCATCGCAGGCTCTCCGGATCGAAAGGGGGAAGGGATCAGCGCGGCCGGGCGGCCTTTTCGGCATGGCCGGACACGCCCTCGCGCCGGGCGAGTTCGGCGCGGACATCGTCCAGCGACAGGCCGGCATCCGCCAGCAGCACGCAGAGATGGAAAAGCAGGTCGGCCGCCTCGGGCACGATGGCCTGCGGGGCGTCGCCCATCGCGGCGATCACGGTCTCCACCGCCTCCTCGCCCAGCTTCTGCGCGATCTTGCCGCGACCGCGCGCGAACAGGCTGGCGGTGTAGGAGGTGGCGGCATCCTCTCCGCGCCGTGCGCGGATCGTGGCTTCGAGACGGTCGAGCGCATCCATCGCCTGCGGGTGGCCGAGCGGACCGGCCCGGTCAATCCCGTTCGCCGCATTTAGGCGGCGTTCGCGTGGTCCCGGACCAGCCATTCCAGCGCCGCATCGGCGGTGTCGAAGATCGACAGATAGGGTTGCGGCATCAGCCGACGCACCTGCAGTCGGGCGATGCCGCTGGTCGTGACGATGGCGATCCGGCTGGCTCGGGGGAAGCCCTGGAACCGGCTGTTGATCGTCAGCACCGCGTCCTGGGGCTGAACGGCGACGCGGGAAAAATCCATGCGCAGGCGATAGCCGGTGCGGAAACCCTCGCGCACGAAGCGCCCGGTCAGATCCTCGACATAGGCATGGGCGACGGCCTCGGTCATCAGACCGGTCCAGGCCACGTCCAACAGGTTCAGGTCATGACGGAAATCGACCGTGTACATGGTGGCGCAGAATGCGGGACAGAGGTTGCGAAACCGCTAAGCGGCGCGGCGCTCAGGCCGCGATTTCCGCTGCCGGACTGCCGACCAGCCAGGTCAGCGCCGCCTCCGGCGTATCGAAGAAGGACAGATAGGGGCGCGGGAGCAGCCGGCGGATCTGCAACCGGGTGATCGTGCTGGTGGTGACCACCGCGATCCGGCTGGCGCGGGGTATGTCGCTCAGCCCGGTCATGATCGATTCCACCGAGGCGGGCGGCTGAACATGGACTGGCGACAAATCCAGCCGAAAGCGATAGCCGGCCGTGAATCCCGACTGCCGGAAGCGGGCTCGGCCCTCCTCGACATAGGCGCGCGCCGCCGCCTCGGTCATCAACCCGGTCCAGGCGATATCGAGCAGGTTCAGCTCGGGGCGGAAGGCGATGCTGTACATGGGCGCAGTCTATAGCCGCGACCTTGCGAATTAACTAACCCAGGATGGGTTTTCGGACCGGTACGCCCGCCGCGGCGAGCGCGGCATGGGCGTCGGCGACACTCGCCTCGCCGAAATGGAAGATCGAGGCGGCGAGCACCGCCGAGGCATGGCCGGTGACGATGCCATCGACCAGGTCCGACAGGCCGCCCACCCCCCCCGAGGCGACGACCGGCACGCCCGTCCGGTCGGCGATGGTGCGGATCAGGTCGAGGTCATAGCCCGAGCGCGTGCCGTCGCGGTCCATCGAGGTGACCAGCAACTCGCCCGCGCCCAGATCGGCCAGGCGCAGCGCATGGTCGATCGCGTCGATGCCGGTCGCGCGGCGGCCGCCATGGGTGAAGACCTCCCAGCCGCGCTCGGTCCGGCGCGCATCGACGCTGGCGACGCAGCACTGGCTGCCGAACCGCTCGGCGATCTCGGCCACCACCTGCGGACGGGCGACGGCGGCGCTGTTGACCGCGACCTTGTCCGCGCCCGCCAGCAGCAGCGCGCGGGCGTCGTCGGCGGTGCGGACGCCGCCGCCCACGGTCAGCGGCATGAAGCACACCGCCGCCGTCCGCCGCACCACGTCGAGAATGGTGCCGCGATCCTCGTGGCTGGCGGTGATGTCGAGGAAGCAGAGTTCGTCCGCCCCCGCCGCGTCATAGGCGCGCGCCTGCTCCACCGGATCGCCGGCATCGCGCAGCTCGACGAAGTTCACGCCCTTGACGACGCGGCCGGCGGCGACGTCGAGACAGGGGATGACGCGCGCGCGGACGGTCACGCCGCGCCTGCGACGCTGAGCGCGGCGGCGAGGTCGAGCCGGCCGTCATAGAGCGCGCGGCCGGTGATGACCCCCTCGATCCCGTCGCGCGCGTGGAGCGCCAGCACATGGATGTCGGCGATGCCGGCGACGCCGCCGCTGGCGATCACGGGGATGGAGACGGCGCGGGCGAGGTCGACCGTCGCCTCGACATTGCAGCCCTTCAGCAACCCGTCGCGACCGACATCGGTGAAGAGCAGGGCGGCGACGCCCGCATCCTCGAACCGGCGGGCGAGATCGGTGGCGCTGACCGTCGAGACATCGGCCCAGCCCTTGGTCGCGACCATGCCGTCGCGCGCGTCGACCGCGACGACGATGCCGCCCGGAAAGTCGCGCGCCGCGCCCCGCACGAAGTCCGGGTCCTCCAGCGCGGCGGTGCCGATGACGACGCGGGCGACGCCCAGGTCGAACCAGCGCTCGACGCTGTCGCGGCTGCGGATGCCGCCGCCGAGCTGGACATGGCCGGGGAAGCGCGCGACGATCGCGCGCACCGCCTCGCCATTCACCGACTGGCCGGCAAAGGCGCCGTCCAGGTCGACGACGTGCAGATGCTGCGCGCCCGCCCCGGCGAAGCGCATCGCCTGCGCGGCGGGATCGTCGCCATAGATGGTGGCGCGGTCCATATCGCCCTCGGCAAGGCGGACGACCTGGCCGTTCTTCAGGTCGATGGCGGGAAAGACGATCAGGCTCAAAGAAACACTCCTGCCCGTGAAGGCGTGATGGTCAGGGCCGCCAGTCGAGGAAGCGGCGGAGAAGGGCGAGGCCGTAATGCTGGCTCTTTTCGGGATGGAACTGCACGCCCAATATGGTGTCGCGGCCGATCGCGGCGGTGACCGGGCCGTCATGGTCGGTCGTCGCGATCACGTCCGCGCCGTCAAAGGCGTAGCTGTGCAGGAAATAGGCCTCGCCCGGCCGGACCAGCGCATGGTCGGCGACCGGCACCACGTCGTTCCAGCCCATATGCGGCACCTTGGCGGTGCTGTCGGTCGGCTCCATCCGGCGCACGGCGCCGGCGATCCAGCCCAGGCCGCGATGCGTGCCCAGTTCCTCGCCCGTCTCGGCGAGCAACTGCATCCCGACGCACACGCCCAGGAAGGGGGCGGCCTCGCGCAACACGCGCTGCTCCATCGCCTCGACCATGCCGTCGACGCCGCGCAGCGCCGCCGCGCAAGCGCCGAACGCCCCGACGCCGGGCAGCACGATCCGGTCGGCGCGCGCGACCAGCGCGGGATCGGCGGTGATCGCCAGATCGGTGCAGCCCGCCGCCTTCAGCGCATTGGCGACCGAATGGAGGTTGCCCGCGCCGTAATCGATCAGCGCCAGCGTCATGCGCCGAGGGCTTCGAGCCCCGGCCCCATGACCGACGGGGCGACCTCGACGAAGCTGTACTCGGCCGCGCCATGGATGGCGAAGGGATCGGTGGCGGCCCAGGCCTTGACCTCGTCGCGGCTGCCACGCGCGATGATCATGCCGCCGTTCACCGGCCCACCAGCCGGCGGCACCTGCCGCCCCGCGACCAGCAGCCGGCCCGAGGCGGCCGCCTCGCGCAGCCAGTCGAGATGCGGTGCGCGGAGTTCGTCGATCCGCTCGATCGGTACGACATAGGTGAGGGTGATGACGATCATGATGCGTGCTCCTCGCCGCCCAGGGTCCCCTTGGTCGAGGGGATGGCGTCGGCCTTGCGCGGATCGATCTCGATCGCGGTGCGCAGCGCGCGCGCCAGCCCCTTGAAGGCGGCCTCGGCGATATGGTGGTTGTTGCTGCCGTACAGCGTCTCGACATGCAAAGTGATGCCGGCGGCCTGGGCGAAGCTGTGGAACCAGTGCTGGAACATCTCGGTATCCATGCCGCCCAGGCGCGACTGGGTGAAGAGGTCCTTCCACACCAGCCAGGGACGGCCGGAAATGTCGAGCGCGACGCGGGTCAGCGTCTCGTCCATCGGCGACAGGGCGTCGCCATAGCGGCGGATGCCGCGCTTGTCGCCCAGCGCCTTGGCCACCGCCATGCCGATGGCGATGCCAGTATCCTCGACCGTATGATGCTCGTCGATATGGAGGTCGCCCTCGGTGCGGACGTGCAGGTCGATCAGCGAATGGCGGGAGAGCTGTTCGAGCATATGGTCGAAGAAGCCGACTCCGGTCTTCACGTCATAGGCGCCGGTGCCGTCCAGGTTGACGGTGACGGCGATCCGGGTCTCGCTGGTGTCGCGGGTGATGGTGGCGCTGCGCATGAAAGCGGTCCCTAACGCGCATGACGCGCCATGCAAGCTTGACGCTCGGGGCAGGACAGGCCTAACCCCGGGGACATGAGCGATACTTTGCCCGACAGCCTGATCCCGTATGACGAGATCGTGCAGGAAGCCCTGCGGGCCGTGGTGGGCCGCGTCCTGGGATCGGTGGCCCAGTCCGGCGGATTGCCGGGCGAGCATCATTTCTACATCACCTTCAAGACCCAGGCGCCGGGCGTCGACATCCCCAAGCGGCTGATCGACCGGTTCCCGGACGAGATGACGATCGTGATGCAGAACCGCTTCTGGGACCTGACCGTCGACGACCAGCGCTTCTCGGTCGGCCTCAGCTTCAACCAAGTGCCGTCCAAGCTGGTCATCCCCTATTCGGCGATCACCGGTTTCCACGATCCGGCGGTGAATTTCGAGCTGCGCTTCCAGGCAACCGAGTCGATGGAGGAATTGTCCGACGCGCACGACGCGGCGGAGAATGACGGCCCCATCGCCACCCCGGTCGAGGACGGCTCCAACGTCGTCGCGGTGGACTTCAAGCGCAAGAAATGACGCCGGAGATCGTCGCTGCGCCCGGCGACGCCGAGCGGGAGGCGATCCTGGCCGTGCTGGTCGCCTATAACGACTCGCGCGTCGCGCCGGGCAAGCGTCAACCGGTCGCCATCGTGCTGCGGGACGAATTGGGCGCGGTGGCCGGCGGACTGTGGGGCATGGCCAGCTATGGCTGGCTGTTCGTCCAATATCTGGTCGTGCCGGAGGTGGCGCGCGGGCGCGGGCAGGGGCGCGCGCTGATGATGGCCGCCGAGGCGGAGGCGCGGCGGCTGGGCTGCATGGGCGTGTGGCTGGATACGTTCAGCTTCCAGGCGCGCGGGTTCTACGAAAAGCTGGGCTATGCGGTATTCGGCGAGATCGCCGACTATCCGCCGGGCGAGGCGCGGTATTTCCTGTCCAAGCGGCTGGATTGACGCACAATCTGTTCCCCGGCCAAGGCCGGGGTCCAGTTGGGAAGGCTGATGTAATAGAGCGTTTTCCTTCGTCACCAGCGTCCCTCAACCGAGCCTCGGCCTTTGCCGGGGAACGAGGTGGGGGAGGGGCGGTCAGCCCTGCATCATCCCCGCAGCGCCGCCAGGAACCGCACCGCCGCATCGAATTCGGCGCGATGCGCCTCCGTCGTGCGGGTGGCGAGCTCGTCCTCGCCCCAGCGCTCCACCTGCCAGTCGTCGTCGATCCGCGCGGCGTGCCAGACCGATTCGGCGTCCATCGCCCCCTCGACCAGCGCCAGGCCCAGCACCAGCGATCCCGTCACCGTCACCGGCGGCGTCAGGCCGGTGATCGTCCAGGCGTCGAGCGCCGCCACCGCCTCATGCAGCCGTGCGAGCGTTGCGGGCGGTTGCGCGACATGAATGATGCCGGTCGCGATTTTGAAATGCGCGTCATAGCGGCGCATCGCCCAGGCGAGCGGCGGGTCCCAGGCGGCGGCCTGCCGCTCGACCAGTTCGGGCGGCAACTCGGCGCGGTAGCAGAGCAGGTCGCTCTCGCCATAGCGGGCGAGCGTTTCGGCATAGCCCTGGGGGGCCGGGGCGATCCGGTCGATCGCGGCATTGGCGAGGCCGGTCAGCGGCATCGCGCGCGGATCGACCCGTTCGCCGACCGCGCGCCATTCCTCGGCCACCGCCTCCGCCAGCGCCGCTGTCGGCAGACGCAGCGCGACCCGGCCGGGGGTCCGCACCGGCCGCCCGTCGAGCGCCACCTCGCCATCGGCGATCGACACGTCTTTCCAGAACCGCTTCACTTGTCCTCACTCCGCCAGCGATGCGCCAGTCCGGCCGGCGCGATCACGGTCACGACGATCGCCGACAGGGTGAGGGCGATGCCGATCACCTTGCTCGGCCAGTCGGGTGCGCGTGCGACCAGCATCAGGCCCAGGATCGCGCCCGCCACGCCGGCAATCCGCGCCACCTGGAGCATCAGCCAGCGTCGTCGCGCCACCGACAGCGGTACGCTCATGCCAGCAGCCCCGGCAGGTCGGCGGCATGGTCGGCGATCGCCTCGGCACGCGCCGCCGCCAGATCGGCCGGGCTGTGATAGCCCCAGGCGACCCCGATCGCGCGCACGCCCGCCGCGCGCGCCATCGCCATGTCGAAGCTGGTGTCGCCGATCATCACCGTCTCCGCCGGCACCGCGCCCGCCTCCGCCATCGCGGCGTGGAGCATCGACGGATCGGGCTTGGACGGGTGGCGATCCGCGGTCTGGAGCGTCACGAACCGGTCGGTCAGCCCATGATGGGCCAGCAGCAGGCCCAGGCCCCGGTCCGACTTGCCGGTCGCGACCCCCAGCCGCCAGCCATGGTCGCGTAGATGCGTCAGCGTCTCCGCGATCCCCTCGAACAAGGGTTCGGGATCGAGCGCATTCTCGCTGCGCAACTGGTGGAACATCGCCTTGTAGGTGGCGGCCAGTTCGCGGTGCAGATCGTCCGGTGCGTCGGGCAGCAGCATCTGCATCGATTCGACCAGGCTCAGCCCCACGATCCGCCGGATCGCGGCGACCGGCGGCGGTGTCTGGCCGCAGGCCTGGAAGGCTCGGGTCATCGCGCGGCAGATATTGGCCTGGCTGTCGACCAACGTGCCGTCGCAGTCGAACACGGCGAGACGCGGCATCGGCGGATCAGTCGCGCGCGCCGCGACCGCGCCGCTCGCCGCGCCGTTCCTTGCGGACCGACTTGGCATGGGCCTTGGCGCGCTGCTTCAGCACCGACTTGGGCGGCGGCCCCTTGTCCTCCTGCAACTCCAGCCGATCGCCGACCTCCTCCTCGAAGCCCAGGCCGGCCAGGCTCTCGGCGAAATGGGTCGGCAGCGCGGCGGTCTCGTCGATCCGCACGCCGTCCGGATGGTCGACGCGCAGGCGGCGGGCGTGGAGGTGCATCTTGCGCGAGATGCCGCCGGTCAGGAAGGCGGCGGGGCCGCCATATTTGCCGTCGCCGACGATCGGATGGCCGATCGCCGCCATATGGACGCGAAGCTGGTGGGTGCGGCCGGTAAAGGGTTGCAGCTCCACCCAGGCGCAGCGATTGCCGGCGCGCTCGATGACGCGGTAGCGGGTGCGCGCGGGCGAGCCATTCTCCTCGTCCACCTGCATCTTCTCGCCGCCGGTGCCCGGCTGCTTGCCGATCGGCAGGTCGATGATGCCGTCGTCGATCGAGGGCACGTCGACGACCAGCGCCCAATAGACCTTGCGCGCGGTGCGCGAGGAAAAGGCCTTGGCGAAGAAGGCGGCGGCGCGGCTGGTCCGCGCCACCAGCAGGGCGCCGCTGGTGTCCTTGTCCAGGCGATGGACCAGCTTGGGCCGGCCCTCCTCGTCATCGACCAGCCCGTCGAGCAGATGGTCGACATGCTCGGTGGTCTTGGTGCCGCCCTGCGTCGCCAGGCCCGGCGGCTTGTTGAGGACGAAGGCCTGGGGATCGCGGTGGATCACCATCTCGCGGATGAAGGCGCGCTGGTCGTCGGACAGCGGCGCGCGGGGACGCGGCGTCCGGGCGGCCTTGTCGGCGGGCGCGACCGGCTCCTCCGGGGGCACGCGCAATTGCTGGCCGGCGGCGATGCGGTCGCCCGGAGTCGCGCGCGCGCCATCGACGCGGAGCTGGCCGGTGCGCGCCCATTTGGCGACGGTGGTGAAGCTGGTTTCGGGCAGATGCCGCTTGAACCAGCGATCGAGGCGAATGCCGTCGTCATCATAGCCGACGGTGAACTGACGTACCTCGCTCATGCGAAGCTCCTGGTGACAAGCAGCCCGGCGAAGAGGGCGAGGATCGCGCCGATGACCGACAGCAGGACATAGCCCAATGCCGTCAATATCTGCCCGCGTTCCGCCAGCGTCACGACGTCGAGCGAGAAGGAAGAGAAAGTGGTGTAGCCGCCGAGCACCCCGACGCCGAGCAGCAGCCGCCACGGCTCGTTGCCGCCGACCCGCGCGAGCAGTCCGGTGAGCACGCCCATGGCGAAGCCGCCGACCAGATTGACGGTCAGCGTGCCATAGGGAAAATCCGGGCCCAGGCGCGCCAGCATCCAGCGCCCGGTCCAATGCCGCGCGCCAGAGCCGATCGCGCCGCCGAGCATGACGAGGACGAGGGGAGGCATTCCCTGCTCCCTAGACCAGCCGGCGACGCCCGGCAAATCATGCGTGCTTGCCCCGCGCGATAGGCGAGGCCATCTTGCCGATCATGCTCAATCTCGTCTCGATCCTCATCGGCCTGGCCACGCTCGCCTTCGGCCTCGTCGCCTTCTTCCCGTTCCTGGGCTGGATGAACTGGCTGGTGATCCCGCTCGGCATCGTCGGTGCGGCGGTCGGCGCCCTGTCGTCGAGCAATAGCGGGCGCAACCTCAACATCGTGCTGATCATCATCTTCGCGCTGCGCCTGATGCTCGGCGGCGGCATCGTCTGACCACGCACGAAAGGCCCGACGCGTGAGCGCCGGGCCTCCCCGTGACCAACCGTTGAACCTTTAGCGGCAGACGACCTGGCCGCGATCGACCGAGCGGCCGAGCAGCGCGCCGCCGCCCGCGCCGATCAGCGTGCCGAGCAGGCTGGACCGGCCATTGGCGATGATGTTGCCGAGCGCGCCGCCCGCCAGGCCGCCGACGATCAGGCCGGTGGTGCCGTCGTTGCGGCGGCAATAATATTGACCGTTGCCGCCGCGATAGACGCGGTCGTTCCGGCTCAGGCGGCGCGTCTGGTAATAGCGGCCGTCCCGATAATAGCGGTCGGCGAAATAATTACGCTGGCCCGGCTCGAAGCGGTTATAGTCGTAGCTGTTCCACCGCCGCCAGTCGCGATTATTGTCGCGGCGGATGTCGCGGATATCCTCGCGACGTTCGCGCCGGGCGTCGCGAACGTCCTCGCGATAGTCGCGCCGCGCGTCGCGGACGTCGCGGCGGTCGTCGGCGTCGCGCAGGTCGCGGCGGTAATCGCGCTGGGCGTCGCGGACATTGTCGCGATATTCGCGGTTCGCCTGCCAGCGATTGTCCTGCGCCGCCGCCGGCATCGCGGTGACCGCACTGGCCGCCAAGGCGACCGACAGCATCATGTTACGCATCCTAAAATCCTCGTCTTCCTGATACCGCTAAGAACTGACGAGATTACAGCAAGTTGCGTGAACTCAATACTACGTCATGTTCAGCAATGGGACAGGCGGCGCCAAGAGAAAGGGCGCCGCGACCCAGTCGCGACGCCCCATCTTCATTCGGCCGATGCTGCGGATCAGCGGCAGCGGCGATTGCTCGTGCCGCGCTCGACTTCGCGACCGGCCAGCGCGCCGACCGCGGCACCGCCCAGCGTGCCAAGCGTCCGGTCGCCGCGCGTGTCGATCGTGCGGCCCAGCAGCGCGCCCGCGACGCCGCCGACCACCAGGCCGGTCGTGCCGTTCGGCTTGCGACAGCGGATGCGGCCGCGGTCGTCGCGCCATTCGCGATACTTGTAGCGACGCTGGGCGTCGGCATTCTCAGTGGTGGCGATCAGGGTCGGCGTCACCATCGCGGCACAACCCAAAACCAGCATCAGCTTACGCATCGTCTACTCCCTTACGATAATCACGGTAGCGAAACGTAGGCCTTTAGTGGCGGTTGCATGAACCCTAAACAACGTCGCGTTCATCTTCGGATCGGTTCCCATTGCGGGACAGAAAGGCGACGGACGGAGCGTTGTCCGGGATCAGAGATCGACGCCCGCGGCGATGGCCTCCAGCTTGCGGATACGCTCCTTCAGATCGGCCATCTCGATCCGTGCGCCGGCGTGGGGCATGGCGATGGAGGCGTCGTCATCGGACGATCGGATTATCTGGCTGTGCTGGAGCTGGAGCCAGCCGCGCCAGCCGGACAGGCCGGCGGCGGCGATGATGCCCACCCCGGCGAGGCCGGAGAGGGACAGGGTCAGGGTCGTAAACGGATCGGTCATGATGTCGCCTCCTTTCAGCGGTCGCGCAGACGGTCGATCTCGCGGTCGAGGTCGATGCTGCGATTATGGTCGGTGATGACGCGCTCCAGCACGGCGACCCGCTCCTTGAGCTGGCGAATCTCGTCCTGGGCGCGCATCTGGTCGATGCTCTGGACGGGGGTGGAGTGATGCGGTTCGGCCTGCTGGCCGAACGCGCGGTAACGGGCGGACAGGATCTGCGCGATCATCACCACGGTGACAATGCCGAAGACCATGGAGAAGAACGTCATGTCAGGCGCTCCGATGGATGGGTCAGTTGAGGGCGGTGGGGGCTGGCGTTTCGTCGCGCAGGCGGTCGATCTCGGCGGACAGGCTGGCGCCGCGATCGGTGACGATCCGTTCCAACACCCGGACCCGCATCTCCAGCCGCTCGGCCTGCGCGGCATATTGGGCCGCTTTCTCCGCCGCCTGGGCATTCAGCGCCTCGGCCATGCGTTCCTTGTGGGTCAGCCAGCGCTGGAACATCGCATGGGCGACACCCAGGATCACCGGCAGCCCGACCAGCACGAAGGCGATCATGAAGATGGTGAAGCCGTTGCCGGCCAGGAAATCGAGCGGGCCGATATCGGTCGTATAGGTCATTTCCACCCCCGCAGCGCTTCGATCTCGCGCGCGGTCCGCTCGGCGGGATCGGTGGCGATGCGTTCCAGCACCGCGATCCGCTCCTCCAGTCGCCCGACCTGGCCGGTCAGCTTCTCATTCTCGTTGGAGAGCAGCATGATCTTGCGCTCCGCCTCCAGATTCTCGCCGCCACCCCGGCGTCGGTTCCCGTAATCCTGGGGCGCATAGCCGTGCTTGGTGCGCAGCCAGTTGTTCGCGACCCAGGAGATCGGCCCGATCGTGATCGCCGCGATCGGAATGAGCAAGGCCAGGTTCGACATCGTCTTCTTTCCCTTTACTCAGCCCGTCTTAGCGCAGGCTGTCGATTTCCTTGGCCAGCGCGCTGTTGCGGCTGGTGAAGTGGGTTTCCATGTCCGCCAGGCGGCGATCGATGTCGCGCAGCTTGGAGCGGACTTCGGCGCTGGAGCGGCGCGGGTTGGACCGCACGCCCTGCCAGAACTTGGCGTCGTCCTGAGTTTGGTAGAGACCGAACGGCTTGGGATCGGCAATCCAGGCGATGATGAAGTAGGCGACGATCAGCCACCATTGCTGGGCGATGATCGTCATCCCGGCGACACCCAGCCGGACCCACAAAGGGTTGACCCCGGTATAGTCGGCGATGCCGGCGCAGACACCCTTGTACTTGGCATCCTGCTTGTTCAGGTAGAATTGGGTACGGGCAGCCATGTCAGTTGCTCCGATTGAAAGTGCGGTCGATGCGATCGAACCGGTTGGTCGACGGCAGTTCGTTCGAATAAGTCTGTTGCGGCGTGCTCAGGCCGGGGCGGAAGTCCGGATTGTCGGCGGCGACGATGCGCTCGACGGTATTGAGCCGGTCTTCCAGGCGGCGGGCGAGATTGTACATCTCGTCCAGCATCCGCTCGTCTTCCTCGGTGATTTTGGGCGCGCGCTTCCACTGCGAAACATAGTGGAGGATGAGCCAGGGCAGGCCGACGAAGATCGTCGGGAAGGCGATCAGCGGAACGACGATATCCTCCATCTCAACCCTCCCGGCTTTGCAGGCGACGCTTCATCGCGGCCAGTTCCTCGTCCACCCGATCGCTCTGGCGCAGCTCGGCGATCTCCTCCTCCAGGCTCTTGCCGACGCCCAGGCCCATCGCCTCGGCGCGGCCCTCGGCCTCGTCGGCGCGGCGTTCCAGGTCGGTGAAGCGGCTGAACGCCTCCTGCGTCTTCGGCCCGGCATACATGTCGCGCAGGCGGAAGCGGTTGTTGGCGGTCTCGATCCGGGTCTGGATGTTCGACTGCTTGGTCCGCGCCTCGCGCAGCCGCCCTTGCAGCTTGGCGATGTCCTCTTCCGATGCGCGCAGCGCATCGTCGAGCACCTGCACCTCGGCCTTCAGCTGCTCGGCCATGTCGGTGGCCTTCTGCCGCTCGATCAGCGCCGCCTTGGCCAGATCCTCGCGGTCCTTGCTCAGCGCCAGTTCCGCCTTCTCGGTCCAATTGGCCTGGAGCTGTTCCAGCTTGGCGATGTGGCGGCGCATTTCCTTCTGGTCGGCGATGGTGCGCGCCGCGGAGGCGCGGACCTCGACCAGCGTCTCCTCCATTTCGAGGATGATCATGCGGATCATCTTCGACGGGTCTTCCGCCTTGTCGAGCAGATCGGCGAAATTGGCGGCGACGATGTCGCGGGTGCGGGAGAAGATGCCCATCATAAACTCCTGAGGGACCGTGAGTGCGTTCATCGCCTTATGCCATGAAGCGCGTGGTGCTGGCGACCATCTTGCCATCGCCCTGGGCGGGGCCGACGGCGGCCATGATGCAGGTGCCGCTCAGCACGACGGTGAGGGCGAGGGCGGCGAACTTGGTGGCGACGATCTTGAGCATGGAAACCTCCTGAAACCTTGAACCTGGCCGCCGTTGCGGCGGGATATTCCATGCTTTGCACAGCCCGTGCCAAATTGAAGAATGCCGGATTTCCGCCGTTTTCGGAAGAAAGTGGCGGGACGGAACTGCTCATGACTTGCCAAGCTTTGGGGAAATGCGCCAATCCTTGGGGATGGAACGGACGAGCCAGGTCATCGGTCAGTCGGGGGCGTTCATCGATGCCCTGGAACGCGCGAGCCGGGCGGCGGCGCTGGACCGACCGGTGCTCGTCATCGGCGAACGCGGCACCGGCAAGGAACTGGTGGCCGAACGCCTCCATCGCCTGTCGCCGCGCTGGGACCAGCCGCTCGTCATCATGAACTGCGCCGCGCTGCCGGAGACGCTGATCGAGGCGGAGTTGTTCGGGCATGAGGCGGGCGCCTTCACCGGCGCGACCAAGGCGCGCGCCGGCCGGTTCGAGGAGGCGGATGGCGGCACCTTGTTCCTCGACGAACTCGGCACCCTGTCGATGGCGGCGCAGGACCGGTTGCTGCGCGCGGTGGAATATGGCGAGATCACCCGGATCGGATCGTCGCGGCCGGTGCGGGTCGATGTCCGGATCGTCGCGGCGACCAACGAGCATCTGCCGGACAAGGTCGATCGGCACGAGTTCCGCGCCGACCTGCTCGACCGGCTGTGCTTCGAGGTAGTGACGCTGCCGCCGCTGCGCGCGCGGGCCGGGGACGTGGTGGTGCTGGCCGATCATTTCGGGCGGCGCATGGCGGCCGAACTGGGCTGGCAGCGCTGGCCCGGCTTCGGCCCGGCCGCGCTCGACCAGTTGAGCGGCCATCGCTGGCCCGGCAATGTCCGCGAATTGCGCAACGTGGTGGAGCGCGCGGTCTATCGCTGGGAGCGGGACGGGCCGGTCGATTCGATCGAGATCGATCCCTTCGCCTCGCCCTATCGCCCGCGCGGCCAGGCGCCGGCCGCGACGCGGGCGCAGCAGGCGGAACGGGCCGAGCCGGAGGCGGAGGAGGGCGCGTCCTCCGCGCCCGGCAGCGACGACGAGGTGGCGGCATGCGAGGTCGGGCCGTCCGACTTCAAGAGCCGCGTGGCGCGGTTCGAGCGCGAGCTGCTGGCCCGCGCCCTGGCGGAGAACCGGTTCAACCAGCGCCAGACCGCCGACTCGTTGGGCCTGTCCTATGACCAGCTTCGCCATGCGCTGCGGCGGCACGACCTGATCGGAACGGTTGCGTAACGCCGACGACGGGAGCAACGGGGGCGGGCGTGCGTTCACCGCACGAAACCAATCAGGAGTGAGCCCGATGGCCTTCGAACTGCCGCCGCTGCCCTATAACTATGACGCCCTGGAACCGACCATCTCCAAGGAGACGATGACGTTCCACCACGACAAGCACCACAAGGCCTATACCGACAAGCTCAACGAAGGCGTCGAGAAGGACCCGGCGCTGCAGGGCAAGACGATCGAGGACATCCTGGCCTCGATCTCGTCGCAGCCGCCGCTGGTCCGCAACAATGGCGGTGGCTATTGGAACCACGACTTCTTCTGGAAGTCGATGAAGCAGGGCGGCGGTCAGCCGTCCGGCGCGCTGGCAGAGGCGATCGAGTCGACCTTCGGCGGCCTCGACAAGCTCAAGGAAGAGTTCAACACCAAGGGTGCGGGCCAGTTCGGTTCGGGCTGGGCCTGGCTGATCGTCGACGACGCCGGCACGCTGAAGGTGACCTCCACGCCCAATCAGGACAATCCCCTGATGGACGACGTAAAGGATCGCGGCACGCCGCTGCTCGGCAACGACGTGTGGGAACACGCCTATTACCTGACCTACAAGAACGATCGCGCCGCCTATCTGAAGGCGTGGTGGGACGTGGTCGACTGGGACGTGGTCGGCCAGCGCTACGACGCGGCGAAGAAGTAAGACGGGAAAGGGCTCCTTCGGGAGCCCTTTTTCTGGTCCGTGCGCCTGCCGAGGCGGGCGCACGGATCGCCGTCAATCCGCCGGCGGCACGTCCTGGGGCAGGTCGCCGCCCGCCTGGAAGCCGTGGCGCAGCAGCATCGGCATGTTGGCGAGCGCGAAGCCGAGCGTCAGCGGGATCGCGCCCCACAGCTTGAACCCGACCCAGAAATTCCAGTTGGTCGAGCGCCAGACCACCTCGTTCAGCACCGCCATGGCGAGGAAGAAGAGCATCCAGTTGCGAGTCAGCTTGCGCCATCCGTCCGCGCTCAGCCCCGGATAGGCGGTGCCGAGCAGCCCCTGGAGCAGCGGCCGGCCGGTCGCCAGCCCGAACAGCAGCACGGCGGCGAAGGCGGCATAGACGATGGTCGGCTTCATCTGGATGAAGCGGGGGTCGTGGAAGTAGATGGTCAGGCCGCCGAACACCACGACCAGCACGCCCGAAATCCACAGCATCGGCGAGACATGGCCCAGCTTCACCCGCGACACGATCATCGCGACGATGGTGGCGAGGATGAAGGCGCCGGTGGCGCAGATCACCCGGGCGATCACGATCGCGCCCAGCCGCTCCATCCCCGACAGGAAGCCGCTGAACTGCGCGACCAGCCGCATCATCGGCTCGGCCGGCGCCAGGAAGTTGACCAGGAAGAAGACGACCAGCGGCGCATAGTCCACCGCCATGCGCAGGCCGGGATTGGCGTCCTTCGGGGCGGTGCGGGTCACTTGCGCTTGTCCTCCACGCCGGCGATGATACGGCTGACTTCGTTGGCGTCGAAGGGGCGCAGGTCGGTCATCCCCTCGCCGACGCCGATGGCGTGGATGGGCAAGCCGTATTTCTCCGCCGCCGCGACCAGCACGCCGCCGCGCGCGGTGCCGTCCAGCTTGGTCATGACCAAGCCGGTGACGCCGGCCACGTCCTTGAACACCTCGATCTGGTTGAGCGCGTTCTGCCCCGTGGTGGCGTCCAGCACCAGCACCACGTCATGGGGGGAGGCGGGGTTGAGGCGGCCGAGCACGCGGCGGATCTTGGCCAACTCGTCCATCAGCTCGCGCTTGTTCTGGAGGCGGCCGGCGGTGTCGACGATCAGCACGTCGATGCCGGTCTCGGTCGCCTGCTTCACGGCCTCGAACACGATGCCGGCGGCGTCGCCGCCCTCCTTGCCGGTGACGATCGGCACGCCGACCCGCTCCGCCCAGGTGCGCAGCTGCCCGATCGCGGCGGCGCGGAACGTGTCGCCCGCCGCCAGCATCACGCCGTAATCCTGCTCCATCAACAGATGCGCCAGCTTGGCGATCGTCGTCGTCTTGCCCGAACCGTTGACGCCGATCACCAGGATCACCTGCGGCCGGGGGAAGGCGGTGACCTCCAGCGGCGTGGCGACTCGGGCCAGCGCCTTCTCCACCTCCTCCGCCACGACCAGGCGGATGCCGAGTTCCTCCATGTTCCGCTCGAACGTGCCCTCCGCCAGGCGGGTGCGGATATGGCCGGCGGTCTGCGGCCCCAGGTCGGAGGCGATCAGCGCCTCCTCGATCTCGTCGAGCGTCGCGTCGTCGAGCCGCGCGCCGCCCAGGCCGGCGAGATTGCCGACCAGCCGGTCCGAGGTGCGCTTGAAGCCGCCGAGCAGCTTCTCGTGCCAGGATGGGGTGGTGCTCATAGCAGGGTTCCGATGAGGTTGGTGTCGGTCGCGCCGGTCACCGCGACGCGCCGGAGCGTGCCGGGTTCGGCGGGGGAGGTGCAATGGATATCGGCGAAATTGCCGGCGTGGCCGCGGGTGCCGGGCCGCTCGACCAGGATCGCCTGTTCGCTGCCGACCAGGGAGGCGAGCCAGCGGCCACGCCGCGCCGCCGCCGCCGCGCGCAGCCGGGCGGCGCGCTCGCGGCGACGCTCCGGCGCGACCTGCGGCATCCGCGCGGCCGGCGTGCCGGTGCGCGGCGAATAAGGAAAGATATGCGCATGGACGATGTCCGCATCGTCGATCAGCGCCAGCGTGTCGGCGAACATCGCGTCATCCTCGGTCGGGAAGCCGGCGATCAGGTCCGCGCCGATCGCCAGTTCGGGGCGCGCCGCCTTCAGCCGCTCGACCAGCGCGACCGACTGGGCGCGGGAGTGACGGCGCTTCATGCGCTTCAGGATCAGGTCGTGGCCGGCCTGGAGCGACAGATGGAGATGTGGCATCACCCGTGGTTCCTGAGTCACCAGCGCGAACAGCCGCTCGTCGATCTCGACCGAATCGAGCGAGGACAGGCGCAGGCGCGGCAGGTCTGGCACATGGGTGAGGATACGCTCGACCAGCGCCCCCAGGGTCGGGCGGCCGGGCAAGTCGGGGCCGTAGCTGGTCAGGTCGACGCCGGTCAGCACCACCTCCTGGTGGCCGGCCTCGACCAACGCGCGCACGCGATCGATCACCAGCCCCGCCGGCACCGACCGGCTGCTCCCTCGTCCCTGCGGAATGATGCAGAAGGTGCAGCTATGGTCGCAGCCATTCTGCACCTCGACGAATGCGCGGGCATGGCCGGCAAAGGCCACCGGCATGAGCGAAGGGCGGGCGCCCCATGTGGCGGGCGCCAGCTTGGCGCCATTGGCGACGACGCGCGCCACTTCCGGCATCGCCGCGAACCCGGCCGGATCGATCGTCGCGGCGCAGCCTGTGACGACGATCGCCGCGCCCGGCCGGTCGCGCGCGGCGCGGCGGATCGCGGCGCGGGTCTGCTTCACCGCCTCGTTGGTCACCGCGCAGCTGTTGACGACCACCATGTCGCGCGCGTCATCGCGCCCGGCGAGCAGGGTGCGGATCGTTTCGCTCTCGGCTATGTTGAGTCGACAGCCGAGGCTGACGACCTCCGGCTCGGGGAGAGACATGGCAGGCGATCTAGTGACCCAAGGCGTGCAAGTCCATGACATGGCCCGGGCGGTACTCGACTATTGGTTCGGGCTGTCGCAGGAGGCGCAGTTCGGCAAGGATGCCGAGCGCGATCGATGGATCGCCGACCGCTTCGGCGCGGCGCGCGACGTGGTGCTGGCGAGCGAGGCGGCCGGCTGGCGCGACTCGGCGGACCCGATGCTGGCGGCGATCATCCTGCTCGACCAGTTCTCCCGCAACATCTATCGCGGTCAGGCGGCGGCCTTCGCCGCCGACGACCTGGCGGCGCGGTTGACCCAGGAGGCGATGGAGCTGGGCTTCGATCGCGACCTGCCGGCGGAGCGACGCGTGTTCCTCTATATGCCGCTGATGTATGCCGAGGATGCCGGCTTGCAGGATCTGAGCGTACGGACCTTCGAGGCATTGGGCATTCCCACCAACGTCGATTTCGCGCGCGATCACCGGGCGGTCTACCAGCGCTTCGGTCGGTTTCCGGGGCGCAATGCGGCGCTGGGGCGGACCGACACGCCCGAAGAGGAAGCCTATCTGCGTGAAACCGGCGGCGGCTGGTAACAGGGCGGCGTATACAGAAAATCCGGACTTCGTGACCGGGGGGCGATCAAATCGGCCATAAGCAAGAGGTAAGCAGACGGACATCCCGCCTCGCCGAGCTTTGCGTGAGGAGGTGTCCGCCCCTCATGCATCTCCGGGAGCCGCCATGACCTTCATCCACAATCTCAGGATATCCCTGAAGATCACCCTGCTGCTGCTGGCGATGGGGGCGATCACGCTGACCGTCGCCGTCAACGGCGTGATGGCGCTCCGGTCGTCCGACGACACCTATACGCGTTTGATCTCGACCAAGATGGTCCCGGCGATCCGCCTGTCGCAGGCGAACCGCCGCGTGCTGGAGATGGGGCTCCGCTCCTATCAGGTGATCGCCTATGGCGCCGACACGCCGATGGGCAGGGATGCGGCGGCGGAGGAACTCGCGTCGTTCAACCAGGCGATGGTCCGGATCAAGGAGGTCGGCTTGGTCGATCCCTCCCAGAAGACCGTGGTGGATGGTTTCGTCACGCGCCTGCGGAGGCTGCACGCCAGTTGCCAGGCGGCGATCGCGGCGGCGCAGCGTAAGGATATCGCCGCCGCGCGGGCGATCCTGGTGTCGGTCGACCGGCGCAGCCAGCAGATGCGCAGCGAGATGATCCCCTATTCCAACCGGCAGATCGAATTCTCGCAGACCGAGTCGGACGGCGTGACCGACCGGATGCATGCCACCGCCTGGAAGATGATGCTGACCGCCTTGCTCGGCATCCTGGCCGGGATCGGCGCGGCGCTGGCGCTGACGCGGTCCAGCATCACCGGGCCGCTCACCCGCCTGCGCGACCAGATGGGCCGCTATGCCGCCGGCCATTATGCCGAGGAGGTCGGCGACACGGATCGCAAGGACGAGGTGGGCGCCATGGCCCGCACGGTGCGCGTGTTCCGCGAGAATGGCATCGCCAAGGCCGCGGTGGACGCGGAGAAGGCCGCGCGCGACGCCGAACAGCATATGGTGGTGGACACCGTCTCCTCGCATCTGTCGCGCCTCTCGGACGGCGACCTGAGCAGCCCGATCGCCGCCACCTTCCCGCCCGACTATGAGGCGCTCAAACGCAACTTCAACGAGGCGCTGGACAAGCTGCGCGGCCTGATCGGCGCGGTGTCGGACGGGGCGGTGGCGATCCGCAGCGGCTCGGGCGAGATCGCGCAGGCGGCGGAGGATCTGGCGCGCCGCACGGAGGGCAACGCCTCCTCGCTGGAGCAGACCGCCTCCGCGATCACGCAGATGGACGAGCGGCTGAAGGCCACCGCCGATGCCGCCGGCCGGACCGTGAATCGCGCGGACCAGGCGATCACCACCGTCGGCGGCGGCCGGGTGGTGGCGGACGAGGCCGTCCAGGCGATGGGCCGGGTCTCCGAAAGCGCCAAGGGCATCGATTCGGTGATCGAGGGGCTCGACAAGATCGCCTTTCAGACACGCGTGCTGGCGATGAACGCGGCGGTGGAATCGGGACGCGCAGGCGATGCCGGGCGCGGCTTCGCGGTCGTCGCCGATCTGGTGTCGGCACTGGCGATGCGCTCCGAGGAAGAGGCGAAGCGCGCCCGCGAACAGCTGACCGCGACCCAGGCGGATATCGTCACCGCGGTCGAGGCGGTGCAGAAGGTCGACGGTGCCTTGTCGGCGATCTCCGGCGACGTGACCGAGGTGCACGGCCTGCTGGCGATCATCGCCACCGACAATCAGGCGCAGGCGGCGGCGATCACCCAGGTCGCCAGCACGATCAGCAGCATGGATCGCAGCACCCAGCAGAATGCCGCGATGGTGGAGGAAACCTCCGCCGCCGCCCGCAATCTGGCGAGCGAGACCGCGCACCTCGCCGACCAGGCCGCTCGGTTCGATACGGGAGGCGCTTCGATGGCGCGTCGCTTCGAGGGTCCGGTTCGACCGCTTCCGGCCGAGGCGCTGCCATCCCTGGTCCGCGCGCGCCAGCCGGTGTCCGCGCAGGGCGGCGATGATGGAGAGGATTGGGCGTCCTTCTGAACGCCCTTCGATCCGCCCCGCGCTTGCCAAGCGCGGGGCTTTCCCCTAAGGCCGCGCAATCGTTCCGTTGTCGGACGCTGATGACACGCATGACCGCCATTGTCGCGGCATGCACGCTGGCCGGCGAGGTTTCGCCCGCCGGCGCTTTTGCGTTTGGCCCGAGTAGAGGTTGTTGTCCCCATGTTCGAGAGTCTGAGCGACCGGCTTGGCGGTGTCTTCGACCGTCTGCGTGGGCGTGGCGCGCTGACCGAGGCGGATGTCCGCACCGCGATGCGCGAAGTGCGCGTGGCGTTGCTGGAGGCGGACGTGGCGCTGCCCGTCGCCCGCCAGTTCGTCGACAAGGCGACCGAGCAGGCGATCGGCCAGAACGTGCTGCGTTCGGTCACGCCGGGCCAGCAGGTCATCAAGATCGTCAACGACGCGCTGGTCGAGATGTTGGGTGCGGACGAATCGACCCTGCTGCTCGACGTCACGCCGCCGGCGGTGGTGATGATGGTCGGCCTGCAGGGCTCGGGCAAGACGACGACCACCGCCAAGATCGCCAAGCGCCTGTCGCAGGGCACGCTGGCGAATCGCGACCGCAAGAAGGTGCTGATGGCGTCGCTCGACGTCGCGCGTCCCGCGGCGCAGGAACAGCTCGCGACGCTCGGCACCCAGGTCGAGGTGACGACTCTGCCGATCATCGCCGGCCAGCAGCCAGTCGAGATCGCGCGGCGCGCGATGCAGGCGGCGAAGCTCCAGGGCTTCGACGTGCTGATGCTCGACACCGCCGGTCGCCTGCACGTCGACCAGGCGCTGATGGACGAGATGAAGGCGGTCGCCGACATCGCGAAGCCGCAGGAAATCCTGCTGGTGGTCGATGCGCTGACCGGCCAGGACGCGGTCAACGTCGCCTCCAGCTTCTCCGAGCAGGTGCCGCTGACCGGCGTGGTGCTGACCCGCATGGACGGCGATGCGCGCGGCGGCGCGGCGCTGTCGATGCGCGCGGTCACCGGCAAGCCGATCAAGTTCGCCGGCACCGGCGAGAAGATGGACGCGCTGGAGGCTTTCCACCCCGAGCGGGTGGCCGGGCGCATCCTGGGGATGGGCGACGTCGTCTCGCTGGTCGAGCGCGCGGCGGAGTCGATCCAGCAGGAAGATGCCGAGCGCATGGCCATGAAGATGGCCAAGGGTCAGTTCGACATGAACGACCTGCGCGGCCAGTTGGCGCAGATGCGCCGCATGGGTGGCCTGGGCGCGCTGGCGGGCATGATGCCCGGCATGAAGAAGGCGCAGGGCGCGCTCCAGCAGGCGGGTGGCGACAAGATCCTGATCCACATGGATGCGATGATCGGCTCGATGACCCCCAAGGAGCGGTCCAAGCCGGAGTTGATCAACGCCAAGCGCAAGATCCGCATCGCCAAGGGCTCCGGCACGACCGTGCAGGACGTGAACAAGCTCCTGAAGATGCATCAGGAAATGTCCACTGCGATGAAGAAGCTCAAGAAGATGGGCGGCATCAAGGGGATGATGGCGATGCTCGGCAAGGGCGGTCTGGGCGGTGGCCTGGGCGGCCTGGGCAATGCGATCGGCGGGCCCGGCATGGGCGACCTGATGCAGAAGGCGGCAGGCGGCAAGACGCTGCCCGGCCTGGATGCGCTCGGCAGCGGCGACATGCCCAAGCTGCCGCCCGGTTTCGAAGGTTTGTTGAAGAAGAAGTGATCCGGCTCCGGCCGATATCCCCAAAAACGTGAAGCAAGGACTAGATTAAAATGGCACTCAGCATTCGTCTGTCGCGTGGCGGCTCCAAGAAGCGTCCCTACTACCGCATCGTCGTGGCCGATGCGCGCAGCCCGCGCGACGGCAAGTTCATTGAGAAGATCGGCAACTACAACCCGCTGCTCGCCAAGGACAATGAGCAGCGCATCGTGCTCGACGCCGAGCGCGCCAAGCACTGGCTCGCCAATGGCGCGCAGCCGACCGACCGCGTCGCCCGTTTCCTGGACCAGGCCGGCGTCCGCGAGCGCGCCGCGCGCAACAACCCGAACAAGGCGAAGCCGGGCGAGAAGGCGACCGAGCGCGCCGAGGAGCGCGCCGAGAAGCTGAAGGCCGCGCAGGAAGCCGCCGCCGAGTCGACCGGCGAGACCGCAGCCGCCGAGTAATCGGTCGGGTGACGGGGGCGGCCTTCGGGTCGTCCCGTCGCCTTGTGGTCTGGCGCTGGCCTATCGCCATTTCCGAGCCTCCCTGCCTCGGCGGGGATGCGGTTGGGGGCGGCCTGGCCTTCATGCCTGTTCCGCCACCGGACCTGGCTATGCCGGGGCGGAGCGGAACGGGCGGCGCTCGCAGCCCTTGCCCCGTCCGCTGATCGTCCTGTGGCAGCGTAACGGGCCGTCATGCGTTTCCCCTCTGCAACCCGTGGAGACGATGCATGACCGAACAGGACCCCGATCCCCGCACCGCGCCGGAAGACGGCGAGGATGCGACCCCCAAGCGTGCGCCGCTCAGCGACGCCAGCAATGACGGCCAGTCGGCCCAGGCTCCGGCCGAGGGCGACGATAGCGCCGCCCCGGAGACCGATGGTTCCCCCCAAGGCTGATCCCGCCCCGCCGGTCGAATCCGGCCCCGTCACGTTGGCTGCCATCATCGGCGCGCACGGCGTGGCGGGCGAGGTGCGGCTGAAGGTGTTCGCCGACGATCTGTCGCCCTTTACCCGTTTCAACGACGGTGCGCTGACGCTGACCAGCCTGCGCCCCGGCAACAATGGCGCGATCGCGCGCTTTGCCGAAATCCGCGACCGCAACGCCGCCGAGGCGATGCGCGGCACTACGCTGACCGTGCCCCGGTCCGAGCTGCCGCCGCTGGCGGAGGGCGAATATTATCATGCCGACCTGATCGGCTTGCCCGCCGTCACCCCGACCGGCGAGCCGCTCGGCACCGTCGTCGCCGTGGACAATTTCGGCGCGGGCGACGTGATCGAGGTCGAGCGGCCGACCGGCAAGCGCTTCATGGTGCCGATGCGCCCCGAAGCGGTGCCCGAATGGTCGCCCGAGCGGATGGTGATCGAACCCGACTTCGCCGCCTGAGCGGGCCGATGCCGCCATCCTCGCTGTGGCTGCGGCTGATCCGCTGCAAGCCGGTCGCCGACTACTATACCCGTCCCGAAGGGGAGGGAGAGGATGAACGGTCGCTGGCGCGCAGTTTCGGCCTGTTCCAGCTGACCATGCTGGGCGTCGGCGCGACGATCGGCACCGGCATTTTCGTGGCGCTGACCACGGCGGTGCCGGAGGCGGGGCCGGCGGTCACCGTTTCCTTCGTGCTGGCCGGCATCACCGCCGCCCTGACCGCGCTCTGCTATGCCGAGCTGGCCTCGACCGTGCCGGCGGCGGGGTCGTCCTATTCCTATGCCTATGCGACGCTGGGCGAGCTGGCGGCCTTCCTGATCGGAGCGTGCCTGCTGCTGGAATATGGCGTGTCGGCCTCCGCCATCGCGGTCGGCTGGGGCCAGTATCTCAACGAGCTGTTCGGGCTGACGATCGGCTGGCGGATGCCCGATGCGCTCGCCCGGCCGCCGGGGGCGGGCGGGATCGTCAACCTGCCGGCGGTGCTGCTGGTCGGCCTGTGCCTGATCGTGCTCCTGCGCGGCGCGCGCGAATCGGCCACCGCGAATGCCGTGCTGGTCGTCGCCAAGCTGGCGGTGCTGGCGCTGTTCGTCGGCATCGCGCTGGCGCATTTTTCCGTCAGCCACTTCCATCCCTTCGCCCCCAGGGGATGGGCGGGGGTCGGCTCGGCGGCCTCGTCGATCTTCTTCTCCTATATCGGCATCGACGCGGTATCGACGGCGGGGGAGGAGGTGCGCAATCCGCGCCGCAACCTGCCGCTGGCCATCATCCTGTCGCTGCTGATCGTCACCGCCGCCTATATTTTGGTGGCGGTCGCGGCGCTGGGCGCGCAACCCTGGACCTCGTTCGCGGGGCAGGAGGCGGGCCTGGCGGTGATCCTGCGCGACCTGACCGGCCAGGGCTGGCCGGCGGTGCTGCTGTCGCTGGGCGCGGTCGCCTCGATCTTCAGCGTGACGCTGGTCGTGCTCTACGGCCAGACGCGCATCCTCTATGCGATGAGCCGCGACGGACTGCTCCCCGCCTTCTTTCGCCAGGTCGACCCGGTGACGCAGGTGCCGCGCCGCAATAGCTGGGTGGTGGCGACCGGCGTCGCGCTGCTCGCCGCGGTGGTGCCGCTCGACGTGCTGGTCAACCTGACCAGCATGGGCACGCTGATCGCCTTCGCCGCCGTGTCGATCGGCGTCATCCTGTTGCGGCGTCGGCGGCCGGACCTGCCGCGCGGCTATCGGGTGCCGCTCTATCCGGTGCTGCCGATCCTGAGCGTGGTGGCGTGCCTCTATCTGATCGTCGGGCTGCCGGTCGACACCTTCCTGCTGTTCGGCCTGTGGATCGGCGCGGCCTGCATGATCTATTTCGGCTATTCGATCCGGCGGTCGGCGCTCGCGGAATAGCCTGTCAGCGACGCAACGGGCGCTGCGCGCTCAGCATGTTGCGGATGGTGGTGGCGGCGACGCCGGCCTCGCCCATGGCATGGCTGATCTGGTCCAGCCCCTTCACCACGTCGCCGGCCGCGAACAGGCCGGGGATCGAGGTGCGCTGGTGGTCGTCCACCTCCAGACAGCCTTCGTCGCTGGCCCTGGCGCCGGCCTCGACCGCCAGGCGGGAGCGGATCACCGATCCCATCGCCGGATAGACGCTGTCGAACGCCATGCGTCCCCTGGCGGTGTCCATCGCGAACCGCTCGCCCTCGATTGCGAAGCCGCCACAGGGGCCGTCGACCCGCTGGATGCCCGCATCGTCGAGCGCGGCGATGCATTCGGGGTCGAGGCCGCTTTCCGCATCCGGGCTGATGAGCGTGACGTCGCGCGTATAGCCGCGCAGGAAGATCGCCTCGCGCGTGCCATGGCTGCCCCGCCCGATTACGCCGACTCGCTTGTCAGTGACCTCATAGCCGTCGCAGATCGGGCAATAGCGCAGCAGCCCGGCCTGGAGCGCGCGCGAATGCAGGTCAACATCCATGTCGGGATGGTTGTTGACCACGCCGGTCGCCAGCAGCACCGATCGCGCCCGCGCGCCGCGATCGCCGACCTGGACGATGAAGCCATCGCCGTCCGGCCGGATCGCGGTGACGGTCGCTTCCTCGCGCACCGCGCCGAAGCGTTCCGCCTGGGCCTGCATCAATGCGAGCAGCTCGGGGCCGGGAATGCCGTCCGGATAGCCGGCATGATTGTTGGTGCGCGGGATCCAGCGCGCGCGGCTGTCGCCCGAGTCGAACAGGCGGATCTTCAGCCAGAAACGCGCCAGATAGATGGCCGCCGTGAGGCCGGCGGGGCCTGCACCGACGATGATGCAGTCGTCCACCTCTTGCGCGGCCTGCGCGAGCGGGGGAAGGGGGCGGATCATGTTCATCGCGCAGGTAATCACCCTCTACCCGGAGATGTTCCCGGGACCCCTTGGCCATTCGATCGCGGGGCGTGCCCTGCGGGAGGGACGATGGCGCTGCGATGCCATCCAGATGCGCGATTTCGCCACCGACAAGCACCGCTCGGTCGACGATACGCCGGCGGGCGGCGGCGCCGGCATGGTGCTGCGCGCCGATGTGGTGGCGCGCGCGGTCGACCAGGCCGCCGCCGCCGCGCCCGACCTGCCGGTGCTGGCACTGACGCCGCGTGGGAGCCCGCTGACCCAGGCGCGGGTGCGGGCGCTGGCGGCGGGGCCGGGCGCGACCCTGCTCTGCGGCCGGTTCGAGGGATTCGACCAGCGGCTGTTCGAGGCGCGCGCGATCGAGGAGGTCTCGATCGGCGATTACATCCTGTCGGGCGGCGAGATGGGAGCGCTGGTGCTGCTGGATGCTTGCGTTCGGCTGCTTCCGGGGGTAATGGGCGCGGCTTCCAGTGGGGATGAGGAAAGCTTCGAAAGCGGCCTCCTCGAATATCCCCACTATACCCGCCCGGCTGAATGGGAGGGGCGCACGATCCCCGAAGTGCTGCGATCGGGGGATCATGCGCGGATCGCGGCCTGGCGCACGTCCATGGCCGAGACCGATACACGGCTAAGGCGGCCGGACCTTTGGGAGCGTCACAAGGACGCTCGGGTCCACCGCCCTCTGGCGCGCGGCGACGAATGAGAGACGTACGATGAACCTGATCCAGCAGCTCGAAGCCGAGCAGATCCAGAAGCTCACCGCGCAGCGCGCGATCCCCGAATTCCGTCCCGGCGATACGCTGAAGGTCGGCGTGAAGGTGGTCGAAGGCGAGCGTACCCGCGTCCAGGCCTATGAGGGCGTGTGCATCGCGCGCTCGAACAAGGGCATGGGATCGTCCTTCACGGTCCGCAAGATCTCGTTCGGCGAGGGTGTCGAGCGCGTTTTCCCGCTCTATTCGCCGAACATCGATTCGATCGAGGTCGTCCGCAAGGGCGCCGTGCGTCGCGCGAAGCTCTATTACCTGCGCGGCCGCACCGGCAAGTCGGCGCGTATCGCCGAGCGTCGCGACACGCGTCCGGCCAAGGGCAGCGCCGCCGCCGAATAAGTCTTCTCCATCAGTATGCGTAATCGAAGCGGCGGTCGTCCCCAGGGATGGCCGCCGCTTTGTCTTGTGCGGGGCGGACGGCCTGATAGGCGGGCAGGGTGACCGATCCGATCGCCCCGTCCGATCCCACCGCCCCCGCGGCCTCCGAACCGGATGGCGCGCCGCGCATCGCCGCGCTCGACATCCTGCGTGGGCTCGCGATCCTCGGCATCCTGTTCATGAACATGCCGGAAATGGCCGGTTCGATCTGGGCGGGATGGACCGACCCGCGCCATTATGGCTGGTCGCCGGCGGACCAATGGGTGTGGTGGCTGCGCGAACTGTTCGCCGAGGGGACGGCCCGCTGTCTGCTCGAACTCCTGTTCGGCGCGGGGATGGTGATCCTGACCGACCGGATCGCGGCCCGGGCGGGCGAGGTGGCGATGATCGGCCGCTATGCCTGGCGGCAGGTGGTGCTGTTCGCCTTCGGCCTCGTCCATATGTTCGTGCTGCTCTGGCCGGGGGATATCCTCCACACCTACGCGGTGGCGGCGCTGCTCGGCCTGTTCTTCCGCACGCGGTCGCCCCAGGCGCTGCTGGCGCTGGGGCTGGTGATGACGGTGTTCGATTTCGCCGGCGGGGTGGCGAGCTATCAGGCGGCGCGCCAGCAGCAGGCGGTCATGGCGAGCGTGGCGATGCACCGGGCCGCCGGGCAACCGCTCACCAGCGTGGAGCGGGCCGGGTTGGTGACGGAGCGCGATCGTCTGGCGGAACTGGCCCGGCGCAAGGCGCGGGACGAGGGTCGGATCGCGCTTGAGGATCGGATGCGGAGCAGCGGCTTTACCGATTGGGTTCGATCCGCCTGGTCGACGGGTATCGTGCTGCTGCGCGATGGCGAACTGGACTCGGTCTGGGAGGCGCTGTCGACGATGCTGATCGGTGCAGCGCTCTATCGCTGGGGCGTGTTGCAGGGCGAGCGCTCGTCCCGGCTCTACGCCGCGCTGGCGGTTGCGGGCTATGGCCTGGGGATCAGCCTCCGGGTGATGAATGCGGCGGCGACGTTGCGCTTCGACGGCGCGCCGACCATGGGCTGGGCGACCTATGAGGTCGGGCGGCTGGCGGTCACCATGGGTCATGTCGGGCTGGTGCTGCTGGTGCTGGGCACGAGCCTGGGGCGGCGGTTGCTGAGGCCGTTCGCGGCGGCGGGGCGCACCGCTCTGACGCTCTACGTGGCGCAGACGCTGATCTGCCTATGGCTGCTCTACCCGCCCTTCGCGCTGGGTCTCTATGGCCGTCAGGACTGGGTGGCGATGATGCTGACGGCGCTGGCGGTGGATGCGGTGCTACTGGTCGCGGCGAACATCTGGGTGCGGCACTATCGGATCGCACCCGTCGAATGGGCGTGGCGATCCCTGGTCGAGGGGCGGCGTCTGCGATTCCGGAACTAAGCGCGACGCGCTTGGCGCAGCCATTGCACCACGTCCCGCACGACCGGCACCCGGTCCTTCCAGCGAAGCTGGTGGATGTCGGTACGCGAGGCCCGTTGATGGCCCAGGCCCGGATTGGCCACCAGCGTCACCAGATCGGGCCGCGCGGCGCGCAGCCAGCCATAGGCGCCATCGACATGCATCGGGCCGCCCTCCGGGCTGCCGGGCGGCCGGGTCAGGATCGCCTGGAGATAGGGGACCGCCGCCGCGATCGCGTCACGGCGCATCGCCAGGAAATGGCCGCCCATGATCCCCGTGGCCGGATCGGCGACGAACAGGGGGGAGGCGACACCGGTCGGCTGCTCCCGATCGCCATATCGCAAGATGCCGCCATAGAAGATCGACCAGGCTCGCGTCTTCAAGGCCGCCAGGCTGTCGGCCATCCGCGCGATCTCGGACGGGGAGAAACTGAGATCGTCCTCGACGATCAACACCGATTCGGCATCATCGGCCAGCGCCGCTTCCAGCACGCCGAGATGGCTGAGGAAGCACCCGCGCGTACCGATGGTCGGAAAGCCTGCCGCGTCGTCGCAGCGGGTCGCGACGTGCAGGCGGATGCCGTCGCAAAAGGCCAGGCCAAGCTTGGCGAACTCGGCCTCCATCTCGCGCCGCCGGTCGGCGCGCTGCGCGAGGTTGATGACCCGTACCCGGGGAAAGGCGCCCGCAAAGGCCGCGCCGGCGGCGGTCGAGGGCGTCTTTCCCATGGTCGCGCTCCTTATTGGTCGAGGAAGCTGCGCATCTTGCGCGACCGGCTGGGGTGCTTCAGCTTGCGCAGCGCCTTCGCCTCGATCTGGCGGATACGCTCGCGGGTCACGCTGAACTGCTGACCGACCTCCTCCAGCGTATGGTCGGTGTTCATGCCGATGCCGAAGCGCATCCGCAGCACGCGTTCCTCGCGCGGGGTTAGGCTCGCGAGGACGCGGGTGACCGTTTCCTTTAGATTCGCCTGGATCGCCGCATCGACCGGGATGATCGCATTCTTGTCCTCGATGAAGTCGCCGAGATGCGAATCCTCCTCGTCGCCGATCGGCGTTTCGAGGCTGATCGGCTCCTTGGCGATCTTCATCACCTTGCGCACCTTCTCCAGCGGCATGGAGAGGCGTTCCGCCATCTCCTCCGGGGTCGGCTCGCGGCCCTGCTCGTGCAGGAACTGGCGGCTGGTGCGGACCAGCTTGTTGATCGTCTCGATCATATGGACCGGGATACGGATCGTGCGGGCCTGATCGGCGATCGAGCGGGTGATCGCCTGGCGGATCCACCAGGTCGCATAGGTCGAGAACTTGTAGCCGCGGCGATATTCGAACTTATCCACCGCCTTCATCAGGCCGATATTGCCCTCCTGGATCAGGTCCAGGAACTGCAGGCCGCGATTGGTGTATTTCTTGGCGATGGAGATCACCAGGCGCAGGTTCGCCTCGACCATCTCCTTCTTGGCGATGCGCGCCTCGCGTTCGCCCTTCTGCACCATGTTGACGATGCGGCGGAACTCGACCAGCGCCATGCCGGTCTGCTGCGAGATCTCGCTCACCTCGGTGCGGATGCGCTCGATCGACTCGGCTTCGTTGGTGACGAAGGCGGACCATTTCTTGTCGGCCTTGCCCTGCACCTGGAGCCAGGTGTCGTCCATCTCATGGCCGACATAGCGATCCAGGAAGTCCTTGCGGTTGACCTTGTGCCGCTCGGCCAGGCGCAGCATCTGCCCGCCCAACGTCGTCAGCCGGCGGTTATAGGCATAGAGCTGGTCGACCAGATATTCGATCTTGGCGTTGTGGAACTGGACGCTCTCGACCTCGGCGGTCAGTTCCTCGCGCAGCTTCTGGTATTTGCGCTCGTCGGCGGTCGAGATCTCGCCACCCGCCGCCATCGCCTCCAGACGGCTCTGCTGGAGCTTGGCGAACTTCTTGTAGAGCGCGGTGATGTTGGCGAACCGCTCCAGCGCCTGCGGCTTGAGCTGCTCCTCCATCTGCGCGAGGCTGAGGGTATTGTCCTCCTCCTCATCGTCCGACGGGCGCGGCGTGCGGCGCTCGGTCATGTCGTCGTCATCGTCCGACGACGCTTCCTCCGGCTCGTCTTCTTCCTTGAACGAGGTGCCGGCGGTCTTCTCGCTGATCTCGTCGCCTTCCTCCTCGGCGCCCTCGACCTGCTCGGCCGACGGTCCCTTGGACAGCATCGCGTCGAGGTCCAGAATCTCGCGCAGCTGCATCGTGCCCTCGTTCAGGGCGGTCGACCAGTCGATGATGGCGTTGAAGGTGATGGGCGATTCGCACAGACCCAGGATCATCGTGTCCCGGCCGGCCTCGATCCGCTTGGCGATGGCGATCTCGCCCTCGCGGCTGAGCAGCTCGACCGCGCCCATCTCGCGAAGATACATGCGGACGGGATCGTCGGTGCGATCGACCGTCTCCTTCTTCTTCTCGACGGCGGGGGCATCCTGGCTGCCGTCGTCCGAGGGCTCGGCCTCGTCGCTGTCGTCGGCGCGCTCCTCGATCTCGCCGTCCTCGCCCTGCTCGTCATTCTCGACGATGTTCACGCCCATCTCGTTGAGCGCGGACATGATGTCCTCGAGCTGGTCGGAGGACATCTGGTCCTGCGGCAGCGCCTCGTTGAGCTGGTCATAGGTGATGTAGCCGCGCTTCTTGGCGCGCGCGATCAGCTTCTTGACCGACGCCTCGTTGAGATCGATCAGCGGCGCGTCGCCCGTCTCGGGTGCTTCGGTATCCGCCGCCATATTCGCCTTCGCCATCAATTACCCTCGGGTCCCAACGATCGGGCGTCTTCGTTCGCCTGCACCAGATTTGCAAGCCGAGCATCCAACGCCTGTTTCTCTTTCACCAGCGATACCTGGCGTTCGAACGCTTCATCGGTGAAGCGGGCCATCATCGCGGAGGTCGCCTCCGCCAGCTGGGCATCCACTTCCGGCCGCGCGATCAGGATCGCGATCGCTTCGTCGAGGTCGGCGCGAGCGCGTTCCTCATCCCCCGATTTCTGCGTGAACGTATAGGGCATCGTGTCGGCCCGGAGAAGATCGCTTGCGATCCCTTCGAACCCGGACCGTGCCAATATGGTGACGAGGCGCGCGCTATCAAGCGCCGCCGCCTCTTGCGTGCCCGGCCGGGGCGGCGCGCGGTGCGTATCCTCCAGCGCGACGTCGACCACCGCCTCGAACAACCGGCCGAGCGCGCCGTCCGCCAGCTTCAGGCTGCCCAGCACCTCGACATGGCGCGCGATCTCGGCGGGATGGCGGATCAGCCCGGCGAGCACCGCCTTGGCCAGCACCCGGTCAATGCCGGTCGCGCGCACCTTCTTGGCGTCCTCGGTCACGGGGACGGGCGGCCGCCAGGGCTGTTTGCCGCGCTTGAACGGCTGAAAGGGCGCGCGTTGCGGGCGCATCTGCTCGTCCGCGCGGCGGCGGAATTCGGCGAGATATTCGTGCTTCACGCCCGGATCGGCGATGGTGCCGGCCAGCTCGTTCAGCCGCCGCTTGAGGCCGGCGCGCTGCTCGGGCGTGTCGAGCGGCTCGGCCGCGACCTCGTTCTGCCACAGCCGGTCGACCAGCGGCTGCGCGTCGCGGAGCAACGCCTCCATCGCGCCCGCGCCCTTGGCCTTGACCAGATCGTCGGGGTCCTGCCCCTCGGGCAGCGTCACGAAGCGCAGGCTGCGCCCCGGCTGGAGCAGCGGCAGCGCGCGGTGCGCGGCGCGGATCGCCGCCTTCTGCCCCGCCGCGTCGCCGTCGAAGCACAGCACCGGCACCTCGACCATCCGCCACAGCCGCTCCAGCTGATGCTCGGTCAGTGCGGTGCCGAGCGGCGCGACCGCCTCCGCGATCCCCGCCTGGGCCAGCGCGATCACATCCATATAGCCCTCGACCACCAGCAGCCGATTGGCCTTGCGCGCGGCGGGGGCGGCGCGATCGAGATTGTAGAGCGTGCGCCCCTTGTCGAACAGCGGCGTGTCCGGGCTGTTCAGATATTTGGGCTCGCCCTGGTCGAGGATGCGACCGCCGAACGCGATCACCCGGCCGCGCTGGTCGCGGATCGGGATCATCAGCCGGCCGCGGAACCGGTCATAGGGCTCCTTGCCCTCGACCTGGATCAGCATGCCCGTCTCGACCAGCATCGGCTCGCCGAACTCCTTGAGCGCGGCCTTCAGCTTGCCCCGGCTGTCGGGTGCGTAGCCCATGCCGAACCGGCGCGCCGTCTCCGCCGTGATGCCGCGCCGCTCCAGCAGCTTGCGCGCGTCGACGCCGCCCAGGCCGTGGAGCTGCTCGACGAACCAGTTCGCCGCTTCCTCCATCGCCTCATGCAGGCCCTTGGCGCGTTCGGCCTTGGCGGCGGACTGGCGGTCCATCGCCGGCATCTCCAGCCCCGCCGCCTGCGCCAGCTCCTTGACCGCGTCGATGAAGGGGAGGCCGCGCTGGTCGGTCATCCAGCGGATCGCGTCGCCATGCGCGGAACAGCCGAAACAATGGTAGAAGCCCTTGTCGTCGTTGACGTAGAAGCTGGGGGTCTTCTCATTGTGGAAGGGACAGCAGCCACGCATCTCGCGGCCGGCCTTCTGCAACTTGGTCGTCTTGCCGATCAGCGCCGACAACGAGGTGCGGGCGCGCAACTCGTCGAGGAAGGCGGGCGAAAGACTCATTGCCTATTGTACCGCGTTATGAAGGGAAAAGCGGGGGAGCGCAATCCGGGGCTGGGTCATTCTTGTTGCCCATTTGCTGTTCCCCGGCGAAGGACGGGTCCCAGTCGGGAAGGCGGATGTAACGGCGCGCTACCCTTCGTCATGATCGTCCCCCAACTGGGCCCCGGCCTTCGCCGGGGAACGGCTTGGGCCGTGTTAAATCCGCTTACGACAGCGCCGCCTTCACCAGCCCGCTCGCCTTGCTCATGTCGAGATTGGCGGCGTGGCGCGTCTTCAGTTCGGCCATCACCCGGCCCATGTCCTTCATGCCGGTCGCGCCCAGCTCCGCCTTGATCGATTCGATCGCGGCGCTGGTTTCCGCCTCGCTCATCTGCTGCGGCAGGAATCGTTCGATCACTGCGACCTCGCGCGCCTCGGCCTCGGCGAGTTCGGGGCGGCCGCCCTGTTCGTACATGGCGATCGATTCGCGGCGCTGCTTGACCATCTTCTGGAGCACCTCGACCACCAGCACATCGTCGTCGGCGGGGGCGGTGCCGGTGCGGACCTCGATATCGCGGTTCTTGATCGCGGCCTGGATCAGGGAGATGGCAGCGCGTGCTTCCTTGTCGCCGGCCTTCATGGCGGTGACCTGGGCAGCCTTGATGTCGTCGCGGATCATGGAAAACGTCTCTTTCGCACGGGAAAGGAATTGCCCTAGCGCAAGGGCGGTCCGCCGTACACCGGTTGACCGAACGGGGCAGGGGGGCTAGCGGGCGCGGCTTAGCGACATCGCCGAACTTTTGTATGGAGTGCCCGCCTGACCATGGCCGACGCAACGCCCTTTGCCATGCCCGAAAAGCCCGTGGGCGCGACCGGGTGCCTCGTTCTCGCCACGGGCGACGTGATCTGGGGCCACGGCTTCGGCGCCGAAGGCGAGGCGGTGGGAGAGGTCTGCTTCCACACCGCCATGACCGGCTATCAGGAGATCATGACCGATCCCAGCTTCGCGGGGCAGATGATCGCCTTCACCTTCCCGCATATCGGCAATGTCGGCGCCAATCCCGACGATATCGAGGCGGACGATCCCCATGCGCTGGGCATGATCGTGCGCGAGGTGCCGACCGAGCCGTCCAACTTCCGCGCGATGGAGCGGCTGGATGGCTGGATGCGGCGTCATGCGCGCATCGGCCTGGCCGGCGTCGACACGCGTGCGCTGACCCGCCGCATCCGGGCCGGCGGCGCGCCCAACGGCGTCATCGCGCACAGCCCGAGCGGGGCGTTCGACCTCGACCTGCTGCTCGACATGGCGCGCAGCTGGCCGGGGCTGGAGGGGATGGACCTCGCCAAGACCGTGTCGACCGAAACGCATTACGGCTGGGCCGGCGGCTTGTGGCGGCTGGGCTTCGGCTATGACGACAGCGTCGGCGAGGGCGAGCGGCCGCACGTCGTCGCGATCGATTACGGCAGCAAGCGCAACATCTTCCGCAACCTGGTCAAGGCCGGGGCGAAGGTGTCGGTGCTGCCCGCCACCGCGACGTTCGAGCAGGTCATGGCGTTGAAGCCAGACGGCGTGTTCCTGTCCAACGGCCCCGGCGATCCGGCGGCGACGGGGGAATATGCGGTGCCGGTGATCCGCCAGGTGCTTGACGCGGGCGTGCCGCTGTTCGGCATCTGCCTCGGCCACCAGCTCCTCGCGCTGGCGGTCGGCGCCCGCACGACCAAGATGTTCCAGGGCCATCGCGGCGCCAACCATCCGGTCCAGCGCCTGTCGGACGGCGCGGTCGAGATCACCAGCATGAACCACGGATTCGCGGTCGAGCGGGACTCGCTGCCCGCCAATGCGCGCGAGACGCATGTGTCGCTGTTCGACGGCTCGAACGCCGGGCTGGAGCTGACCGACCGGCCGGCGTTCAGCGTGCAATATCACCCCGAGGCGTCGCCGGGGCCGCAGGACAGCCTGTACCTGTTCGAGCGGTTCGTCGCGTCGCTTGGCGAACGCACCGTCGGCAACGGCTGACCGACCGCACCGCATAATCAATTCTCGGCCTTAACCGGCCGCCAGCATCTCGGCGAGAACCCATGCCAAAACGCACCGACATCTCCTCCATCCTCGTCATCGGCGCGGGGCCGATCGTCATCGGTCAGGCGTGCGAGTTCGACTATTCGGGCACGCAGGCGATCAAGGCCCTGAAGGAAGAGGGCTATCGCATCGTCCTGGTCAATTCGAACCCGGCGACGATCATGACCGATCCCGAGCTGGCCGACGCCACCTATGTCGAGCCGATCACGCCCGCCGTGGTCGCCAAGATCATCGAGAAGGAACGGCCCGACGCCGTCCTGCCGACCATGGGCGGGCAGACCGCGCTCAACACCGCGCTGGCGCTGTTCCATGACGGCACGCTGGAGAAGTTCGGCGTCCGGATGATCGGCGCGGATGCGGAGGCGATCGACAAGGCCGAGGACCGGCTGAAGTTCCGCGACGCGATGGACAAGATCGGGCTCGAATCCGCCCGTTCGGCGATCGCGCATACCGAGGCGGAGGCGCTGGCCGGGCTGGACAAGGTCGGGCTGCCCGCGATCATCCGCCCCAGCTTCACCATGGGCGGCTCGGGCGGCGGCATCGCGTATAACCGCGAGGAGTTCCTGGAGATCGTCCGCAAGGGTTTGGACCTGTCGCCGACCACCGAGGTGCTGATCGAGGAGTCGCTGCTCGGCTGGAAGGAATATGAGATGGAGGTCGTGCGGGATCGCAACGACAATGCCATCATCATCTGCTCGATCGAGAATGTCGATCCGATGGGCGTCCATACGGGCGATTCCATCACCGTCGCGCCGGCGCTGACGCTGACCGACAAGGAATATCAGATCATGCGCAACGCATCCATCGCGGTGCTGCGCGAGATCGGGGTGGAGACGGGCGGCTCCAACGTCCAGTTCGCGGTCAATCCGAAGGACGGCCGCCTGATCGTCATCGAGATGAACCCGCGCGTGTCGCGCTCCTCGGCCCTGGCGTCGAAGGCGACCGGCTTCCCGATCGCCAAGGTCGCGGCCAAGCTGGCGGTCGGCTATACGCTGGACGAGATCGAGAACGACATCACCGGCGCGACGCCCGCCTCGTTCGAGCCGACGATCGACTATGTCGTCACCAAGATCCCGCGCTTCGCCTTCGAGAAGTTCAAGGGCGCCGAGCCGGTGCTGGGCACCGCGATGAAGTCGGTCGGCGAAGTGATGGCGATCGGCCGCAACATCCAGGAATCGATGCAGAAGGCGCTGCGCGGACTGGAGACGGGCCTGTCCGGCTTCAACCATGTCGACCATCTGGTCGGCGCGCCGCGCGCGGAGATCGAGGCGGCGCTGGCCGCGCCCACGCCCGACCGGCTGCTGGTGGCCGCGCAGGCATTGCGCGAGGGCTTCACCGTCGCCGAGGTCCATGCGATCGCCAAATACGATCCCTGGTTCCTGGAGCGGATCGCCGAGATCGTCGCGGCCGAGAAGGACGTGATGGAGAACGGCCTGCCGATCGACGCGCCCGGCATGCGCCGGTTGAAGGCGATGGGCTTCAGCGACAAGCGGCTGGCCTGGCTGGCGCTGCAATCGGCGAACTTGCGCGGCATGACCCGCGGCATCGCGCGCGGTTCGGGCCTGATCCACGAGGTGGTGAAGGCGATGACCGGCGGCGTCACCGAGGAGGAGGTGCGCGAGCATCGCTTGAAGCTGGGCGTGCGCCCGGTGTTCAAGCGGATCGACACCTGCGCCGCCGAGTTCGACGCGCGCACGCCCTATATGTACTCGACCTATGAAGGCCCCAGCTTCGGCGAGCCCGAGGACGAGGCGATGCCGTCCGACCGCCGCAAGGTGGTGATCCTGGGCGGTGGTCCGAACCGGATCGGGCAGGGCATCGAGTTCGACTATTGCTGCTGCCATGCCTGCTTCGCGCTGGCGGATGCGGGCTATGAGACGATCATGGTCAACTGCAACCCAGAGACGGTGTCGACCGACTATGACACGTCGGACCGGCTCTATTTCGAGCCGCTGACCGCCGAGGACGTGCTGTCGATCCTGGACGTGGAAAAGTCGCGCGGCGAGCTGGTCGGCGTGATCGTCCAGTTCGGCGGGCAGACGCCGCTCAACCTGGCGCGCGCGCTGGAGGCGGCGGGCATCCCGATCCTGGGCACCAGCCCGGCGGCGATCGACCTGGCGGAGGATCGCGAGCAGTTCGCGGCGCTGGTCGACCGTTTGAAGCTGCTCCAGCCCAAGAACGGCATCGCGCGCAGCCGCGAGGAAGCGCTGATCGTCGCCGAGCGGGTCGGCTATCCGGTGCTGATGCGGCCCAGCTTCGTGCTGGGCGGCCGGGCGATGGAGATCGTCGACGGGCCGATGCAGCTGGAGGATTATATCCAGACGGCGGTGCAGGTGTCGGGCGATGCCCCGGTGCTGATCGACCAGTATCTGCGCGATGCGGTCGAGGTGGACGTGGACGCGATCTGCGACGGCACCGATGTGGTCGTCGCGGGCGTGCTCCAGCATATCGAGGAGGCGGGCGTCCATTCGGGCGATTCGGCCTGCTCGATCCCGCCCTATTCGCTGTCGGCGGAGATCATCGCCGAGATCGAACGGCAGACCGAGGCGCTGGCGCGCGGGCTGAACGTCGTCGGCCTGATGAACATCCAGTTCGCGGTCAAGGGCAACCAAGTCTATCTGATCGAGGTGAACCCGCGCGCGTCGCGTACCGTGCCCTTCGTCGCCAAGGCGATCGGCACGCCCATCGCCAAGATCGCGGCGCGGGTGATGGCGGGCGAGAAGCTGGCCGAGCTGCCGCGGATCGATCGCGCCATCCCCTATTATGCGGTCAAGGAGGCGGTCTTCCCCTTCAACCGCTTCCCCGGCGTCGATCCGGTGCTGTCGCCGGAGATGAAGTCGACGGGCGAGGTGATGGGCATCGCCGCCGACTTCACCACCGCCTTCGCCAAGTCGCAGCTCGCCGCCTCGACCGTGCTGCCGGCCAAGGGCGCGGTGTTCGTCAGCGTCAAGGGGACGGACAAGGCCGCGATCCTGCCCGGCGTCACCGCGCTGGCGGAGGCCGGCTTCGCGATCGTCGCGACCAGCGGCACCGCCGATTACCTGGAACAGGCCGGCGTCACGGTCGAGCGGATCAACAAGGTGGCACAAGGCCGGCCGCATATCGTCGACCGGATCAAGGACGGCGGCATCGACCTGATCTTCAACACCACCGAAGGCTGGCAGTCGCTGAAGGATTCGAAGCCGATCCGCCAGGCGGCGCTGGGCCAGCGCATCCCCTATTACACCACCGCATCGGCCAGCGTGGAGGCGGCAAAGGCGATCCTGGCCGCGCACCAGGCGGGTCAAAGCGCGAGTGGTTCGGGTGGTGTCCTTGAAGTTCGGCCCTTGCAGGACTATTATTCGCAGTCGCACAACTGATCCCGGCAGCATGGATGATGTGCGGACGGGCCTTTCCGGCCCGTTCGGGGCGACTTTGATTTGGGGACGATAGAATGGCCACCGTCGAAAAGATGCCGATGCTCCAGGAGGGCTATGAGACGCTCACCGCGGATCTCCGGCGTCTGAAAGAGGAGCGCCCGCAGATCGTCGACGCGATCGAAGAAGCACGGGCGCATGGCGATCTGTCGGAGAACGCCGAATACCATGCCGCCAAGGAGCGTCAGGGCCAGATCGAGGCGTCGATCGCCGATATCGAGGACAAGCTGAGCCGCGCCCAGATCATCGACCCGCGCGACCTGTCGGGCGACAAGGTCGTGTTCGGGGCGACGGTGACGCTGCTCGACGAGGACGAGAAGCCGATCAAATATCAGATCGTCGGCCAGACCGAGGCGAACGCCCGTACCGGCCGCATCTCGTACAACTCGCCGATGGGCCGCGCGCTGATCGGGCGCAAGGTGGACGAGGAGGTCGAGGTGTCGGTGCCGGCGGGCGACCGCTATTATCTCGTGTCCAAGATCGAGTTCATCTGACCCTCATGGGCGGGCGCGGATGGCGGGACTGGCCGGCCACGGCGATCATTGCCGGGGTCACGACGGTCGTGTCGCTGTGGCTCGTCTATAGCGGGCAACTCGATGCGGCGGCGGTGAAGGCGGGGGTGATCCCGCTGCGCTTCGCCGCGCCGCAACTGTTTAATCCGGCGTTGTTCTGGATCCCCGCCTGGGCGACGCCGCTGACCGCGACGCTGGTCCATGGCGGGCTGGCGCATCTCGGCTTCAACCTGGTGATGCTGGTCTTTTGTGGGCAGGCGGTGGAGCGGGCGATCGGCTCCGGGCCATCGGCGCTGCTCTATCTGATCGGCGCCTATGCCGGGGCGGCGATCCACTGGCTGTTCGATCCGCATTCCGCCCTGCCGATGATCGGTGCCAGCGGCGCGATCTCCGCCATGGTGGGGGCCTATGCGCTGCTCTATGGCGAGCGGCGGGCCAAGGCGCTGGGTCCGGTGCCCGCGCATCTGGTGCATGTGCTATGGCTCGCGGTGGCCTGGATCGGCATCCAGTTCCTGATCGCGGTGGCCGGCATGGGTGGCGTCAGCGTGGCGATCGGTGCGCATATCGGCGGTTTCCTCGCCGGACTGGTGCTGGCACGGCCGCTGCTCTTGTGGAACCACCGCCACGCCTGAGGATGGATCAGGCACTTACCATTCCGGCGAAGGCTGGGGTCCATCGGGGTGGCGTCTGCAGATCAGATGAAACGGTCCGTTACCGGGTCCCGGCCTTCGCTGGAATGGTCCGGTATGTGGGGCGAGGGCGTGACGGTCGCACATGCCTCGCCCCCGCCGGGATGGACCGCGAAGGGGGCGGGGATGAAGCTTCAGCCCGCCGGCGTCAGCTGATCGGGCTCCAGCAGGCGGTGCAGGTGGACGACCACGAAGCGCATCTCCGCATCGTCGACGGTGCGCTGCGCCGCGGCGCGCCACGCCTTTTCGGCGCTGGCATAATCGGGGAAGATGCCGACCACTTCCAAGGCCGTGGGATCGGCGAAGTCCAGCGTTTGCGGGTCGCGGACACGGCCGCCGAAGACGAGATGAAGCTTGCTCATATCGTCTCTTTTAGAGGCAAGCGGTGCGGGTTTGAACCCCGCACCGCAATATAGCGCATCGGGCTTACGCGGCGTCCGCCTTGCGGGCCGACTGGACGGCGGCGGTGCCGGCGCTGCTGAGCGCGCGGACGACGCCATCGAACAGGTCCTTGCCGCGATCCTTGGCGGCGCTCTTGGTAAGGCCGGCGGAGTCGAGTTCCTGATAACCGGCGTCCTTCGCCGCGGCGAAGGCCTGGCGCGCAGTCTCGCCGAGCTTGCTGCCGAGCGGCCCGAGCAGTTCCTTCTCCTTGGTGGAGCGCGGCAGCAACGCACCGATCACCACGCCGAGCGCCAGGCCGCCGGCGAGCACCAGCAGCGGGTTCGCCTCGATCTCATGGGCGGCGCGATGTGCGGCTTCCTGGACGCTGTCCTTGGAGGCGGAGAGTGTCTCGGCCGCCTTGTCGCGGGCGTCGTGATAGACATGCGACACGGTGTCGCGGGCGTGATCGTAGCGGCTGTCGGTCATGATTCGATCCTCGAAAGCGAAGGGGGAGTGGACGATGGCGTCGACCGCACCTGGGCGGGCAGGGGCTTACGACGCTGCCGACGATGGCGGACGGTCGCGATCTGCCGGCCCAGCAGGAGCAATCCGAACAGGCTGGCGATCCCCGCGACGAGCGACGGGTTGCGCCGGACCTGCTCGATTCCGGCGAAGGCGGCGGCGGTGCCGGCGTCGCGCGCCTCGTCCGCCAGCAGCTTCGGGTCGAGCCGTGTCTGGACGTCGGTCCAGGTGGCCGACAGCCGCGTACGGGCCTCGATGGCTTGCGCCTCGGCGGCGGCGAGCGAGCGTTTGGCGGCGGTCATGCGCGGGTATCCGGCAGGGTGGACACGGGGCTGGCAAGCTTGCCCTTGCCGATCAGGCCGAACACGGCTGCCGCGGCGAAAACGACGCCGACCACGATCGCGGTCGCGCCGAGCGGCCCGATCAAGGTCGCCAGCGACAGGATCAATCCGACCAGCAGGGCGATCAGCCCCGCCAATGCCAGCACCGCGGCGATGGCGAAGAAGATCGTCGCCGATCGATAGGCATCGACCCGCTCGACCGCCTTGGCCTTGTAGAGCGCGATCTCCGCCGAGACGACCGAGCGGCCATCATCGACCAGCCGGCCGACCAGCGACGCGATGCCGTCGTCCTGCCCGAACACCCGCATCCGGGTCAGGCCCGGCCGGTCGGGTCGTTGGCGACGGGTTCGACACCCGCCTGCACCAGCCGCGCGACGGCGAAACCGAGCGCGGCCGCGACGCCGATCGCCGCCGCCGGGCTGGCGCGGACGAAGTGGCGCGCATCCTCCAGCAGGTCCTCGACATCCTTGCTCTTCACCGTCTCGGCAAAGCCCTGGACCTGGTCGGCGGCGCTGCGGGCATACTGGCCATATTGCTGGCCCAGCTTCTCGTCGACTTGGCCGGCGGCATCGCTCAACAACTGCGACAGCTGGTCGAGCGCGTTGCCCGCCTTGGCCTTGCCGTCATCGGCATAGGCGCGCAGCTTGTCGCCAGCCTGTGCCTGGAGCTTGCCCGCGCCGTCGCGGAGCGTCTGCTTGACGTCCGTCGCCTTGCCGCCGCCCGACGAGCTGGTGCCGTCGGTCAGTTCGGGGCGGGTCGAGATGGTCGCGTCCTCCGGCGTGAAACCGACGCCGCTGGTCTTCAGCGGTTCGGCGGGCGTGAAATCCGTGTTCGCCGGGGGCGTATCCAGATCGGCGCCGGTTGCAGGTTTCAGGTCATTGTCGGCCATGGTTCGGTCCCTCGATCAGTCTGGCGCTTCAACCTGTCGTACCAGCCACGGTTCCATCCGCGCAACGATTGCCCGTGACGCAGGCAGCCGCTAGAGCGGCGCGCAACCCGCCTGACCTCTTCGCAGGAGCATGACTTGACCGCGATCATCGACATCCACGCCCGCCAGATCCTCGACAGCCGTGGCAACCCGACCGTCGAGGTCGACGTCCTGCTGGAGGATGGCAGCTTCGGCCGCGCCGCCGTGCCCTCGGGCGCGTCGACGGGCGCGCATGAGGCGGTCGAGAAGCGCGACGGCGACAAGACCCGCTGGGGCGGCAAGGGCGTCGACCAGGCGGTCGAGGCGGTGAACGACGAGATCGCCGACGCGGTGCTGGGCCGCGACGCCGAGGACCAGGCCGATCTGGACCGCGCGATGATCGAGCTGGACGGCACCGAGAACAAGGGCCGGCTGGGCGCCAACGCGATCCTGGGCGTCAGCCTGGCGGCGGCGAAGGCGGCGGCGGAAGCGCGGGGGATGCCGCTCTACAAATATGTCGGCGGCGTCGCCGCGCATCTGCTGCCGGTGCCGATGATGAACATCATCAATGGCGGCGAACATGCCGACAATCCGATCGACTTCCAGGAATTCATGATCATGCCCGTCGGGGCGCCGAACATCGTCGAGGCGGTGCGCTGCGGCTCGGAGATCTTCCACACGCTGAAGAAGGCGCTGCACGACAAGGGCCTGGCGACCGGCGTGGGCGACGAGGGCGGCTTCGCCCCCAACATCGCCTCGACCACCGACGCGCTCGACTTCATCATGCAGGCGGTCGAGAAGGCCGGCTACACGCCCGGCGAGGACGTGATGCTGGCGCTCGATTGCGCCGCGACCGAGTTCTTCAAGGACGGCCGGTACAATATCTCGGGCGAGGGCAAGATCCTGTCGAGCCATGAGATGGCCGAGTATCTCGCCGACCTGACCCGTCGCTATCCGATCCTGTCGATCGAGGACGGCATGGCCGAGGACGACTGGGAGGGCTGGAAGGCGCTGACCGACCTGATCGGCGACAAGGTGCAGCTGGTCGGCGACGACCTGTTCGTCACCAACCCGACCCGCCTGAAGCGCGGCATCGAGGGCGGCTACGCCAATTCGCTGCTGGTGAAGGTCAACCAGATCGGCACGCTGACCGAGACGCTGGAGGCGGTCAACATGGCGCAGCGCGCGCGCTACACCGCCGTGATGAGCCACCGTTCGGGCGAGACCGAGGATGCGACGATCGCCGACCTGGCGGTCGCGACCAATTGCGGTCAGATCAAGACGGGCAGCCTGGCGCGTTCGGACCGGCTCGCCAAGTACAACCAGCTCATCCGGATCGAGGAAGAATTGGGCGATGCCGCGTGTTATGCCGGTCGTGACATTCTGATCCGGGGCTGATCGACAGGCGATGCGCAGGAAGAAGACCAGCGTCCGTGACGTCCTCCGCCGCGCGGCCTTGCCCGCGGCGGTGTTGGTCGTCCTGGCCTTTTTCGGCGCCTATGCGGTGGCCGGGCCCAACGGCGTGCTGGCCTATGGCGACTATAAGCGCCAGCTCGCCAAGCGGGAGCGGGACTATGCCGCGCTCGACAAGCAGCGGGCGGTGCTGCGCAATCGCGTGGCGCTGCTCGATCCCGACCATGCCAATCCGGACATGGTCGACGAGATGGTGCGCAAGGAATTGAACGTCGCGCACCCGGACGAGATGATCGTACCGCTGAACAAGTGACGCCCCGCCCCCGGCGGACCGGGGGCGGGCGATCGCGGCTCAGTGACCCAGGAAGGTCAGCAGGTCGCGGGTCAGCCGGTCGCTTTCGGTGACGTTCAGGCCATGCGGCGCGCCGTCATATTCCACCAGCTGGCTTTGCGAGATACCGGCCGCCGCGGCGCGGGCCGAGGCGTCGATCGGCACCGTCTGGTCGCCGGTGCCGTGGACGATCAGCGTCGGCACGCGGAAGGCGGGCAGGTCGGGGCGGAAATCGGTGTGGCTGAACGCCTCGGCGCAGGCGAGGGTCGGCTTGAGGCCGGCCATCAGCGCCATGTTGGTCGAATATTCCACCACATCGTCGCTCACCGGGCTGGTGATGTAACCGACGCCGTAGAATTGCGGCACGAAGGTGTGGCGGAAGAATTTCGGCCGGTCCTTCACGATGCCGTCGGCGATCTGGTCGAAGGTCGATTGCGGCGTACCGTGGGGATTGTCGTCGGTCTTGAGCATATAGGGCACGACCGACGAGATCAGTCCGGCCGCGACCACGCCCTGTCCGTCATGCCGGCTCATGTAGCGCGCGACCTCGCCGCCGCCCATAGAGAAGCCGATGATCGTCGCATCCTGGTCGGCGCCGGCGGCCTTCATCACATCGGCCAGATCGTCCGACAGCGTGTCATAGTCATAGCCCGACCAGGGCTGGCCCGACCGGCCGAAACCGCGCCGGTCATAGGCGATGGCGCGGAACCCCGCCTCCGCCAGGGCCATCGCCTGCGCGTCCCAGCTATCGGCGTTGAGCGGCCAGCCATGGAGCAGGATGACGGGCCGGCCGCTGCCCCAATCCTTGACATAGAGGTCGGTCCCGTCGCGCGTCTTGACATAGGGCATTGAGAGGCTCCGGCTTGTTGCGGGGGCAGAAACGTCCATCAGGTGCCGCCGTTCCGGTGCGCGCACTGGCGCCGGCTGCGGTGGAGTGGCAGCATCGTTCGATACGAATCAGGGAGGCATGATGAAGGGATTGAGGTTGATCATGGCCGCGAGCGCGCTCGCTGGCCTGACGGGGGGCGGGGCCTTGCCCGCGATGGCACAAGGGACGCGGGCCGCGGCCAAGCCCGCCAAGTCGATGCTGGCCACGGCGCGGCGCTGGCCGGCGTTCCGCGATTCCTTCATGGAAGAGCTGTTCCGGCTCGACCCGAATTTCGCCGTCTATGAGGGGCGGCATGATTTCGACGGGCAGATCCAGGACTGGAGTCCCGCCGGGCTGAAGCGGCTGGGCGGTTTCTATCGCCGGTCGATCGCCGCGGCGCGCGCGATGCCGCTGCGCGGGCTGACCCGCGACGAGCGGTTCGAGCGCGATTATCTGGTGCAGGTGGCGCAGGGCCGGCTGTTCTGGCTGGAGGATGCCGACCAGCCGCATCTCAACCCCGCCTGGTATGTCGGCACGCTCGATCCCAATGTCTATATCGCGCGCAACTATGCCGATGCGCCGACGCGGGCGCGGGCGCTGACCGCCTTCCTGCGCAACGTCCCGGCGGCGGCGGGGAATATCCGCGCCAATCTGAAGACGCCGATGCCGCTCAGCTTCGCCAATTACGGCGCGGCGGCGTTCAACGGCTTCGCAGACTATTACGCCAAGGATGCGGTCGAGGCCTTCGCCTCGGTCAAGGACCCGGCGATCCAGCGCGACCTGCGCATGGCGGCGACCAGCGCGGCGGCGGCGGTGAAGGCGCTGGGCGGCTGGCTCGAATCGCAGCGACCCGTGGCGACCGAGGCGTTCGCGCTCGGCGCACCGCGTTTCCAGCGGATGCTGGCGGCGACCGAGGGGGTGACGACGCCGATCGCCACGCTGGAGGCGGCGGGGCGTGCCGATCTGGCGCGCAACCGAGCGGCGCTGGTCGCCGCCTGCGCCCAGTTCGCGCCCGGCCTGACCGTGCCGGCCTGTGTCGACAAGATGGCGGCGAACAAGCCCAAGGACGGCCCCGTTGCCGAGGCGCGGCGGCAATTGCCGACGCTTCGCGCCTTCGTCACCGCGCACGACCTGGTCACCATCCCCGGCACCGAACAGGCGCTGGTGGAGGAAAGCCCGCCCTATAACCGGCAGAACAGCGCCTATATCGATCCGCCGGGGCCGTTCGAGCACAACATCCCGTCCGTCTACTATATCTCGCCGCCGGACCCGAGCTGGGACAAGGCGACGCGCAATGCGTTCGTGCCGGGCGTCGACGACCTGCTCTTCACCTCGGTGCATGAAGTGATGCCCGGGCATTTCCTCCAGTTCCTCCACGCCAACCGCTCGCCCTCGCTCTTCGGCCGGGTGTTCGTCGGCTATGCCTTTGCGGAAGGCTGGGCGCATTATGCCGAGGAGATGATGTGGGAAGCGGGGCTGGGCGATGGCGATCCACAGGTCCATATCGGCCAGTTGTCCAACGCGCTGCTGCGCGACTGCCGTTTCCTGTCGGCGATCGGGCTGCACGCGCGCGGCATGACGCAGGAACAGTCGCGCCGCATGTTCGTCGAGCAATGCTATCAGGACGAGGGCAATGCCCGCCAGCAATCGGCGCGCGGCACCTATGACCCGGCCTATCTCAACTACACGATGGGCAAGCTGATGATCCGCCGGCTGCGGGCCGACTGGACCGCGCGTCACGGCGGCCGGGCGGGGTGGAAGGCGTTCCACGACCAGTTCCTGAGCTATGGCGGCCCGCCGATCCCGCTGGTCCGCCAGATGATGATGAACGAGCCGGGCGCCCGCGCGATCTTCTGATCCGCAGGGGCGGTCTGGCGCGGATCATATTCGGTGATGACCAGTCGGTGGGATGCGGCGGGCCGGGATGCATTGCAGCGACGCGCGTCGCAGGGCACAATCCGCCGCATCCACTATAAGGGGTAATTATGCGCGGCCTCACGTTCCTGCTCGCAGCAAGCTTCCTCGCAGGCGCACCAGCGCTTGCGCAACAGGCGAAGACGATGGACGATCCCTATATCTGGCTCGAGGACAAGGACGGCGCGAAGCCGCTCGCCTGGGTGGAGGCGGAGAACGCCCGCACGCTGCCGCGCCTCCAGAACGACCCGCGCTATGCGACCTTCTATCGCGAGGCGCTGGCGATCGCCTCCGCCAAGGATCGCATCCCGATGCCGTCGCAGCGCTATGGCCGCATCCTGAATTTCTGGCGCGATGCCGATCATCCCCAGGGGCTGTGGCGCTGGACGACGATGGCCGACTACGCCAATCCGCAACCGGCCTGGAAGACGCTGATCGACCTCGACGCCCTGTCCAAGGCCGAGGGCAAGAAATGGGTGTGGAAGGGCGCGACCTGCCTGGAGCCGGAGGAGCGGCTGTGCCTGGTCGCCCTGTCGGAGGGGGGCGAGGACGCGGTCACCTATCGCGAGTTCGACCTGGAGGTCGGCCGCTTCGTCGACAACGGCTTCCTCCTGCCCAAGTCCAAACAGGGCGCGGAATGGCTCGACAAGGACACGCTGCTGGTCAGCCGCGACTGGGGCGCGGGGACGATGACGACCTCCGGCTATCCCTTCGTCGTCAAGCTGGTGAAGCGGGGCCAGCCGCTGACGGCCGCCACCGAGGTCTATCGCGGCGGCGCGGAGGACCAGCTCGGCACCTATGCCTCGGTCCTCACCGACGGCAGCGGGCATCGCATCGTCTTCATGGAGCGGCGGCAGGACTTCTTCGGCGGCGACAAGGCCGTCTGGACCCCGTCCGGCACGCGCAAGCTGGACATGCCGGCGCGTGCCTTCCCCTCGGGCATGGTGGACGGGCAGGTGGTGTTCACCACCAGCGACGATTGGGGCGCGGTGCCGGCGGGGGCGATCGCGGCGGTGCCGGTCGCAGAGCTGGAGGCCGGCCGCGCGACGCCCAAGCTGGTGTTCCAGCCGACGCCCCGCCAGGCGGTGGACGGGGTCGCCACCACGCGCGATACGCTGGTCGTCACCTATATGGACAATGTCCGTGGCCGCATGGCGGTGATGACGCCGGGCGCGAACGGCTGGACGACGAAGCAGGTGGCGCTGCCCGACAATGTCTCGATCGATCTCGCCAGCACCACCGATCGCAGCGACCAGCTGTTCCTGACCGTCACAGGCTTCCTGACGCCGACCGCGCTCTATTCCTATGACGCCGCGGGCAGCGCCGCGCCAAGGGAGATCCGCGCGACGCCGGCCCGCTTCAACGCCGCCGGCCTCAAGGTCGAGCAGTTCGAGGCGACCTCGACCGACGGCACCAAGGTCCCCTATTTCGTCGTCCACCGCGCCGATGCGCCGCTCGACGGGCAGACGCCGACGATCATGACCGCCTATGGCGGGTTCGAACTGCCGATGACGCCCAGTTACTCGGGCGGGACGGGCAAGCTGTGGCTGGAGCGGGGCGGGGCCTATGTGCTCGCCAATATCCGCGGCGGCGGCGAATTCGGGCCGAAATGGCATGATGCCGGCCTGAAGACCAAGCGGCAGGTGATCTATGACGATTTCGCCAGCGTGGCGAAGGACCTGTTCCGGCGCAAGCTGACCAACCCGGCCAAGCTGGGCATCTATGGCGGGTCGAACGGCGGGCTGCTGATGGGCGTCGAGTTCACCCAGCATCCCGACCTGTGGAAGGCGGTGACGATCCAGGTGCCGCTGCTCGACATGGTCCGCTACCAGTCGATCGCGGCGGGCGCATCCTGGGAGGGCGAATATGGCTCGATCGAGAAGCCGGACGAGGCCGCGTTCCTGCGCCGCATCTCGCCCTATGCCAATATCCGCAAGGACGTGACCTATCCCGAGCCCTATATCTGGACGACCACCAAGGACGATCGCGTCGGCCCGCAGCACGCCCGCAAGTTCGCCGCCCGGCTGAAGGAATATGGCAAGCCCTATCTGTTCTACGAGGACACGGCGGGCGGCCATTCGGGCGATGCCGATATCGAGCAGGGCGCGCGATTGCAGGCCCTGCAGATGACCTATTTCGCGCAGAAGCTGATGGGAGCGGCTCCGGCGAAGTGATGCGGTCCTCGTCCGCTCGATCGGCTTAGTGTGATCCCCGGTTAGGGTCGGGGGTCAGTCGCGAGGGCGGTCGTGAAGCAACACCGCGCGGCGTCACCATCGTCCCCCAACTGGGCCCCGGCCTTCGTCGGGGAACAGGTGGGGGGCGGACGGTGCGTCCTATCGGTCGAGCGCCGCCTGCAACTGGGCCTTGGTCATCGACGAGCGGCCGGCGATGTCGCGGCGCTTCGCCTCGGCATAGAGTTCCGCCTTGGTCCGGTGGTCGCGAAAGGGTGCGGTCTTTTTCGCGATGTCGTCGGGCTGGGCGGAATATTGCTTTCCGTCGTGCGAATCGCGGCGCTTGGCGGCGGTGGTGCGGGCGTACTCGTCGTCGCTCAGCGCGGCGCGGGCCTGTTTCGGCAGATAGCGTTCGTGCGTCTCGCCGCTCTTTTCGCCCGATCTGGTGCCCCAATCCTCCTCGGTCCATTGGTGGAGGTGATTGCCAGCCTCCTTGCCGCCCTCATAGCCGCCGCCGCGTTTCTTATACTCGGCGACCGCCAACTGCGCCTTGCGCGCCGACCATTGGCCGGCCTTGCCGCCCTTGTCGCCGGCGCTGATCCGGGCCTTCACCTCGTCCCACAGCCGGGGATCGTCGCGGGTCGCCGTGTCGCTCATGGTCGTGGAACCGCCCGCGCGGGTCGACGTTCCCGGCACCGGATATGGCCCGCAAAGAGACAGGGACGAAACATCCATGGCGCAGGATCGTCCTTGCTGCGGTGCAGCAGTTTCGGCAAAGGGGTGGGAATGAACGATATGAGCGCCACGATCGAGCGTCAGCCTACCACGCCGCCGCCGTCCCCCGCCGTCATCTTCGAGGCGATCGTCAAGCAACTCGCGGTCGCCGCGACCTATAATCGCGGCGACGTGACGCTGGCACCCCACGCCATCTACACCCGGCACGACGAGATCTATGTCGATGCGCTGACCCTGGATCGCGACGGCAAGCCGCCGCGCGAGGAGAAGATCGGCACGTTCAAGCTCGCCGGCCTGGGCGCGCTGCGCATCACGCCGCGCCGCTTCCAGCCGAGCGCGCTCTACCAGCCGGGCGAGAAGCGCTACGAGCATACGATGTTGATGGAAATCGACCGCAACTGACTCTTCTCCGCCACGCCGCCCATTTATCGTGGTGCTGGCGTGGCTTCGGGATGGCGGCTGTCCGTAAAGCGGCTAGGATGCCGCCATGACGATCAGCAACGACGACGTATCGGACCCGGCATCGACGATGCCGGGCGACAGCATCCTGGGGGTGCCGAGCGGCGTCGCGCCGGATGAAGCGGTGCGGATCGCGATGCGTCGCGACCGGCTGCTCGCCGCGCTGACCCTGACCGCCGGCATCGGCCTGATCTTCGCCACCCCCTTCGCCTTGAAGGAGGGGGCCGAATTCTTCCTGCCGCTGACCACCGCGCTGGTGATCGCGGTGGCGATGGTGCCGATCCTCGAATGGATGGAGCGGCGCCGCGTGCCGTCGGCGCTGGCGGCGATCCTGTGCATCCTGCTGTTCCTGATCGCGGTGAACATCGCGCTGGCCGCGATCGTGGTGCCGGCGACCGACTTCTTCCGCCTGCTGCCGAGCCGGATCGGGCGTATCCAGGACAATCTGGCGCCGCTGCTCGATCTCTATTCCAGCCTGGAACGCTATGCCAACAAGGCGCTGCACCAGATCGCCTCGACGCCGATCCGCTCGTCGCCGACCGCCGCCGTCGCGCCGCCCTCGTCGATCCTCGAACTGGCCGCCACCTCCGCGCCGGCGGTGATCGTGCAATTCCTGTTCGGGGTGCTGATCGTCTTCTTCTTCCTGTCCGGCTGGACGCGGATGCGGCAGAAGACGATCACCGGCCGGACCAGCTTCGACGGCGCGATGGCGACCGCCCGCGTCATCCAGGACGTGGTCGACGACGTGTCGGCCTATCTGGGCACGATCACGCTGATCAACGTCATCCTGGGCATCGTGACGGGCACGGCTTTATGGGCGATCGGGATGCCCTATCCGGCGATGTGGGGCGGCATCGTCGCACTGCTCAACTACATCCCCTATTTCGGGCCGGTGATCGGGGCGTTCCTGCTGGCGCTGGGCGGATTGATGACGTTCAACGACATCTGGACCGCCCTGTTGCCGCCGGTGGTGATGTACGGCCTGCACCTGGTCGAGGCGAATGCGATCACGCCCTTCATCGTCGGCCACCGGCTGACGATCAGCCCGCTGCTCATCCTGATCTCGCTGAGCTTCTGGGGATGGGTATGGGGGACGCTGGGGGCGCTGCTCGCGGTGCCGCTGCTGATCATCCTCCAGACCGTGCTGGGCGCGGCGGGCAAGCCGGATATCGCCGGCTTCCTGTTCGAGCACGGCACGCTGGTCCATCAGGGACGCGAGCGGCGGCAGCGGGGCATGGGAAATGCGGCCGGCGACGAAGGAAAATGAAAAGGGCCGTTGACAGCCCCCCGCCTGTCGCATAGTGGGCCGGCCTCGCTTCGCAAGCGGGTGTAGCTCAGTTGGTTAGAGCGCCGGCCTGTCACGCCGGAGGTCGCGGGTTCGAGCCCCGTCACTCGCGCCACCCCCTTTCGGGGATGGTGCGGAAGCAGGAAGTCGCCGATGTTCGCGGGCCATTAGGTTCGCAGGGTCTGCGGGTGTAGCTCAGTTGGTTAGAGCGCCGGCCTGTCACGCCGGAGGTCGCGGGTTCGAGCCCCGTCACTCGCGCCACCCGGCGCAAGTTCATACCTCGAAATTCAGCGCCAGCGCCCCGTCTCCATCCATCGGAGCAGCGGCTTGAGCGGCGCGATCCAGACCAGTCCCGTGACGGCGTAGAACAGGAGCTGCGCCGTCCAGTGCCAGCTGCCGACCAGGCCGGACAGGCTGGCGACCAGCCCCACCCAGATCACGATCAGCGCCAGGATCAGCAGCGCGCCGGCGGGTTTGCGCCAACTGGGGGTCATGCGGTGGGGTCCATGATGCTGATCCATTCCTGTTCGGTGGCGATGGCGTGCAACGGCACGTCCCATGGGTCCGGCGTTATCGGCGGCAGTTGCTGCACGCTCCATGCGATGCCGATCCGAATCGCCTGGGGGACGGTGGCGAAGGCGCGGTCGTAATGGCCGGCACCTTGCCCGATCCGGTTGCCCGAACGATCGAAGCCGACCAGCGGCGTCAGGATCAGGTCGGGTCGCAGCTCTGGCGAGCCGGCGGGGGGATTGCGCAGGCCGAAGGGGCCGGGCTCATGGGCCCGTCCGTCCCAGGCCAGGAAGCGGAGCGGCGTCGCCCGGTCGACGACATGGGGCAGCGCCAATCGTGCGCCGGCCGCCAGCGCGGCCTGTGCGAAGGGGGCGGGGTCGGCCTCGCCGCCCATCGGTGCGTAGCTGGCGACGACCAGCGCCGGCCGCAGGAGCACGAGGAAGGCTGCCGGCACCGGCAAGGACTGCGGCGGCACCACATCGCGCAACGCCCGCAGACGGGCGCGCAACGCGCGCTTGTCGGTCGAGGGGCGTGCGTCGGTCACGAGCGCACGCGCAGGACGGGAATGAAGCGGGTGGCGGGACCGCCATGGCCGTTTGCCATTGTATCCACCGACGCCCAGTACGTCAGGTGGGGACCATGTGCGTCGGACCAGGGTCCGGGCAGGGACAGCCCCCTTGGATGAAGAATAGCCTCAGGGATATAAGAGGCTCGCACCGGGCAGTACCCGCCGCCCATCTATCTAGGCGCTCGGGGGCGATTGCTCAAGGGCATCCGCCAGCGCTTCCAGCCGATCCGCGATCCGCAGCAGCGCCGGTTCGCTGACCGCCGAGCCCGGCGGCGGCCGACTCTCCGATTCGTCGAGCGCATCGGCGAGCATCAGCGCGACATAGAGCATCGCGCGTTCCGGCTGGCCGTTGGCGGCGCGGTCGGCGGCGGGCCAGCGTTCGGCGACCATCCGGCCGAGCGACTGGAGCCGTGCCTCCTCGCCATCGCGGCAGGCGACGGGGAAGGGGCGGCCGCCGATATTGAGCGTGACGGTCGCCATCAGCGGCGGCCCTGCGCGGGCGCGGTGGCGGGGGTGCGCGCGATGACCTCGTCGAGCGCCGATACCGCCTCGGCCATCCGGGCCTTCAGGGCGGCGTGGCGCTTGGCAAGGGCTTCGCTGTCGGCGGCGCGCACCGCGACGGCACGCTCGATCCGGGCGATCGCGCCTTCGATCCGGTCGGCGGCGGAGGTGTCGCTGGGGTGTTCGGTGGCGGGCAGATCATCCATTCGGCCGGAGTAGGGATGCAGTGGAGACGCGGCAAGGGCCGCGAACCGTTGTTGCGATGGTTGACAGGCAGGGCCGACGATCCGAAAGGCGCGGACGTTCGGCCCCTCCGCGACTTCGCCGTCGCTGGGCCACTATCCGAAGGAGCAGGCGCGATGACGGTGAAGGTAGCGATCAACGGGTTCGGGCGTATCGGTCGCCTGGTCGCCCGCGCGATTCTGGAGCGCGGCGACGGCCAGCTCGAACTGGTGGCGATCAACGACCTGGCCGATGCCAAGTCCAACGCATGGCTGTTCAGCCGCGACAGCGTCCATGGCCGCTATCCCGGCGAAGTGTCGGCCGAGGGCAACGACATCGTCATCGACGGCAAGCGCATCCGCGTCACCGCCGAGCGCGATCCCGCCAATCTGCCGCACCAGGAACTGGGCGTCGAACTGGTGCTGGAGTGCACCGGCTTCTTCACCGACCGCGCCTCGTGCCAGAAGCATATCGATGCGGGCGCGAAGAAGGTGCTGATCTCGGCCCCCGGCAAGAATGTCGACCTGACCGTCGTGTTCGGCGTCAACCACGACCAGCTCGGCGCGGACCACACCATCGTGTCCAATGCCAGCTGCACCACCAACTGCCTGGCGCCGGTCGCCAAGGTGCTGAACGACGCGATCGGCATCGAGCGCGGCCTGATGACCACGGTCCACGCCTATACCAACGACCAGAAGATCCTCGACCAGATCCATCCCGACCTGCGCCGCGCCCGTGCGGCCGCCATGTCGATGATCCCGACCACCACCGGCGCGGCGCGCGCGGTGGGCGAGGTGCTGCCGGAGCTGAAGGGCAAGCTGGACGGCTCGGCGATCCGCGTGCCGGTGCCGGACGTCAGCCTGGTCGACCTGACCTTCACCCCCAAGCGCGACACCACGCGCGACGAGGTGAACGCGATCCTGAAGGCGGCGTCGGAAAGCGGCCCGCTGAAGGGCGTGCTGGTCTATTCGGACGAGCCGCTGGTCTCGATCGACCTGATGCACTCGCCCCAGTCCTCGACCGTCGACAGCCTGGAGACGGCGGTGATCGACGGCAAGCTGGTCCGCGTCGTGTCGTGGTACGACAATGAATGGGGCTTCTCCAACCGCATGGTCGACACCGCGACCGCGATGGCGCGGTTCCTCTGAACCGCGACCTGCCCGTCCACGCCGATGCGTCCGTCATGCCCGTCACGGGGCTGACGGGCGTGCTGGCGGGTATCGCCCGCCATGCCCGCCCCAAGGGGCCGGTGGAGGTGATCGACGCGGTCGACATCTCTCTCGATGCCGGCCTCGCGGGCGATAGCCGTGGGCTGGTCAGGCCCGGCGGGCGCGGCCGGCGTCAGGTGACGGCGATGGCGCGGACGGGTTGGGACCAGGCGCTGGCCGAACTCGACCCGGCGCTGACCCATGACCTGCCCTGGCAGGAGCGGCGCGCCAACCTGCTGGTCGACGGCCTCGTCCTGCCCCAGGTGGCGGGCGCGCGGTTGCGGATCGGCGCGGCGGTGGTGCTGGAAATCACCATGGAATGCGAGCCCTGCCAGCGCATGGATGCGCTGCGGCCGGGATTGCGACGGGCCCTGACCCCGGACTGGCGTGGCGGCGTGTGCACGCGCGTGCTGGCGGGCGGGCGGATCGCCCTGGGCGACATCATCAGGATCGAGGAAGCATGACCAAGCCGTTCAAGACGCTCGACGATATGGGCGATATCCAGGGCAAGCGCGTGCTGGTGCGCGAGGATCTCAACGTGCCGATGGCGGACGGTCGGGTGACCGACGACACGCGGCTGCGCGCGACGCTGGCTACCGTTAGCGAACTGGCGGATCGCGGCGCGATCGTGTTGGTGCTGGCGCATTTCGGCCGCCCCAAGGGACAGCGTAATCCCGACATGTCGCTCGCGATGGTGACCAAGCCCTATGGCGAGGTGCTGGGCCGGCCCGTCCGCTTCGTCGATTGGGACGGCGCGGCCGAGGCGGTGGCGATGCTCCAGCCCGGCGATGTCGCGGTGCTGGAAAATACCCGCTTCTTCCCCGGCGAGGAGAAGAACGATCCCGCGCTGGTCGCCGAGATGGCGAAGCTGGGGGATCTTTACGTCAACGACGCCTTTTCCGCCGCGCACCGCGCCCATGCCTCGACCGAGGGGCTGGCGCATGTGCTGCCCGCCTTTGCCGGCCGGGCGATGGAGGCCGAGCTCGATGCGCTGGAAAAGGCGCTGGGCCATCCCACCCATCCTGTCGCGGCGGTGGTCGGCGGGGCCAAGGTGTCGAGCAAACTTGACGTGCTGCGCCATCTGGTCAGCCGGGTCGATCACCTGATCATCGGCGGCGGCATGGCCAACACCTTCCTGGCGGCGCGCGGCGTCGATGTCGGCAAGTCGCTGTGCGAGCATGACCTGACGGGCACCGCCGAATCGATCCTGGACGCGGCGGATGCGGCGAACTGCACGGTCCACCTGCCCTATGACGTGGTGGTGGCGCGCGAGTTCAAGCCGAACCCGGCGACGCGCACGATCAACGTCCATGAGGTCGCGGCGGACGAGATGATCCTGGACGTCGGCCCCGCCGCCGTCGAGGCGCTGGGCGATGTGCTCAAGAACTGCCGGACCCTGGTGTGGAACGGACCGATGGGCGCGTTCGAGACGCCGCCCTTCGACGTGGCGACGGTGTCGCTGGCGCGCACGGCGGCGGCGCTGACGCAGGACGGCTCGCTGGTCTCGGTGGCGGGCGGTGGCGACACGGTCGCCGCGCTCAACCAGGCGGGCGTGGCGGGGGCCTTCACCTTCGTCTCGACGGCCGGCGGCGCGTTCCTGGAATGGATGGAGGGCAAGGACCTGCCCGGCGTCGCGGCGCTGATGAAGTAACGGCTCCTCCTCCCTGCACGGGGCGGCGGCGGCGCCACGCGCCGTGCAGGGAGGAACGATGCGCCCTCACTGCGCCTTGAGCAGCGGCATCAGTTCGCGGTTCAGATCGTCCAGGTCCATCGCGCCCGCCTTGGCGTAGCGGACGATCCCGGCGCGATCGATGATATAGTTGGTCGGCACCGCCGGCATCTCGCCCGACAGGCCCTTCATCCGCTTGACCGAGGGGATGGCCATGGCGGCGAACAGCGTTTTCAGCCGGTAGACGGGCACCGACCCCTCGGTCGTGACCGCATAGGCGCGAAGCCCGTATTTCTGCGCCGAGCGGTAATAGGAATCGAGCAGGGGCAGTTCCTGCCGGCACGGCACGCACCAGGTCGCCCAGAAGTTGAGCAGCACCACTTGCCCCTTGAGATCGGCAAGCCGCACCGTGCTGCCGTCGACCAGCGTCAATTCCGCATCCGGCGCCGGTTCGCCGACCTTGACCGTCCGGCTTCCCGCCCAAAGGGACGACGGCACCGCCAGCATCGTCATCGCCGCCGCTGCGGCCCACATCCTCTTCATCCCCATCCCCCTCATGG
>NZ_QLJH01000010.1 GCF_003951315.1 Sphingomonas sp. S-NIH.Pt15_0812
GGCGAAGGAGAAATGGTCGGACCGGTAATAGCCGCCGCGTTCCGGATTGCTCTCGGTCCCGATCACGCGCCCTTCGCCGGCGACGATCGGCTTGACCAGATCCTCCAGCTCCGACTTGCCCGCGCCCGCGATCACGAAGTCGCGCGCCAGGCCGTTGACGTTGAGCACGTCCATATTGACCCCGCCGACCGTGCGGCTGAGCGGATAGATGGGATGTTCCGCATAATAGCGCGAACCGAGCAGCCCCGATTCCTCCGCCGTCACCGCCAGGAAGCCGATCGAGCGTTTCGCCGGCCCCGCCTTGGCCTGCGCCTCCGCCAATGCGACCAGCCCGGCGACGCCCGAGGCATTGTCGACCGCGCCGTTGCAGATATCGTCGCCATCGACCGCGTCGCACCGGCCCAGATGATCCCAATGCGCCGAATAGAGGACATAGTCATCGGGCTGCGCGGTGCCCGGCAGCACGCCGATGACGTTCTTGGACGCCTGCCGCCGGATCGTGTTGCGGAAGCTGAGCGACATGCGCGCGTCCAGCGGCACCGCCTTGAAGCCCTTGTGCGTCGCCGCCTCGGCCAGGGCGGTGAAATCCCGGCCCGATGCGGCGAACAGCGCCTGCGCCTGGGGCAGCTGCATCCAGCCGATCACCTGGCTCTGGTCGAGATGATCGCCCTTCTCGTCCAGTTCGAGCTGCGGCCCGGTCCAGGAGGATTGCACCACCGCCCAGGGATAGGCGGCCGGTTCGGTCTGGTGGACGATGATCGCGGCGGCGGCGCCATGCTTGGCCGCATTCTCGAACTTATAGGGCCAGCGGCCGTACCAGGTCATCGCCCGGCCCTCGAACGGCCCCTCGCGGCCCATGGTCTGCCAGTCGGCGTCGTTGATCAGGATGACGACGGTCTTCCCCTTCACGTCGACGCCGGCATAATCGTCCCAGCCCTTTTCGGGCGCGGTGATGCCATAGCCGACGAAGACGACCGGGCTGTCCTCGACCGCGACCGACGGCGTGACGCGATAGGTGCCCGCGACCATGTCGGTGCGATAGGCCAGGCGCTGCGCCGGCTTGCCCGGCACCGTGAAGGTCATCGGCGACATGTCGGTGGCGGTGATCTCGACCATCGGCACGGCCTGCGTCCATGCGCCGTGATTGCCGGGCTTCAGCCCCGCCGCCTTGAACCGCTCGATGATGTACGCGACCGTCTTCTCCTCGCCCGCCGTGGTCGGCGCGCGGCCCTCATAGGCGTCGGACGACAGCGTCTGGGTGACGGTCTTCAGCGTCTCCGGCGAGATGGCGGGCGTGGGCGCGGTCTGCGCAAGGGCGGGCGCGGCGACGGTGGCGAGCAGGGCGAGGATGGTGAGGCGCATGGTGTCTCCTGGATGCGCCCCATGGTGTGGCCGGGGTCGCCGCGCCGAGCAAATGAAAAGGCACGAAAAAAGGCGGCCCCCGCCAGGGGGACCGCCCGTTTTCGTGCTCGTGGTCGAACCGTCGGTTAGCGCGAGTAGAACTCGACGACCAGGTTCGGCTCCATCTTCACCGGATAGGGCACCTCGTCCAGCGTCGGGACGCGAACGAAGGTGATCTTGGCGTTGCCGTCCGGCGCGACGTAATCGGGCACTTCACGCTCGGCGAGGTTCTGCGCCTCGAGCACCAGCGCCATTTCCTTGGCCTTGGTGCCCAGCGTGATCTCGTCGCCGACGAAGCAGCGACGCGACGCGATGTTGCACTTCACGCCGTTGACGCGGATGTGGCCGTGGCTGACCAGCTGGCGGGCGGCGAAGATCGTCGGGGCGAACTTGGCGCGATAGACGATCATGTCCAGGCGCTGCTCCAGCAGACCGATCAGGTTCTGCGAGGTGTCGCCCTTCATGCGGGCGGCCTCCTGGTAGCATTGCTTGAACTGCTTCTCGGTGACGTCGCCGTAATAGCCCTTCAGCTTCTGCTTGGCGCGCAGCTGGATGCCATAGTCGGAGACCTTGCCCTTGCGGCGCTGGCCGTGCTGGCCGGGGCCGTATTCGCGCTTGTTGACCGGCGACTTGGGGCGGCCCCAGATGTTCTCGCCGAGACGGCGATCGAGCTTGTGCTTGGCGCTATGGCGCTTCGACATCGTAATTCCTTGCAACTGACAACAACGTTGGTCCCGGTATCGCTCCGCGACTCGGACGAATGAGGATTCTCATGCGCAGGAGAGCAGGGCCGCCGCTTCACCGGGATGCGGGGCCGATTGCGAAGGGGCGCGCCTAGCCGCAGGCGGCCCCGGAGTCAAGCTGACGGGTCAAGCTGGCGCCGGGGCGGACGGGATCAGCGCGGCGCGCCGGTCCGCCCGCCATTGATGCGCCGAGCGTTTTCCGCCGCGCCCGCATTGGCGCTGTCGATCGCGGCCCACTCCGCCTTGCTGTGGCAGGTGCGCTTGGCCATGATCGAGCCGAGCGGCACCTCCTTGCGGCAGACCGGCTTCTCGGTCGCGACCGGCGTGGGCGCGGCGGCGGGCGTTTCCGGCGCGGTCGTCTGGGCGGCAAGGGCGGCAGACAGCAAGAGCATGAACATGGGCGGTTTTCCCTGAATAAGAGACAGGGGATATGACCTGAAATCCCAGGCGAATGCAAAGCCTGATCGTGATGCCGCATTGGCGGGGCCGACCGGCACCGCTAGAGCGACCCCATGTCCGACACGATCCTGCCCGGCCCCGATTGCACCACCATGACCGAGGTCCGCGCCGGCGTCGACGCGCTCGACCGCGAACTGGTCGCGCTGCTCGCCCGGCGCTTCGCCTATATGGACGCGGCCGCGCGGATCAAACCGGCGCGCGGCGCGGTGCGCGACGAGGCGCGCAAGGCCGAGGTCATCGCCCATGCCCGGGCCGAGGCGGAGCGGCTCGGCCTGCCGGCGGCGGTGATCGCCGACCTATGGGAGCGGCTGGTCGAGGCCTCGATCGCCTATGAGCTCGACCGGTTCGATCGCACCCGCTGACTCCTCCGCGCGGCCCCGCCGCAGCTTCGCGCCCTCCAGCGCCGACAGCACGCCGCGCAGCGTGCGGACCTCCTGGCTCGACCAGCCCGGCTTGGTCAACAACGTGCGCAGCGTGCGGCGGGTCGTCTCCTTGCGCTCGGGCGGGAAGTAGAAATGCGCCGCCTCCAGCATCGAATCGAGCTGGCCGATCATCCCTTCCAGCTCGCCCTGCGGGGCCGGGGGCGGCAGGTCGGTTTCGGGCGGCTGCGCCAGCGACTGGTGCTTGGACCATTCATAGGCGACCAGGATCACCGCCTGCGCCAGGTTGAGGCTGCCGAACTCCGGGTTGATCGGCACGGTGACGATGGTGCGGGCCAGCGCGACATCGTCGGTCTCCAGTCCCGATCGCTCGGGCCCGAACAGGAAGGCGCTGCGCCCCGGCGCGGCCTGGATCGCGGTGGCGGCCTCCTCGGGCGTGACGACGGGCTTGGTCACGCCCCGCTTGCGCACCGTGGTGGCATAGACATGGGCGCAGTCCGCCACCGCCTCGGCGACCGAATCGAACAGGGTCGCCCCCTCCAGCACCAGGTCCGCGCCGGAGGCTGCGGGGCCGGCCTGGGGATTGGGCCAGCCGTCGCGCGGCGCCACCAGCCGCAGCTCGGTCAGGCCGAAATTGAGCATGGCGCGGGCGGCCTTGCCGATATTCTCGCCCAATTGCGGGCGGACCAGGACGATCACGGGCTTGGGGGCGGGCGAAGAAGACATGTGGTCCCTTTTCCGCGTCTGACGCCCAAAGTCGAGCGGGCGCTACAATTCGATGCGCGTCGCTTCCGTGGAAAGGTCGGCGAACAGCGCCGCCTCCGTGCCGGTCATCCAGGTCTGCCCGCGCCCGTCCAGCCGCGCGAACAGCGCCGCGCGCCGGCCGGGGTCGAGATGCGCGGCGACTTCGTCGAGCAGCAGCACCGGCGCGCGGCCGGTCCGGTCCGCGACCAGCTCGGCATGGGCCAGGACGATGCCGATCAGCAGCGCCTTCTGCTCGCCGGTCGAGGCGAGCGCCGCGCCTTGCGCCTTCTCGCGATGGATGACCGACAGGTCGGCGCGATGCGGGCCGATGAGCGTGCGGCCGGCGGCGGCGTCGCGGCGGCGCCCCAGCGCCAGCGCGCGGGCGAAGGACTCGACCTGCATCGGCTCGCCCAGCAGGTGCAGCCGGGCATGGGGAAAGGCCCCTGCCGCCGCCGCGTCGAGCCGTTCGGCGAGCAGCGCGACCGTCTCCAGCCGCGCCGCGTCGAGCGCCGCGCCATGCTCGGCCATGCGCGCCTCCAGCGCGGTCAGCCATTCGGAATCGGCGGGATGCTCGCCCGCCAGCAGCCGGTTGCGCTCGCGCATCGCCGCCTCGTAGCGGCTGGCATGGCCGGCATGGGCCGGCGACAGGGCGAGCACCAGCCGGTCGAGGAAGCGCCGCCGCTCGCCCGCCGGCTCGACGAACAGCCGGTCGGTGGCGGGGGTGAGCCAGAGCGGCGTGATCCACTCGGTCAGCCCGGTCGCGGTGGCGGGCGCGCCCTGGATGCGGACGATGCGGCGATCCGGCGCGGGGGCCTGGGTGCCGGTGGCCAGCTCAACGCCCGCGACGCTCGCCGCCACGCCCCAGCCGCCCGGTCCCCCCTGCCGCGCCATCGCCGCCAGCGGCGCGCGGCGCAGCCCGCGGCCGGGCGTGAGCAGCGACACCGCCTCCAGCACATTGGTCTTCCCCGCCCCGTTCGCGCCGGTCAGCACCACGAAGCCGGGGCCGGGCGACAGGCTCAGCGCGTCATGGTTGCGGAAATCGCTGAGGGTGAGGCGGTCGAGCAAGGGGCGGGGTCGGCAATCAGATATGGAAGCGATGCACCGGCACACCGAGAATGGTGGCGCGGTCGGCCATGACACGGTCCAAGGTCGCGACGCCCAGGTCGCGGTCGCGCACGATCGCCAGGTGCAACGCATCGCCCGATCGCAAGGTGGATTGGGGTGCGCCGATCAGCACGGACGCCAGGCGAAAATGGCGGGGACGAATCGGTAGCACGCGACACCCGGCGGCAAGCCGATCCCAGACCGCCAGCACCCGCTCCGCCCCATCCTGATCGAAGTCGCCGCGCCGACGCTTCATCGCGATGGCACTGGTGAATTCCGTACCGACCCATTCACTGATCGCCAGCGAGTCTGTGATCTGCTGCGCAAGCCATGCCTGGACCGGTTCGCTGCCGATCTCGCCGGTCAGCGCCGCCACGAACACCGACGTGTCGCAATAGATCATTCAATAACGATCCGAGTCGCGGAGCGTCCGAACCGCATCACCGCAACGATCGGTGCTAGGAGGCAGGCTTGCGGTCAATGCCTGCAATGTCGCCAGGTCGACGATGGCCCTTCGTTTGCTCGCGGCGGCGGGCACGAGCTTCGCCACCACGCGTCCATCCCGCATGATAGCGACCCGCTCGCCCTCGACGGCACGTTCGACCAGATCGGACAGTCGTTCGTCTCGGTCGGACAAATGATAGGCGTCCATCGCCACACCCTTCCACTATCGCCCGATCACCCGCCGTCGAGCGACCGGATGGGATGCGGGTTTATACCCGCATCGGCATCAGCACGTACAGCGCGGGCGCCTTGTCGTTCTCGCGGATCAGCGTCGGCGCGCTGGCATCGGCCAGGTGGACCTCGACCAGGTCGCTGTCGATCTGGCCCAGGATGTCGAGCAGATAGCGGCTGTTGAAGCCGATCTCGAACGGCGTCGACGTATATTCGCCGGGCACTTCCTCGGCCGCCGTGCCGTTTTCCGGGCTGCTGACCGACAGGGTGATCTTGTCGCGGTCCAGCGCCATCTTCACCGCGCGGGTCTTCTCGGTCGCGATGGTGGAGACGCGGTCGACGCCCTCCATGAAGCTCTTGGGGTCGAGCTTCAGGATCTTGTCGTTGCCGGTCGGGATGACGCGCGAATAATCGGGGAAGGTGCCGTCGATCAGCTTGGAGGTCAGGATCGCCCGGCCCAGGTCGAAGCGGATCTTGGTGCCCGACAGCGACACGCCGACCGACCCGTCCACCTCGTCGAGCAGCTTGCGCAGCTCGGCGACGCATTTGCGCGGCACGATCACGTCCGGCATCTGCTCGGCGCCCTCGGGACGCGGCATGGTGACGCGCGCCAGCCGGTGGCCGTCGGTCGCCGCCGCCTTCAGCACCGGCTCCGGCCCGTCGGTGGCGACGTGCAGGAAGATGCCGTTCAGGTAATAGCGCGTCTCCTCGGTGGAGATGGCGAAGCGGGTCTTGTCGATGATCTGCTTCAGCGTCTCGGCCGGCAGCTCGAACTGGGTCGGCAGCTCACCCTCGGCGATCACCGGGAAATCGTCGCGCGGCAGCGTGCCGAGCGAGAAGCGGGCGCGGCCGGCGACGATGGTCATGCGCCCCTCGGCGGCGGACAGCGACACCTGCGCCCCCTCGGGCAGCTTGCGCGCGATGTCGAACAGCGTGTGCGCGGACACGGTGGTCGATCCGGGCTGGTCGACCGCGGCGGACACCTGCTCGTTGATCTGCAGGTCGAGGTCGGTCGCCATCATCTTCAGATGGCCGTCGGTGGTCGCCTCGAGCAGGACGTTGGACAGGATGGGGATGGTGTTGCGGCGCTCCACCACCGATTGCACATGGCTCAGCCCCTTCAGGAGCGTCGCGCGTTCGATCGTCGCCTTCATATCATCCCCCAGGCCCGACTTCGGCCGATTTGGATTGCAGTCCTAGCCGATTGACCGGGAGGAGCAAGCATTCCTCCCTTCGTCAGCCAGCCAAATCTGGCGGTTCAACGCGGTTTGCCGTTGCATCGCTCCGCCCGAGGATCGACATGCCCGCGCATGAGGATGGCGCGACACATGGGATTGCTGGCCGCCCTGTGGCTGATCGCGGCCGGGCCGGTGGCGGCGCGCGAGACGATCGGCGTGTGGCGCAGCTGGGGCGCGTTCCGCGACCGCGACCGCTGCTATGCCATTGCCGGCCCCGCCTCGGCGGGCGGCGCGTCGCGCTGGCGCCCCTTCGCCAGCGTCGCGCGCTGGACCGAGGCGAGCGCGGGGCGGGGCCTGCGCGCCTCGCTCCACGTCCGGCTCAGCCGCGAGCGCGACCGCTCCGCGCCCGTCACGCTGACGGTCGGCGAGCGGCGGTTCGCGCTGGTCGGCAACGGCGTCGACGCCTTCGCCACCGATGCGGCGAGCGACCGGGCGATCGTCGCGGCGCTGCGCGGCGCGCGCAGCATGAGCATCGAGACGGTCGGCGTGCGCGGCCGCCCCTTCGCCGACAGCTATGCCCTACGCGGCGCGGCCACCGCGATCGATGCGGCGATCCTGGCCTGTGCGGGACGATAGAAAGGCCCGACGAAGCCACCGGTCCGGATGGTTCCGTGAGACAGTGGAAAAAGCCTCGCGGATCGGCTATAGGCGCGCGATGCAGACAGCCGCGAACCTGATGCCCATTCCGGGGCATGTCGATCCCGTGCCCGTGCCCCGCGCGGCCGCACCTCGCAGCGACGGGCGGGTCGACCTGATCGGCCTGACCCGCGACCAGATTCGCGCCGCGCTCGAATCGGCGGGGCTGGAGCCCAAGCAGGCGAAGCTGCGCGCCAAGCAGATCTTCCACTGGCTCTACAATCGCGGCGCGACCGAATTCGCGCAGATGACCGATATCGCCAAGGCGCAGCATCCCTGGCTGACCGAGCGATTCGTGGTCGGCCGGCCCGAGGTGGTCGAGGCGCAGGTGTCGACCGACGGCACGCGCAAATGGCTGCTCCGCTCGCCCGACGGGCAGGATTACGAGGCGGTGTTCATCCCCGATGCGGATCGCGGCACCCTGTGCGTGTCGAGCCAGGTCGGCTGCACGCTCAACTGCACCTTCTGCCACACCGGCACGATGCGGCTGGTGCGCAACCTGACCGCTGGCGAGATCGTCGGTCAGGTGATGCTGGCGCGCGACGCGCTGGGCGAATGGCCGTCCCAGCCGGAGGGGCGGATGCTCACCAACATCGTGATGATGGGGATGGGCGAGCCGCTCTATAATTTCGACCATGTCCGCGACGCGCTGAAGCTGGTGATGGACGGCGACGGCCTGGCCCTGTCCAAGCGACGCATCACCCTGTCGACCAGCGGCGTGGTGCCGATGATGGCGCGCGCCGGCGAGGAGATCGGCGTCAACCTGGCGGTGTCGCTCCATGCGGTGACCAAGGAGGTGCGCGACGAGATCGTGCCGCTCAACCGCAAATACGGCATCGAGGAGCTGCTCCAGGCATGCGCCGACTATCCGGGCGCGAACAATGCGCGGCGCATCACCTTCGAATATGTGATGCTGAAGGACAAGAACGACTCGGACGAGGAGGCCCACGAACTGGTCCGCCTGCTGCGCAAGTACCGCCTGCCGGCCAAGGTCAATCTGATCCCCTTCAACCCCTGGCCCGGCGCGCCCTATGACACGTCGACGCCGGAGCGGGTGCGGCGCTTCTCCGATATCATCTTCGAGGCGGGCATCTCCGCGCCCGTCCGCACCCCGCGTGGTCGCGACATCGACGCCGCCTGCGGGCAGTTGAAGACCGCCGCCGAGAAGAAGTCGCGCGCCGAGCGCGACCGCGAGGCGGCGGCGGACGCGGCCGCCCAGGCCCCGACCGAAACCGCCGCCGCCTGATCCGGGGCGGGCGGCGGTGATCGATGCCGGCGCGGTGGCGCTCGCGGCCGTTGCCGGCCTGGTCGGCGGCGGGATGAACGCGCTGGCGGGGGGCGGCACCTTCGCCACCATGCCGGCGCTGCTCGGGCTCGGCACGCCGGCCAATGTCGCCAACGCCACGTCGAACCTGGCGCTGATGCCGGGGGCCTGGGCCAGCGCCTGGGCGTTCCGCGACGAGCTGCGCCCCGTGGGCGGCGTATCGGTGCGGGTGCTGGCGGCGATCACCTTCGCGGGCGGGCTGCTGGGCAGCGTGCTGCTGGTCGCGACGCCGGGCCGCGCCTTCGACGTGATCGTGCCATGGCTGCTGCTGATCGCCTTCCTGGCCATCGCCTTCGGGCGCCGGGCCGGTGACTGGCTGCGCGACCGGGTGACGATCGGCACATCGACGCTGATGATCGTGCAGGCGGTGCTGGGCACCTATGGCGGCTATTTCGGCGGCGGCGTCGGCATCATGACCACCGCCACCTATGGCCTGTTGGCGGGCGAGTCGGTGCGGTCGATGTTCGCGCCGCGCACGCTGATGCTGGCGGTGGCGAATTTCGCGGCGGCGCTGGTCTTCATGGCCACCGGGCTGGTGCGGTGGGAGCTGTGCCTGCCGATGCTCGTCGGCGGCCTGCTCGGCGGCTGGCTGGGCGCGTCGCTGGGCAAGGCGTTGCCGCCCTCGGTGGTTCGCGGCTGGACGCTGCTGGTGACGGCGGCGACGACGATCGTCTTCTTCGTGCGGGCGTACGGGTGATTCGGAACGCCTGACGGCTCGTTACCGCCGCCGCGCCAGGGCCCGCGCCAGCGACAGCGCCGCATCGTCGGCCAGCACGCCACCGGCATTGCCCGGCGCCATCACCGCGCGCTCCGCCCGGCGGATGCGGGCAAGCGCGTCGGCGAGCATCGCGGGCGTCCAGCGGCGCAGATGGCGCGCGGTGGCGGCCTCCTCCTTGAAGAAGACGCGGTGGCGCTTCATCACCGCCTCGACCGGCTCGCCCGTGGCCATTTCCGCGCGCATCTCGGCAAGCGACACCAGCCGGCGCGCCACCTGGCGCAGCCAGGGAATCGGCGACCCGCCCGCCTCCGCCAGCCGCGCCAATTCGTTGGCGAGCAGGTCCGGCCGCCCCTCGATCAGCGTGTCGACCAGCGCGAAGGTCTCGCCCTCGTCGAGATCCGCGCCGACCGCGTCCAGCGCCGCCAGCGTCAGCTCCTGCGGCCGGTCCGGCGCGGCATCCAGATAGAGCGCCAGCTTCTCGACTTCACGCGCCAGCACCGACCGGTCGCCGCCCGCCGACTCGACCAGCCGCGCCGCGACCCCGGGGGCGACGCGCATCCCCTGGTCCTGCGCCAGTTGCGCGGCGAGCTTCTCGGCATCCTGCGCGGTCGGGGGATAGCAGCCAAAGGCCATGGCGCGCGGATGGTCGAGCGCCAGCTTCACGATCTTGGCGCTGGTCTTCACCCCCGGCGCGATCGCCACGACCGGATTGGTGCCGCTTTCGAGTTCGAGCAGGGCGGTGACGGCGGCGAGGCTCTCCTCGCCCAGGCCGGTGATCCGGACCCAGCGGGGCGTGCCGAACAGCGACATCGACGCCGCTTCGTCCGCGAGCCGCGCGGGATCGGCGCGTAGCGCCGCGCCGTCCAGGTCGATCCGCTCCGCCTCCGGCCCCAGCGCCTTGCCGAGCAGGGTCGCCAGCGCCTGCGCGCCCGCCTCGTCCGGTCCATGCAACAGGTGGAAGCGGACGTCGCGCCGGGGAGACTGGAGCGCTTGCCGGATCTGGCCGGCATTGGCCTTCACCGCGTCACTGCCCCGTGCCGGGCGTCTTGGCCCGGTTGCGCGCGGTGATCGCGACGCTGGTCACGATCTCGTCCGCGACGATCTTGGCGAGGCGTTCGAGCGCGCTGTTCTCCGCCGCGATCGTCGCATATTCGGACTGGACCACGTCGATCCCGGCATCCGAGCCGGCGGTCGCGTCGAGCAGCATCCGGTTGTCCGACAGGTCGGTCAGCTGATAGCGCGCACGCAATATCCGCCGCTCGCGCGTGATCGAATCGTCGCCGCGCACGCCCAGGCCGCTGATCTGGTCGTCCAGCCGCACCGTCAGCCGATAGCGCGGCGTGCCCGTCGCGCCCAGCCGGTCGCGCAAGGCGTTGCCGACCAGCCAGCCCGCCTTGCCCTCGATCGGCGCGACCTCGACCTCGGCGAGCGATTTCGCGACCGGTCCGGCCGCGCCGCCCGCATAGAGCGGATGCAGGCCGCAGCCGCCGAGCAGCGGGGTCGCGGCCAGCGCCAGCGCGGAAAGGGCGAGATGGCGGGTCATGCGACGATGTTCACCAGCCGGTCGGGCACCACGATCACCTTGCGCGGTGCCTTGCCCTCCAGGATGCGGACGATCTTGTCGCTCGCCAGCGCCGCCGCCTCGACGTCCGCGCGGTCCGCGCCCTTGGCGAAGATCAGCGTGTCGCGCAGCTTGCCGTTGACCTGCACCGCGATCGTCACCTCATCGTCGACCAGCATCGCCGGATCGACCACCGGCCAGGCCGCATCGGCGATCAGCCCGTCCTGCCCGCTCGCCGCCCAGGCCTCCTCGGCCAGGTGCGGGACCATCGGCGCGGACAGCCGCACCATGGTCGCAATCGCGTCGCGCCGGTCGGCGGAGGGGGCCGCCTTCTCGATCGCGCCGGCCAGCGTGTAGAGCAGCGCCACCGCCTTGTTGAACTGCAACCCCTCGATCGCCTCGGCGACGCCGGCCGTGGTGCGGTGGACCAGCTTGCGCAAGGGCACATCCTCGCCCTCGGCGGCCGCCTCGGCCTGGCCGACCAGCCGCCACAGCCGCTGGACGAAGCGCCATGCGCCCTCGATGCCGTTCTCGCTCCACTCCAGGTCGCGCTCGGGCGGCGAGTCGGAGAGCATGAACCAGCGGACCGCGTCGGCGCCATACTGGTCGACGATCGGCTCGGGATCGATCGTGTTCTTCTTCGACTTCGACATCTTCTCGATGCGGCCGATGGTGATCGGCTGGCCGGTCGCGATCTCGATGCCATCGCGGACATCCTCGGGCGCCAGCCAGCGATTGTCCGACGACTTGTAGGTCTCGTGCGTGACCATGCCCTGCGTGAACAGGCCGGCGAACGGCTCGGCGATGTCGAGCTGGCCGATATGCTTCAACGCGCGCGTCCAGAAACGGGCATAGAGCAGGTGCAGGATCGCATGCTCGACGCCGCCGATATACTGGCCGACCGGCAGCCACTGCGCCGCCTCCGCCGGATCGAACGGGCGATCCCGGGGCTGGCTGGCGAAGCGGATGAAATACCAGGACGAATCGACGAAGGTGTCGAGCGTGTCGGTTTCCCGACGCGCGGCGCCGCCGCAATTCGGGCAGGCGACGTCCTTCCAGCTCGGATGCCGGTCGAGCGGATTGCCGGGAATGGCGAAGGACACGTCCTCGGGCAGCACCACGGGCAGCTGGTCCTTGGGCACCGGCACCGCGCCGCAGGCGTCGCAATGGATGATCGGGATCGGCGTGCCCCAGTAACGCTGGCGGCTGACGCCCCAGTCGCGCAGGCGATAGACGGTCGAACCCTGGCCCCAGCCTTCGGCCTCGGCGCGCGCGATCACCTGGCGCTTCGCCTCCTCGATGGCGAGGCCGTCGAGGAAGTGCGAGTTGACGATCGTGCCCGCCCCGGTGAAGGCGATGTCGCCCTCGAACAGTGCGGCGGTCGCCTCGCCATCGGCGACGACGCGCTGGACCGGCAGTGCGTATTTGCGCGCGAAATCCATGTCGCGCTGGTCATGCGCGGGCACGCCGAACACCGCGCCGGTGCCATAGTCCATCAGCACGAAATTGGCGATGTAGACCGGCAGTTGCCAGTTCGGGTTGAGCGGATGCTGCGCGGTCAGGCCGGTGTCGAAGCCCAGCTTCTCTTGCGTCTCCAGCTCGGCGGCGGTGGTGCCGCCCTGCTTGCAGCGGGCGACGAAGGCGGCGACCGCCTCATTGCCGGCCGCCAGCGCTTGCGCGATCGGATGGTCCGCCGCCACCGCGACGAAGCTGGCGCCGAAGATCGTGTCGGGACGGGTGGTGAACACCTCGACCGACCCGCCGTCGGACAGCGCGAAGCGGAACTGCAGGCCCTGGCTGCGGCCGATCCAGTTCTCCTGCATCAGCTTCACCTTGTCGGGCCACTGGTCCAGGCTCTCCAGCCCTTCCAGCAGCTCGTCGGCGAAGTCGGTGATCTTCAGGAACCACTGGTTCAGCTTGCGCTTCTCGACCAGCGCGCCCGAGCGCCAGCCGCGCCCGTCGATCACCTGCTCATTGGCCAGCACGGTCATGTCGACCGGGTCCCAATTGACCGTCGACTCCTTGCGATAGACCAGCCCGGCGGCGAACAGGTCGAGGAACAGCGCCTGTTCGTGGCCGTAATAGTCCGGCTCGCAGGTGGCGAGTTCGCGGCTCCAGTCGAGCGCGAAGCCCAGCCGCTTCAGCTGCGCCTTCATCGTCGCGATGTTGGCGCGGGTCCAGTTGCCCGGATGGACGCCCTTTTCCATCGCGGCATTCTCGGCCGGCATGCCGAACGCGTCCCAGCCCATCGGGTGGAGCACCTCATGCCCGGTCATCCGCCGATAGCGCGCCAGCACGTCGCCCATCGTATAGTTGCGGACATGGCCCATATGGATCTTCCCCGAGGGATAGGGGAACATCTCCAGCACATAGGCGCGCGGCTTGGTCGAGGCGGCATCGGCGGCGAAGCTCTGCCGCTCGTCCCAGACGCGCTGCCAGTGAGCGTCGGCCTTCAGCGCGTTGAAGCGCGTATTGGTCATGGGGTGCGCCTTCAACCCGCGATCGAGGTGCGGCGCAGGTCGCGGGCGCGGGTCAGGATCAAATCCTCCAGCTTCTGCGTGGTCGCGGCCTGGACGGGCGCGGCGACCCATTGGCCGCCCTGATTGACCTGGCGCAGCGCCGCGACGCGCACCGCGTCGGCGCGCAGGTCCTGGTCCAGGATGGTGACGGTCACCTTCATCCGCTCGGTCGGCACCTGCGGGTTCACATACCAGTCGGTGACGATGACGCCGCCGTTCGAATCGGTCTGGACCAGCGGCATGAAGCTCAGCGTGTCGAGCGCGGCGCGCCACAGATAGGAATTGACGCCGATCGTCGTGACCTTGCTGGCCGCCAGGTCGCCGCTCGGCAACCCGCTCTTGCGGCCGCCGCAGGCGGTGAGCGACAGCGCGGCGGTGGCCGCGATCAAAAGGGCGGTACGGCGGAACATATACGATGGATCCTGCGCAGGAAGGGCGTGCCCTCCGGCCTGTACCGCCCGCCGCCATGCCTAGCAAGGCGCGCCCGAATCCGTCTGACCGGTCGTCCGGCGGGGGCGGGGCTGTGGGATGGATGCAACAGGCGGTATGAAATTGGTCTGACAAGGTGGCGACGCCGGATCAAACCATGCTACATAGAGTTGCCGGGCGATGGTTCGTCACGGGTCGATAAGGGAATGACATGAGGGCGGGGCGCTTCATCGTCGGGATCGCTGCGGGGGCGTTGGTCGCCCTCGGCGCCGTCGTTGCGCCCGCATTCGGCGCGTCCGAACGAACCGCGGCCAAGCCGATCAAGCGGTCGACCCTGCGCAGCGTCGGCGGCTTCACCCCCGCATCGGGCGATCCGCGACTCGCCGCCCTGCTGGCGCGCGGCGGCTTCGATCCCAATGGCTTCCACTTCACCCCCGCCGATACGCGGCGCGATACGCGCGCGGTGACGGTGGCGGTACGGGCCCGCTCGATCCGTGCCACCGAAGGTGGTCGCACCGATCTGGCCAGCAATTCGACCGTCGTCGGCCTGGCGCCGATCGCCTATAATCTGGGCGCGGCGGTGGGCTGGAAGCGGTTCGCGCTGGCCGGCGACGTGACGCGCGTCGATCTGCAGGGCCTGCCGGGCGGGCGCGAGGGTGCGGACGTCGCGGTCAGCTATACCGGCAATCGCTGGTCCGGCCGGGTCAAGGCCGCCGCCGATCGCCCGATCGAGGGAACGCCGCGGGCGATCGCCGAGCTGCCCAGCTATTCGGTCGATCTGGGCGGGTCCTATTCGCTCACGCATAACCTCGATGTCACCGCCGGGCTGCGCTATCGCTCGGACCGCGAGCGCCTGACCCGCGTCGACGACCATCGCGACAGCCAGGCGGTCTATGTGGGCACCGCCTTCCGCTTCTGATCGGGGTTCCGGCTGGTCCGGGCGTTGGATCGACTCTGCGAGGGTTAGGGGTGTGGGCTGCGGCCTATGCCGCTTTCGAGTGAGATTCTTTCCAGAGCGCGCTACACCGTCTGGGCAAGGGCGGGGTCGTTGCAAAACTCCACGATCCCCTCCCATTACGCTCCACCCCGGCGGAGGCCGGGGTCCAGTAACGGAGCCTCTCGAAAGAGTGGCCAGGCTCGCCCAACTGGATCCCGGCCTTCGCCGGGATGGCCCGGTGATGGGCTCGCCAAGGTCATGCTTTCTCCGAAGTGGAGCGGTGGCGGGGAGCCGATCCTGCAAAACCCCGGCGACGTAAGCCAATCGGACGTCTATGGTAGATCGTGGCGGGCATGACGGCAGGACAGGCCGTCTGCGCCACATAAGGCGTCCAACAAGTGAGGCGGCCTTGTCACCCCGCCGCCATCATCCCCGCGTGGCGTCGCTGACCTGTCCGGCTTCCTCGACCTGGCCGGCGAACGCCTCGAAGTCCTTCGCCTCGCTGAAATCGCGATAGACGCTGGCGAAGCGGATATAGGCGACCGAATCCAGGCCCTTGAGCCCATCCATCACCATCTCGCCGATCCGGGCGGAGGTCACCTCGGTATCGCCCAGCGTCTCCAGCCGGCGCTGGATGCCGGTGACCAGCTTCTCGATCCGCGCCGGCTCGATCGGCCGCTTGCGCGCGGCGATCGCGACCGAGCGCATCAGCTTCTCGCGATCGAACGGCTCGCGCCGATCCTCGCTCTTCAACACGGTCAGTTCGCGCAGCTGGATCCGCTCGAAGGTGGTGAAGCGCGCCGCGCAACCCTCGCACTGCCGCCGGCGTCGGATCGCCGCCCCATCCTCGGTGGGGCGGCTGTCCTTGACCTGGCTGTCGTCATGGCCGCAAAAGGGACAGCGCATTCAGGCCTTCTTCTTGTCACGTTTCCAATACGCATAGGTAGCGCCGGCCACCGCGCCCAAAGGTACCGTGAATGGCAGCGGAATGGCAACCACGGCACCGATAGCCGCCCACTTCGCCATCGACTTGCCCAAGCCAGGCGTGTTCTTCACCGTTTCGGGAACCGCATTGATCTTGTCTTCGAAGCTGCTCATCCGGATCATCCTTGATAGATGGGGAAGCGTGCGCACAGCGCGCGCACACGCGTCCGAACGTCCGCCTCGACCTCCGGGTCCCCATGCTCGCCCTTCTTGGCCAGGCCGTCGAGCACGTCGGCGACCATATGGCCGATCTCGCGGAACTCGGCCGGGCCGAAGCCGCGGGTGGTGCCGGCGGGCGAGCCGACGCGGATGCCGCTGGTCTTGACCGGGGGCAGCGGATCGTTGGGGATGCCGTTCTTGTTGCAGGTGATGCCCGCCCGCTCCAGCGCCTCGTCCGCGTCGCGGCCGGTGATGCCGAGCGGCCGCAGGTCGATCAGCGCCAGATGCGTGTCGGTGCCGCCCGCGATCACGTCCGCGCCGCGCTCCTTGAGCGTGGCGGCCAGCACCCGGGCATTCTCGACCACGGCGGCGATATAGCCCTTATAGTCGGGACGCAGCGCCTCGCCGAACGCCACCGCCTTGGCGGCGATGACGTGCATCAACGGGCCGCCCTGGAGGCCGGGGAACACCGCCGAGTTGATCTTCTTCGCCAGCGCCTCGTCATCGGTCATGATCATGCCGCCGCGCGGACCGCGCAGCGTCTTGTGCGTGGTGGTGGTGACGACATGCGCATGGCCGAACGGGGTCGGGTGCAGGCCGGCGGCGACGATGCCGGCGAAATGCGCCATGTCGACCATGAAATAGGCCCCGACCTTGTCCGCGATCGCGCGGAAGCGGGCGAAGTCGATGACGCGCGGATAGGCGGAGCCGCCGGCGATGATGAGCTTGGGGCTATGCTCGACCGCCAGCGCCTCGACCTGGTCGTAATCGATCAGGTGCGTGACCGGGTCGACGCCATATTGCACGGCATTGAACCACTTGCCCGACATCGCGGCGCGCGCGCCATGGGTCAGGTGGCCGCCGGCGTCCAGGCTCATGCCCAGGATCGTGTCGCCCGGCTTGACCAGCGCCAGCATCACCGCGCCGTTCGCCTGCGCGCCCGAATGCGGCTGGACGTTGACGAAGCCGCAGCCGAAGATCTGCTTGGCGCGGTCGATCGCCAGCTGCTCGACCAGGTCGGACGGGGCGCAGCCCTGGTAGTAGCGCTTGCCCGGATAGCCCTCGGCATATTTGTTGGTGAAGACCGAGCCCTGCGCCTCCAGCACGGCGCGCGAGACGATGTTCTCCGAGGCGATCAGCTCGATCTGGGTCTGCTCGCGCTCCAGCTCCTGGGCGATGCCGGCGAAGACCGCCGCGTCGGCGTCCGCCAGGTCGCGGGTGAAGAAGCCCTCGGGCTGCGCGCTCACGGTATCAAGGGGCTGGCTGCTCATGCGGCATGGTCCTGTTGAGAGGGGGCGGCGAAGAGGGCGGCGCCCAGCTTCTCGACCCGGTGTTGGTGGCGACCGCCCTCGAAATCGGCGGTCAGGAAGGCGGTGATGCAGGCCTTGGCCATGTCCTCGCCAATCAGGCGCGCGCCCATCGCGATGGCGTTGGCGTCGTTGTGCTGGCGGGCCAGCGTCGCCGACAGCGGCTCGGACACCAGGGCGCAGCGACAGGCGGGATGGCGGTTGGCGGCGATCGAGATGCCGATGCCCGAGCCGCACAGCGCGACGCCGCGCTCGGCTCGGCCGTCGGCGATCGCCTCGGCCAGCGCATAGCCATAGTCGGGATAGTCGACGCGGCCGTCGCCATGCGTGCCCAGGTCGATCACCTCATGCCCCTGCTCCGCCAGCCAGGCGGCCAGCCCCGATTTGAGGGCGACGGCGGCATGATCGGCGGCGATGGCGATGCGCATGGGCGCTTCCTGGCGGCAAGGGGATGGGATGGGCGCGCCCATAGCCCGGTCGCATCCGAATGACCATAGACCTTGCCGCGCGGAGGGATGCGTCTATCGTCGCGTCTCGATGGTCCGCACCGCTTCCCCCGACGCCCGCGCATATCTCGCCGCGATGCTGATCGCCACCGGCAGCGAGGATCGCGCCGCCTTTCGCGAGGTCTATCGACTGACCTCCGCGAAGCTTTTCGGCATCTGCCTGCGTATCTGCGGCGACCGGAGCGCGGCGGAGGATGTGTTGCACGATGTCTATCTGACGATCTGGCGCCGGGCGGGCGCGTGGGAGCCGGGACGGGCCAGCCCGATCACCTGGCTGGCCACCGTCGCGCGCAACCGGGCGATCGACTGGCGCCGGGCGCAGGGCGGCCGCCAGACCCGCCCGATCGCCGAGGCGCCCGACATCGCCGATAGCGCGCCGGACGCGGAGGCGAGGCTGGTCGCCGATGGCGAGCGGCACCGGCTGGTCGATTGCCTGGAGGAGCTGGAGGACCGGTCCCGCGCCGCGATCCACACCGCCTTTTTCGACGGGCTGACCTATGCCGAGATCGCCGAGCGCGCCGCCGTGCCGCTCGGCACCGCCAAGAGCTGGATCCGCCGCGGCCTCGCCCGGCTGAAGGAGTGCCTGGACCGTGACGGATGAACCCGACCTCCAGGCCGCCGAACTGGCGCTGGGCGTGCTCGATGGCGAGGCGCGCGCGGCGGCGCTGCGACGGGTCCTGGCCGAACCCGATTTCGCCGCCGCTGTGGAGCGGTGGCGGCTCTATTTCGCGCAGCTCTTCGACCTGTGGCCCGAGGTGGAGCCGCCCGAGGATCTGATCGAGCGGATCGACGCCAGCCTGGGCGGGCCCGGCCATGGTCGGACCCGCCGCGCCGCGCCCTGGCCGCTGATCGCCATCGCCTCCAGCGCGCTGGCGGCGTGCCTGCTCGTCATCCTGCTGCTGCGGCCCGCGCCGGCGCCGGTCGCCCCGTCGCCGACGCCGCCCGCCCCGATCGCCAGCGCAACGCCCGCCCCGGCGAGCGGGCCGACGCTGATCGCGATGCTGGGCGAGGGCAAGACGCCGATCGCCGCCGCCTATGACGGGGCGGCGGGGCGGTTGCGCGTCGCCAGCCAGCCGACGCCGCCGAGCGGCCGGGTCGCGCAGCTCTGGGTGATCGGCGGCGACGCCACGCCGCATCCGCTGGGACTGTTGGGGCCGGACGGGCTGGAACTGGTGCTCGCCCCCGCCGACCGGGCGCGGATCGTGGCCGGCGCGACGCTCGCCATCTCGATCGAGCCGCCGGGCGGGTCGCCGACCGGCCTGCCGACCGGACCCGTGGTCGCGACGGGCGCGTTGTCCAGGGTATGAGGTCCCCCGCGTCGTCCCCCACCGTGTCCACCGTATCGCCCGCCGCCCGGCTGCTGGGTTTCTCCGGCCTGCTGCCGCCGCTGGCGCTGCTGGGGCTGGCGCTGGTCCGGCCGGACGACGGCTGGCGGATGCTGGCCTTCGCCTATGCGGGGCTGATCTTCAGCTTCCTGGGTGGCATGTGGTGGGGCTTCGCGGTGCGGCGGCCGGCGGCGGCGCAGGCGCCGCTGCTGGTCGCGGCGGTGGTGCCGTCGCTGGTCGCCTTCGGGCTGCTGGGGGTGGGGCTGATGCTGCTCGACCTGCGCTGGCCGCTCGTCCTGCTGGGCGCGGCCATCCTGCTGACGCTACCGGTCGACCGCCATCTGGCGGCGACGGGCGATGCGCCCGAAGGCTGGATGGCCCTGCGCGTGCCGCTGTCGCTGGGCCTGGGTCTGCTGACCATCGCGATGGGCGTGGTATAGGGGAGCGCATGAACAGGCCGGCGACCCTCCCGTCTCCGGAGTCGTTCAAGGCGCGCTTCACCGCGTCGGAGTTCCTGCGCATGGCCGAGGTCGGGGCGTTCGAAGGAATGACGGTCGAACTGGTCGGGGGAGAACTGGAACGGCTGAATCCACCGCAGACCGCCCATGCGGGGCGACAGGCGATGGTCGTGGGTCAGCTGTGGGCGATCTTCGCATCCAGTGAAGTACGGGTGATGGGCGAAGTCGGATTGGAATTGGCCGACGACATGATCCTGTCCTGCGACGCGGCGCTGCTGAACGGGCCGGTCGCGGCGGGACGGCTGGCCCGGCCGGAAGAATTGCGGCTCGTCGTCGAGATCGCGGAGACGACGCGGCTGCGCGATCTGGGGATGAAGCGCATCGCCTATGCCATGGCGGGCGTGCCGGTCTATTGGGTGGTCGACGGGCCGATGGCGGTGACCCATGTCCATGCCGAGCCGATGCGGGGCGATTACCGCCGCGTCGTCACCATTCCCTTCGGCGAGCCGGTGCCGGTGCCGGGCAGCGAGCGGACGATCGTCATCGCCTGAACGGGATGACGATCGTCCGGTCCGCGATCAGGCCTCGGCGGTTTCCAGCGACGGATAATCGATATAGCCCTCCGGCCCCCGGCTGTACCAGGTCTTCGGATCGCTCTCGTTGAGCGGCGCGCCGGTACGGAGGCGTTCCGGCAGGTCGGGATTGGCCAGGAAGGTGCGGCCGAAGCTGATCGCGTCGGCGACGCCCTCGTCCAGCTTGGCCTGCGCCGCCTCGCGGGTGTCATAGTCGCTGTTCAGCACCAGCGGGCGCGAGAAGGCCTCGCGGATCTGCGGGCTGAGCGGCGGCACGTCGGTACGGCCGAAGGTGCCGTCGGGGCCGGGTTCGCGCAGTTCCAGGAAGCCGATGCCGATCGCGTCCAGCGCCTTCACCGCCGGCAGGAAGACGGCGGCCGGGTCGCTGTCGTCGACCCCCTGGCTGTCGCCATTGGGCGACAGGCGGACCGAGGTGCGACCCTCGCCCGCCACCGCCGCGACCCGCTCGGTCACTTCGCGGAGCAGGCGGATGCGGTTCTCCGGGCTTCCCCCGTAACGATCGTCGCGGAAATTGGCGTTGTCGCGCAGGAACTGGTCGATCAGATAGCCATTGGCGGCATGGATCTGCACGCCGTCGAAGCCGGCGGCGAGCGCGTTGCGCGTCGCGGTGGCGTAATCCTCGATGATGCCGGGGATCTCCTCCAGCGTCAGCGGCCGGGCGACCTCGAAATCCTGCTTGCCGTCGAAGGTGTGCGCCTGCCCCTCGGTCCGCGTCGCGGAACTGGAGACGGGCTGCGCGCCATAGACCGAGCTGTGGCCCTGGCGACCGGTGTGCCAGAGCTGCGCGACGATGCGGCCGCCGGCCTGGTGGACCGCCGCGGTCACCGGCGTCCACGCCTCGACCTGCGCGTCCGACCACAGGCCCGGCGCATAGGGCCAGCCGAGACCGGTGCGGCTGATCCCGGTCGCCTCGGAGATGATCAGGCCGGCGCTGGCGCGCTGCGCATAATAGTCCGCCATCATGGCGACCGGCACGCCGTCGCGGCCGGCGCGACCGCGGGTCAGCGGCGCCATCAGCAGGCGATTGGCGGCGTGGATCGCACCGAGATCGATGGGATCGAACAGATTGGGCATAGCGGCTCCTGAAACAGGCGATAAATCGGACAAAGGCCCGGACGGGCCTGACGCAAACGAGATAGGAAGCTAGAGGGCGCCATGCACGAAGCCGTCCCGCAAAGAAAAACTGAAGCCGCGTCAAGGTCGATTCCGCCCCAGGCCACGGAACCGCTGGCCCTGCTGTGCGTGGCGGTGGCGAATGTCGCGCTCGCCTTCGGTCCCTGGTTCGTGCGCGTCGCCGATACCGGGCCGGTCGCCTCGGCCTTCTGGCGGATCACGCTGGCCGCGCCGCTGATCTGCGTCATGGCCCTGGCCAGCGGCGCGCGGCCGCAGCGGCTGGGGGCGGGGCTGTGGATCACGCTGGCGCTGGCCGGCATCGCCTTCGCCGCCGATCTGGGCAGCTGGCATATGGGCATCCTGCGCACCACGCTGGCGAACGCGACCCTGTTCGGCAATTGCGCGGTGCTGATCTTCCCGCTCTACGGCTTCTTGGTCGCGCGGCGCTGGCCGGCACGGGGGCAGGCCTATGCGCTGCTGCTGGCGCTGGCGGGCGGCGTGCTGCTGATGGGGCGGTCCTACGACCTGGACGCGCGCAACCTGGCGGGCGATCTGCTCTGCCTGTCCGCCGGCATCCTCTACACCGTCTATTTCATCCTAATGACCCATGCGCGCCGGGTGATGGCGCCGCTGTCGTCGCTGGCGCTGTCGACGCTCGCCAGCATCCTGCCGCTGCTCGGCTTCGCGCTGCTGCTCGGCGAGCGGGTGATGCCGCAGCATTGGACGCCGCTGATCGGGCTGGCGCTGGCCAGCCAGGTGCTGGGCCAGGGCTGCATGATCTATGCGCTGGGCCGGCTGTCGCCGCTGGTGATCGGCATCGCCCTGCTGATCCAGCCGATGGTGGCGGGCGCGATCGGCTGGATCGTCTATGGCGAGCGGCTGGGCGCACCCGACCTGATGGGTGCGGCGTTGGTGGCGGCGGCGCTGGTGATGGTCGCGCGTCGCCCGGCGGTTGCGCCGGTCGCCGCGGATGCGCATGTGCAGGCGTGACGGGGCAGGCTTGAAGGAGTGGCAATGACCAAGGACATGACGCTCGAGGAAATCCGCCAGACGCTGGCCCCGGCGATCGCGTCCAATGCCGCGTTCGACGGCTGGAGCGAGCCGGCGCTGCTGATGGCCGCGGAGGCGCACGGGATCGACGCGGACGTCGCGCGGCTCGCCTTTGCCGGCGGCGCGGTGGCGATGATCGACGCCTGGTTCGATTCGATCGACCGGGCGATGGCCGTCGCGCTGTCCGCCGAGACGCTGGCGACGATGAAGATCCGCCAGCGGATCAGCGCGCTGATCGAGGAACGGCTGCGCCTGCTCGCCCCCGAGCGCGAGTCGCTGCGCCGCGCCCGCGCGATTCTGGCGATGCCGCAGAATGTCGCCACCGCGGCGCGTCTCGGCTGGCGATCGGCGGACCGGATGTGGCGGCTCGCCGGCGACACCGCCACCGACTACAACCATTACACCAAGCGGTCGCTGCTGCTCGCCATCTACACCGCCACGACGACGGTGCTGCTCGACGACGACAGCGAGGACCAGATGGAGACCCGCGCTTTCCTCCAGCGCCGGATCGACGGGCTGATGCGTTTCGAAAAGGCCAAGGCGGCGGCGCTGAAGCGTACCGAGCATCGCCCCAGCCTGTCGCGCTTCATCGGCCGGCTGCGCTACCCGGCGGTCTGAATGCGGCGGATCGGGTGGGACAATTTGTCCACCCGATCCGATCACCGTTACCGGCTTTATCCTCTTTCCCCTTGGGGTCGCGCGGATTACATCCCTGGTCATGGACAATATCGGCATTGGTTCAGAGGCGCGCGTCGACTACGCCCGGGTCTTCCATCAGGCGATCGACCGGCTCCATGCCGAGGGGCGCTACCGCGTCTTCATCGACATCCTGCGCAACAAGGGCGCCTTTCCCAATGCGCGCTGCTTCGCCGGGCATAACGGGCCGAAGCCGATCACCGTCTGGTGCTCCAACGACTATCTGGCGATGGGCCAGCATCCCAAGGTGATCGCGGCGATGGAGGAGGCGCTGCACGATGTCGGCGCCGGCTCCGGCGGCACGCGCAACATCGGCGGCAACACCCATTACCATGTCGACCTGGAGGCGGAGCTGGCCGACCTGCACGGCAAGGAAGCGGCGCTGCTGTTCACGTCCGGCTATGTCTCCAACGAGGCGACGCTGGCGACGATCGCCAAGATCCTGCCGGGCTGCATCATCTTCTCCGACGAGCTGAACCACGCCTCGATGATCGCGGGCATCCGCAATGCCGGCTGCGAGAAGCGCGTGTTCCGCCACAACGACCTGGCGCATCTGGAGGAATTGCTCGCGGAGGCGGACCCCGCCGCGCCCAAGCTGATCGCGTTCGAGAGCGTCTATTCGATGGAGGGCGACATCGCCCCGATCGCCGCCATCTGCGACCTGGCGGACCGCTACAACGCGCTGACCTACCTGGACGAGGTTCATGCGGTCGGCATGTACGGCGCGCGCGGCGGCGGCATTTCCGAGCGCGACGCGGTGGCTCACCGGCTGACGATCATCGAGGGGACGTTGGGCAAGGCGTTCGGCGTGATGGGCGGCTATATCGCCGCCGACCGGACGATCATCGACGTGATCCGCTCCTATGCGCCGGGCTTCATCTTCACCACCTCGCTGTCGCCGGTGCTGGTCGCGGGCGTGCTGGCAAGCGTGCGCCACCTGAAAGGCTCCACCGCCGAACGCGCGGGACAGCAGGCCGCCGCCGCGACGCTCAAGGCGATGCTGCGCGATGCCGGTCTGCCGGTGATGCCGGGCGACACGCATATCGTGCCGGTGATGGTCGGCGATCCGGTCAAGGCCAAGAAGATCAGCGACATCCTGCTCGCCGAATATGGCGTGTACGTGCAGCCGATCAACTATCCCACGGTGCCGCGCGGCACCGAGCGGCTGCGCTTCACCCCCGGCCCCGCGCATGACGAAGCGATGATGCGCGACCTGACCCGGGCGCTGGTGGAGATCTGGGACCGGCTGGACCTGCGCATGGCGGCGTGAGCCTTTATGTGGCGGGGTGGATGGATTCCGGCCCGCCAAGGGATCGTGACGAGCGAATCGGCATAGTCTGAAACCCGCATCACTGCGGTGGGAGCACGGCCTTTGCGAATCCCACCGGACTATCCCGGCGGAGGCCGGGATCCAGTTGGGCGACCCTGGCAATTCGTTCGAAATGTTCCGTCACTGGACCCCGGCCTCCGCCGGGGTGGAGGATGCGGGACGTCGAACGTCGAGGGCTGCACAGGTCTGGCGGCGGCCGGGATGATGCGGCGGGTATCACACCCGTCTCCCGCGACCGGAGGACGATCCATGCACGACAGGCGATCGCCGGTAGCAGCCTCGAATGCCCCACATCCCCGCATCGCCCCTATGGTATCCTATATGGTAACCATATCTTCGTACCTGATCGTCTAGCGCCTCCCCGGTTCAATCCGGGGATTCGATCAGGTGGCGCACGAACGGCAGATTTTTCACGACCCCAGCGGCCGTCGCCGTCGTTGGACGATGCTGGTCGCGGGGATGGCGGCGGCGCTGACACTGGCCGTCGCGGTGGCGCTGACCCTGTCGCTGACCCGCACCCCGCCGCTGGCCCCCCTCCGCTTCGCCGGGGACGGCGGCGCACCGGTCGGGTTGACGGCCCCCGTCACCCATGCACCCGTTCACGCCGCCTGGCTGCCGGCCGAGCCAGCCACCGTCACCGCCCGCGCGCCCGAAGTCGTCGGCTTCTACATGGGCTGGGACATGGCCTCGCGCGCCTCGCTGGAGGCGCATATCGGCTCGCTCGACTGGGTGGTGCCGGGCCTCGCCAACGTCACCGGCCCGAACCACCGCTTCACCTACGAATCGGACGCGCATCTGACCGACGTGCTGGCGCGCGCGAGCGACCGGCCCGGCGTGCTGCCGATGGTGCAGAATGCGATGGAGTCGGGCGAGTGGGACGGGCGGGGCACCGCCGCGCTGCTCGCCGACCCGGCCGCGCGCACGGCGCTGCTCGGCTCGGTCGAACGGATGATTCGGGCCGAGCGCGGAGGCGGCGTGGTGTTCGACCTGGAGAATTTGCCCGAAACCGCGCAGGCCGATTATCGGACCTTCCTGGGCGAGGCGCGCCGCCGCTTCGCGCCCAAGGGCTGGCTGGTGACGCTGGCGGTGCCGGTCGCCGATCCCACCTGGGACCTGGCCGCCTATGCCAAGGTCGCGGACCGCATGTTCATCATGGCCTATGACCAGCACTGGCCGGGCGGCGAGCCGGGACCGATCGCCGCGCAGCCCTGGTTCGCGCAGACCGTCGCGGCGGCGGTGCGCGCGATGGGGCCGGACAAGGCGATCGTGGCGCTGGGCAGTTACGCCTATGACTGGCCCCGCTCCGGGCCGGGCGCGACCTCCGCCGCGGTCCTGACCGCGGCCGAGGCCTGGGCCCGCGCCCGCGCCGCCGGCGTCATGCCGCATTTCGACCCGGCCAGCGGCAACAGCAGCTTCGCCTACCGTGCGCAGGGCGTCGACCACCATGTGTGGATGCTCGACGCCGCCAGCGCCGCCAACGAGATGAAGGCGGTGGCCCGCACCGGCGCGACCGGCATCGCGCTGTGGCGGCTGGGCAGCGAGGACCCCGGCTTCTGGACCGCGCTGACCCGCCCGGCCGGGCTGGCCGCCGTCACCGTGCCGCCGGACGCCGCAGTCGAATCGCGGGGACTGGGCGAGATCCTGCGCCTCGACCGCCCCGCCAGCAACGGCGCGCGCACCGTGGTCGCGGATGGCGAAGGGCTGATCCGCGCCGCTACCTGGACCAGCCTGCCGAGCCCCGCCATCGTCCGCCATGTCGGCGCCGAGCGGCGGATGGTCGCGCTGACCTTCGACGACGGGCCCGATCCGCGCTGGACGCCGCGCATCCTCGACAGCCTGCGCCACCTGCACGCGCCCGCCACCTTCTTCGTCACCGGCACCAATGCGCTGGGCGAGCCGGACCTGCTCCGCCGCATCGTCGCGGAGGGGCATGAGCTGGGTAATCACAGCACCACCCATCCCGACCTGACCGGCCTGCCGGTCGCGGCGATGCGGCTGGAGCTGCTCGCCACGCAGCGGCTGGTCGAGGCCTATACCGGCCGCTCGCTGCGCCTGTTCCGCGCGCCCTATCTGGGCGACGCCGATCCCGACACCGCCGCCGAAGTCGCACCGATCCAGACGGCGGCGGAGCTGGGCTATGTCTCGGTCGGCCTGCATGTCGACCCGCTCGACTGGAGCCTGCCGGATGCCGACCAGATCGTCCGCCGCACCATCGACCAGGTCGCGGCGGGCAGCGCGGCGCGGCCGGCGCAGATCGTGCTGCTCCACGATTCGGGCGGCAATCGCGAGGCGACGATCCGTGCGCTGCCGGGGATCGTCCAGGGCCTGCGCGCGCGCGGTTACGAGATCGTGCCCGTCTCCCGCCTCGCGCATCTCCGCTCGCACGACGTGATGCCGCCGGTCGCGGGCGGGCAGGGCGCGCTGGCGCTGGTCAATCGCGGCCTGTTCCAGGGGCTGGCGGGGATGCGCAGCGGCTTCGGTCTGCTGTTCGCGCTCGCCATCGGCCTGGGCATGGCGCGCTCGATCGGGCTGACCGCGCTGGCGCTCGCCCGCCGGCCCGCCGTGCCGGACGCGCGACCGCATCTGGTGCCGCGCTTCGTCTCGGTGCTGATCCCCGCCTTCAACGAGGCCCGGGTGATCGAGGCGTCGGTGCGCCGCATCCTGGCGACCGAGGATATCCGTGTCGAGGTGCTCGTGATCGACGACGGTTCGACCGACGGCACTTCCGCCGTGATCGACCGCGCCTTCGCGCTCGATCCGCGCGTGCGGCTGCTGACGCTGGAGAATGGCGGCAAGGCGCGCGCGCTGAACGAGGGGCTGAAGCTGGCCAAGGGCGCGATCGTCATCGCGCTCGACGCCGATACGCAGTTCGAGCCGCAGACGATCGCGCGGCTGGCGCGCTGGTTCGCCGATCCGGCGATCGGCGCGGTCGCCGGCAATGCCAAGATCGGCAATGCCGTGAACCTCATCACGCGCTGGCAGGCGGTGGAATATGTCACCGCGCAGAATCTGGAGCGGCGCGCGCTCGACCGGCTGGGCGCGATCACCGTGGTGCCGGGCGCGGTCGGCGCATGGCGGCGCACCGCGCTCGATTCGGTCGGCGGCTATCCCGAGGATACGCTGGCCGAGGACCAGGACCTGACGATCAGCGTCCAGCGCGCCGGCTGGCGCGTCGCCTGCGACATCGATGCGATCGCCTGGACCGAGGCGCCGGAGACGGCGCGCGCGCTCTACCGCCAGCGGCATCGCTGGGCCTATGGCACGCTCCAGGCGCTGTGGAAGCATCGCGGCCTGTTCCGCGAGCATCATGCGCGCGGGCTGGCGCGGGTGGGCCTGCCCCAGGCCTGGGCCTTTCAGATCGGCTTCACGCTGCTCGCGCCGCTGATCGACCTGGCGCTGATCGCCAGCATCGCCGGCACCGCCTTCCGCGTCGTCAATCACGGCTGGGCGGAGGCGGGCGGCGACGTGCAGTGGATGGCGCTGTTCTGGGCGCTGTTCACGGCGGTCGACCTGGCCTGTGGCTGGGTCGCCTTCCGCCTCGATCCGCGAGAGGCGCGCTTCCCGGCGCTCCGCCTGCTGGCGCAGCGCTTCGGCTATCGCCAGCTCATGTACTGGGTGGTGGTGCGGGCCTGTCTCGCCGCGATCACCGGCCCGCGCGTCACCTGGGGCAAGCTGGAACGCTCCGGCCGGGTGACCGCGCCGGCGCTGGCGGAAGCGGCGACCAGCTTCGCGGTCCCGATGGCCACAAAGGAAACCGCGCCGGTCCGCCACCTGCCCGAGGCGGCGTGAGGGGGCGCCGCTAGCGCTCGGCGCGCGCCTCCAGCCCGTCGAGCCAGCGGGTGATCGCGCCGCGGCCATGCTGCCCCACCGCGCCCAGCGCGATGCCGAGCACCCCCAGCGCCGGCAGGCCGCCGCCCGCCAGCGACCAGCTCACCGCCATCACCAGCGCGATCGTGGCCAGGCTGATCGCGGTGAGCATCGTCCGCCAGCTGGCCGCGTCGAGCGGAATGACGCGCGGGGCCTTTTCGTCGAACAGCGACAGGGTGCGCAGCGTCGTTCCGGGCATGGGCGCGCCATCGCCCCCGGCAAGCGACCGCGGAAACGGGGCAAGCGGCCGGGTCTTCAACAATGGCAGGCCGCGTGACCGCGTCTTGGCGGCCGTGGACGTACGGGCGCGCATATCGGCGTCGGTCTTGCGCGCCACCAAGGCCGGCGGCGCGGCGGCGGGGTCGCGCCAGGTGTCCACCACCTCCAGCCGCCGGCCGCGCTCGATCACGCGGTAGCGGGGCGGTGGCGGGGTCCGCATTACCGCGCCATCCGCTCGCGCAGGTCGAGCAGCGCCAGCGCCGCCTTGGCCGCCTCGCCGCCCTTGTCCTTCTCGGTCGGGCGGGCGCGGGTCAGCGCCTGCGCCTCGTTCTCGACGGTCAGGATGCCGTTGCCGATCGCCAGCCCGTCGATGGTCAGCGCCATGATGCCGCGCGCGCTCTCGCCCGCGACGATCTCGAAATGATAGGTCTCGCCCCGGATCACGACGCCGAGCGCGACATAGGCGTCGAACCGCTCGCTCTGGTCGGCCAGCGCGATCGCGGCGGGCACCTCCAGCGCGCCGGGCACGGTCAGCGTCTCGTGCGTGTGGCCGGCGGCCTCGATCGCGGCGCGCGCACCGTCGATCAGCAGGTCGTTGAGATGGTCGTAGAAGCGCGCCTCGACGATCAGCAGATGGGCCATGGGATCAGTCCTCGATTCGACGCTCGCCGACGATCGACAGGCCGTAGCCGTCGAGCCCGACCAGCGTGTGGTGGGTGTTGGTGAGCAGCACCATGTCGTGCACGCCCAGTTCGGCCAGGATCATCGCGCCGACGCCATAGTCGCGCAGTTCCTCCATCGGCACCTCGATATCCTCGCCGGCCTGGCGGCGGACGGCGGTGGTGAAGGCGTCGGCGCGCTGGCGGTTGATCAGGACGATCACGCCCGCGCCCTCCTCCGCGATCGCCTCCATCGAGCGTTGCAGCAGCCGGCCGCGCGCACTGTCCTCGCCGAACACGTCGGCGAAGGGCGACAGCGCGTGCATCCGCACCAGCACCGGCTGGGTCGGATCGATCCGCCCCTTGACCAAGGCGACCTGCTCGGTGCCCGTCGCGGTGTTGCGATAGGCGCGCACGCTCCATTCGCCGCCCCAGCGGCTCTGGAAGGTCGATTCCGCCTCCAGCCGCACCAGATGGTCGTAGCGGCGGCGATAGGCGATCAGGTCGCGGATCGTGCCGATCTTCAGGCCGTGCAGCTGCGCGAACGACACCAGGTCGTCCATCCGCGCCATGGTGCCGTCCTCGTTCATGATCTCGCAGATCACGCCCGAGGGGTTGAGCCCGGCCAGGCGCGACACGTCGACCGCCGCCTCGGTATGGCCGGCGCGGACCAGCACGCCGCCGTCGCGCGCGACCAGCGGGAAGACATGGCCGGGGGTGACGATGTCGTCGCGGCCCTTGGTCGAATCGATCGCGGCGGCGATGGTGCAGGCGCGGTCGGCGGCGGAGATTCCGGTCGTCACCCCCTCGCGCGCCTCGATCGAGACGGTGAAGGCGGTTTCGTGGCGGGTGCCGTTGTTGCGGCTCATCAGGTCGAGCCCCAGCTCCGCGACCCGCTCCCGCGTCATCGCCAGGCAGATCAGCCCGCGCCCGTGCCGCGCCATGAAGTTGATCTTCTCCGGCGTCGCCATCTGCGCGGGGATGACCAGGTCGCCTTCATTCTCGCGATCCTCGTCGTCGACCAGGATGAACATCCGGCCGTTGCGTGCCTCGTCGATGATCTCCTCGGGACTGGACAGGAAGCCACGGCGCAGCGGCGCCAGTTCAGCCAGGTCAGCGGGCACGATATTGCTCCATGCGTTGCAGGTAACGGGCGAGCACGTCGATCTCGATATTGACGCGCGCGCCCGGCGTCAGCGTGCCGATCGTGGTCACCGCCTGGGTATGGGGGATGACGTTGATGCCGAAGACGGTGCCGTCGGCCCCATCCTCCATGTCGTCGGTCACGCTGTTGACGGTCAGCGACACGCCGTCGATCGTCACCGATCCCTTGGTCGCCAGATAGGGGCCGATGGCGGCGGGGACGCGGATCGCGATCCGCTTCGAATCGCCCTCGCGCGTAACCTCGATGACGTGGCCGACGCCGTCGACATGACCGGTGACGATATGGCCGCCCAGCTCGTCGCCCAGCTTCAGCGCGCGCTCCAGGTTGAGCGGGTGGCCGGCCTGCCACTGGTCGGCGGTCTTGGCCAGAGTCTCGGCGGAGACGTCGACCGCGAACCAGCCGCCCTCGGCATCGCGGCCCTTGTCGACCACGGTCAGGCAGACGCCGGAACAGGCGATCGATGCGCCCAGGTCGATGGTGGCGGGATCATAGGCGGTGCCGATCACGACGCGCGTGTCGCCGCGCGACTCGACGCTGCGGATGGTGCCTAGATCGCTGACGATACCGGTGAACATGGATCGCGCTCGTAGACCTCCAGCCGGTCGCTGCCAAGCGCGCGCGCATCGACCAGTCGCCAGCGGCCATGCGCCGCCGCCAGCGCCGTCAGGCCGATGTCGCCGAGCGCCGGCACGCCGCCGCCGATCAGGATCGGCGCTCGGTAGAGCAGCAGCCGGTCGACCAGGTCGGCGCGCAGGAACGCGGCGGCGGTGCGCGCGCCGCCCTCGACCAGCAGATGATCGCCGGGCAGCGTCGCGATCGCCCGGGGCGTGTCGATCGCCGTCCACCCTTGCGGCGCGGAGCCGGTGGTCGACAGCAGCACGCGCGCGGGGCTGCGCGCCTCCAGGCCGGGCAGCCGCACGTCGAGCGTCGGCGCGTCGGTCGCGAAGGTGCCGCGCCCGACCAGGATCGCCTCGTGCCGCGCGCGTTCGAGATGGGCGTGGGCGCGCGATTCGGGGCCGGTGATCCAGCGGCTCTCGCCATCCGCCCGGGCGATGCACCCGTCGAGCGAGGTGGCGAGCTTGAGCGTCACGGCCGGCCGGCCCTGCGCGCGGCGGGTCAGGAACCCGGCCATGGCGCGCCGCGCCGCCGCCGCGCCCGGTCCGACCGTCACGGCGATGCCGGCCTCGCGCAGCCGCGCGAACCCCTGGCCGGCGGTGCGCGGATCGGGGTCCTCGATCGCCGCGACGATGCGCGCGACGCCGCTGGCGGCCAGCAGGTCGCTGCACGCCGGCCCGCGCGTCGAACGATGCGCACAGGGTTCCAGCGTCACATAGGCGGTCGCCCCCCGCGCCCGCTCACCGGCCTGGGCCAGCGCCATCGCCTCGGCATGGGGACGGCCGCCGGGCTGCGTCCAGCCGCGCCCGACCATGCGCCCCTGGGCGACCAGCACGCAGCCGACATTGGGATTGGGTGCGGTCGCCCCCCGTGTCCGTTCGGACAGGGACAGCGCCACGCCCATCCAGCGCGCATCGTCGTCGCGCGCCATCGCGGATATCAGAGGCCGTATTTGGTCAGCTGGTCGTCCAGCTTCTTGAACGCGGCGCGGTTCTTGGCTTCGCGCTCCTCCTGCGCCTTGATCTGGGCGGCCTTGATCGGCGCGTCGATCGCCTGTTGCGCCTTGATCTGCGCGTCGGTGCGGTCGAGCGTCCATTGCTGGACATAGACGATGTCGCGCTTGTACGCCGGCTCTTCATAGCTGTCGTGCGCGAAGGCATAGACGAAGAACCCCGTCACCAGCATCGCCAGCGCCAGGAACCCCAGTTCATAGGGTTGGCGCGTGGCGAGGAAGAGGCGCAGATCCTTGTAGGCGCGCACCGGCGACATGCGAGAAAAGAAGCCCATGGGCGTAAAATAGGGAAGCGGGGCGGCACATGCCAGCCCCGTTCCCTTCGGCGCGGCCGCGGCCGGCCGGATCATTCCTGCAGCACGAAGGTGACGGTCATCACCCGCCAGGCCTCCTGCGCCACGCCGTCGCGGGTGCCGGGGGCGAAGCGCCAGCGCCGCTTCGCCTGGTCGGTGGTGGCGCGCAGGAAGGCATCGCTGGTGGCGGAGACCGGCTCGACCTGCTTGACCCGGCCGTCGGTGCCGATCAGCACCCGCACCGTCACCTTGCCCGACCGGCCCATCCGCTGTTCGCCGGCGGGATAGAGCGGCTGGAAGTCGCCGGCATAGCGCGGGTCGATACCCGGCGCGACGATCACCGGCGCGGGCGGGGTGGGGGTGGCGCGCGGCTCCACCCCCGTGCCGGTGCCGCCCAGCACGCCGCCGTCGGCGGGCAGGGCGGGGACCAGCGATTCGGGCATCGTGGCCTGTCCCGCCGCCGCCGGATGCTCGACGATCGGGCGCGGCGCGTCGATCGGCGGGGTCGGGCGCGGCTCGACCCGCGCCTTCGTTTCGGGCGGCGGTGCCGGTTCGGGCGGCAGGGGTTGCAGCTCTATGGCTTCGCCGATCAGCGGGGGAGCCGGCGGCTTGTCGGTGACATAGGGCGCCACCAGCATCAGCGCGGCGACGACGCCGCCATTGATCCCGATCGCAGCGGCCAGACCACCCGGATTGAACCGGGACGAGCCGGTATAACGAGGCGCGTACATGCTCTCCGTCTCCTGTCGTGTCACAAAGAAACGCAATTCGGCCAAGCTGCGAATCGGATGTTACATCATAACGAGAGTGGCGCAAGTCTGTTGCGTGGCTGGAATGGAGGCGAAAAGCTTGAGCGAAATCAAGCGGTCACGCCGAGCATGGCGCAGTCACCCAAAGCCCGGGGCGGCCGCCGGGATCTACCGCGAGAACCAGTGGCGCTGGACGAAATAGATCGTCACCCCCGCCGCGATCGCCGCGCAGGCCCCCATGATCGCGTCGAACGCCCAGGGTTCCTGCGCATAGGGCAGATGCGCGACGTTCATGCCGTACAGCCCGGTGATGAAGGTGAGCGGCAGGAAGATCATCGCCACGATCGAGATGACCAGCGAACGGCTGTCGATCTGCTCGGCGCGCAGGTCGGACAGCGTCTCGTGCATCAGCGCGGAGCGTTCGCGGATCGATTCCAGCTCCTCCGCCATGCGCGCGGCGCGATCGGCGGCGGCGGCGAGGTGGAGCCGGTCGTCGTCGCCCAGCCAGTCGCCGGGCAGCGCCGCCAGCTTCTCCAGCGCCGCGCGCTGCGGCTGGAGGAAGCGGCGATAGGCGATGGCGGCGATCCGCACCCGGCTGACCGTGCGGCGCAGCTCGAAGATGCGGGAGGCGTCCAAATGCTCCTCGCAATCGTCCAGCCGGTCGCCCAGCGTCGCGACATCGGGGTCGAGATCCTCGGTGATCGCGGTGGCGAAGGCAGTGATCAGGTCGCCGGGATCGCGCACCGCGTCCGCCTCCACCTTGGCCTGGACCAGGGCGACCGCGATCATCGGCTTGCGCGTGACCGAGAAGACGCGCCCCTTCACCGCCCAGATGCGGACCGAGGCGAGTAGGTCGCTATTGTGCAGTTCCTCGCGCGAGCGACCGCGCAGGTTGAGGAACGCGCCATGGCCCAATGCCTCGCAGCGCGGCCGCGTCTCGGTCGCGGTCAGCGCATCGACCAGATAGGGATCGAGCCCGCCCGTCTCGCGCAGCCAGTCGGCGGTCGAGTCGTCGATGCCGGCGAGATGCACCCAGACCAGGCCGCCGCCGTCCTGCATCGCCTCGGTCAGCGCGATCTTCCGCGCCTTGCCGTCCGTGATCCGATAGGCGCAGGGGTTCATGATCCGGCAGCCGGCGCGATCAGGGTGACGACCAGCCCGGCCGCCTCGGCCGGTGGCGTGGCGCTGCGCCCGGCATCGGCGCGGGCACGGGCGAGGATTGCGGGCGGGGCGTCCGGTCCCGCCACCAGCCAGTCGGCATCGGCCAGCCAGCGCGCCTCGCGCAGGGTCAGGTCGTCGGGGTCGGCGGAGCGCAGCCGGATCGTGCGACGGCGCGCGATCGCGGCCGCGCCGATCGTCGCGGCGATACCGTCCAGATCGCCCTCCGGCAGCGCCAGCGGATCGAGCGCGCCGCCTGGGGCGAGCGCGCCGCTGATCGCGCGCCGCCGATCGGCCATGTCGGGAAAGCGCCGGCGCAGCGCCCCGCGCGCCGCGTTCAGCGCCTGCGCCAGCGCGCCGAGCCGGGCGGGGAGCAGCATCTCCAGCCGCTGGCGCAGCGCCGCCGCCAGTCCGGCGGAGACGCCGCCGGTGCCGATCGCGACGATCACCGGATCGCGGTCGACGATCGCGGGCAGGGTGAAGTCGCATTGCGCCGGCCGGTCGACCGCGTTGACCAGCACGCCGCGCGCCTTGAGCCGGGCGATGGCGGCGAGCGCCTCCGCCTCGTCCTCGATCGCGACGATGGCCAGCGCGGCATCCGCCGCCTCGCCGACCGGCACCGCGCCGGCGCGGGCGAGCAGCCGGCCCTTGGCGGCGGCGGGTTCGCCTTCGCCGAGCAGGATGACCGGGCGACCGTCCAGCCGGACGAACAGCGGCAGGCTGTGGAGCGTCATGCGGCTTGACGGCGCGCGAAGACGCGCAGACGCGACGATATCTTGGCACGCGGCGGCGCGGGGGACGCGGAGAGGCTGGGTGCGCGCCGGTTGATACCGGCGCGAGTCCGCGCATCCGTCACCATCCCGGCGGCGGCCGGGGTGGTGCGTTGACGAGGGCGGTCGGGCGTCCCTCGCACGGCGGCGGCGGTCTCCGCGGAACTGGTAGGGGAGGCGGCCGCCCGCACCGGCTTCAGCCCGCCAGCCAGTCCGGCACGCGCTCGGCGGCGATCAGCGCTTCGGCCGCGACGCGGTCGGCGACCACGGCGAAGCGGTCGCCGTCTACCAGCACCTCGGGCACCAGCGGGCGGCTGTTATAGGTGGAGGCCATGGTCGCGCCGTAAGCTCCGGCGGTGCGGAACACCGCCAGGTCGCCCGATTCGACCCGGTCGACCTCGCGTCCCATCGCGAAGGTGTCGCCCGTCTCGCATACCGGTCCGGCGATATTGGCGGTGAAATGATCGCCGCGCGGGGTCACCGCCTGGAAGTCGTGCCAGGCATCGTAGAGCGCGACCCGCGCCAGGTCGTTCATCGCCGCGTCGACGATGACATAGGGGTGGAGCACGCCCGGCTTCACCCATACCACCTCGGTCATCAGCACGCCGGCATTGCCCGCGATCACCCGGCCGGGCTCGAACATCAGCTCGACATCCCAGTCGGCGGTGACGCGCGCGACCATCGCGCCGTAATCGGCCGGGCTCGGCGGCACGTCGGCCGCCTTGTAGGGGACGCCCAGGCCGCCACCCAGATCGACATGGGTGATGCGGTGGCCCGCGCCGCGCAGCTCGGCGACCAGCGCGCCGATCCGCGTATAGGCGGCCTCCAGCGGGCTGAGGTCGAGCAGCTGGCTGCCGATATGCGTGGCGATGCCGCGCAGGTCGAGCCCGTCGAGCGGGGCCAGCCGGTCGAACATGGCCGGGGCCTGGTCGATCGGCACGCCGAACTTGTTCTCCTTGCGGCCCGTGGAGATCTTGGCATGGGTGCGCGCATCGACGTCCGGATTGACGCGCAGCGTCGCCGGCGCGCGCAGGCCGCGTTCGGCCGCCAGCGCGGCGAGCACCACGCCCTCCTCCTCCAGCTCCAGGTTGAACTGGCCGATCCCGGCATCGAGCGCGGCGGCGAGCTCCGCCCGCGTCTTGCCGACGCCGGAGAAGACGATGTCCTTCGCCGGGATCCCGGCCGCCAGCGCGCGCTTCATCTCGCCGACCGAGACGACGTCCGCGCCATATCCCTCGTTCGCCAGCACGCGCAGCACGGCGAGGTTGGGATTGGCCTTGATCGCATAGGCGATATGCTTTCGCGGCACGCCCGCCAGCCCGTCCTTGAAGACGCGGGCATGGCGGCGCAGCGTGCCGGCCGAATAGACATAGACGGGGGTGCCGACCGCTTCGGCGATGGCGGGCAGGGGAACGTCCTCGACGTGGAGGACGCCGTCACGATAGGCGAAATGATCCATGGTGTTCAGCCCGACGGGGGGAGATCGAACTCGTCCGAGCGACGCTCGTCCGAACGGCGGAGCAGCTCGTCGCTGCGTTGCGGGCGCTCCTGGCTGGTGGGGGTCAGCAGCGCCTGCGGGGTGGGCGTCGCCGCCGCGCCCAGCGGCGCGACCGGCAGATTCGCGCCCGGCGCCGGTTTCAATCCCGCCGCCGATCCGCAGCCGGCCAGCAGCAGCGGCACCAGAAGGATGGCGGGACGCCGGGTCATGCGGTCTCTCCTCCCCGCGCGGCGGCGATCGCGGCGCGGACATTGGCGGGCGCGGTGCCGCCGAAGCTGGTCCGGCTGGCGACCGAGGCATCGACCGACAGCACGTCATAGACGCGCGCGTCGATCCGCGCGTCGATCGCCTGCAACTGCGCCAGCGACAATTCGTGCAGGCCCAGCCCGGCCTCCTCGGCGGCGGCGACGGCGCGGCCGGTGACGTGATGCGCCTCGCGGAAGGGCAGACCCCCCTCGCGGACCAGCCAGTCGGCCAGGTCGGTCGCGGTGCTGAACCCGGCCTCCGCCACCTGGCGCATCCGCTGGGTGCGGAAGCTGGCCGATTCGACCATGCCGGTCATCGCCGCGATCGACAGGCCGAGCAGGTCGTGCGCCTCGAAGGTCGGCGGCTTGTCGTCCTGCATGTCCTTGGAATAGGCGAGCGGCAGGCCCTTCATCGTCATCATCAGCGAGACGAGCGCGCCGGTGATCCGGCCGCTATGGCCGCGCACCAGCTCGGCGGCATCCGGGTTGCGCTTCTGCGGCATGATCGAGCTGCCGGTCGACCACTGATCGGACAGCGCGACGAAGCCGAAGGGCTGCGACGCCCAGAGCACGAACTCCTCCGCCAGCCGCGACAGGTGCAGCGCGCATTGCGCCGCCGCCGTCAGGTAATCGAGCGCGAAGTCGCGGTCGCTGACCGAATCGAGCGAATTGCGCGTCGGCCCGTCGAAGCCCAGCGCGGCGGCGGTCGCATGCCGGTCGATCGGGAAGCCGGTGCCGGCCAGCGCGGCGGACCCCAGCGGGCACAGGTTCATCCGCGCCCGCGCGTCGCGGAAGCGCGACACGTCGCGCGCGATCATCTCGTGATAGGCCATCAGGTGATGGCCGAGCGTCACCGGCTGCGCCGACTGCAGATGGGTGAAGCCGGGCATGACGCTGTCGGCATGCTCCTCGGCGCGGGCGAGCAGCGCGGCCTGGAAGCCGGCGAGCGCCTCCAGCACCTCGTCGATCGAATCGCGCACCCACAGCCGGAAATCGGTCGCGACCTGGTCGTTGCGCGAGCGGGCGGTGTGGAGCCGGCCGGCGGCGGGGCCGATCGCCTCCGCCAGCCGCGCCTCGGTCAGCATGTGGATGTCTTCGAGCGACAGGTCCTCGGGCACGCCGTCCGCCTCGTAGCCGGCGGCGACCCGCGCCAGTCCGGCCGAAATGGCGGCGGCATCGTCGGCGGCGATGATGCCCTGTTCGCCCAGCATCGCGACATGCGCCTGCGATCCGCGAACATCCTGTTGCCACAAGCGCTTGTCGAACGGCAGCGAGGCGTTAATCTCGCGCATCACGGCCGAGGGCCCGGCGGCGAAACGGCCGCCCCACATGGAATTGGAGGATGTCATGCGCTGGTTGTTCGTCCCGGTCCTGCTGACGGCCGTCCTGGCCGGTTGCGGCGATAGGACTTCGCAGGGCGCGGAGCAAGGCGCTGGCAATGCCGCCGCTCCCGCCGCGTCCCCCGATGAGGTCGCGTCGCCCGACGAGGCCGCCCCCGCCGGCGCATCCGCGCCCAAGGCCGGCGCGATCGACCGCAGCCATGCCGGCCAGCCCGCGCCGACCCTCGGCTTCGTCGACCCGACCGGCAAGGCGGTGACGCTCGCCGACTATCGCGGCAAGCCGGTGCTGCTCAACCTGTGGGCGACCTGGTGCGGGCCGTGCGTGAAGGAGCTGCCGACGCTCGACGCGCTGGCGACGCGCGAGGCGGGCAAGCTGACGGTGATCCCGCTCAGCCAGGACATGGACCCGGCCAAGGTCGCGCCCTTCTTCGCGGCGAAGAACTTCCGCGCCCTGAAGGCGTTCACCGATCCCAAGATGGCCTGGGTGCCGGGCGTCGCCGCCAACCTGCCGACCAGCATCCTGTTCGATTCGCGGGGCCGCGAGGTGTTGCGGACGGTCGGCGACCTCGACTGGTCCGGCCCGGTCGCAGCCCAGGCGATCGCCGAGGCGCGGTAGCCGGGGGCGGGGGGCCCCTTTTGGGGAGCCGCAACGGCATCGTGGGGGAATGGGAGCGATCCCCGCGGGGGCGGGGGCCATGGCCTGGGCAGCGTCTATCCCAATCTGGTCCAGATCGAATCGACGCTCCGCCAGATCGAGGCGAATCCCGAGATCGTCCTCCCGCGCGATAATCGTCGGTTGGTCGAAGGCGCGCTCCATCCCGAGGCGCTGGCCGGCGTGGCGCGGGAAGGCGGCGCCGCCTGGATCAATCACGCGGCGGAGCGCGCGGGCGGGACCCTGGCGGAGGGGCAGGCGGCGACGCGGATCGCGCTCGACCTGTCGCAGCGCTTCACGACCCTGGTGTTCGGCGAGGCGGGCGAGGCGGCGGCGACGCGGCTGGGCGCGCGCGACCTGCTGCTCGACCTCGAGACACCGCTTGCCGGGCCGTTCGGGAGGGCGATCACCCGCATCGCCCTGCCCGCCTGGATGGTCGGTCGAGTCGCCCCGGGCGAGGCGCCCGTCAGGCTGGACGATCATCGCTTCCAACTGGGCGAGCGGCGCTATGTCTATGATCAATGGGGGCTTCGGCAGAAGGGCTGACGGTCGCCTCCCGGCTGCGGGATGTTTGCGCTTGAACGGGTCGCCAAGCGCTGCCATCGGGCGCGCGTCGGCCGGCTGGTCCGGCCCGACATCAGCGCAGGACGAACATGTCTCGATCCAACCCCTCATCCGGCGAGGGCGACAGTAGGCGCTGCGGCGTCCGCTGTCCCGATCGCCACCGCAGGTCTGAAGCGGCCGCTTTGTGACAGCCTGAGGCTGGATCGGGCGGTGTCACCGGGCCTGGGGCTTTCCCATCCGATGGAGCCGTCATGACCCGTTTCCCGCTTGGCGCGACCGTGCGCGCCCTTTGCCCCGCCTGCCTGGCCGGCACGGCGATCCCCGCCACCGCGCAGATCGCCGCCCCCCCGCCGGTGGCGCAGGACTGGGCGATCCATGGCCAGGCCACGCTGGTGGTGCAGGGCGTCGGCGGCTTCGACAGCCCCTATGCCGGCGCGAACAGCCTGACGCCGCATCAGCTGCGCGAGACGATCGACGCCACCGCCTTTATCGGCGCCCGCCCCTGGTCGGGCGCGGAGCTATGGATCAATCCGGAGATCGACCAGGGCTTCGGCCTGTCCAACACGCTGGGCGTCGCCGGATTTCCGAGTGCCGAGGCCTATAAGGTCGGGCGCAGCGCCCCCTATCTGCGCTGGCAGCGCGCCTTTCTGCGCCAGACCATCGGCCTGGGCGGTCCGCGCGAGACGGCGGCCGCCGCCGCCAACCAGCTCGCCGGCCAGCGCGACGCGGACCGGATCGTGGTGACGGCGGGCAAGTTCGGCGTCGGCGACGTGTTCGACACCAATGCCTATGCCCATGATCCGCGCGGTGACTTCCTCAACTGGTCGGCGGTGGATACGGGCAGCTTCGACTATGCGGCCGATGCCTGGGGCTATGCGACCGGCGTCGCGGTGGAGGGCTATCGCGGGGCATGGACGCTGCGCGGCGGGCTGTTCAACCTGTCCACCGTTCCCAATGGCGAGACGCTGGAACGCGGCTTCGGCCAATATCAGCTCGATGCCGAGCTGGAGCATCGCCATGCGGTGGCCGGGCGGCCGGGGGCGGTGCGGCTGACCGTCTTCCGCAATCGCGGGCGGTTCAGCCGCTTCGACGACGCGCTGGCCTATGCGCTGACCCATGGGAAAGCGGTCGACCCGGCGGCGACGCGACGGCGGATGACGCGGCTCGGCGTCCATATGAACCTGGAGCAGTCGCTGACCGATACGCTCGGCCTGTTCGCGCGCGCCGGCCTCGCCGATGGCGCGATCGAGCCCTATGACTTCACCGATATCGACCGGACGGCGCAGCTCGGCCTGTCGCTGGCGGGCGGGGGCTGGCGCCGGCCAGCCGACCGGCTGGGGCTGGTCGGGATCGTCAACGGCATCTCAACCGCGCATCGCCGCTATCTGGATGAAGGCGGCCTGGGCGTGCTGGTCGGCGACGGGCGGCTGCCGCATCCGGGGGCGGAGCGGATCGTCGAGCTCTATTATGCCGCGCAGGTCACCAAAGGCTTCGATCTCAGCCTGGACGGGCAGCATGTCGTGGCCCCCGGCTACAATCGTGATCGCGGGCCGGCCAATATTATCGCCCTTCGCCTACACGACAATTTCTAGAATGCTCGGACAGGGTAATGAAGTCGTTAACAATTTTACAAACCAACCAAGTTGTTAACCACTAAGAATCCCGTAACGGATCATTAACCTAGATCGTCTGACCTTGCTCGATCGCGCTATACTCTCGATAGCCAGCGCAGAAGATCGCTGTCACAGGGCGATCGAACAGGGAGCTATGTCATGAAGAATTTCGCACTTGCCGCGCTCTGTGCCGCCGCCGTTGTCGCGCCGGTGCAGCAGGCCGCTGCCGCCACCACGGTGCAGTCGGCGACCGCCGCCAATTTCGACAGCAACAGCCAGTGGCGATCGGACGAACTGGGGGCGATCGCCCTGGCCAAGGGCACCAACGTGATCAGCAGCCTGACCAGCACCGCGACCGTCTGGGACCAGGGTTGGGGTGGACAGACCGATGACAACGGTCTGCGCCTCGCGTTGGTCGTGGGGACCTCGCGCGTTTGGCAAGCCACCGTCGCCGGCGCCCGCCATGGTGCCCAGACGATTGCTTTCACCGCCGACGTCGACCAGCTCGCCAGCCTGAACAGCGCGCTGGCGGCGATCGACTGGTCGACGGCATCGAACGTCCGCATGGGCATGTTCGCCAATGCCTATGGCTGGGGTGGCTGGGAACTGCACAGCCGCAATGCCAGCTTCTCGGTCGCCTCGGCCGCCGCCGCGGTGCCGGAGCCGGCGACCTGGGCGCTGATGGCGGTCGGCTTCGGCCTGCTCGGCGCGACGATGCGCCGTCGCAAGACGGTGGTGCGCTACGCCGCCTGATCCTTCGAGCAAGGACAGGACAGGGGGCGCGCGCGGCGATGGTCGCGAGCGCCCCTTCGCTTATTTGGGCAGCGGTGCGGAGGCCTTGGCGTCGAAGGTCGCCGACCGGACGGGAACGCCGGTGCCCGGCTGGCCCGATCCGACGCTGACCGTGTAGCGGCCGGCCATCACCTGGCGCACGCCCTCCGGCGTCACCCCGCTCAGGTCGCGCGGCGACAGGTCGAAGCGGACCTCCGCCGCCTGCCCCGGCTGGAGCGCCAGCCGGCGGAAGCCGCGCAGCGCGATGCGCGGCGCACCGGGCGCGTCGGGGAAGCCGAGATAGAGCTGCGCCACCTCGTCGCCCGCGCGGCCGCCGACATTCCTCACCTGGGTGACGACCCGCAGGCCCGCCGCGGCGCCGCCCGCCGCCGGGGTCACCCGCAAGGGGCCATAGGCGAAGCGCGTATAGCTGAGGCCGTGGCCGAACGGGTAGACCGGCGTGCCGGTGAAATAGCGATAGGTGCGCCCGGCCATGCGATAATCGTCGAAGGGCGGCAGGTCGGCGACGCTGCGATAGAAGGTCAGCGGCAGCCGCCCGGCCGGGTTGCTCCGCCCGGTCAGCACATCGGCGACCGCCTGTCCGCCCGACTGGCCGGGATACCAGGCTTCCAGGATCGCGGCGCCGCGCGCCTTGGCCTGGGACAGGTCGATGGCGCTGCCGTTCATCGCCACCACCACCACCGGCTTGCCGGTCGCATAGGCGGCGTCGAGCATCGCGCGCTGGTCGGCGGGCAGGTCGAGCGCGGTGCGGTCGCCGCCGGCAAAGCCCTCGACCTTCACCGGCATCTCCTCGCCCTCCAGGTCGGCGGTCAGGCCGACCACGGCGACGACCACATCCGCCCGTTTCGCCGCCGTGGCCATGTCCTGCATCGCGGTGGCGGCAATGCGCTTCCAGAACACGCCGGGCTGGCCGCTATTGCCCGCCTCCGTCTGGAGACGCAGGGGATAGCGCCGACCCTTGACCAGTTGCACCTCGGTCAGCTTCAGCGGCTCGGCCCAGCGGCTATATTCGGTGGCGGCGACGGGATTGCCGCCGGCGATGTCGATCTGCCCCTTCACCCCGGTCAGCGCCAGCCGATAGGTGCCGGTTTCCGGCGCGACCAAGGCGCCGGTCCAGACCAGCTTGTGCCGCTCGCCGACCTCTTTCAACTGGCTGGCGGCGGAGCGCAGGCCGGCTTCGGTCCGGGTCACCACCGGCCGGTCGGGATAGGCGGGGGTGCCGGTAGCCGCGGTCGCGTTGTAATAGTCGGCGCGCAGGCCCGGCTGGCCGTCCGGCGTGACGAAGGCGCTGTCGGGCACCGGGTCGCCATCGGTGATCGAGGCGGTGAACGGCACCTGCGTCACCCGGTCCGCGCCCATCGCCCGGACCAGCCCGTCGCGGACCGAGACCGGCGGCGCGCTCTGGGTCGAGGAATAATTGCCGCGCAGCACGCGCGTCGCATCCGCCAGCGGCCCGACCAGCGCGATCCGCGCGCCGGGCTTCAGGGGCAGCACGCCGTCGTTCTTGAGCAGCACCAGGCTTTCGGTCGCCATCTTCAGCGCCAGCGCGCGGTGCGCAGGCGAGTCGATCGCCGAGGCGGGGACCGGATCGGCGGGGCGTATCCCGGCCAGGTCGCCGGTGCGATAGCGCGCGGAGAACAGCCGGACGAGCGCGCGGTCCATATCGGCCTCGCCGATCAGCCCGCGCCGCAGCGCCTCGCGATAGCGGTCGCCCAGGCCCGGCGTGCGCGACAGGGTGGCGTTGTTGCACTCATTGTCGACGCCCGCCTTCAGCGCCACCGCCACGCCCGATGCGGGGTCGGGCGCATAATGGTGATGGTCGGAGATATCGACCACCGCGTCGCAGTCCGACACGACATAGCCGCGAAAGCCCCAGGCCCCGCGCAGGTGATCGGTCAGCAGCATCGTGCTGCCACAGGCGGGCTGGCCGTCGACGCGATTATAGGCGCACATCACCGACCCGGCCTGACCCTCGACGATCGCGGCGCGGAAGGCGGGGAGGTAGGTGTCCTCCAGATCGTGGGGCGAGACCTGGATGTCGACCGTGTGGCGGGTCGGCTCCGGCCCGCTATGCACGGCGAAATGCTTCGGGGTGGCGATCACCTGCGGCCGGGAGGCATCCGGCCCCTGTACGCCGCGCACATAGGCGACGCCCATCGTCGCGGTCAGATAGGGGTCCTCGCCATAGGTTTCCTGGCCGCGCCCCCAGCGCGGGTCGCGGAAGATGTTGATGTTGGGCGACCAGGTGTTCAGCGCGCTGCCCATCGTGCCGATATGGCCGGTGGCGCGGCCCATCGTGTGGAGCGCGCGCACTTCGGTCCCGATCGCGCCCGCCACCTCGTGGAGCAGCGGCGCATCGAAGCTGGCGGCCAGGCCGATCGGCTCGGGGAAATTGGTGGTCGGCACCGGGCCCAGCGCGCCGTGCAGCGACTCGGTCCACCAATTATAGGCCGGGATGTTCAGGCGCGGGATCGCGGGCGCGGCGTTGAGCAACTGGTCGATCTTCTCCGCGACCGTCAGCTTCGCGACCAGCGCCGTGGCGGCGCGGTCGGCGGCGGCGACCGTGGCATCCGGTGCGGGGCCCTGCGCCATCACCGGCGCGCCCGCCAGCAGCATCGCCGCCAGCACCCATCCGCGCCCGGTCCGAATCTCGTTGCGCATGATCGCCGTTCCTCTCTGTATTCTACGTGATTGTCCGGCGCCGCGGCAGGATCAGGGCAGCGCGATCTCGAAGGGGCCGAGCGGCAGCGCGGCGTCGTCGAACACATTGACGACCGGGCTGTCCGCCCAGGCATAGCGGATGCGCGTCACCGGCTTGCCGTCGCCCGCCAGCGTGACCGCCGTGCCGTCCGCCACCGCGTTGGCATAGCGGCAGCTGCCGGGCGCCGCGCCGCACAGTTCGAAGCCGATCGCCTGGCCCGAGGAGCGCATGTGCAGCGCCCCCGTCACGCCGTCGACGCGCAGCCGTACGCCGCCATCGGCGGTCCGCGCCGCCGCGCCGATCGCGGGGCCCATCGAATCGGGCGCGCGATAGGCGAGCGACCGCATCACCCGCGCCAGTCGCTGCCCGACCTCATGCTTCTCGCCTGGATGGATGTCGATCGGGTCGCCCAGGTCGATCGCCACCGCGACGCCGGCATGGCCGTCACGCGCCGCCATCCGCCGCTGGTCCTCGCGCACCGTCGCCCAGCCGCTGTCGCCGGGGCGGGTGGCGGGCTTGCCGTAATCGGCGAGCTGCACGATCGCGAGCGGCAGGTCGGCGCGGCCGAACTGCGTCCGCCATGCCGCCATCATCGCGGTCAGCCGCGCCTCATAGCCGGGCAGGCCGGTGTCCGACTCGCCCTGGTACCAGGCGACGCCGGCCAGTCCGATCGGCCCCAGCGGCGCGATCATGCCGTTGTAGAGCGTGCCCGCGCCGTTGATATCGTCCCAGGGCACGCGCGGCGCATCGCCCTCGACCTTGCGCGCCACCGCATAGCGCCAGCCGCTGCCGAGCGGGATGCGCGTTCCGTCCGCCAGGGTCAGCGCCATCGCCTCGACCGGGCCGGTCATGCCGCCCAGCGCATAGACATCGTCGTCATTGACGGTGACGACATTGCGTCCCGCCTTCAGCGTCCCGGCGGGCAGGGCGTAGATGCGCGGCTGCGACGCCAGGCTGCTGCCGCCGACGCCGACGCCGTTGACCCAGGTGCGATCCGCATCGTCGACCGCGCCGATCGCCAGCGTGGCGACCCCGCGCGCCTGTTCGGGGGTCAGCATGATCTCGCGGCCGTACCAGATCATGCCGTTATAGTCGGCGAGTTCGGGGACGCCCCATTTCTCGAAATTGCCGATCGCCGGCACCGGCTTCCAGTCGAGCGCGGCGTCCGGCTGCCAGGGTTCGCGGCCCGGCGCGTCGCCGCTCTTCTGTCGCCACCAATTCTCCCAGACGGTCGAGGCGCGCGCCTGCGCGGCGGCGGGATCGCGGGCGTGGAGCGCGAGCAGGTCGGCCTCCGCCGCCATGCCGGCGCGCCGCAGCCCCTCGCCGTCCAGCCACGCGCTGATCCGCGACCCGCCCCAGCTCGACGCGATCGCGCCGATCGGCACGTCCTGGCTGCGGCGCAGCGCCTGCACCATGTAGAAACAGGCGGCGGAGAAGGCGCGCGCCGTCTCCGGCCCCGCGACCTTCCATTGCGGGCTCTGCGCGAAGCGGGTGAGCGGCGTGTCGCTGGCGACCTTGTCGATCGTCACCAGCCGCAACTTGTCGTCGATCGGCGGCCGGGCGTCGGCGATCCATTGCTGCGCGGCGTCGACCGGCATCTCCATGTTGCTCTGTCCCGAGCAGAGGAAGACGTCGCCGACCAGCAGGTCGCGGATCAGGCCGGCCCCGCTCGGCGCGGCGATGGTCAGGTCATAGGGGCCGCCGGCGGGCAGGGCGGGGAGGCGCGCCTCGAACCGGCCGTCGCGATCGGCCTTTGCGGTGACGCTGCGCCCGGCCAGCCCGATCATCACCGTCTCGCCCGGCGCGGCCGTGCCACGCAGCCGGATCGGCTGGTCGCGTTGCAGCACGGCATGGTCGCCGATCGCCCCGTCCAGCCGCGGCGCGGCGATGGCGGGCGCGGCGGCGAACAGCGCGGCGGTGGCGAGCAGGGCGGCGCAGTGGCGGGTCATAGGGTCGGCATCCCGTGCTGGTGGATCTTGCGGATCAGGTCGCGGTGGCGCGGCAGGCCGGCGAGCATCCGCTCGGTCTGGCTGCGATTCTCGCGCCAGGCGCGGCTGGCCTGCACCGCCTCGGCGTCCAGGCTGCCCGGCGTCACCGCGCTACGATGGCCCATGCCGTAGAGGACATATTGATAGCTGGCCGCCGGGAACACCTCGTCGGCGCGATCGAATTCGTCGTGCATCCAGGGGGCGTTCCAGCGCCACAGCTCCATCAGACCCTGCAACCGGTCGGGGATCGTCTCCGGGCGGACATTGTCGCGCCAGAAGTCGGTGTCGCGCCGCTGGGTCAGCGCATAATGGAGCTTGAGGAAATCGATGATCCGGCCCCAACGGTAATGCGTCGTCGCGTTGAAGCGGGCGGCGATGGTGTCCATCACCTCGCGGCACGCCGGCATCTGTTCGGCGATCAGCTTGGCGGACAGTTCGATCAGCACGATGGCCGAGGCTTCCAGCGGCTCCAGGAACCCCGCCGCCAGCCCGACCGCGACGCAATTGCCCTTCCAGAAGGTCTCGCGATGCCCGGCGCGGATCTTGAGCGTGCGCATCGGCAGGTCGCGCGCGCCCTCGCCCAGATAGGCGCGGAGTTCGCGTTCAGCTTCGTCCACGCCGATATGGCTGCTGGAGAAGACATGGCCGACGCCGCGCCGGGTCGGCAGGCCGATGTCCCAGATCCAGCCCGCCGATTGCGCGGTGGACTTGGTGTGCGAGGCGATGGGGGCGTCCTCATCCTCGTACGGCATCTGGATGGCGAGCGCGGTGTCGCAGAACAGGGTGTCGGCGCAGCTGCGGAACGGCACGCCCATCGCCTCGCCGATCAGCCTGGCGGCGAAGCCGGTGCAGTCGACGAACAGGTCGCCGGCGATCTCCCCCGCCTGTTCGGTGCGCACCGCGGCTATGTCGCCGCCCTCGGTCATCCGCACTTCGCGCACATCGGCCAGCACATGGCGCACGCCGAGATTTTCGGTGCAATGGCGTTGCAGGAAGGCGGAAAACTTCCCCGCATCGAGGTGATAGGCGTAGTTGGCCGGCCCCTCATATTCGGGCGTGGCGATCGTCTTGGGCGCCAGCCCCGCGTCGCAGATCTTGCCTTGCGGCGTCACGCTGTCGCAAAAATTGGCGGCATCCGGATCGGCCAGCCAGTGCTGCGCCAGGTTGAGCTGGCCGAAGCCCTGCGGCAGCATCAGCGGGTGGTAATAGGCATCGTCCGCCGCGCCCGTCGTCCAGCCGGCGAACAATGCCCCCTGCTTGAACGCGGCATCGCACTGGCGGAAGAATTCCGTCTCCGACACGCCCATGCGGCGCAGCGTGGTGCGCAGCGTCGGCCAGGTGCCCTCGCCGACGCCGATGATCGGCACATTGGGCGATTCGACCAGGGTGACGGTGAAGCCATGGGCCATGCGGCCCTTGTGCCGCGCGGCGATGGTCCCGGCGGTCAGCCAGCCGGCGGTCCCGCCGCCGACGATGACGATGTGGTTGATCGGTTGCACGACACCAAGCCCATGAAAAAAACGCGGGGATGTCAACCGTTAGGGTCGACATCCCCGCCAGGGGGAGAGGGTCAGAAGCGGTAGCGTGCGCCCAGCGTGAAGCGGCGACCATAGTCGAACACGTCGAGCAGTTGGTTGGAATAGCGGCCGTGGGTGCTCTGCTTGTTCTTGTTGAGGTTGAGCGCCTCGCCGAACACGCTGAAGTTCTTCGTCACGTCGAAGCTGCTGGTCAGGTCGACCTGGAAGCTCTGGTTGACGAAGGTCGGCTCCGCACCGAACGAGCCGGTATTCTGGTTCTGCCCGAACGCCTGCAGATACTCGTCGCGCCAATTGAGCGCGGCGCGGATCTGGAAGCCGCTCTTGTCGTAGAAGCCGACAAAGTTCGCCGAATTGGCGAGGCCGGTGACCGCGAAGCCGGTCTGGCTGATATCCTTGTCGTCATAGGGGCGGTTGGTGTCGACGAAGGTGGCATTGGCCTGGAAGCCGAAGCCGGTGTCGCCGAACACCTGCTGCCACGCCAGCTCGACGCCGCGCACCGTCGCGTCCGGCCCGTTGACCTGCTGCGACACCGCGAAGGAGGCGAGCGTGCCGGTGGTCGGGTCGACCACGCCGTTGATCGTCTGGCGGGTCACGCCGCCGACGATGAAGTTGCTGACGTTTTTCAGGAAGAAATTGACCGCCAGGTAGGAGTTGCGGCGGTAATACCATTCCGCGCCCAGGTCGAAATTGTCGGCCAGGTACGGCTTGAGATTGGCGTTGCCGCTGGAGGCGTTGAGCGCGCCGATCCGCTGGCCGCTGCCGACGTTGAGCGCCGGATTGAGCAGGTTGAGCGTCGGCCGGGTCAGCGTGCGCGACGCGTCGATGCGCAGGATCAGATTGTCGGTCAGCTCCAGCTTCGCATCCATGCTGGGCAGCAGGTAGGAATAGGAATTGCGGATCGTCTGGGGCTGGACGGCGGTATAGCCGCCGTCGGTCGGTACGCTGAGCAGCGTTCGATCGGCTGTGCTGGTCACCAGCAGGATCGGCAGGCGGCTTTGACCGGTCGAGACGAGATTGGTCGTCTCGTTGCGGATGCCGGCGTTGATCGTCAGCGGCAGGCCGCCGACCTCGGTCTTGAAATTGGCGCTGGCATAGAGCGACCAGGTCCGCTCGCGCACGCGCAGGATGCTGCCCGGATCGACCTGCTCGTCGAACGTGCCGGTGAAGCCGTTGACGTTGCCATAGTTGAAGCCCGGCACCTGCGTCGCCGAGGGATTGCCCTGGCTGGTCAGGAAGTTCTGGTACGCGATCGGATCGAACACGAAGACCGAGGGCGGCAGGCTGCCGTTGAAGCCGGGGATGAAGTTGTCGAGGCTGATCGAGCCCTGGTAAAGGCCGGCCGGCAGCGGCGAGATGCCCGACGTGCCGCCCGACGGCGCGCCGTAACCGGCATAGGCCTGCCAGAAATTGTTGACGAAGGTGCTCTGGTTGCGGAAGTTGAACGTGTCCTGGTAATATTGGCCGCCGGCCTTCAGGGTCAGGTCGTCCTGCTTCCAGGTGGCGTTGCCGCGGAACTGGACCAGCTCGTCGGTATTGTGCTGCGTCTGGTTGACGGTCACGTGCGAGCCGATCAGCGACTGGTCCGCCCAGCGCGAACCATCACCTGCGGGACCGAAATTGCTGATCGACGGGAACGCCTTGTTGCTGGCGCCGTCCACGGTGAAGCGCAGGACGTTGCCGAGGCGGTTGCCGTAACCGATGTCGCCATTGGCGCTGCCGATCACGTCGCCGGGGTTCAGCCAGCTCTTGGCATAGGCGACATCGCCTTCCAGCGTCAGGTTCTCGGTCGCGTCATATTTGACGTTGAGGCCGGTCTGGTTGGTCTGGAGGATCTGCTTGTTGAGCGCGGCGGTGAAGTCGGTCGGCGTGTTCGCCTGGGTGAAGTCGGTCGCCGTGCCGTTGGCGTCGAGCGTGACGTTGCGCAGGTCGCCCTGGTTGAACCAGACGCCGAACGCGTAATTGTTCTGCGTGATGTTCTGACGCGAGAAGTTGTTGTCGATCGTCAGCATCAGGTCGTCGGACGGATGATATTGCAGCGAGACGCGCGCATCGACGCGCTCGTCCTTCACCCGCTGCTGCTCGGCGCCGTACTGCTGCGGGAACCAGCCGGGCAGGTTCTGGCGGTTGGCGGGATTGGCATAGGCGGCCGATTGCGTGTTGGTGGTCGGCGTGCAGGTGCCGCTGCTGCCCGCCAGCTGGCAGGGCGCGTAGTTGCCGCCCGGCCAACCGGACACATAGACGCGGTTGGTGTCGGTATCGCGGCGCGTATAGATCACGTCCGCCAGCACGCCGAAGGTTTCGTCGGCGTTGGTGCTGCTGATCAGCAGGCCCCCGGTCGGCACGACGCGGCCGGCGCGGTCCTGCACCGAGGCCGAGGCGGTCGCGGCGGCGCGGAAGCCGGGATGGTCGAACGGATTGGGGAAGGCGATGTTGACCGTCGCGCCGATCGAGCTGGACGCCAGCGACACGTCCGGCGTCTTCAGCACGGACAGCTGCCCGATGAAATCGACGCCGACGGTGCTGAAGTCGATCTGGCGGTTGCCGGTGCCGGTGGCGATGCGCCGGCCGTCATAGAGGGTGGTGTTGAAGTCGCCGCCGAAGCCGCGCACCGTGATGCCGGTCGGCTCGCCGCGCGAACCCGACCGCTGGATCGACACGCCGGGCAGGCGCTGGAGCGAGGCGGCGACGTTCGAATCGGGGAACTTGCCGATATCCTCGGCGGAGATCACGTCGACCACGCCGGAGGATTCGCGCTTCAGGTCGAGATTGCGCTGGAGCGAACCGCGCAGGCCGACGACGACGATGTCGGGATCGCCCGCCTCGACCGAATTGCCCTGCGACACGTCCTGTGCGGTGGCGGCGTCCTGCGGGCTGCCGGCCTGCGCGGCGCTGGTCTCGTTGGCGGTGACGGGCACCGCCGGCTGCGGCGCGGCCGTGCCCGGCGCGACATTGTTCTGGAGGTCGGTCTGGGTTTGCGCCTGAGCCGGCATCGCGAGCGCGACCGCCAGCAGGCTGCTGGCCCCGGTCATCAGCCATGCGGCCCGTTTGCCGCCGCGCATCGTGGTCCTGTGGAATGAAGTCGCCATCACCCTCTCCCTACCTTGGTCATGCCCCGCCCGGTCTTGCACCGGTACGAGAGCGGTATCATCAGAGCGTTTTCGTTGACCCAAATCCCATTCGGCTACGACCGGACGGCGATTTTGGTATCGCTCCCATGAGTCGGCACTATAGTCCGACAAGTCCGGACGGCAAGGGCTTTGTTGTCGCGACGAAATCGCTCATGCTGCGCAGCATCCGCAACGGCGGGCCATGGGAGAGGAGAGGGTGTCGATGGAACAATGGGAGCGGCTGGAGACGGAGCGCCATGCCCAACTGACCGTGGCGCGGACGCCGGAGTCGCAGCGGCATTTCGTCCAGCTGGTGCCGAGCGAGTTCGCGGCGGCGGCGCTGCACTATCCGATCCTGTTCACCAAGCATCCGGAGACCGGCGGCTTCTTCGCCGGCGCGATCCTGGGGGTGAAGCCCGGCGAGAATCTGTGCACCGGCGCGGACGGGCTGCTGACCGGCTATCGCCCCGCCGACCTGGAGCGGCACGGCTTCTTCCTGGTCGAAGGCGAGATCGTGATCCGTCGCGACGACCCGGTCTTCGCCGGTGCGGGCCAGCCGCTGTTCGACGCGGGGGGCGAGGCGACGCCCGCCTTCCAGCGCATCCGCCGCGCGCTCGGCCAGTTGCAGGCCGGGCTGCCCGAGACGGAAGCGCTGGTCGCGCGGCTGCTGGCGCTCAAGCTGATCGAGCCGATCGACGTCACGCTCCATTTCGACGATGGCGAGCGGCTGGTGCTCGACGGACTCTATACGGTCAGCCTGGACGCGCTGCACGAGCTGCCGGATGCCGAGGTGCTCGCCCTGTTCCGCGACGGCACGCTGCATCTGGCCTATACCCAGGCGCAGTCGGTCGGCCATCTGCGCACGCTTGCCGCGCGCCGCAACGAGCGGCTGGCGTCCGGGTTCGGCGGATGAGCGCGCCGCTGCCCAGCCTGGATGCCGCCGAGTTTCCGGATGCGGAGACGTTCCGCGCGCAAGTGATGACGGCCGGAAAACCGGTGGTGTTGCGCGGCGCGGTGGCGGATTGGCCGATGGTCGCGGCGGGGCGCAGCGCGGCCGACCTGTCCGCTTTCCTGCAAAGCCGGGATGCCGGCCGCGCGGCGGAGATGTTCGTCGGCCCGGCGGCGATCGCCGGCCGCTATCATTATGGCGAGGGCGAGGGCGGGTTCAACTTCACGCGCGAGACGCTGCCCTACCGCGCCGCCATCGACCGCATCCTCGCCACCGCCGGGCAGGAAGGGCGGCCGACGCTCTATGTCGGGTCGCTGTCGATCGACCAGTATCTGCCGGGGCTGTTGGCGGACCACCGGCTGGCCCTGGTGCCGGCGGGCGTGGCCCCGCGCATCTGGCTGGGCCATGCCGCCTCGGTCGCCTGCCATTACGACCTGTTCGACAATGTCGCCTGCGTGGTGGCCGGGCGGCGACGCTTCACCCTCTATCCGCCCGACGCGATCGGCGACCTCTATGTCGGCCCGATCGACCATACGCTGGCGGGCCAGCCGATCAGCCTGGCGGACGGCAGCGCCCCCGGCGACCCGCTCTATCCCCGGTTCGAGCAGGCGCGCGAGCGGGCGATCACGGTCGAGCTGGCGGCAGGCGACGCGCTCTACCTGCCCAAGCTCTGGTGGCACCGGGTGGAGGCGCTCGACCCCTATAACCTCTTGGTCAATTTCTGGTGGGACGGCTTCGCCAGCGGCCCCGACCAGCCCCAGGCGGCGATGCTGCTGGCGATGATCGCGCTCGCCGAGCGCCCGCCCGCCGAACGCGCGGCGTGGCGCGCCTGGTTCGACCATTATGTCTTCCGCCCCGACGGCCATCCGCTGGCGCATCTTCCGGCCGAGCGGCACGGCCTGCTGGGGCCGCTCAGGCCCGTCAATTACGGACGACTCCGCGCCCTGGTCATGCGGTTGCTCCGCGGCTGAAGGCGGACAAATTTGCCAGACAAATCTATCGAACCGGCCAGACAGGAGAGGCGCAAGATGCAAATGATCACCCGCTCGAGGCTATGGGCAGCGATGCTGTTGGGGCTCGGCCTGTCGACGCCCGGCATGGCGCAGGTCGACACCAACGCGCCGCCGGTGGTCGCCGGCGCGAAGCCGGTGACGATCGAGCGGATCAAGGTCCATGCCCCCAGCATCGAGGGCAACCTGGAGGGGGATTCGGCGGACCGCGACGTCGTCGTGATCCTGCCGCCCGGCTATGCCGCCGCGCGCCATCGCCGCTATCCCGTCGTCTATGCGCTGCACGGCTATTCGATCGGCGCGGAGCAATGGATGACCGAGATCCACGTCCCCCAGACGGTGGAGGGAGCCTTCGCGCGAGGCGCCAAGCCGATGATCCTGGTGCTGCCCGATTCGAAGACGGTGCATAATGGGTCGATGTATTCGCGATCGGTGACGACCGGCGATTTCGAGACGTTCATCGCCCGCGACCTGGTCCGCTATATCGACAGCCATTACCGCACCGTGCCGACGCGCGAGAGCCGGGGCCTCGCCGGCCATTCGATGGGGGGATATGGCACGACGCGGATCGGGATGAAGTATCCGGACGTGTTCGGCGCGATCTACATGCTCAGCCCCTGCTGCCTGTCGCCGCGCGAGACCTTCGCCGTCGATCCGGCGGTCGAGGCCAAGCTGCGCGCGTTGCGCTCGCCAGGGGAGGCGGCGACGCTCGGCTGGGGCGAGCGGGCGCAACTGGCCTCCGCCGCCGCCTGGTCGCCCAATCCCAAGGCGCCGCCGCTCTATCTCGACCTGCCGGTCAAGGAGGGCAAGGTGCAGCCCGACGTTCTGGCGCGCTGGACCGCCAATGCGCCGCTGGCGATGATCGACCAATATGCCGGCAATCTGCGCCGCTATCGCGGCATCGGCCTGGATGTCGGCGACCAGGACGGGCTGAAGGACGATGCGGTGAAGCTGCACGAGGCGCTCGACCGCTATGGCATCGCGCATCGCTTCGCCATCTATCCGGGCACGCACACCAGCAACGTGGCGCTGCGCATCCAGAACCAGGTGCTGCCCTTCTTCAGCGAGACGCTGGTCTTCCCGGCGCGGTAGATGCGTGGCGGCCGGTCCGCGCGACCCTATCGCCAGTCCAGCCGGCTGCGATCCCGGTTGTCGGCGGTCGCCCCCGGACTGTCCGCCCGCCAGCCGCCATCCTCGGTGGCGCGCAGGTAGCGATGGGTGGCGAGCGACATCAGCATCGCCCCGCCGCTCAGCGACTCCATCCACTGGAAGCTTTGCGCCGGCCCATCGGCGCGGGGGGCGAGGCGGGTGGCGCCGTCCGCCGCCACGGTCAGCGCCATGTCCCCGCGCAGCAGCGCCACCCGGCCCAGCCCCAGTCCGACGACGCGAAAGCCTTCCCCCGCGGCCGGCGCGCCGACCGGGCGGAGGCGGACCGTCCGGTCATAGGGGATGGCGGGGCGGCTTTCCGCCAGCGGCTCGGCGACGGTCACGTCCAGCATGTCCGCGACGCCGCCGGTCCGCCCGTCCCGGTTGAACGCGAACAAGCCGTAGCGGACGCCCTGGAAGGTCATCAGCTGATAGGCCATCGTCACCGGCGATCCCAGGTCGGTGAAGTGGCGACCGTCCGTCGACCAGCGATATTGCGCCTTTTCCGAGCGGAAATCGGCCGCGACCTGCAACCATAGATGCGTCGCGGCGATCGGCTGGCGCAGCGGTGCCGCACGCTGTTCGTCGCGCAGCATCAGCGCCAGGCCGCTCGCATCGCGCGCCAGTCCCGCCCAGCCATAGGGCCGGTTGAGCAGCGCCAGCCCCGCGACATCGCCCGGCTTCAGCCCCGCGCCGTCGATCTCGACCGTCGCCACCGATACCGGCCCGACCGCACGCTGGGTCAGCGTGTTGCGGGCCTGCAGGATATCGCCGGCGGGCAGCGCGGTCAGGCGCAGCGCACCGGGCCGGGCGGTCAGCGACCAGTGGCGGTCGTCGGGGACATGGTTCCACTGCCAGATCGGTTGCAGCACGGCGGCGTCGAACGAGTCGCTGCGGCGATAGGGCGCGACGATCGGCTGCACCGGCAGCTTGGGCTTCACCCAGGTGCGGGGCGTGCGGCCCAGATTGCCGGGCAGGCCGAACCACGGCCAGCCATCCTTCCACGTCACCGGCGACAGGGCGGTCAGCCGGCCGACCGAATTGCCCTCGAACATCGACCAGCCCCACCATTCGCCGGCCGGGGTCCGGACGATGCCGCCCTGGTGCAGCGACAGGCCGCCGCGCGCGGCGGGGTCGGGCGGGGTCAGGCGGAAGGGCGGCGTCGTGCCGCCGACCCGGTAGCCCGCCGTCTCGCCGAAATCCTCGTCGCGGCTGATCGCGGGGTTGACCTCCCAAGGGCCGGTGATGCGGTCGGCGCGCGCGGCGGGCATCCGGAACGGCCCGGACCATTCGGCGCTGGTGATGTAGTAGCGGCCGTCGATCTTGTAGAGGTGCGAGCCTTCGCCCATCCCCGCCCCCTTGGCGATGATGATCCGCTCGCTGCCCGGCACGATGTCGGTCAGGCGCGCGTCCAGCTCGGCCAGATGGATGTCCTGATAGCCCCAGATCACCCAGGCCTTGCCGTCGTCGTCGAACAGCACCGACAGGTCGTGGAAGCTGCGCTTCATCGCCGTGCGCGTCCACGGACCCTTGGGCGAGCGGGCGGTGAACATCTGCGTCGTCTGGCCATTCACATTGCTGAAGATGTAGAAGATGCCGTCGCGATAGCGGAAGCTGGGCGCCCAGATGCCCTTGCCATAGACATTCTGCCCGCCCTCCAGCCGATAGGCGGGGCCGAGGTCGAGCCGGTCCATCGCGTAGCTTTCGAAGGTCCAGTTCACCAGGTCGCGCGAACGCAGCACCGGCAGGCCGGGCATGGCGTGCATCGTCGTGCCGGTCAGATAGAAATCGTCGCCGACCCGGATCAGGTCGGGGTCGGAGAATTCGTCGAAGAACAGCGGATTGGTGAAGGTGCCGTCGCCATTGTCGGCGGTCCAGCCGGTCGGCTTGGGGTCGGTCCGCGCGGTCGCACCGGTCGCGAGGAGGGCCAGCGCCAGGGTGGTCCCCAGGGCCCGCAGGGCATGTCGCCGCATCATCGTTTCTCTCCCAAAATCAACGGCCTGATTTATGCGTAGCGAGGTGGGTGGCACTGGCCACCCGAATCGCGATCGTTGACAGACTTCGGTCTGACAAATACGCGGTAGCGATACCAAGAGCCAGATCATGGCCATTTGGACCCGCTTGGGAGAGAGACATGCCCCGTACCGCACGCCGCCGCGCCCCCCTGATGCCGCTGGTCGCCGCGTTGCTGGCGCAGGCCGCGCTGCCCGGCATGGCCGGGGCCGATCCGCTCGACCCCGGCGGCCGCTGGACCGCCAATGCCCGCGGGCAGGCGCCGGTGCCGCCGATGGGCTGGAACAGCTGGAACGCGTTCAACAGCGATATCGACGAGGCCAAGATCCTGGGCTCGGCGCAGACCCTGGTGTCGAGCGGCCTGGCCAAGGCGGGCTATACGCGCGTCAACATCGACGACGGCTGGTGGCTGAAGCGGCGCACGCGCGACGGACGGCTGGTGATCCGCACCGCGCAATTCCCCTCCGCCAGGGTGGCGGGCGGGCAGGCCGACGATACCAGCTTCCGCCCGCTGACCGACCGGCTGCACGCCATGGGACTGAAGGCGGGCATCTATTCGGACATGGGCCGCAACAGTTGCGGGCAGATCTACACCGCCGACTTCAAGAACCAGCCCGAGGGCAGCGTCGCCGAGCGCGAGATCGGTCTCTACGGCCATGTCGACCAGGACATCCGGCTGTTCTTCAAGGAATGGGGTTTCGACCTGATCAAGGTCGACGGGTGCGGCATCCGGGGCCTGCCCGCCGACAATCCGCGCGTGCGGTCCGGCCTGTACCGCGCCTTCCCGTCGCTGATCGACATGCAGTCGATCGGGCGGACCGATGTGGCGGCGGTGCGCGCGCTCTACACCTCGGTCGCCGATGCGCTGGAGCGCGAGCGGCCGGGCGGCGATTACCTGTTGTCGCTGTGCCTGTGGGGATCGGCCGATGTGCGCGCCTGGGGCAAGGACCTGGGCAATATCTCGCGGACCAGCGACGACATCACGCCGCATTGGGGGCGGATGCTGACCAATTTCGACACGGCGGCGCGGCGCGAACTCTATGCGCATCCCGGTTCGTGGAACGACGCGGACATGCTGTTCGTCGGCCAGGGCGATTTCGACGAAGCCCATCCGACCGAGGCCAGGTCGCATTTCGCGCTCTGGGCGATGATCAATTCGCCGCTGGTGATCGGTTACGACCTGCGCAAGCTGACGCCGGGCCTGCGGGCGATCTTCGGCAACACCGACATCATCGCGCTCAACCAGGACCCGGCCGGCAACCAGGCGGTGATCGCCTATGACAGCGACGACGTGCAGTTCCTGGTCAAGACGCTGGCCGACGGGACCAAGGGCGTCGCCTTGTTCAACCGCAGCGCGGCGCCCGCCACGGTGACGCTGAACGCCGGCCAGCTCAAATTCCGGGAGGACGCCGCGATCACGCTGACCGATTTGTGGACCCGGGCGACGACCCGCTTCACCGGCAAGCAGGATTTCACGCTCGCGCCGCACCAGACGCTGATCTTCCGCGCCAGCGGCGTGCGTCGCCTGGCGGACGGTCTGTTCCTGTCGGAGCAGCCGGGGCGGGTCAATCCGGCGGTGGACGGGGTGGTCGCGCGTCGCGCCGATCCGACCATCCATCATTCGGTCACCGCCTGGTCGGGCACCAAGGGGCCGGGCGAGCATGTGCAATATAGCGGTTGGGGCGGATCGCGCGCCGACCGCGCCGTCTTCGGCCAGGTGCTGCGCGTCGGCGGGACCGATTACGACACCGGCCTGGGCGTGCTGGCGGGATCGCGGCTGGAGGTGCGCAACACCGGCTTCCGCCGCTTCGCCGCCGAGGTCGGGATGGACGACGCCGCCGCACAGGCGCGGGGAACGCTGCGCTTCGAAATCTATGGCGACGGCAAGCTGCTCGCCAGCACCGATGGCGTGGCGTTCAACGCGGCGGCACGGCCGCTGACGGCGGACGTGGCGGGGGTGAGGATCATCGAATTGGTGACGCGCGCGACCGGCGGCTCGACCGACGACCCCGCGTCGGCGGTCTGGGCGAATGCCCGGCTGCTGCGCTGAGGACATATAGGCTGACCGATCCCCGCTGTTTCCACCCCGGCCTCCGCCGGGGCGGACGAAGGGGAAGGGCATCAGGGAGGACAAGGGCATGAAGTTCGGAACGGGCGCGGCGCTGGCCGCGATGGCGCTGATGGCGGCGGGCACGGCGGTGGCGGGCGAACCCGCGCATTTCACGCGCTTCGCCTATGAGGGCCATGCCCGCGAACAGGTGCAGCCCCGGCCCGGCGACTATCGCAACCCCATCCTGTCCGGCTATTATCCCGACCCCTCGGTGACGCGGGTCGGCGAGGATTACTACCTGGTCAATTCCTCCTTCGCGCATTTCCCCGGCATCCCGGTCTGGCATTCGAAGGATCTGGTGAACTGGACGCAGATCGGCAACGCGATCGACCGGCCCGGCCAGCTCGACTTCAGCGGACGGGGCGCGTCGGAGGCGGTGTTCGCGCCCGCCATCTCGTGGCACGACGGCACCTTCTACATCGTCAACACCTGCGTGCGGTGCAAAGGCAATTTCATCATCACCGCGCGCGACCCGGCCGGTCCCTGGTCGGACCCGATCTGGCTGCCGTTCGAGGGAATCGACCCCTCGATCTACTGGGAGGGCGACCGCGCCTATATCGTCAACAACCGCGCCCCCGCCGAGCCGCCCCGCTATGAGGGGCATCGCGCGATCTGGATCCAGGAATATGACTGGCGCAAGGGCGAGATGGTCGGCGAGAGCACGCAGCTGGTCAATGGCGGCGTCGACCTCAGCGCCAAGCCGGTGTGGATCGAGGGGCCGCACATCTTCCGGAAGGACGGCTATTACTATCTGACCGCGGCGGAGGGCGGCACCAGCGTCAACCACTCGCAGGTGGTGTTCCGGTCGAAGGACCTGCGCGGGCCGTACCAGCCCTTCGCCGGCAACCCGATCCTGACCCAGCGCGACCTGCCCGCCGACCGGCCCGATCCGATCACCTCCGCCGGCCATGCGCAGCTCGTCCAGACGCCCGGGGGCGACTGGTGGGCGACCTTCCTGGCGGTGCGGCCCTATGAGGGCGATTACTATAATATCGGGCGCGAGACCTTCCTGCTGCCGGTGACCTGGCGCGACGGCTGGCCGATCATCCTGCCGCACAAGACTTCCATCCCCTATGCCGCCGCCCGGCCGAACCTGCCCCGGGGCAAGGCGGCGGTGCCGACCAGCGGCGATTTCGCCTATGTCGACGACTTCGCCGGCGACCGGCTCGACATGCGCTGGATCGGGCTGCGCATTCCCGCCACGCCCTTCGCCCGCGTCGCGGGTGGCGAGCTGATCCTGTCGGGCGGCGCGAAGCTGGGCGACCAGGCGGGCGTGCCGGCCTTTGTCGGGCGGCGGCAGCAGCATGGCCGCGCGACCATGTCGACCACCGTACGCTTCACTCCGACCCAGGATGGCGAGCGGGCGGGGCTGGCGGCGATGCAGAGCGACCGCAACTATGCGTTCTTCGGCATCACCCGGATCGGGGGACGGCCGATGCTGGCGCTGGTGACGCGCGACATGACGGCCGATGGCGGCGAGGAACGGCAGGTCGCCACCGCGCCGCTGACCGGCACCGGCCCGGTGACGCTGACCATCCGCGCCGATGGCGGCACGCTGGCCTTCGACTATGCGGTGGGCGGTCGCACGGCCACGCTGGCCAAGGATGTCGATGCACGTTTCCTCAGCACCAAGGCGGCGGGCGGCTTTGTCGGCACGGTGGTCGGCCCGTACGTCTGGACGCGCTGAGCGGTACGTCGCGCCCCTGCCAGGGCAGGGGTGCGGGGCGGTAGGAGATGGCCTATGTGGCTTGGCTCCCGGGTTCGCAGGAGCACGGCCGAACCCCGTTTCGCGGCCTGGCGTGACCTATAATTGGTGCCCGGTCCGATCGCGCTTGGTCGCCAGATAGCGCGCATTGTGCGGGTTGGGCGGCAGCTTGTGCGGCACGCGTTCGGCGACGGTGATGCCCGCCGCCTCCAGTCCCGCGACCTTGGCGGGGTTGTTGGTCAGCAGCCGCACCGCCCGCTGTCCGAGCAGGTCGAGCATCCGCGCCGCCACGCCGAAATCGCGCGCATCGACCGCGAAGCCCAGCCGGGTGTTGGCGTCCACCGTGTCGAACCCCTGGTCCTGCAACTGATAGGCGCGCAGCTTGTTGACCAAGCCGATCCCGCGCCCCTCCTGCCGCAGATAGAGCAGCATGCCCCAGCCATGCGCCTGGATCGCGCGGATCGCGGCGTGGAGCTGCGGTCCGCAATCGCATTTCAGGCTGCCGAGCACGTCGCCCGTCAGGCACTCGCTGTGCAGGCGGATCAGGGGCGGCCGGCCATCGGGCTGGCCGATCAGCAGCGCGACATGCTCGTCCCCCGAATCGGGCGAGCGGAAGGCGACGATCTCCGCATCCTCCGCCCCCGCCACCGGCAGGCGCGCGCGGGTGGCGATTCGCAGCGGCGCGGCGCTCTGGTGCGCGGCGATGTCGTCGGCGGTGATCGCCAGCTCGACCGCCGCCTCCGCCGGACCGACGAAGAAGGCGGGCAGCAGCCCCGCGATCCGCGCCAGCCGCAGCGCGGCGGCGGCGGCCTCGGGCCGATCCAGCGGGATGGCGCGGAACGGCCCCTTGAGCGGCGTCGCCAGGTCGAGCTGCGGATCGGCCAGCGCCACCGCCGCCGCCCGGTCCAGCCAGGGGGCGGCATCGACCAGCACCGGCGAATCGGGGTCCGCCGCCGCCAGCTGGTTGGCAAGCTTCAGCGTCGCCGCGCGTCCGGCGGAGATCAGCACCGGCAGGTCGGTGCCGAACGCGCGGACGCCCTCCGCATCCGCCGTCTCCACCGACAGCAGCGTCAGGCCGTCCACCGCGATCGGCCAGCCCCGCCGGAGCGAATCGACCGCGCGCGCCGCCGCGCGGGGATCGCTCACCAGGCGAACTCGGTCATGATCGGGATATGGTCGGACGGCTTCAGCCAGCTTCGGCAATCCTCGAACACGGTATGCGACACCGCCTGGCCGGCGACACCGGCGGTCGCCCATTGATGGTCGAGCCGGCGGCCGCGATCGGAGGCCGCCCAGTCCTTGGCGCGGTAGCTCCACCAGCTGTGCAGCCGCGCGGGCGCGGGGTGGAAATGACGGCCGAGATCGACCCAGCCACCGGCGGCCTGTAGCCGGTTCAGCGCCTCCACCTCGATCGGCGTGTGGCTGACCACGCCAAGCAACTGCTTGTGGCTCCACACATCGCATTCCAGCGGCGCGATGTTGAAGTCGCCGACCAGGATCGTCGGCCCGGTCAGCGTCTCGGACCAGCGGGTCATCCGCTCCAGGAAGTCGAGCTTCTGCCCGAACTTCGGATTCACCGTGCGATCGGGCACGTCGCCGCCGGCCGGAATATAGACATTCTCCAGCCGCACCCCGTTCGGCAGCGCGACGCCGATATGCCGCGCCTCCTGGTTCGCCTGCCAGTCGAGTCGGTTGTCCTCGACGATCGGCACCTTGGACAGGATGGCGACGCCGTGATGCATCCGCTGGCCATGGAGCAGGCGATGGCCATAGCCCAGCGCGGCGAACGCCTCGTGCGGGAAGTCCTGGTCGACGACCTTGGTCTCCTGCAGGCACAATATGTCGGGGGCCGCCTCGCGCAGGAAGCGTTCGACGATGTCGATGCGAAAGCGCACCGAATTGATGTTCCAGGAGGCGATCTTCACGCGGGCGTACCTACCGGCACCGGCGGCCCAAAACAAGAAAGGCCCTCGTTCCGGGGGCATGGAACGAGGGCCGACTCAGCGTTGGTCACGCAGGCGGGATGAGGGTGATCGTCCAGGCAACAGGGGGAAATCCCGGAGCGCCCCGCATCCGCAAGACCGTCTTTAGGACAGCGAACCTGTCGCCCGGATGAATGAAGGGTCCATAATGAAACCATTCACCGCAAAAGGATTATTGTTCCGATAAATCACCGGTTGGTCCGGCGCGGGTCGTTCCAGCGAAACGCGTTGGCGGCGATCGGTGCGCCGTACCGCTGATTCGAAAGGCGCACGGTGGTGCGGTTGTTCTGGCTGTCGAGCGCGACCCAGCCCTGGAGCGTCAGTCCCGCCGGGGCGGCCGGGTCGCGCGCGAAGACCATCGTGATCCGGCCATATTCGGGATGCTTGGGATCGCGCGCCTCGACCGACAGCAGCCGGTCGTCGCCCGGCACCACGCGGGCGAATTGCGACAGGTCGCGGCTGGGATCGAGCAGCACGCCGAGCGGCGAGTTGCGGATCGGCCAGCGCTGCACCTGCCGCACCGAATAGTCGATGAAGGTCAGGGCGCCGCCCTCCGCCACGATCAGCAGCGGCACGCCCTTCTGGTACTGGAAGCGGATATTGCCCGGCTGCTTCCAGGTCAGCGTACCGGTCAGCACCTTGCCGGCGCGGTCGGTCTGGGTGAAGTCGGCGGTCATGGTGGTGACGCCGCGCAGATAGCGCTGCACCGAGGCCAGGTCGTTTCCTTGCGCGAACGCCGGGGCCGGCGCCGCCATGGCGATGGCGGCGACAGGGGCGAGCAGGGCGGAACGGATCATCGTCATCTCCTTGGGGGAACGCCATCGCGCTGCCGGGTTGAACGGGTGGTGAATCCCGGCGTCCGGCATGTCTGGGGAAACGCGGCGAAGAATTGGAACAAGCCGGTGCTCCTGCGAAGGCAGGAGCCCAGGGCCAAGCCAAACAATGCCGGCTGGAGTGCGGAACCCTGGGCTCCTGCCTTCGCAGGAGCACAAGGGGATTTCACGGACATCGGAACCACAACTTGCCGGAAGGGGGAAGTCGGACCCAACGCCGCACCCCCGCATCGGTTCAGATCGCGTGGCCCTCGGCATCGCGCAGCACCTCGCGCCGGCCGACATGGTCGGGGCGGCCGACGATGCCGTCCTTCTCCATCCGCTCGATCAGCCGCGCCGCCGAGTTGTAGCCGATCCGCAACTGGCGCTGGAGCCAGGAGGTCGACGCCTTCTGCGACTCGCAGACCAGTTGGATCGCGGCGCGATATTGCTGGTCCTCGGCCGAATCCTCGCCGGTCGGCGCACCGTCCAGCGCGAAGCTCTCCGCCGGCTCCTCGGTGACCGAGGAGATATAGTCGGGCTGGCCCTGCGAGCGCCAATGGTCGGCGACCAGCCGCACCTCGTCGTCCGAGGTGAAGGGGCCGTGGACGCGCACGATGCCCTTGCCGCCGGGCATGTAGAGCATGTCGCCGCGTCCCAGCAGCTGCTCCGCGCCCTGTTCGCCCAGGATGGTGCGCGAATCGATCTTGCTGGTGACGTGGAAGGAGATGCGCGTCGGCAAATTCGCCTTGATGACGCCGGTGATGACGTCGACCGAGGGGCGCTGCGTCGCCATGATCAGGTGGATGCCGGCGGCGCGCGCCTTCTGCGCCAGCCGCTGGATCAGGAACTCGACCTCCTTGCCGGCGGTCATCATCAGGTCGGCCAGCTCGTCGACGATCACCACGATCTGCGGCAGCACGTCGAACTCCAGCTTCTCCTCCTCATAGACCGGCGCGCCGGTGTCGGGATGATAGCCGGTCTGGACGCGGCGGCCGAGCGGCTGGCCCTTGGCCTTGGCGGCGCGGACCTTCTCGTTGAAGCCCGCCAGGCTGCGCACGCCGACCGAGGACATCTGCCGATAGCGGTCCTCCATCGTCTCCACCGCCCATTTGAGGGCACGGACCGCCTTGGCCGGGTCGGTGACGACCGGCGACAGCAGGTGCGGGATGTCGTCGTACATGCTGAGTTCCAGCATCTTCGGATCGATCATGATCATCCGGCACTGGCTGGGCGTCAGGCGGTAGAGCAGCGACAGGATCATGCAGTTGAGGCCCACCGACTTGCCCGAGCCGGTGGTGCCCGCGACCAGCAGGTGCGGCATCGGCGCCAGGTCGGTGATGACCGGATCGCCGGCGATGTTCTTGCCCAGGATGATCGGCAGCTGCGCGCTCTGGTCCTCGAAGGTCTGGCTGCCGACCAGTTCGTGGAACGACACCGCCTCGCGCTTGGCGTTGGGCAGTTCGATGCCGATGACGTTGCGGCCGGGGATGACCGCGACGCGGGCGGAAATGGCGCTCATGTTGCGGGCGATGTCGTCGGCCAGCGCGATGACGCGGCTGGCCTTGATGCCGGGGGCCGGCTCCAGCTCGTACATGGTCACGACCGGGCCGGGCCGCACCTCGATGATGTTGCCCTTCACGTGGAAGTCGTCGAGCACCGTCTCCAGCAGCCGGGCGTTGCGCTCCAGCGCCGCCTTGTCGATCGCGCCCGTATTGGACGGCGGGGCGGGGATCAGCAGGTCGAGCCCAGGCAGCGTGTAATCGTCGCGCTGTTCCGCGCCCTGCCGGCGCGCCGGGGCGACGACGGGCGCGACCTGGCGGTCGGCGATGACGGGGGCGGGGCGGGGCTCGGTCTCCTCCACGGCGGGCCGGGGCGCGCCCATCCGGCGCGACGGCGGGGCCTGGACCTCCTCCTCCTCGTCCGCATAGCCATCGTCGTCGCCGTCATCGGCATCGTCCAGCGCCGTATCGGTGCCACCGGCGATACGCAGGCGCGGCCGGCGCAGCCGCCAGCGCCGCTCGCCCCGGTCCAGCTCCAGGCTGCGCGCCCAGATCACCACGCCGATCAGCGCCAGCACCACGCCGACGCCGCGCGCGCCCCACAGTTCGACCGGCGGATTCTGCGTCAGCCCCAGCAGCGAATGCACCGCCCCCGCGACGCCCAGGCCGACCACCCCGCCCCAGCCGGCCGGCAGCGCCATCACCGCCGAATCGGAGACGAAGGCAAGCGCGCAGGCCATCAGCGCCGCCCCCACGCCCGCGCCGCGCAGCATCCGGCCCCATTGGCCGACCGGCCGGTCGCGCCACAGCCGCGATCCGATGATCGGCCCGACCGGCAGCAGCAGCGCCACCGCCGGCCCGAAGGCGGTCAGCAACAAGTCCGACATCCAGGCGCCCGGATAGCCCAGCAGGTTGATCGGCGCGCCGCCCGAGGCGGTGTTGATCGCCGGATCGCTGGCATGATAGCTCGCCAGCGCCAGTGCCAGCATCGTCGTCGCGGCGAAGACCGCCACTGCGGTGATCAGCGCGCCCGAGCGCACCGCGCCCGCCTTCACCGTCTCCCGCCACAAGACCGGCTGCGCCTGGCTCGCCATCCCAACTACCCCGAAATTTCGCGAAAATCTGCGGGCGGAGTCATCGGCTTTCGCGTTTGTGTCGTCAAGCCGGCCGCCCGTTGGCAGCGGCGGACGACAAGACTAGGACGGACGGATGGAAAACAGCGCGAACCAAGGCTCTTCCCCTGACCGGGGCCCCCGCGACGCGAGCAGCGACGTCATCATCCTGGGCGGCGGCCTGGTCGGTGCGACGCTGGCGCTGGCGCTGGGTGCGCACGGCCTGACCGCGACGGTGATCGACCCGGCCGACCCGGCGGTGACGCTGGCCCCCGGCTTCGACGGCCGCGCCTCCGCCATCGCCAGCGCCAGCGGGCGGATGCTCGACGCGATCGGCATCGGCGCGACGCTGGCGGGCCAGGGCTGCGCGATCCGCCACATCCGGGTCAGCGACGGGCTGAAACCCGGCAAGCTCGACTTCATCCCCGATGCCGATGACGGCGCGCTCGGCACCATGTACGAGAACAAGCTGATCCGCCGCGCGCTGTTCGACGCCGCGACGGCGGCGGCCGGCGTCGATTTGCGGATGAAGACGCGCGCCGTCTCCACCGAGCGGACGGCGACGGGCGTCGTCGCGACGCTGGACGACGGCACGACCGTGCGCGCGCCCCTGCTGATCGCGGCGGAGGGACGCAACTCGCCGACCCGCGCGGCCGCGGGCATCCGCATCGCGCAATGGCGCTACGACCATAGCGCGATCGTCGGCGCGTTCCATCACGAGCGGAGCCACGAGGATGTGGCCTACGAGATCTTCTACCCGGCCGGCCCGTTCGCGCTGCTGCCGCTGCCCGACGACGCGATCGGCCATCGCTCGGCGATCGTTTGGTCGGTCGCGGCGGAGCATGGGCCGGGGCTGATGAAACTGTCCAATCGCGGCTTCCTGGCGGAGGCGGAGGCGCGGATGGGCGGGTTCCTGGGCCGGCTGTCCGCGCCGTCGCCGCGCGGGGCCTATCCGCTCGGCTTCCACCATGCGGCGACGATCGTCGCGGACCGGCTGGTGCTGGTCGGCGACGCGGCGCACGGCATCCATCCGATCGCCGGGCAGGGACTCAATCTCGGCCTGCGCGACGTCGCGGCGCTGACCGAGGTGCTGGTCGAGGGCAAGCGGCTGGGCCTGGACCTGGGCGACGCGCAACTGCTCGCCCGCTATGGCCGGTGGCGCGGGCTCGACACGCTGGCGGTGGCGGGCGCGACCGACATCCTGACCCGCCTGTTCGGCATCCGGGGCGAGACGGCGAGCGCGATCCGCCGCTTCGGCATCTCGGCGGTCGATTCGATCCGCCCGCTCAAGAACCGCTTCATGGCCGAGGCGCGCGGCGAGACGGGGCAATTGCCCAAGCTGTTGCAGGGGCTGACGGTCTGAGGGTGGCGGTGGACGCGGGACGCGATCGGTCGAGGTTCTTGCACGACGGCCCCTCCCCCCTCGCGGTCCACCCCGGCGGAGGCCGGGGTCCAGTTACGGAACGATGGTGATAGCCTGTCAGCGTCCCCCAACTGGACCCCGGCCTTCGCCGGGGTGGGGTGGTGGGTGCAACGAGACATTGGTCATTCCAGGGTTGGTCGCCGCATCTCCAATCCAAGCGACCTGCCGACCGGAGCCTTGCGCTTGCACGACCTGACCTTTCACGGCGGCCGGCTGGACGTGGCGGCGCAGCGTTACCCGGATGCGCCGCGCCCGTGGATCGACCTGTCGACGGGCCTCAATCCCTTTGCCTGGGATGCCGCATCCGTGCCGATCGACTGGCGCGCGCTGCCAAGCGACGCGGCGCGGCAGGCGCTGGAGACCGCCGCCGCCGCCGCCTTCGGCGCGGCGCATCTGCCGGTCGCGGCGGTGCCGGGCAGCGAGGCGGCGCTTCATGCGCTGGCCGGGCTCGACCTGCCGCGCCCCTTCAAGATCATCGGCCCCGGCTATCGCGGGCATGGCGCGGCGCTGCCCGGCGCGCGCATGGTCGCGGCCGAGGCGCTGGAGGCGGCGGCGGCGGCCGGCGGTACGCTGCTGCTCGCCAATCCCAACAATCCCGATGGCCGCCGCCTGCCCCCCGAACGGCTGCGGTCGGTCGCCACGCTGCTGGCGGCGAAGGGCGGGCTGCTGATCGTCGACGAGGCGTTCGCCGATGCCGTGCCGGGGACCAGCCTGCTGCCGTCCTCGCGCGCCGACGACCCGGTGCTGGTGCTGCGCTCCTTCGGCAAGTTCTACGGGCTGGCGGGGTTGCGGCTCGGCTTCGTGCTGGGGCCGGATCGCCATGTCGCGGCGCTGGCGGCCAGGATGGGAAGCTGGCCCGTCTCCGCCGCCGCGATCGCGATCGGCACCGCCGCCTATCGCGACCGTCACTGGCCGGCCATGACCGTCGCGCGACTGGAGGCGGCCGGCGCGCGGCTCGATGCGCTGCTGCGCCGCCACGATCTGGAGCCGATCGGCGACTGCCCGTTGTTCCGGCTGGTCGAGAGCGAACGGGTGCCCGCGCTGTTCGACCGGCTGGCGCGGGCGGGCATCCTCACCCGCCCCTTTGCCGAGGATGCGCGGCGGCTGCGCTTCGGCCTGCCGGGCGGGGCGGCGGCCTGGGACCGGCTGGCGGCGGTGCTGGCCGATGGCTGAACCGGTCGCGCTCGCCGCGCTGGTGGGGGAGGCGGCGCTCGGCTGGCCGGCCTGGCTCTATGCGCGGATCGGCCATCCGGTCGGCGGCTTCGCCCGGCTGATCCAGCGATGCGAGCGGCGCTGGAACCGGGCGGAGCGGCCCGAGGCCCGGCGGCGTGCCGGCGGGGTCGCGACCATCGCGCTGGTCGTCGCGGCCGGCGCGGGCGGTGGCTGGATCGCGCAGACGCTGGCGTTGCACATGGTCGGCTGGATCGGCGTGGCGCTGCTCGCCGTGCCGGGGATGGCGCAGCGCAGCCTGGACGATCATGTCCGCCCCGTCGCCGCCGCGCTGGAGGCGGGCGACCTGGCGGCGGCGCGCATCGCGGTGGGCCGGATCGTCGGTCGCGACGTGGCCGCGCTCGATACGGCCGGCGTCGCCCGCGCCGCGATCGAGAGCCTGGCGGAAAGCTTCTGCGACGGTGTCGCCGCGCCGCTCTTCTGGCTGCTGCTCGGCGGGCTGCCGGGGCTGTGGGCCTATAAGGGCGTCAACACCGCCGACAGCCTGATCGGCCATTACGAGCCGCGCTGGCGGGCGTTCGGCTGGGCGGCGGCGCGGCTGGACGATGTCGCCAACTGGGTGCCGGCGCGTCTGGCGGGGGCGCTGATCGCTCTGTGCGGCGGCGGCGGTTGGCGGACGATGGGGCGCGACGCCCGCCGCCACGCCTCGCCCAATGCCGGCTGGACCGAGGCGGCGATGGCGGGGGCGCTCGACCTGCGGCTCGCCGGCCCGGTCGCCTATGACGGCGTGGTGACGGACAAGCCGTGGATCGGTTCCGGCCGCACCGAGCTGACCGCGCGCGACGTGCGGCGGGCCCTGTGGCTCTATCGCCGCGCGTGCGTGGCCTTGTGGATCGTGGCAGGGGGGATCGCATGGCGGCTGTGATGATCCAGGGCACCGGCTCCGATGTCGGCAAGTCGGTGCTGGTCGCTGGCCTGTGCCGCGCGCTCGCCAATCGCGGCCTGCGGGTCCGGCCGTTCAAGCCGCAGAACATGTCGAACAACGCCGCCGTCACCGCGGATGGCGGCGAGATCGGTCGTGCCCAGGCGACGCAGGCGATGGCGGCACGCGTCGCCCCCAGCGTCGATATGAACCCGGTGCTGCTCAAGCCCCAGGGCGACCGCACCTCGCAACTGGTGGTGCGCGGGCAGGTGCGCGGGATATTGGCGGCGGCGCGCTGGCGCGAGGGGCGCGAGGGGCTGCTCGACGAGGTGCTCGCCAGCTATCGCCGGCTGGCGGCCGACAGCGACATCGTCATGGTCGAAGGGGCGGGATCGCCGGCCGAGATCAACCTGCGCGGCGGCGACATCGCCAATATGGGCTTCGCGCGCGCGGCCGGCGTGCCGGTGCTGCTGGTCGGCGATATCGACCGGGGCGGGGTGATCGCGTCGCTGGTCGGCACGCGCGCGGTGATCGACCCGGCGGACGCGGCGATGATCCACGGCTTCCTGGTCAACAAGTTCCGGGGCGACCCGGCGCTGTTCGCGGACGGCTATCGCGCGATCGCGGAGCGGACCGGCTGGCGCGGCTATGGCGTCGTGCCCTGGCTGGCGGAGGCGCACCGCCTGCCGAGCGAGGATGCGGTGGTGCTGCAACGGCCCGGTCCCATGGCCGGCGAGCGGGTGGTGATCGCCTGCCCGATCACCCGGCATATCGCCAATTTCGACGATCTCGATCCGCTGCGGCTGGAGCCGGGCGTGGAACTGGTGATGGTGCCACCGGGCCGGCCGATCCCGCGCGACGCGGCGCTGATCGTGCTGCCGGGGTCGAAGGCGACGATCGCCGACCTCGCCTTCCTGCGCGAACAGGGTTGGGACATCGATATCCGCGCGCATCACCGCGCGGGTCGGCCGGTGCTGGGGCTCTGCGGCGGATACCAGATGCTGGGGCACAGCGTCGCCGATCCGCTGGGGCTGGAGGGGCCGCCGGGCACCGCATCGGGGCTGGGGCTGCTGGCGGTCGATACGGTGCTGGGCGGCGACAAGCGGCTGGCGCAGGTCACGGGCACGGCGCTGGGCGCGGCGTTCGCCGGCTATGAAATCCATCTCGGCCGCACCGCGGGGCCGGACGGCGCGCGGCCGCTGACCCAGATGGCGGACGGCCGGGCGGAGGGGGCGGTCAGCGCCGACGGGCTGGTCAGCGGCAGCTATGTCCATGGCCTGTTCGGCCTGGCGGCGCAGCGCGCGGCGTGGCTGGCGCGGCTGGGGGTGTCGGCGCAGGGGCCGGATCACCGGGCCGCGATCGACGTCGCGCTCGACGCGATCGCCGCGACGCTGGAGCGGCATGTCGACCTCGACGCGCTGATCGCCCTGTCGCGGACCGCTAGGCCGCGATGACCAGCGCCAGGAGCAGCAGCGTCTCGACCGTCTCGATCCCCGCGCCATGCGCGTCGCCGGTGACGCCGCCGATCCGCCGTTTCAGATAGAGCCCCCAGAGCAGGATCAGCAACGGCGCGGCGAACAGGCCCGGCCGCACCAGCCCGAAGCCGAGCAGCGCCAGCCCCCAGCCTACCAGATCGCGCATCCGCACGCCGGCCGCGATGCCCGCGCCCAGCCCCGGCTTCAACGGCGGCAGCCAGCGCGCCCAGGCGAGCGGCCCGCATCGCGCCGCCACCGGCACCAGGACCAGCGCCGGCCATGCTGTAGGGCCGAGCGCATGGAGCAGCACCAGCTTGGCGAGCAGTTGCAACTGGATCGCCACGGTGCCGAAGCTGCCGATATGCGGATCGGCCATCACCGCCAGCAATCGCGTCCGGTCGCCATGCGCCGCGCCCAGGCCATCGACCAGGTCGGCCAGCCCGTCGAGATGCAGCGCCCCGGTCAGGCCGGTCCACAGCGCAAGCGCCGCGAGCGCCCCCAGCCACGGATCGACCCGCGCGCCCACCATCGCGCCGCCCGCGACCGCCAGCCCGACCAGCAGCCCCGCGACCGGAAACCAGCGCACCGCCGCCGCCCGCGCGCCCGCATCCGCCGCGACGCGCGGCACCGGCAGTCGCGTGCAGAAGCCGATCGCCAGCCACAGGGGCGTCATCGGCAGGGCCGCATAGGCAAGACGCCTGCCCGGTATCTCCTCCCCTCCCACCCCGGCGAAGGCCGGGGTCCAGTTGGGGGACGCTGGCAAGGGGTCACGATCGCTCCGTAACTGGACCCCGGCCGCCGCCGGGGTGGAGGGTCCATAGTGGGAAGGGCCTAATCAAAGGATCGGAGCCAGAGCTATCCCCTTGCTGCATCCTCACGCCGCCAGCCCGACGATCCGCGCCATCGGCGGTGCATCCCGCGCCATGCCCGGCCACAGGTCGAGCGACAGCCGCGCCGCATAGGGCAGGTCGAACGCCCAGGCTTGGTGCGCGTCGAGGCCGCATCCCACCGCCAGCGCCGCGCGCATCGCGCCGCCATGGGTGACGACCAGCGCCGCGTCCCCCGCGCGGGTCAGATCGGCCAGCGCGGCGCCCACCCGCCGGCACAAGGCGGACCAGCACTCGCCGCCCGGCGGCGGGCAGGCGTCCGGATCGGCATGGAATCGATCCAGGGCCTCGCGGTCGCACGCATCGGGCCGGCATCCGTCCCAGGCGCCGAAATCCAGCTCGCGCCAGCGCGGATCGATCGCGACGGGACGCTCGCCGCCGATCGCGCGGGCGCAGTCGAGCGCGCGCACCAGGTCCGAACTGTGCAGCGCGACGTCCCCAACATCCAGCGCCGCGATCCGGCACGCCGCGATCCCCGCCGCCGTGACGCCCGCATCGGTGCGCCCCAGCAGCCGGCCGGGCTGGTCCGGCGCGCCGTGGCGGAGCAGATGCACGCGCACCGGCCGGCTCATTCGCTCGCGACGCCCGCCTCGGCGAAGGTCGCCATCTCGTCATGCGCGGCGAGCGCGGCGCGGACGATCCCCGCCGCCACCGCCGCGCCGCTGCCCTCGCCCAGCCGCAGGCCGAGCGCCAGCAGCGGCTCCAGCCCCAGATGGCGGAGCAGCCGCTGGTGCCCCGGCTCGGCGGAGACATGGCCGGCCAGGCAATGGTCGACGATGCGCGGTTGCCAGCGGGCGAGCGGGGCGAGCGCGGCGCTCGCGATGAAGCCGTCGAGCAGCACCGGCACGCGCGCATGGCGCGCCGCCAGCATCGCGCCGGCCATCGCCGCGATCTCGCGCCCGCCCAGCCGGCGCAAACCCTCGAACGCCGAGACGCAGTCGCCCCGGTGCCGGTCGAGCGCCCGGTCGATCAGCGCGCGCTTGGCGGCCAGGGCCTCGCCCGCCACGCCGGTGCCCGGACCCGCCCAGTCGCCGGCATTGCCGCCGAAGCTGGCGGCGCAGAGCGCGGCGGCGGGGGTGGAGTTGCCGATCCCCATCTCGCCCGGCAGGATCAGGTCCAGCCCCGCCTCCACCGAAGCCGCGCCCAGGTTGAGCGCATCGAGGCATTCGGCCTCGCTCATCGCGACCGTCTCCGCGATGTCGCCGGTCGGGCGATCGAGATCGATCGCGACGACGCGCAACTCCAACCCGGCGGCACGCGCCAGCGCGTTGATCGCGGCGCCGCCGGCGTCGAAATTGCCGACCATCTGCGCGGTCACTTCCGGCGGGAAGGCGCTGACGCCGCGCGCGGCGATGCCGTGATTGCCGGCGAAGATCGCGACCCGGCCACGGTCCAGCCGGGGCCGGTCGTGGCCCTGCCACCCGGCCAGGAACAGCGCGATGTCCTCCAGCCGGCCGAGCGAACCGGCGGGCTTGGTGAGTTGCGCCTGCCGATCCCGCGCGGCGGCGACGGCGCGGGCATCCGGTCCGGGCAGGTCGGCGAGCGCGGCGGCGAAGGCGGCCGGCGTGTCGAGGCGGATCATGCGACCAGCGCCCCGGCGGGCGGCGTACGGGCGATGAAGTGGCCCTTCACCCCCTCCGGCCAGTCGCGATAGGGCACCTGGCCCGCCGCGCTGTCGGCATAGCGGGCGGCATAGTCGAGGATCGCGCGCGCCGCCTCTTCGTCGGGCGTAAACCGACCCAGGATATAGCCGACCTTGCCCTCCGCCCGCAGATGCACGGTGCAGAACTCCGTACAGGCGAACAGGCAGGGCATGGCATGGACGGCGACGCCGGCATAGGCGGGGTCCGCGGCTTGGAGCCGGGTCAGTTCCGCGGCCAGCATCGCGCCGCCGCGCCGGCCGGCGCCATCGTCGCGGTCGTCCTTCGAGAAGCGGCAGGCGTTGCAGGCGATGACGGCGGGGCCGTCGGCGACGGGCAGGATGTCCATCAGAATTCGATTCCTTGCTGCGCCTTGATGCCGCCCCGGAACGGATGCTTCACCGCCGTCATCTCGGTGACCAGGTCGGCGGCCTCGATCAGGGCGGGGGGCGCGTTGCGGCCGGTGACGACGACATGTTTCATGGGGGCACGCGCGGTCAGCACCGCCAGCACCTCGTCCAGCGGCAGATAGTCGTAGCGCAGCACGATGTTCAGCTCGTCCGCGACCACCAGCGCGACGTCCGGATCGGCGATCAGCCGGACGACTTCGTCCCAAGCGGTGCGCGCGGTGGCGATGTCGCGGGCACGGTCCTGCGTGTCCCAGGTGAAGCCCTCGCCCATCGGGCGGAAGCTGACCAGGTCGGGAAAGGCGTCGAAGATCGCGCGTTCGCCGGTCGCCATCGCGCCCTTGACGAACTGGACGACGCCGACCTTCATCCCATGGCCCATGGCGCGCACCGCCATGCCGAAGGCGGCGGTCGACTTGCCCTTGCCGGGGCCGGTATGGACGATCAGCAGGCCCTTCTCGCCGGTGCGGCTCTCCATCATGTCGCGGCGCGCGGCCTGGATGCGCTGCATCTTGGCGCGGTGCAGGTCGTTGCGGGCGGTGTCGTCGGTCATGCCGGTCGGGCCTGCAACAGACGCTCGGCGCCGCGGCCGAACAGGTCCGCCATCGCCAGCCAGAACACCCCCTGCACCGCCAGCGACGCGAGGCGGAAGCGCCAGAGCAGGCTGGCCGGGAAGCCGGCGGGGACCTCGTCGATAGGCGGCAGCAGCCACGCCGCCAGCGCGATCAGCAGCGCATAGAGCGCACCGGCCGCCAGCAGCCGGTCGGGCGCGGTCAGCCGCGCGGCCAGACGCTGCCACAGGAGCAGCGACCCGGCGGCGGCGACCAGCGACCAGGCGATCAGGGCGAAACAGGTGGCGGTGCGCAGCCGCACCGTCTCGTGCAGACCCACGGCCGGCGGATTGGGCGGATAGACCAGGGCCGGCACCAGCCCGATCGCGACGAAGCCGGCGAGACCCAGCAGCAGCGCCAGTCCGCGCGGACTCGCCCGACCGACCCGGCCCCGCATCCCGGCGAACAGGATGGCGAAGACGCCGCCCAGGGCCGCGCCATAGACCAGCATCGCGGTATAGAGGCCATAGGTCTTCTGGGTCGCGCGGCTGACCAGCTCGACCTCCTCGCCGCCCATATGATGGGCGGAGCGCGCGGCCTCGAAGGCGATGGCGGCGTCGATCGACGGTTCGGCGAACAGCAGCGCGACGGTAGCGGCGACGAACGCGCCGACCAGTCCGGCGAGCATACCCCGCCAGAGGAGAGATGGAGTCATCGAAGACCCTCCCGCTCGAATGTCAGATGGCCGGGGATCGCCCGGCCGCAGGCGTCAGTGGCAGGGAAAGCCGAGCAGGTGCCGGCCGTCATGCACATATTCGTGCACCATCATCCCCTTGAACAGCGCGAACGCGCCCTGCTCGGTGCTGACGAAATAGAGCAGGACCACCGCCACCAGCGCCGCGAACACCGCCCAGGGGGCGATTTCGGCCAGCGGGATGGGGCGGGGGATGGGATGGGTTGCCGGAATGGCGGCGGTGGTGCCGGTCATGGTCACGAAGCTCCTGCCGGGATGGCGCGCCCGGTTTGGGTGAAGGCGCCGGGCGGGGTCTGACTCGCGCCGGGCCCAGGCCCGACGATCACAGTGGCGCGACCGCGCCGGATTCCCACCGGCTTCCCGCCCGGCTCCGATGGCCCATGCTCTGCCGGCTTGCGGCGGGCGCGTCAACCGAGCAGAGGCGGGGGCGTCATGTCGATCCGGCTCGTCCTGCTCTGCGCCGCCGCGACCGCCGCGCGCCGTGGCCCCGGCTTTCCCGATCCGGCCGATCCGCTGGATGCGGGCGGCATCGCCAAGGCGCGTGGGTTGCGGCTGGAGGGGCCCCCGCCCGAGCGGGTCGTGACGGCGCCCGATGGCGCGGCGCGGGAGACGGCGGCGTTGCTCGCCCTGTCCGCCCGAGAGGTCGAGGCGCTGGCGGATCGCGACCATGGTGCGTGGACGGGGCGCGGCTTCGACGCGATCGATCCGGCCGCGCTGACCGGCTGGTTCGCCGCGCCCGCCGCCGCGCCGCCGGGGGGCGAGTCGATGGCGGCGGTGGCGGCGCGGGTCGGGCCATGGCTCGCCGGTCTGGACGGTCGCGTGCTGGCGATCACCCATGCGGCGGTGATCCGCGCCGCGATCGCGGTGGCGCTCGATGTGCCGGTGGCGGCGACGCTGGCGATCGATGTCGCGCCGCTGACCAGCGTCGTCCTGTCGCGCCGGGGTCGCTGGCGGCTGCAAGCGCTGCGCCCGCGATAGTCGCGCGGCGCAACTTCGGGGCTCAGTCCGCCGGCCCCCGCCGCAGCAGATAGCTGTCCATGATCCAGCCATGCCGCGCACGCAGTTCGGCACGAAGGGACGGGATGGTGTCGCGCAGGGTGGCGAGCGGCCCGGCGGCGAGCGCCTCCTGCGCCATGCCGAGATAGGCCCCCCACCAGATCCGCACGCCCGCCGGATCGACGGTGCGGAACGCGGCCCCGGCATCGAGCATCACCGCGACGCTATCGACCCCCGCCGGCCATCCGTCCGCGACCAGCCGCCGGCCGGTCGTCACCAGCACCGGCGCGCCCAGCGTGTTGAGCGGAATGGCATGGGCGGCGGTCAGCGCCTGGAGGGCGGTGATGCCGGGCACGACGCGCACCGTCATCCGCATCGCCCCGGCGGTCAGCCGCGCCGCGATGCGCAGGCTGCTGTCGTAGAGCGACGGATCGCCCCAGACGAGCAGCGCCAGCCGCCCGCCATCCGGCAGATGCTCGGCGATCGCGCGCGCCCAGGCGGCGGCGATCGCATCGTGCCAGACGTCGACCGCCGCCAGATAGGGGCCGTCGCGGCCGCGCTCCGGCAGGTCGAAGGCGACGATGCGCGCATCGGTCGCCACCGATCCGCACAGCGCCCGGCGCAGGTCGAGTAGTTCGACCGTCTCGGCCCGCTTGGCGGGCAGCAGGATCAGGTCGGCGTCGCGCATCGCCGCCTCGCCCGCGCGGGTCAGGTGGTCGGGATTGCCGGTGCCGATGCCGATCAGGCTGAGCGCGATCCGCGGCCCGTCCCCGCTCATGCCTCGGCCCGGATCAGGTGGAAGAAACTGCCGGTCACCGCGCCGCGCCGCGATCCCGTCTCCGGCACCACCGTCCCTTCGGCGTCGGTGACGATGGCGAGCGGCGCGTCGGGTTGCGCCTGGATGGTGCAGTAATGGAACTCATGGCCGGTCAGCACGGTGTCCGCCGGGATCGCGCCGACCGGATGCGCCAGCACCGCGCTGCGATAGCCGAGATGCATCCGCCGCTGCTGGTGGCTGGTGACCAGGCCGAGCAGCCCGGCCATGCGATGCGACACCCCCTGCGCGTCGATCAGCGCCTCGCCCAGCGCCATATAGCCCCCGCATTCGCCATGCACCGCGCCGCCGCGCGCGACATGGCGGTGCAGCCCGTCGCGGAACCGGTCGGCGGCGGCGAGACGGCCGGCATGAAGCTCGGGATAGCCGCCGGGCAGCCAGACCATCTCCGCATCCCCGTCCGGCGCTTCGTCGGCGAGCGGCGAGAAGGGCCGGATCTCCGCCCCCGCGCCATGCCAGTCGCGCACCAGATGCGGATAGGTGAAGCTGAACGCCGCGTCGCGCGCCAGGGCGATGCGCTGCGCCGGGGGCGGGGCGGCGGTCGCCATTCCGGTCGGGCGGACGGCGGTGACGGCGGCGGCCTCGCGCAACGCGGCGAGGTCGACATGCATTCGGACCAGCGCGGCGCACGCGTCGATATGCGCGTCCAGCGCCGGATGCTCGGTCGCCTGGACCAGCCCCAGATGGCGTTCGGGCAGGGTCAGGTCGGGCCGGCGCGGCAGGCTGCCGAACACGCGCAGGCCGGCCGCCTCCATGCCTCGGCGCACCAGCCGCTCGTGACGCGGGCTGGCGACGCGGTTCAGGATCACGCCCGCCACCGGCACGGCGGGGTCGAAGCCGGCGAAGCCGAAGGCGGTGGCGGCGGCGGATTGCGCCTGGCCCGACACGTCGATCACCAGCACCACCGGCCAGCCCATCCGCATGGTGATGTCAGCGCTGGCCCCGTGCCCGGTCGCGCCGCGCGTGGCGACGCCGTCGAACAGGCCCATCGACCCCTCCGCCAGCGCCAGCGTCGCCTGGTCGTCGACATTGGCCAGCGTGTCGAGCAGCGCGCCCGGCATCGCCCAGCTGTCGAGATTATAGGACTCCCGGCCGCAGGCGATCCGGTGGAAGGCGGGGTCGATATAATCGGGTCCGCATTTGAACGGCTGCACCGCCACGCCGTCGTCGCGCAGCGCCCGGAGCAGCCCGAGCATCACGGTGGTCTTGCCGGTGCCCGAGGCGGGGGCGGCGATCACCAGGCCGGGACAGGTCATGCCTGCGCCTCCACCGAACGGAAGCGGCGGTCGTAACCGGCGTCATAGAGGCGGCTGGCGGCGAAGTCGGTGGTGCCCAGTACGCGGCCGACCAGGATCAGCGCGGTCCGTTCCGGTCCGTCCGCCGCCGCCCGTTCGATGGTGGCGAGCGTGGCGCGGACGATCCGCTCCTCCGGCCAGCTCGCCCGCCAGACGATCGCGACCGGGCAGTCCGCGCCGTACAGGGGCCGTAGCTCGGCGACGACGCCGGCCAGATTGTGAATCGACAGGTGGATCGCCAGCGTCGCCCCGGTCGCGGCGAAGGCGCGGAGGGTTTCGGCCGGCGGCATGGCGCTGGCGCGGCCGGGGGTGCGGGTCAGCACCAGCGATTGCGCCACGCCGGGCAGGGTCAGCTCCGCCTCCAGCGCGGCGGCGGCGGCGGCGAAGGCGGGGACGCCGGGGGTGACCGTCACGGGAATGCCGAGTCCGCGCAGGGCACGCAGCTGCTCGCCCATCGCCGACCAGATCGACGGGTCGCCCGAATGGAGCCGTGCCACGTCCAGCCCCGCCTCATGCGCCGCGACCATCTCGGCCAGGATGTCGTCGAGCGACAAGGGCGCGGTGTTCACGATCCGCGCGCCCGGCGGGCAATGGTCGAGCAGGGCGGCGGGCACCAGCGACCCTGCATAGAGGCAGACGGGCGAGCCGGCGATCCGGTCGCGGCCGCGCAGGGTCAGGAGATCGGGCGCGCCGGGGCCGGCGCCGATGAAATGGACGGTCATGATGGTCTTCTCTGGGCGATGGCGCAGGTGGCGGTGCGGTCGGTGGCGATGTGGCGGGGGCGGAGCAGGCGCGCACCCGGCCCGGCGCCGGCCAGGGCGGCGGCCTCGGCGACGCTGCCGGTGCCGCGCCGGGCGAGGCTGATCGCGGAGCGGGTCGGGGTGGCGCGGCCTTCCAGCATCTCGGGCGACAGCGCGAGCAGCGGCAGGCCGAGCGTCGCGGCCAGCGGCGCGAGCGCGGCGCAGCGATCCGCCGGCGCGGCGAGGGCATCGATCCGTCCACCGCCCCAGGCGCCGGCGAGCGCATCGGCATAGGCGGCGGCGGTCGCGGCGGCGCGGCCGCCAAAGCCGGCGACGATCACAGCACTGCGCTCCACTGCACCACCGGATAGCTGGCGCGCCAGCCGCGTCGCGACCCCAGCGGCCGCGCCTCGGCCAGCTCGATCCGCAACAGCATGCCGCCGCGCCGGTCATGCCATTCGGCGAGCAGCATCTCCGACTCCAGCGTCACCGCATGGGCGACGATGCGGGTGCCGGCGGGCATCGCGGTCGACAGCATCGCGAGCAGCGGCGCGGACAGGCCGCCGCCGATGAATACGGCGTCGGGCGGCGGTCGGTCGAACAGGCAGTCGGGGGCGCTGCCGGTGACGATCGCCAGCCGGTCGACGCCCAGCCGCCGCGCATTGTCGGCGGCCCGCTCTGCCCGGACCGGATCGCGCTCAAAGCCGGTGGCGCGATTGTGCGGATGCGCCAGCAACCATTCGATGCCGATCGCGCCCGAGCCGGCGCCGATATCCCACAGATGCTCGCCGGGCCGGGGGGCGAGCGCGGACAGGGCCAGCGCCCGCATCGGCCGCTTGCTGATCTGTCCGTCATGCGCGAACCAGCCGTCGTCGATCCCGGCGACGCAGGCCAGGGTGTCGCCCGTGCCCGCCACCTCCAGCGCGACCGCGACCGGATGGCGGATATCGCCCGGCAGGGTGTCGGCGGCACCGAAGCGGCGGACGCGCTCGGCCGGGCCGCCCAGCGCCTCCAGCACATGGAGGGTGGAGGCGGCGAAGCCCCGCACGCGCAGATAGTCGGCCAGCGCGCCGACCGCCGTCCCGTCGCGCAGCAGCAGGATCGCGCGGGCGTCCGGCGCCAGCAGCGGCCGCAGCCGGTCGAGCGGCGCGGCGTGCAGTCCCAGGCACTGGCAGCGCTCGATCGCCCAGCCCAGCCGCGCGGCGGCGAGCGCGAAGCTGGACGGGGCGGGGTGGGCGATCCATTCGCCCGGCGCCAGCCGCTCGGCGACCAGGCTGCCCGCGCCGAACCAGAACGGGTCGCCCGAAGCGAGCATCACCACCCGCCGGCCGCGTTCGGCAAGCAGCGGGTCGAGGGCGAAGGGCACCGGCCAGGCGATGCGTCGGCTCGCGATGCCGTCCGGCACCAGCGCCAGGTGGCGGGACGCGCCGACCAGGATCTCCGCCTGTTCCAGCGCGATGCGGCTTGCGTCGCTCAGGCCCGCCGGTCCATCCTCGCCGATCCCGATGATCGTCAGCCACGGACCCGCTTCAGCCATGCCGCATCTCCTGATCCTGGGCGGCACGACCGAAGCGACCGCGCTGGCCACCGCCTGCGCCGCGCGCGGGTTGCCCGCGACGCTCAGCTATGCGGGGCGCACCGCGAAGCCGGCCGCGCAGGCCGTGCCGGTGCGCGTCGGCGGGTTCGGCGGCGCGGCGGGGCTGGCCGCCTGGATGGCGGCGGCGGGCGTCACGCATCTGGTCGACGCCACCCATCCCTTCGCCGCGCGGATCAGCGCCAATGCGGTCGTCGCAGCGGCGCAGGCCGGCGTGCCGCTGGTGGCGCTGACCCGTCCGCCCTGGCGGGAACAGATCGGCGACGGGTGGAGCCATGTGGCGGACATTCCAGCGGCGGTCGCGGCGCTGGCCGGGCCGGCCGAGCGCATCTTGCTGGCGCTGGGGCGGATGCATGTCGGGGCCTTCGTGACGCAGCCGCAGCATCATTACCTCCTCCGCTTCGTCGATCCGCCGGTCGAGCCTCCGGCGCTGCCCCACCATCATCTGGTCGTCGATCGCGGGCCGTTCACCGTGGCGGGCGACCGCGCGCTGATCGCCGCGCATGGCATCCAGCGGATCGTCTGCAAGAATGCCGGCGGGACCGGTGCGGAGGCGAAGCTGATCGCCGCGCGCGAGCTGAGCGTGCCGGTGCTGATGATCGACCGCCCCTTGCTGCCCGAACGGACGACCGTGGACAGCGTCGCGGCGGTGTTCGACTGGCTGGCGGATCATGACGCGGACCGGGGCGTGTAGAGCCACGATCCGCCCGGCCGCTCGACGATCCGCGTCTGGCTGGAACCCACGATCACCATCGTCCGCATGTCGGCCATGTCGCCGCTCGCCCGACCCAGCGGCACGATGCGCAACGCTTCGTCCGCCGTGGTGACGGCGCGGGCGAACAGCACCGGGCGGTCGTCGCCACAGGTGGCGCGCAGGATGGCCAGGGCCCGGTCGAGACCCTCGGGCCGCGTCCTGGAGCGCGGGTTGTAGAAGGCGATGGCGAAATCCGCCGCCGCCGCCAGCGCCACCCGGCGCGCGACGAGCGACCAGGGTTTGAGGTTGTCCGACAGGTTGATCGCGCAGAAATCATGGCCCAGCGGCGCGCCCGCCCGCGCCGCGGCGGCGAGCATCGCGGTGATGCCGGGCAGCACGCGGATGTCGAGCGCGCGCCAGGGGGCGGGGCCCGCCTCCACCGCTTCGAACACCGCCGCCGCCATGGCGAAGACGCCGGGATCGCCCGACGAGACGACGACCACGCGCGCGCCCGCCGCCGCCAGCGCCAGCGCCTGTTCGGCGCGCGCGCGCTCGACCCGGTTGTCGCTGGCATGAAGCGTCAGGCCCGGACGCGGCGCGACGCGCGCGACATAGGGGATATAGCCGATCACGTCGGTCGCCTGCGCCAGCGCGTCCTGCACCTCGGGCGTGACCAGCGCCTCGTCGCCCGGTCCCAGGCCGGCGATGGCGAGCCTGCCGCTCACGGCCGCCGCCCCCGGCCATGGATCAGCAGGATCGCGAAATAGGGGGCGGTGTCGTCGGCCTCGGCCAGCGGGCGGACGCGCTCGCCCGGCATGGCGGCATATTCGACCAGCCAAGCCTCTCCGGTCCGCCCCGCCGCCGCGACCGCGCGGCGCAGCTTGGGCAGGTGGCGGCCGATCTTCATCACCACCAGCGCGTCGGTGTCGCGGATGCGGCGGGTCAGCTCCGCCTCGGACAGCGTGGCGGTGGCGACGGTCAGCACGTCGTCGCCCCAGGTGATCGGCTGGCCGCTGGCGGTCCAGGCCCCCGACATGCCGGTGATCGCCGGCACCACCGCGACCGGCACCTGCGACCGCAGCCGGGCGTGGAGGTGCATGAACGATCCGTAGAAGAAGGGATCGCCCTCGCACAGCACCACCACATCCTCGCCGCCCTGCGCCAGCGCGGCGAGATGCGCAGTGCAGCGCGCGTAGAAGGACGCGAGCCGGTCGTTGTAATCGGGATGGTCGACCGGGATCTCGGTCGTCACCGGATAGTCCATCGCATATTCGACCGCATCGGCGCGCAGCAGGTCGCCGACGATGGTGCGGGCATGGCCGCGCCGCCCGCGTTTGCGGAAATAGGCGATGTGGCGGGTGCCGCGCACCAGCCGGTCGGCGCGGACGCTCATCAGGTCGGCGGCGCCGGGGCCGAGGCCCACGCCATGGATGGTGCCGCAGCTCATTCGGCGCGGCTCGCCAGCGCGTTGACGGCGGCGACGGTGATCGCGCTGCCGCCCAGCCGCCCCCGGACGATCGCGCACGGCACGGGCGCCTCGGCCCAGAGCGCGTCCTTCGACTCGACCGCGCCGACGAAGCCGACCGGACAGCCGATGATCGCGGCGGGGCGGGGGCAGGCGGGATCGGCGAGCATGTCGAGCAGGTGGAACAGGGCGGTCGGCGCATTGCCGATCGCCACCACCGCGCCGGCCAGATGCGGCCGCCATGCCTCCAGCGCCGCCGCCGACCGGGTATTGCCCATCGCCGCCGCCCGTTCGGCCACGCCGGGATCGTGGAGCGTGCAGATCACCGCATTGCCGGCGGGCAGGCGGGGACGGGTGATCCCCTCGCTGACCATGCGCGCGTCGCACAGGATCGGCGCGCCCGCCGCCAGCGCCGCGCGCGCCGCCACCGCGAAGCCGGGTGCAAAGTGGATATGGGCGGCCAGATCGACCAGCCCGGCGGCATGGATCATCCGCACCGCCACCGGCTCCTCCTCGGCCGAGAAGCGGGCGAGATCGGCCTCGGCGCGGATGATGGCGAAGGACCGGCGATAGATCGCCGCGCCATCGGTTTCGTAGGAATGGGGCATCAACAGGCTCCGAAACGGGCGAGGAGTGTGGCGGCGTCCAGCCCCGCCTCGACGGGCGGATAGCCCGCGCGGGCGGCGAGCCCCAGGTCGAAACGGCCGTCGCGCCCGGTCAGCACGACCCGGGCGGGGCCGCTCCGCGCGCAGCCCTTGGCGCAGCCCGAGACGTGCAGCCCGGCGACATGCGGGGCGAGGCGGCGGGCGAGGTCGCGGGTCGCGACGCTCGCCTGCGGACAGGCGGGCGCGCCGACACAGGCATGGGCGGCGAGCAGCGGATCGGCGGGGTCGAGGGCGAGGCCCGGCACCGGCACCGCCGCCGCGTCCTCGACCAGCAGCAGGCGCCACGGGGTCAGCCGCACGGCGGATGCGTCGGGTCGGTCGACCAGGGCGGTGAGCGCGTCCGCCGCGATCCGGCCGAAGGGCAGGCCGTACAGCGCCCCCAGCGGATGCGGCCCCGCCGCGAGCGGGCCGCCCTGCGCGGGCCGGGCATCGCCCTGCGCCCAGCCGGGCAGCGGCACCGGATGCCGCGCCATCCGCCCGCTGGCCGCGCCGCCGGTGTCGCGGAACCAGCGCGCCAGATCGATCGCCGCCGCCGCTTCCTCGCCCCAGGCAAGCGCCACGCCGGTCGCCTGTCCCCCGGTGCGCAGCATCGGGCCACCCTCCACCGACCGTTCGATGCGGATGTCGGCGGGCGTGTCGCTCAGCCGACAGGAGCGCCCGGCATCGACCGCGAAGCCGAACTTGGCGGGGAGCGCCGGCCATTCGCCGCGCAATGCGAGCAGGTCGGTGGCGATGCGATGCGTGTCGTCGCCCGCCCGCCAGTCGGGCGCGACCGTCAATCCCGCCTGCGCATCGATCGCCGGATCGGGATCGACCAGGTCCAGCGCGACCAGCGCCTCGACCAGCGGTCGCCAGTCCGCCTCGCCGACGCCGCGCAGTTGCAGATTGGCGCGACGCGTCAGGTCGATCTCACCATTGCCGAACCGCGCCGCCGCCGCCGCCAGGCCCAGCGCCTGCGCCGCCGACACGCGGCCGAGCGCCGGCCGGATGCGGACCAGCAGTCCGTCGCCCGCCGCCATCGGCCGCCATGCGGCCGGACACCAGCCCCTGACCGCCGCGGTCATGCCCGCTCCTCCAGCCAGGCGATGATGGCGTTGCGCCGCGTCGGCCACAGGCCCGAGCGATGAAGCGCGGCGAACCGCGCCTCCATCGCGCGCAACGCGTCCGGGTTCGCCGCCGCCATGAAGGCGCGCACCTCGTCGCGGCCGAGCGTCGCGTCGTGATAGAGGTCGATCAGCGCCGGCGGCACGATCCGCGCCAGATGCGCGAAGCTGCCGAGATGGTCGAGCGTCGCCGCCAGCTCCGCCGCGCCGCGATATCCGTGCCGCATCATCCCCGCCACCCAGCGCGGATCGGCGGCGCGGGCGCGGACGGTGCGGGCGATCTCCTCCGCCAGCGGCCGGGCGCGGGGGCGAGTCGGATCGCGCGTGTCGAGATGCCAGAGCGCGGCGGACCCGCCGGTCAGGCGTTGCGCGGCGGCGAAGCCGGCCTGATGCGCGGCATGGTCGGCGGCGAGCAGCAGGTCGGTCTCGGGCAGGTCGTGGCAATGGACGAAGGCGTCGGCCGCCGCGACCCGCGCCGCGAGGCCCGGCGCATCGGCGACCCCGTCGCTGTCCGGCGCGTCGAAGGCGTAGCGCGATGCGGCGAGCCACGCCTCGCCCGCGCGGGTGCGGCCCGCTTCGTCATAGTCGTCGACGGCATCGCCCATCGCCAGGCCGTAGCGGCCCGGGGCGGGGCCATAGACGCGGGGCGCCGGCTTGCGCCCGACGAACGGGTTCCAGTCCGCCGGTTCGTCGCGGTCGCACAGGGCGCGCACCGCCTGGCCGAACAGCGCGCACAGGCTGGGGAAAGTGTCGCGGAACAGGCCAGAGATGCGCAGCGTCACGTCGATGCGCGGCCGGTCCATCTCCAGCAGCGGCCGCACCGCGATCCCGGTCACCCGGTCCGACCCGTCGTCCCAGACCGGCGCCACGCCGAGCAGGTGGAGCGCCATCGCGAACTCCTCGCCCGCCGTGCGCATCGTCGCCGATCCCCACAGGTCGACGACCAGCGCGCGCGGATAATCGCCCTGTTCCTGCAAATGGCGGCGGACCAGTTCGTCGGCGAGCGTCACCCCCTGCGCATGGGCGGCGCGCGAGGGGATGGCGCGCGGGTCGACGCTGTAGAGGTTGCGCCCGGTCGGCAGCACGTCGCGCCGGCCGCGCCAGGGCGAGCCGGCCGGGCCGGGCTCGATCCGCCGGCCCGCCAGCGCGCGGAGCAGCCCGTCGCGCTCGGCCTCCGCACAGGCATCCCGGCCATAGACATGCAGGCCCTCGCCGAAGCGGCTGTCCTTCACGTCGCAGACGAATGCATCGATCCGCGCCATCGCCTCCGTCCGGCTGGCGGCGCGGGCGAGGCCGAGTTCGGCGGCGAGGCCCAGCGCCTCGGCCTCCTGCTCGATCGCGCCCTGCAACCGGTCGCGCCGCGCCGGGTCGAGCCCGTCGGCGGTGGCATATTCGTCGAGCAGCGATTCGAGCCGGCCCAACCCTACGCCGGCGCCGGTCCCCACCGTCTCCAGCCGGGGCGGCAGATGGCCGAGCGTCACCGCGCCGATCCGCCGCCGCGCCTGCGCCGCCTCGCCCGGATCGTTGACGATGAAGGGATAGAGGATCGGCAGGGGGCCGGTCAGCGCCTCCGGCCAGCACGCGCCCGACAGCGCCACCGCCTTGCCCGGCAGCCATTCCAGCGTGCCGTGCGCGCCGACATGGACCAGCGCGTGGAGGCCCTGGGCGCGCAGCCAGAGGTAGAAGGCGACATAGGCGTGGCGCGGGGCCAGCGACAGGTCGTGATAATCGGCGGCGCGGTCGTCGGCGGTGCCGCGCTCGGGTTGCAGCGCGACCCATATACGGCCCCGCCGGGTCGCGGCGAAATGGAAGGCGCCGTCGCGCACCGCCGGGTCGGCGTCCGGCGCGCCCCAGCGCTGCGCCAGATCGTTCCGAAGCGATTGGGGCAGGGTCGCCAGCGCGGCGTGATATTCCGCGAGCGGCCAGGCGATGACCTCGTCCGACAGTGCCCGGTCGAGCGGTGCGCCCGGCCCAGTGGCATAGCCCGCGTCCCTCCAGTCGGCGAGCATCGCCTCGGCCGAGGCGATCGCGTCGAGGCCGACGGCATGCGCCATCTGCCAGCTCTTGCCCGGATAGGTGGAAAGCACGATCGCCACCCGCCGCTCCGCCGCCGGGGTGGCGGCGAGGCGGTGCCAGCCGGCGACGCGGTCGGCGATGGCGGCGATCCGCTCGGGCTCGGGCTGGTGCGCGCGGGGGGCGAAGTGGAGCGCGGGATCGCGCGCGCCGGCCTGTTTGAAGCTGGCGACGCCGGCGAAGATCCGCCCGTCGATCTCGGGCAGGACGACATGCATCGCCAGGTCGGCCGGCGACAAGCCGCGCGGGGCGGTCGCCCAGGCGGCGCGGTCCGAGGTGGCGAGCGCGACCTGGAAGACGGGCGCGTCGCCGTCGAGCGGGCTGCCCATATCGTCGTCGCGCGCCGCGAAGGCGGTGGCGTTGACGATCGCCGCCGGGGCCAGCGCCGCCACCCAGCGCCGCAGCCAGCCGCGCGCGTCCGCGGCCTTGAGCGACGGCACGAACAGCGCCGCGACCGCGAAGCCGCGCGCCGTCAGCGCCCGTTCCAGCGCGGCGACGGGCGCGAGATCCTCGGCGAGCAGATAGGAGCGATAGAAGGTGAGGAGGACCAGCGGCCGGGAGCTGGTCCATCGATGGGTCCAGAGGCTGGCGGCGGGGCAGGCCAGGCCATGGCTCGCGCTCCACCCGCCGACCGGGGCGAGCGGCGCCGGCATGACCGCGACGGGCGCGGCCAGCCCCGCCGCCTCCGCCAGCAGCGCCAGGGCCGCCCGCGCCGCCGCCGCGCCGCCCTGGTCGCACAGCGCCGCCAGCCGCGCGAGCAGCGCCGGGGGCAGGGTGGATCGCTCGGTCAGCGTCGGATCGGCCCGGCCGTCGCCGCTGACGATCGCCAGCGCGATGCCCCGGTTGCGGGCCAGCGCCTCGACCTGTTGCAGGCCATAGCTCCACCAGGCGGGGCCGCCGATCATCCGCACCAGGATCGCCTTCGCGCCCGACAGCGTCCGCTCGACATAGGTGTCGACCGACAGCGGATGCGCCAGATCGCCCAAATTGGCGAGGCGCAGCGCGGGCAGCGGCGTGCCGTCGCCGGCGGCGCCATGCCAGCCGGCGGCGAACGCGCCCAGGTCGCTGTCGGAAAAGGACAGCACGACCAGCGCCGCCGGGTCCTGCGCCAGGTCGCGCGGGGTGGCGGTCTCCTCCAGGCCGTGGCTCTCGCGGAAGACGAGGTGCATTGGGGCTCAGCCGGCCAGCGCGGCTCCGATCGCGGCGGGATCGATCCGGTCATGCTCGGCGATCACCACCAGCCGGGTGACGCGCGGTTCGCCGGGCCGCCAGGGCCGGTCATATTGGGTCCGCACGCGCGCGCCGACCGCCTGGACCAGCAGCCGCATCGGCTTGCCGCGCACGGCGGCATGACCCTTCACCCGCAGGATGTCCTGGTCGCGCGCCATCGCCTCGATCCGGGCGACCAGATCGGCGGGATCGTCGATCTCGCCGGCCTGATGGACCAGCGAGTCGAAGTCGTCATGCTCGTGATCGTCGGCGCCGTCGTGATGCGAGGGGCGGGCGGCGATATCGTCCTCGGCCGTCGCCTCCAGTCCCAGCACCACCGCCGGGTCGATCCGTCCGTCGACCAGCTCGACCACCGGCACCGGGCGCGGCGCGGTGGCGGCGATGGTCGCGCGCGCGGCGGCGATCCCCTCCGCCCCGGCCAGGTCGCCCTTGGTCAGCAGCACCAGGTCGGCACAGGCGAGCTGGTCCTCGAACAGCTCGGCGAGCGGCGTGTCATGGTCCAGCTCGGGATCGGCGGCGCGCTGCGCCTCCAGCCGGGCGAGGTCGGGGGCGAAGCGACCCGCCGCCACCGCCTCCGCATCGGCCAGCGCGACGACGCCGTCGACGGTGATGCGCGAGCGGATCGCGGGCCAGTCGAACGCCTTGAGCAGCGGCTTGGGCAGCGCCAGGCCCGACGTCTCGATGACGATATGGTCGGGGCGGGGATCGAGCGCGAGCAGTTGCTCGACGGTCGGGATGAAGTCGTCGGCGACGGTGCAGCAGATGCAGCCATTGGCCAGCTCGACGATATTCTCGGCCGGGCAATCGGGGATGGCGCAGCCCTTCAGGATCTCGCCGTCGATGCCGAGCGTGCCGAACTCGTTGACCACCACCGCCAGCCGTCGCCCGGCGGAACGGCGGATCAGCTCGCTGACCAAAGTGGTCTTGCCCGCGCCCAGGAAGCCGGTGACGATGGTGACGGGAATACGCGAAAGGTCGGTCATGGTGTCTCCGCGCGGGCGCCCTGGCAACGACACGGACGGGGCCTTGTGCGGCCGGCGCGTGGGACCGGGCGGGCGCTCGCTGGAGTCGCCCGTGCCACGCACCGATGCGGCCCCGGCCGCAAGGATTCGTCGCTCAGACGGAAACACCGTACCGCGGCCATCCCCTGGACCGTGGTAAGAGCGACCATTGCGCCGGCAGGTCTCCTGGCTCGCGGGTCGTCGCTTGCGGCACGCCTTCCCGGCGGGGACGTCGCCGTCCGCCGCCAGTGGCCGCCCTCGCCCGAATGGGACCAGGGCCTGTGCCGCTCGCTCGCCGCTTACAGTTGCAGGGACAGCCGCGGCTTGGAGGCGTCGCCGCCTCGCACCGCATTCCCATTCAAGCCCCTTGGCGGGGCACCGACGCGATCGATGGAACCGGATACCGGCCCCGCTGCCGCCTCTAGCCGAGGGACCGGCCGGTGCCAACTGGGGGGACCCACGAATGCGGCACGCGATCTATCCGGCCATGTCGCTGGAAGGGCGGGGCTTTGCGGAAGAGGCGCGAATCCGTCCCGGAGCAAGACCGAATTAGCGGTGGACTTTACGCCTTGTTAAGATCATCGCTGCGGATCGACGCGGTGCTGGGGAGCGTGCGCGGGCGACTGGGGACTATTGGACGTGCGCGCGGTGAAGACGGTGATCATGGCATGGCTGGCGATGCTGGGGCTGTGCATCGCCATGGCCTGCCCGGCGGCGACACTGTCCACCACGCCGCCGCGATCCGGCCATTCGCATGTCTTCACCGCCGATGCCCCGCCGGTCGAGTCGCGGGATGGCGGCGACGCGATCCGTATCGTCGTCGACGGCCATGTCGCGGTGGACGGCGTCACCGAGCGCGACGCCTTCGCCTATGCGCTGATGCATGACGATCTGGCCGCCGCCAATGCGACCCGCCCGCCACGCAAGACCGGCATCGCCGCCGCGATCGCCGCCGTGCCCGAACCGGCCGGCTGGGCGCTGATGATCCTGGGCTTCGGCCTGCTGGGGCTGGTGCTCCGCCGCCAGGTCCGCCGATCGAATGCGCGGTTCGACCGGGCGATCAAGCAGGCGTACGCCGATATCGAGCCGTGAGTCGGGCTGATAGTCGTTTGGACGGTGGAGGGGTCTTGTGGAGACTAAGAAGAAAACAGGCTTTGTCGAAGACCTTCGGTCCAATGGCTGGCGATACGCCGTTCCCGTGCTCGGTCTTTCGCTTTTCTACGGGATGCGCGCGATCGGGATAGGATATTGGATCGCAGTGTCGCTTCCACTGATGGCCATCTTCTTGATAGGCGTTTTTGTGTCAAGGCGCTGACATTGGCCTGGAACACACAAATCCTCACCCCGCCCGGCGCTCCACCTCGACGATCTCGAAGACATGGTTCGTCCACCCGCGCTGACGGGCGGCGTCGGCCAGGGCCGCGCGCTTGCCCTTCGCTTCCGCCAGCGACTTGGTATGGCCCCAGAACACCTCGGTCCTGCCGTTCGCCAGCGTCGCCACGATCCGCCAATAATGGGTGAAGGCGGTGGCGGTGGGGCCGATCGTCTTCACATAGCCGTCGGGCAAGGTCGCGGTCAGGTAATAGCGTTTCGCCACGCCCCGTCTCCCGGCCGCCTTATCAATCCTTTCGCGCGACCTGGAAGCCGGCGAAGCTCTGGCTGACCGGCATCAGCTCCAGCCGGTTGATGTTGAGATGCGGCGGCAGCGTCGCCACCCACAGCATCGTCGCGGCGATATCCGTCGCCGTCATCGGCTCCGCGCCGCGATAGAGCGCGTCGGACGCGGCCTGGTCGCCGCCGGTGCGGACCGTGGTGAACTCGGTCTCGACCATGCCCGGCTCGATCGAGGTCACGCGCACGCCGGTGCCGTGCAGGTCGGAGCGCAGGCCCAGCGAGAATTGCTCCACGAACGCCTTGGTGCCGCCATAGACGTTGCCGCCCGGATAGGGATAGGTCGCCGCCACCGACGACAGGTTGATGACCGCGCCCCGCCGCTCGACCAGGCCGGGTAGCAATTTGTGGGTCAGCGTGACCAGCGCGGTGACGTTGGTGGCGATCATCGTATGCCAGGCGGCGAGGTCCGCCTTGTGCGCGGGCTGCGTGCCGAGCGCCAGGCCGGCATTGTTGATCAGCAGGTCGATCGCGCGGTCCTCCGGCGACAATTGGCCGAGCGCCGCGTCCATCGCCGTCTGGTCGGCGATGTCGAAGCAGAGCGTGTGGACCTTGTCCGCCCCCAATTCCCCGGCCAGCGCCGCCAGCCGTTCGGCGCGTCGCCCGGTCGCGATCACGCGCCAGCCATCGGCCACGAACGCGCGCGCCGCCGCCGCGCCGATCCCCGCCGTCGCGCCGGTGATGAATGCCGTCCGTGCCATGTCGCGTCTCCTGCCGTATCGCGGGGGGTAAAGACCAACGGGCCGGAGAGTTCAACCATGGGGACGCGTGCTCCCGGTTTCCGCTGGCCCCGCAGCACGCTAAGGAAGCGGGCATGTTGCGCATCACCGAACTCAAGCTGCCGCTCAACCATGCCGAGGAGGCGCTGCCCGCCGCGATCCGCAACCGGCTGCGGATCACGCCGCGCGACCTCGTGCGCTACACGGTCGCGCGCCGCGCGCACGACGCGCGCGACAAGATGGACATCCAGCTGGTCTATTCGATCGACGTGACGGTGAAGAACGAGGCGGCGGTGCTGGCCCGCTTCCGCCGCGACCGGCACGTCAACCCGACGCCCGACACCGGCTATCGCTTCGTCGCGCGGGCCCCCGCGGACTATCGCGGGCCGCGCCCGATCGTGGTCGGGGCGGGGCCGTGCGGGCTGTTCGCGGGGCTGATCCTGGCGCAGATGGGCTTCCGCCCGATCATCGTCGAGCGCGGCAAGGTGGTGCGCGAGCGGACCAAGGACACCTGGGGTCTGTGGCGGCGGAGCGAGCTGAACCCCGAATCGAACGTCCAGTTCGGCGAGGGCGGCGCCGGCACCTTTTCCGACGGCAAATTGTGGAGCCAGATCAAGGACCCGCGCCATCTCGGCCGCAAGGTGCTGACCGAATTCGTCAAGGCCGGCGCGCCCGAGGAGATCCTGACCGAGGCGCATCCGCATATCGGCACCTTCCGCCTGGTGACGATGGTCGAATCGATGCGCGCGACGGTCGAGGCGCTGGGCGGCGAGTATCGCTTCGAGCACCGGGTCGACGATCTGGAGATCGATACGGCGGCGGACGGCACGCGGACCCTGCGGGCCTTGGTGTTCCAGACCGGCGAGCGGCTGGCGGTGGAGGGGCCGGTGGTGCTGGCGCTGGGCCATAGCGCGCGCGACACCGCGCATATGCTGCACGATCGCGGCGTCGCGCTGGAGGCCAAGCCCTTTTCGATGGGGGTCCGGATCGAGCATCCGCAAAGCTGGATCGACGAGGCGCGCTTCGGCCCTTGCGCCGGCCATCCCGATCTGGGCGCGGCGGCCTATACGCTGTCGCACCACTGCAGGAACGAGCGCACCGTCTACAGCTTCTGCATGTGTCCGGGCGGCACGGTGGTGGCGGCGACGTCCGAGCCGGGGCGCGTCGCGACCAACGGCATGAGCCAATATTCGCGCAACGAGCGCAACGCCAATTCGGGCATCGTCGTCGGCATCGATCCGGCGCGCGACTATCCGGGCGGGCCGCTGGCCGGCATCGCGCTGCAACGCCATTGGGAGGAGAAGGCGTTCGCGGCGGGCGGTGGCGGCTATGTCGCGCCGGCGCAGCGGCTGGGCGATTTCCTGGCGGGGCGGCCGTCGACCAAGCTGGGCAGCGTCATCCCCTCCTATCGGCCGGGGGTGAAGATGACCGACCTGTCCAAATGCCTGCCCGATTTCGTCATCGCCGCGATGCGCGAGGCGCTGGTCGCGTTCGGCCGGCAGATCCCCGGCTACGACCATCCCGACGCGGTGCTGACCGGGATCGAGACGCGCACCTCCTCGCCGATCCGGGTCACGCGGGGCGCGGACTTCCAGAGCATCAACACCACCGGCCTCTATCCGGCGGGCGAAGGGGCCGGCTATGCGGGCGGCATCCTGTCGGCGGCGGTGGACGGGATCAAGGTCGCCGAGGCGGTGGGACGTGCCCTGGCCGGCATCGCCGTGCCGCAGGCGGAGGATCTGGCGGCCTGACCTATTCCAGCGCGCGTTCGACCAGGGCCGAGGCTTCCGCGGTCAGGCGCACGAAGTAGCGGCGGCCATCCTTGGGATCGGGAATCCGCTCGACCAGCCCGCGTTCCGCCAGCGTCGCGACCCAGCGCAGGCCGGTCGTGGTCGCCGCGCCGGACGACAGGCAGGCGTTGCTGACCGTGACCGGCTTGTCCTCGTGCAGGGCGATGTACAGGTCGAGCAGCATGTCCCAGGCCGGTTCGCCGAACAGATCGGCGCGGTCGCCGAACACCTGTTGCCGGCGGCGGCGAGCGGCGAAGGCCCGGCGCGCCCGGATCAGGCTCGGCGGTGGGCCAGGCGGCGCGGCGTCGACAACCGCCGGTTCCGTCTCCGCCGCCGGCATGGCCGCGTCGATGTCGGCCGCCGGTGCCGCGGCGTCTCCGGCCATCGGGTCGTGACGCGCCGCGGGACTGTCGATGATGGCTGAGGACATCGCGTTACATCTTCTCGAACGCCCGGCGACGGGGCCGGGAAGGGGTATGAGGGGGGCGGCCGGGATCAGTCGCGAATGTGGCGGCGGACGTCGAACGCCACCCCCAGCATCAGGCTGAGCAGCACCGGGATCGCCCAGAAACTCTCGATCGCGCGGTACATGCGCGGCAGGAACGCCGGGGCGATCGCCACCGCCAGATGACTGGCCACCGCCGCCAGGTGGAAGCCGGTCATCCAGATCGGCCACCAGCGCCGGCTGTCGAGCATCAGCGCGTACAGGCCGGCGAGCAGCAGCAGGTCGACACCCAGCCGGGCGATTTCCACCTGTTGCCAGCCATGGTCGATCCGGCTGGCGACGATCGTCAGCACGCTCGCCCCCAGGATCAGGAAGGCGGCTCGTCGCCCGTCGCGCCCGCCATAGAACAGGGCGATGCCGGTGCTGGCCAGGGCCAGCAGCCAGAACAGCAGGGCGACGAGCATCCGTCGGCGATCAGTCGATCAGGCGGCCGTGGATCAGGCGGGCATCGGGCGATCGGCGCGGGGCGCCGGCTGACCGGCGTCGAGCGCCATCTGCTCCCAGCCCTCGGGGCAGCCGAAGTTCATCGGCGCGATGTTGCTGCCCTGCTTGATCGCGTTCAGGTGACGGATCGCGGAGACGACCTGGCTGCGTCCCGCGACCACCGAGGCGATGCCGGTCGACAGCGAGTGCAGCACCTTCTGGCTGCGCGCGGCGGGCAGGTCCGACCCTTGCGTCGCCTCGATGAACGACATGCACATGCGCATCGAATCGAGCAGCGCGCCATCCAGGGCGGCGATGGTCTTCTGGGTGTCGGCGGCGACGACGGCGCCGGCATTGGGCTGGAAGGTCGGCATGATGATTCCCCCAAGGCGGCCCAGGCGGCCGCCGCGTGCAAGTGTCAGCGGAAGGTCTGGAGCAGTCCCGCCATCGCCAGGGCCAGCGCGATCACCACGGCGACGCCGAGGCCGGCCACCTGCAGGGCCTTGATCGTCTTCTGGTCCCAGCTGAGGTCGTTCAGGCTCCCACCGACCGGGGGCAGGAAGCGCGGGCTGGCCGCCGATCCGCCATCGGTCGACCCCGTCTGTGCCGGGGCTTCCGTGGGGCTGCCAAGCGCCGGCAATGGGGGTTCCGATTTCTGGGATGGCGGATTTCCGCCATTTTCCCACGCGACGAACAGCCGGGCGGCCTCGCGCCGGTTGGATACGCCCAGCCGCGCCATCGCCTGTTTCAGATAGGTGTCGACCGTCTGCCAGCTCAGCCCGGTCTCCTGCGCAATCTCCTTGCTCGACATGCCACGCGCCACCAGCCGCAGGCAAACCGCCATGCTGGCGGTGATATCGCTGAACCGTTGCTCCACCCGTCTTCCGCTTCCCGGCTCATCCATCCGGTTCATCGCCCGGACCTTCGGCCCTGATACAGGCGCTTGGCCGCCAGGGGTAGGGCCGGCGCGCATCCGCCGCAATCGATCGCAGCGGGGCGGCGGCACATAAGGAAAGGGGGCGGACGGTTGCCCGTCCACCCCCCTGTGAGGCGATCGGAGACCGATGCTTAGAAGCGGACCTGCGCACCGAAATAGAAGCGGCGGCCGATCGGGTCGTAGATGTCGGCGGCGGTCGTCGTGCCGGTGATGTTGCCGTAGAACACGGTGTCCTCCAGCTTCGGCGGCTTGCGGTCGAACAGGTTGTTGACGCCGACGAACCAATCCATGTGCTCGCCGGCGCGGGCCCGCAGCTGCACGTCGTGATAGACGCGCGAGCCGATCTCGTTGTGCGAGGCGATCTCGGGATCGAGGTCGGCGGCGAACTCGGCGAACTCCTCGCGCACCGTGTCGACCATCGGGCTGAGATAGGTGACGGTCCAGTTCAGGCTGAACGGCCCGGCCGCATAGGTGGCGGTGGCGTTCACCTTGTCGCGGAACACGCCGCCGAACTCCAGATTGCCCACGCCGGTATTGACCGGCGCCGACGGATCGGCCTGCGTCTTGTACGAGATGGTGTGGGTGTACAGGACGCTGAAGTCCAGACGGTCGTCGTCCATCAGGCCAAGCGCACGGCCATAGCGCAGGTTGACGTCGATGCCGCTGGTCTTGGTGTCGGCGATGTTGACGTTCTGGGCGTTCACCGTGCGGATCAGGCCGGTGTTCGGGTTACGGATGACGTTGTTGCAGAACTGCGGCAGGCCGGTCAGCAGGCACTGCTGGATCGACGTGGCGCGCGGCACGATGCCGATCGCATTGTCCAGCTTGATGTTGAAATAGTCGACCGTCAGGCTGAGGCCGCGCACCTGGTCGGGAGCGATCACCGCGCCGAAGGTCAGGGTCTTGCCCTTTTCCTCGGACAGGTTGCGGTTGCCGCCGTCGAAGCCGTTGATGCTCTGGATGTCGGCCAGCGTGTATTGGAAGGTGCCGCCATTGGCGACCGCCGCCGCCACCGCCGGGATGGCGCGGCAGGCCGCGGCATAGGTGCCGGACGAGGTCGCGGTGGTGCCGTCGCACGGATCGTTGACGCTCGGGAAGGTCTCCGACGCCGAGGAGAACAGCTCGCCGATGTTCGGCGCGCGATTCGCGATGGCGTAGTTGCCGCGGAAGCGCAGGCCACGGACGGGCGAATATTCGCCGCCCGCATTCCAGCTGAACACCCGGCCGATGGTCGAGTAATCCGAGTAGCGCGCCGCGCCCTGGATGCTGAGCGACTCGACGAACGGCAGGCCCTTGAGCAGCGGCACGTCGACTTCGCCGAACAGCTCCTTGACGTTGAACGAACCGACCGTGTCGGGCGTCTGGTTGCCGGAGTTGAGGCCGGCATTGGTCAGCGCGTCCCAGTCCTCGCTGCTCTTCTCGCGGCGATATTCGCCGCCGAAGGCGACCTGCAGGTCACCATAGGGCAGCGCGAACAGCGAGCCGTTGACGCTGGCATTGGCGACGAACTGCGTGTTCTTGATGTTGACCTGGCGCGGCAGTTCCGACCGGACATAGGCCGAGGCGGCCGGGCTGGCGGTGTCGTAGCCGAACAGGTTGATCGGCACGCAACCCGCCGCGCGCGCGGCCGCATCGCGGCAGACGATCGAACCGGACGCATCCGTCACCGCGTCGAGCGCCTGGGCATAGCGCTGGATGTTGATGTCCTGGCTGCTCGTCACTTCCTTGAGCTGGCCATAGACCGCCGAGGCTTCGTAGCTCCACTTGGGCGCGATGTCGCCGCGCAGACCGCCGGCGACGCGGAAGGTGTCGCGGTCGTTGCGGTTGCTGCGGCTGAACACCTCGTTCTGGCGGCGGCGGAATTCGATCGAGGTCACGTCGTTCGACGCGATCCCGTCGCTGTTGCGCGCGATGATCTGCTGGCGGATCGCCGCCGGGATGTACGGATTGTCGATGGAATAGCCGGCCGCGGAGAAGCCGCCGATGTCGTTGAACGAATCCAGCGCCAGCGCCTCGATCTGCGAGCTGGACTTGGTCTTGGCGTAGGTGCCCTCCAGGAACAGCGTCGCCGCCGGGCTGAACTCATATTGCGCCGACGCCGCCGCCAGGTAGCGCTCGACCGGGGTCGAGATGCGACGCACATTGTTGCGGTTGAAGCCGTAGCCGGTCGGGAAGCCGCGAACGACCGAATTGTCGGGGTTGAAGGTGAAGATGTCGCTGCCGACGCCACCCGCCGTGCCCGAAGCCGAATCGCCGTTGTAGAACTGGAACCGGCCCTGCGCCGGGTAGGAGCTGTAGGACTGGGGGCCGCAGCCCGCCGCCGAGCAATCCTGGGCGGAGATGGCGCGCTTGCGCGACAACAGCCCCAGATCCTTCGAATAGGTGCCGTTGACGATCACCGAGCCGCGATCGTCCGCGCCGAACTTGGTGCCGGCGGTGATGCTGGCGGTGTAGTTGGGATTGTCGCCCTTGTCGGTGATGCCGTACTGCGCACGGGCGACCACGCCCTGCAGGTCGGTCCGCAGCACATAGTTGACGACGCCCGCGATCGCGTCCGACCCGTAGATCGACGACGCGCCGCCGGTGACGACGTCGATCCGCTCGACGAAATCAGCCGGGATGTTGTTGACGTCGACGATCGAGGTGCCGGCGACGCCGGGCACGAAGCGGCGGCCGTTGACCAGCACCAGCGTGCGCGAATCCCCCAGGTTGCGCAGGTTGAGCGTCGCGACGCCGTTGCCCGTGGTCAGGAAGTTGCTGTTGGTGCGGCTGAGGCCGGGAATACCGATCTGCGGCAGCTTCTGGAGCAGGTCCTGCGTGTTGACGATGCCCTGCGACTGGATCTGCTGCGCGTCGATCACCGCGACCGGCGAGGCGGACTCCAGATCGGGGCGGCGGATGCGCGAACCGGTGACGACGATCGCCTCGCTATTGCCGGCCTGCTCGGCCTGGTCCTGCGCGGCGGAATCGGTGGCCTGGTCCTGCACCTGCGGGGTGGTGCCGGCGTCTTGCGCGAAGGCGGGGGCGGACAGGATGCCCGCCGCCAGGGCGGTCGCGCTGAGGAGCAGCTTACGGGACAATGCGGTTCCTTCGATCGATATGCGTGATTTACCTTTCTGTTTCAGTCGCATGAGACGCGACATGGCAATAATATTGTCATGTCGCCGACGATATCGCGCCATTTTGAACGAATCCTGACGCAAATACGCAACACATTGATTTGTTTGTATAATATATAATGGCACTAATCAGGCGAGAATAAGGCGGTGATTGGGCGCCGCAGTTGGCGATTGATGCGGCGGCGATTCGCTGACAGGGCGGCGCCTTCCTGAACCGAAAGCGCCGCTCGTGACCTCGTTCCTGTCCCGCATCCCGTCGGCTGCCCTCTTCGGCGCGCTGGTCCCGCTATCCCAAACGGCGGCGGCGCAGACGCAGGACGGGCAGATCTGGTTCCAGATCAACACCGCGGTGCCGGTGGCCAAGCGCACCCGCGTGACGCTGGAGCAGATCGCGCGGGTCAGCGAACGGCAGGACGGGCTCTACCAGTCCGAATTCGGCGTGCTGGTGTCGCGCAAGCTGGTGCGCGGGCTGGAACTGGGGGTCGGCTATCGCAAGGTCGGCGCGCATAACGGCAGCAGCGGCACCAACGAGGACCGGTTGCGCCAGCAGCTGGTCGGCAGCTTCGGCCCCTTCGCGACCCGGTTCCGCATCGACGAGCGTTTCAGCACGCAGTCCGGCGGGGTCGGCATCCGCATCCGCCCGCTGATCCGCTACAATTACAAGCTGGGACCGCCCGGCCTGGCGCTGTTCGCCAGCCATGAAAGCTTCTACCTGCCCAATTCCACCCGCTGGGGCCAGCGCAGCGGCTATGAGCGGATGCGCAACATCGTCGGGGCGACGCTGCCCATCGGGACCGAGGCCTCGCTCGATATCGGCTATCTCAACCAGTATCGCCCGGGACGCGGCGGCCGGCCGGGACAGATGGATCATGCGCTGACCACGCAGCTGACCATCAACCTGCACGATCTGAGCTTCCCCTCGCTCCACGACTGACCGCGCCCGACCGCGCCGGGGCGCGGCACGCACGCCACGGGGGGCCAGGGGGCGGGCAGGGGCTTCCAACGCACGTTAAGGACCATTATCGCCTGCTGGACGGGCCATGGCGGATGTCCCGGTGAAAGGGGCAGGCGGCCGGATGCTGCACGACATGGGTGCGAGGGTGGATGACGAGACGGCGCGCGGGGACGATCCGCGCGGGCCGCTTCGCTCGATCGTGATCGTCGGCGGCGGCCTCGCCGGCTGGATGGCGGCGGCGCAACTCGCGCGCCAGCTGGAAAGCGTGTCGATCACCATCGTCGAGGCGCCCGAGGACCAGGTGGCCGGCACCGCCGAGGCGACGACGCCCACGATCCGGGCCTATCTGCGCGGGATCGGCGTCGCCGAGCAGGAGGTGATCGCCGCCTGCCAGGGCACTGCCCGGCTGGGCACCGAGTTCGTCGACTGGCGCGGTCCCGGCCGACGCTTCTTCCACCCCTTCGGCCAATACGGGATGCGGTCGCGCGGCGTCGCCTTCCACCATTATTGGCGCAAGCTGCGCGCGGCCGGCCACGAGCTGCCGATCGCCGAACTCTGCCTGGCGAGCGCCATGGCCCGCTATGACCGGTTCATGCTGCCGAGCGACCGGCCGGAACAGGATCTGCTGGCCTTCGATTGGGGGCTGCATCTGGATGCCGGCCTGTTCGCCCGCTTCCTGATGCGGCGGGCGATCGCGCAAGGCGTCGTCCATGTCGATGCCGGGGTCAGCCATGTCCATGTCGAACACGGCCTGATCCGCGCGGTCGACACGGCGGGCGGCCGTACGATCACCGGCGACCTGTTCCTCGACTGCACCGGCCCCCGCTCACGACTGCTCGGCCGCGCATTGGAGACGCCGTTCGAGGATTGGAGCAACCTGCTGCCCTGCGACCGGGTGGTGACGGTTCCCTGTGTCCGCACCGGGCCGCTCCATCCCTACACGCGCAGCACCGCCCGGCCCGCGGGTTGGCAATGGCGAATCCCGCTCCAGAACCGGATCGGCAACGGCCATGTCTATAGCAGCCGGCATCTGTCGGACGATGCGGCGGCGGCGGCGCTGACCGGCTGGCTGGAGGGCGAGGCGATGGCCGAACCGCAGCTGCTGCGCATGCGCGCCGGTCGCCGGACCCGCGCCTGGGCGGGCAATTGCGTGGCGCTGGGCGAGGCGGCGGGTTTCCTGGAGCCGCTGGAGTCGACCAGCCTCGCCCTGATCCAGAGCGGGATCGAGCGGTTGCTCGCGCTTTTCCCCGATCGCGGGTGCGCGCCTGCGCTGGCGGACGAATATAACCGCGTCACCGCGCTGGAATATGACCGGCTGCGTGACTTCCTGGTGCTGCATTATGCCGCCAATGCCCGGCACGGCGAAGCCTTTTGGGACGAGCGTCGCGGCACCGCGCTGCCGCCGATGCTGGCGCACAAGCTGCGCCTGTTCCGCGCGCGCGGCCATCTGGTCCAATATGATGGCGAAACGTTCGGGGATTCGAGCTGGCTGTCCCTCTATGCCGGCCTCGGTGTCGAGGCGACGGCGCATGATCCGATGGCCGACCATTTCTCCGTCGACGATGTGCAGGCGGCGATCACGCGGATGAAGGCGTCAATCGCCGACACGGTGGCGCTGGCCGAGCCACACGAGACGTTCCTGGCGCGGGCGGTGCGGGACTGAACGGGGCGGCGTGCGAAGAAGGGGCTGGCAACGAAGGCCGCCCCGCCATCGCGGCCACACGCGATCGCGCCACTGGCGGCTCAGCGCCTGGGACGATCGGATAGTCGTGCTGTGGGATAGTCCTGGATGCCCCGTGAGGATTCGAACCTCAATTGACGGAGTCAGAGTCCGTAGTCTTACCTTTAGACGACGGGGCAACCGGAGGCGGCCATCTAGGCGGTGGCGCCAAGCCTGTCAACAGTGCTTGTGAGCGGCCCCGCGCATCGCTACGTTGCAAGGCAAGCACCGAGCGGTCGGCAACGGCCGTGACGGCAGAACACGAACACGAAAGTATCACGGCTCATGGGGAATTTCGCCCGACAGCCGTACCGGCAGGCGCATCCTGCCCGTCCGGCGCCGACCCGGCCGCCCCGCGGCCGATGGGCGGACGCGCAGGCCTATGCCGCGCTCGATCTCGGCACCAATAATTGCCGCCTGTTGATCGCCCGGCCCCAGGGCGGCGGATTCGCGGTGGTCGACGCCTTTTCGCGAATCGTCCGGCTGGGCGAGGGGCTGGCCGCCAGCGGCCGGCTGAGCGACGCGGCGATCGACCGCACCATCGCCGCGCTTCGCGTCTGCGCCGACAAGCTGAAGCGCCGCAACGTCGTCCTCGCCCGCTCCGTCGCGACCGAGGCGTGCCGGCGCGCCATCAACGGCACCGACTTCATCGAGCGCGCCCATGCCGAAACCGGCATCCGGCTGGACATCATCACCGCCGAGGAGGAGGCGCGGCTGGCGGTGCTCGGCTGCCATGCGCTGATCGAGCCCGGCTCCGACCCGGCGCTGGTGTTCGACATCGGCGGCGGATCGACCGAACTGGTGCTGGTCGACACGGGCGGGGTCGTGCCGCGCGTGCTGGACTGGCATTCCATGCCCTGGGGCGTGGTGTCGCTGACCGAGAGCGCCGGGGGCAGCGACGATGCCGAGGGCCGCGCTGCCGCCTATACGCGGATGCGGACGCTGGCGACGGAGGGGATGGCGCGATTCGCCGCGCGCCTGCCGCGGGTCGAGCGGCCGCGCCTGCTCGGCACCAGCGGCACCGTGACGACGCTGGGGAGCGTCCATCTGGGCCTCAGCCATTATGACCGCAACACCGTCGACGGGCTGATCGCACCGGCGGCGGCGATGCGGGAGATCAGCCGGTCGATCGCCGCCAAGTCGCTGGCGGAGCGCGCCCAGATCCCCTGTATCGGCAACGAGCGCGCCGATCTGGTCGTGGCGGGCTGCGCGATCCTCGAAACGATCCTCGACCTTTGGCCCGCCGAGCGGCTAGGCATCGCCGACCGGGGGATCCGCGAGGGCATCCTCCGCCGATTGATGGGGGAGACGACACCATGAGCCGCGGAGGAATGAGCGGGCGCCAGCGGGTGCGCACCGCGCGCGGGCGCACGGCGGCGTCGACGCGCTGGCTGGAGCGCCAGTTGAACGACCCCTATGTGCGCCGCGCCAAGGCGGAGGGCTATCGCAGTCGCGCCGCCTACAAGCTGCTGGAGCTGGACGAGCGGTTCGGCCTGTTGAAGGGCGTGAAGCGCGTCGTCGATCTGGGCATCGCGCCGGGCGGCTGGACGCAGGTCGTGCGCCGCCGGGCGCCGGGGGCGCGGGTGGTCGGCATCGACCTGTTGCCGGTCGATCCGATCGACGAGGTGACGATCTTCCAGATGGACTTCATGGCCGACGAGGCGCCGGGCGCGTTGATCGACGCACTGGGCGGCGCGCCCGACCTGGTGCTGTCGGACATGGCGGCGAACACGGTCGGCCATGCGCAGACCGACGCGCTGCGCACCATGGCGCTGGTCGAGACGGCGCATCTCTTCGCCTGCGACGTGCTGCGGCCGGGCGGCGCGTTCGTCGCCAAGGTGTTCGCGGGCGGGGCCGATTCGACGCTGGTCGCGGAGATGAAGCGCAACTTCGCCACCGTGAAACATGCCAAGCCGCCCGCCAGCCGCAAGGGTTCGGTGGAGTGGTTCGTGATCGCGCAGGGGTTCAAGGGCCGTGCGGCGGAGAGCGAGGCGGAGGCGGAGCCGGAATCCTCGGAGGATTGAGGGGCGGCGGGCCGAGGGCGTCGCGCGATCGGCTGGCTCGCCTCTTGCGCCACCCCGGCCAGGGCGAGACCTTCGCGAAGGTCGCCACCGTGCGCTTGGACACCCTGGTCTGCCGGATTTCTGCAACGGCTCCCCCTTCACCGTGCCGATGACGGGAAGGGGGTTCGAACGCGCCTTATGACGTGACGGTGCTGGTCACCGGTCCGTCCGCCGGCTGGGCATCGTCGTCCTGCGGCGCGACCATCATCCTGGGCTGGGGCTGCGCGCCCTGGGCCTGGCCCAGGATCGCCGCCGTCTCCAGCACGTCGAGCGCCTGGTGGACGAGCAGGTAGCGATGCGCCGCCGCCATCCAGCCGCTGGCGGCATCCGCCCCCGGCAGGCGGGCGATCTCGGCGCGGGCCGCCTCGACCCGGCCATCGGCAAGCAGCCCGCGCGCGCGCGCGATCCGGTCCGCCGGGCGGGTCGAGGGCGCATTTTCGGGCCGCAGCACGACCAGGCTGCCCAGTTCGCGGCGGATATCCTGCCACCAGCCGTCGCTGGCCGGCGCGGCGAGCGACGGGGCCAGCGAGTCGAGTCCCTGACGCAGATCCTCGATCGTCACCGGCGTGCGGGCGGCCTGGATCACCACCGACACGGCGCGCGGCTGCGCCTGGCCGAAGCGGGTGCGGAGCTGTTCCTCCAGATAGCCGAGCGGGGCACCGCGATCGATCGCGCGGCGCGCGGCGAAGGCGACCATCAGCGCCTCGGCACGCGTCGCCTGCGCACCGGCGGCGGCGGCATCGGTGGAGACGGCGGCGGCGCGGGCCTCCAGCGCCGAAAGCTGCGCGGCGAGCGCGGCCTCGCGCGTCACCAGCGTTGCCGGATCGATCGCGGGGGCGCCGGTGACGCCGACGGGCGGCGCGGGCTGGTAATGGCTGGCCAGCGCCTCGCCCCGTTCCGCGGCGGCGGCGGTGCTGGCCTTGCTGGCGAACAAACTGGTGGTGCGCGCCAGATAGGCGACGGCCGCGCCGCCGCCGACAAAGGCGATCACGACCAGCACGAGCGCCAGCCAAAGGCGCGATATCCGCGATCGCGGCGGATCGGTGGGCGCGTAGCTGCTCATCGCCTGCCTCTATCCCCGCAGCGGGCGATGCGGTCAATCGGCAAGCGCGATGGCCGCCGCCAGCAAGGCGTCCTCTTCCGGCACGGCGACCGCCGTGGAGCGGCCCCAGCCGGGGCCGGCGGCGGTCAGGATGGCGGGGCTGAGCGCGGCGAGGCGGATGCGGGCGCGGTCCACGCCGCCCGCCGCCAGCGCCCGCGCCGCGCGGGCCGAATGGAGCAATGCGACGCTGCCCGACAATCCGGCCCAGTCCGCCGGCGTCACCGGCCGCGGGTCGGCGGCATAGACGGTGATCGCGGTCACGCCCGGCACCGCCATGCGCTCGCGCCCGGCCAGATGGAGCAGGCGGGTCTCGCCACGATCCGCGGTCAGTGCCGCCACGCCCGCCGCACCGGTCCGCACCACGCGTAGGCCCGCCGCGCGCGCCGCCGCCGCCGTCGCCGATCCCACCGCCCAGACCGGCAGGCGGGCGAGCGACGTGGCGGCGATGTCCGCGTGGCGGACGGCATTGGCGCTGGTCAGCACCAGCGCGTCGAAACCGGCCGGGTCGGGCGGTGTCCAGGCGACGGGGACGATGGCGAAGAGCGGACGGCGAATCACTGTTGCGCCCAATGCGGCGAGCCGATCGGCGGTGCGTCCATTGCCCGGTTCCGGGCGGAGCACCGCGATCGGCCGGGTCACGCCCCGAACAAGCGGCGCACAGGATCGGGCGCGCGGGCGAGCAGATCGGCGGCCAGGCGGTCGCCCAGCGGCTCGCCGACCGCGCCCTCCACCGCCCCCTCGACCGAATGCACGCCATCCTCCGACAGCAGTTCGGCGCGCAGCGACAGCGTCTCGCCCGCAAGGCTCGCCAGCGCCGCGACCGGCGAGTGGCAGTCGGCACGGAGCGCGGCGAGCAGCGCGCGTTCGGCGGCGACGCAGACATGGGTCGGCGCGTCGTCGATCGCGGCCAGCCGGACCAGCGCGGTGGAGTCCGCGCGCCGCACCTCGATGCCGACCGCCCCTTGCGCGGGCGCGGGGAGCATCAGGTCGGTCGGCACCGCGACGCCGACCTCGCCCCGGCCCAGGCGGTCGAGTCCGGCAGCGGCGAGCAGCGTCGCGTCGACCTCGCCCGCGGCCAGCTTGGCGAGCCGCGTCTCGACATTGCCGCGCAGCAGGACGACGTTCAGGTCCGGCCGGTGGCGCAGCATCTGCGCGCGGCGGCGCGGGCTGCTGGTGCCCAGCGTCGCATGGAGGGGCAGGTCGACGGGCGAAGTCGCGCCGATCAGGCGGTCGCGGACATCGGCGCGCGGCAGCATCGCGGCGATCGCGATCGCATCCGGGCGCACCGTCTCGACATCCTTCATCGAATGGACCGCCGCGTCGATCTCCTCGCCGAGGAGCGCGCGGTCGAGTTCCTTGGTCCACAGCGCCTTGCCGCCGATCTCGGCGAGCGCACGGTCCTGCACCCGGTCGCCGGTGGTGCGGATCACCACCAGCTCCACCTGGTCGCGCGACCAGCCATGCGCGGCGCATAGCGCGTCACGCACCATGTTCGCCTGGGTGAGCGCCAGCGGCGAACCGCGCGTGCCGAGCCGGAACCGGATCATCCCGCCCGCCTAGCCGCTGGCCCGACCGCTGGGCAAGAGGGGACGTTTCCCCTTCGCCGCGAATGGTTCTACAGGGGGAGCCATGCTGATCCTTGGCCTAGAATCCTCCTGCGACGAGACGGCGGCGGCGCTGGTCACCGGCGACCGTCGCGTGCTGGCGCATCGCCTCGCCGGGCAGGAGGCGGCGCACGCCCCCTATGGCGGCGTCGTCCCCGAAATCGCCGCGCGCGCGCATGTCGAGGCGCTGGAGCCGCTGATTGCGGCGACGCTGGACGATGCCGGCGTGACCCTGGACCAGGTCGATGCGATCGCCGCCACCGCCGGGCCGGGCCTGATCGGCGGGGTGATGGTCGGGCTGGTGACCGGCAAGGCGCTGGCCCATGCCACGGGCAAGCCGCTGGTCGCGGTCAACCATCTGGAGGGCCATGCCCTCAGCCCGCGCCTGTCCGATCCCGATCTGGCCTTTCCCTATCTGCTGCTGCTGGTGTCGGGCGGCCATTGCCAGTTGCTGCTGGTCGAGGGGGTCGGCCGCTACAAGCGGCTGGCGACGACGATCGACGACGCGGCGGGAGAGGCGTTCGACAAGACCGCCAAGCTGTTGAAGCTGGGCTTCCCCGGCGGTCCGGCGGTGGAGCGGGCGGCGGCCCTGGGCGATCCGAAGGCGGTGCCGCTGCCGCGTCCGCTGAAGGGCGCGGCCGAGCCGCATTTCTCCTTCGCCGGGCTGAAGAGCGCGGTGGCGCGCGCGGTCGGGCAATATTCCGCGGAGGATCTGGCCGCGTCCTTCCAGGCGGCGGTGGTCGACTGCCTGATCGACCGCACCACGCGCGCGCTCCAGGCCGCGCCCGATGCCGGGACGCTGGTGGTGGCGGGCGGCGTCGCGGCGAACGGCGCGGTGCGCACGGCGCTGGAGGCGCTGGCGACGGCGCATGGCCGCCGCTTCGTCGCGCCGCCGCTCTGGCTATGCACCGACAATGCGGCGATGATCGCCTGGGCGGGCGCGGAGCGGTTCGCCGCCGGCCTGACCGATCCGCTCGACCTGCCGGCGCGACCGCGCTGGCCGCTCGACCCGGCGGCGGAGGCGGTGCGTGGCGCGGGAGTGAAGGCATGAGGATCGGGGTGATCGGCGGCGGCGCCTGGGGCACCGCGCTGGCGCAGGTGGCGGCGCATGGCGGGCGCGAGGTGCTGCTCTGGGCGCGCGAGCCGGAGGTGGTGGACAGCGTCACCGCCGATCGGCGCAACCATCTGTTCCTGCCCGGCATCGATCTGGCCCCGACGATCCGCGCAACGGGGGTGCTCGCCGACCTGGCCGAGGTCGACGCGCTGCTGGTGGTCGCGCCGGCGCAGCATGTCGGCGCGGTGCTGGCCGAAACGCCGGTCGGTCGCCGCCCGCTGGTGCTGTGCGCCAAGGGGATCGAGGCGGGCAGCCGGCGGCTGGTCGGCGAGGTGGCGCGCGCCGTCCACCGCCACGCGCCGATCGCGGTGCTGTCCGGCCCGACCTTCGCGCATGAGGTGGCGCGCGGATTGCCGACGGCGGTGACCCTGGCCTGCGAGGACGAAGGCTTGCGCGCGGCGCTGGCGGAGCGGATCGCCGCGCCGCATTTCCGGCCCTATGGCTCCAGCGACGTGACCGGCGCGGAGATCGGCGGCGCGGTGAAGAACGTGCTGGCGATCGGCTGCGGCGTGGTCGAGGGCGCCGGGCTGGGCCAGAATGCGCGCGCCGCGCTGATCGCGCGCGGCTTTGCCGAGATGACCCGGTTCGGCCTGGCGCGCGGCGCGCGGGCGGAGACGCTGGCGGGATTGTCGGGACTGGGCGACCTGGTGCTGACCTGTTCCTCGACCAGCAGCCGCAACTTCTCGCTGGGCGTCGGCCTGGGGCGGGGCGAGCCGGCCGCGTCGCTGCTCGCCGACCGGCGGACGGTGGCGGAGGGGGCGTTCACCGCGCCGGTGCTGGCCCAGGCGGCGCGCGAGGCGGGGGTCGACATGCCGGTGACCGACGCGGTCTGCCGCCTGCTGGACGGCGCGGGCGCGACCGAGGTGATCGGCGCGCTCCTCGCCCGTCCGCTGCGCGACGAGGGGGTTTGAAGAGGGACGTGCCAAGCGCGCGAAGCGGTGACGCAAGCGGCCAGGCCGGTTTGCGTGTCCGCGCCTTTATGGTTCGATGACAGGGCCGCGACCTCCGCTCGGCATTGCGAGCGCAGCGAAGCAATCCAGGGCGTCACGCGCGCGGCGGTGGATTGCTTCGCTACGCTCGCAATGACGGCTGGGGTCGACCCGATGGCATCTTGATCTAGAAAATTGCAGACCGCCTACCGCAGCGCCCGCGCCGACAGGCCCGCACAGTCGGCGTCGGTGGCGGTGGGGCCGTTGTGACCGGTGATCTTGCGACCGATCGCCTTCAGGATGTTGCCCGCCGAGCGCACCTCGGGCGGGACGGTGAGTTGAGGTGCCTGGATCGTGCCGCGCAGATAGGCCTGGCCTGGAATGCGCAGCAGCGCCGATCCCTTGGGCGCGCCGTGCAGCGTCAGCGCCAGCCGTTCGTCGGGGAAGCGGATCAGCCCCTCGCCCCGCAACTGGCTGACGGCGGTGTCGATCACCAGCGGGTCGGGGCGGGCGGTGCCGTTGGTCATCCGCAGCCGCGTGACCAGGCAGCGCAGCGCGCTATGGTCGTCGCTGCCCGCCAGCAGCGCGCGGCCGGCGTCGAAGCCCAGGGCGGCGGCGTAGCGGGCCGGCAACTGGCCCTGGCGCACGGTGAAGCCGATCGTGCCGCTCGACCGGCCGACCGCCGCGCGGATCGTCTCGCCCGTGCCGGTCAGCCGCACCCGCGCCGCCAGCTTGCCGGTGAAGGCGCCGCCCGCCGCGAACGCACCGACATCGCCGCCCGCCAGATTCAGGTCGAGCGTCAGCGTCGGCGCGGGCTGGCCGCGTCGCTGGTCGACCACCGCGCGGCCGGTGATCCGTCCCTGCGCCAGGTCGAGCCGGAGCGGCGCCAGCGTCAGCAGCCGATGGTCGAGCGTCAGCACGCCCGCCAGCCCCTCGACCGGGGGCGAGGAACTGCCGACGATCCGCCCGACCTTGAAGGCGAGCCGGCCATCGGTCGAATCGATCTTGCCGATGTCGATCCGGGTATTGGGCACCAGGCGCGGGCCGATCCGCGCCTCCAGCGCCGCCGCCTCCGCCCGCCCTCGCGCGGAGGTCAGGTCGTTGAAGTCGAACGCCTTGCTGGTGAAGGCGCCATCGATCTTCGACCGCCCCTCCACCTTGTCGACCGTGACATGGCCGGTCAGGTCGGACCGGCCGATCGTGCCGGTCAGGCCGGTGACGACCCAGCGGTCCGGATCGTGGCGCACCCGGGCCTTCAGCGTGACCGGGCGGGTGTGGAACAGGCCGGCCTCGATCACCGTGTCGATCCGCTTCAGATCGTCGCCGCGCGCGGTCACGGCGATGTCCATGCGGGCGGGGTCGAGCGGCCGGTCCATCCGCCCGGTCGCGGTCATCGCCAGCCGGTCGCCCTCGATCCGCGCGGTGAAGGGCCAGGGCCGGCCACTGGTCGGTGCCGGGCCGGCCAGCGCCAGCCGCACCGGCGCGCCCGCCACTGTGCCGGTGCCCTGCGCCCGCAGGCCGGTCACCGGATCGGCGGTGAGGGTGAGGCGCGCCGTCCGGTCGCGCTTGGCATCGGCATAGCGGATCACCGCATCGCGGACGGTCAGCGTGCCGAGATCGGTGCCGCTGTCCTGCTCGCCGCCCTTGGCCCGGGGCGCGTCGGGGGATTGCCAGTTGGTGCGGCCGGCCTTGTCGCGCGCGAAGGACAGCGCCACGCCACTGGCGACGATATCCTGCGGGCGGACGCCGCCGCGCAGCATCGTCCAGATCGGCAGGCGGAACTGCAGGCGGTCGATCTTCACGAAATCGCCGGGACCGGCCCAGTCCGCCTGGGGAATGCGCAGGTCGCGGACGGCGATGAGCGGGCGGAAGCCGAAATAGTCGGTCCGCTCCACCGACCCGATCGTCACCGGCCGACCGAACCGCCGGCTCGCCTCGCGCTCGACCAGCGGCCGCAGCCAGCCCCAGGGGAAGGCGGCGACCAGCAGCAATAGTAGAAGAAGGAGCCCGATCAGCGCCGCCGCGACGATCCGGCGACGACGTCCGGTATGATCCATATCAGGCTCGACGCGTAAGCCCTGCCGATCGTTCCGCTTGCGTCAGGAGTGCAGACTTAAAAATCCACCGCGATTCCCTTGTGTTCCCAATCCCCATAGCGGACCGGATCGCGCCCCAGCGGATCGTCCTGGCGTTCGGGCGCGGGGCGCGGCTGCGGCACCGGCGGATTGGGGGAGAGATATTCGGGCGGTTTGACGTGGTCGGGACGCTGGCCCATGGCTGGCTCTCACATGTATCGGGCGGGGTGTCGCCCATATAGGGTCGCGGTCCACCGGGCGCGAGGCCCGCTTATTCCAAGAACGGTTGCTCCACGATCATGCCGAAACCGCCCGCTTCCCCACGCCAGCCCGATCCGCTGGGCACCGCCACCCGCCGCGCGTCGCTGCGCCTGCTCGACGCGGTGCTGCGCCGGGGCGAGCCGCTCGAATCGGCGCTGGCCCATGCCACCCGCGCGCTGCCCGGCGGGCCGGACCGGGGCCTGGCCCATGCCATCGCGGCGGAGACGCTGCGCCGCCTGCCCGATCTCGACGCGCTGATCGACAGCGCGACGCGCCAGCGCCTGCCCGACGATGCCAAGGCGCGGTTCGCGCTGCGCATCGCGCTGGCGCAGGTGCTGGGACTGGGCACGCCGCCGCATGCCGCGATCGCGACGGTGCTGCCGCTGGTCGATGGCGGCCCGCGCAAGCTGGTCCATGGCGTGTTCGGCACGCTGATGCGCCAGGGCGTGACCTTGCCGGAGGTCGCGCGCCTGCCCGATTCGGCGGCGGCGCGGTGGGAGATGCACTGGGGCATGGCGATGGTCGAGGCGGCGGAGGCCGCGATCGCCGCGCCGCCGCCGGTCGACCTGTCGCTGCGCGATCCCGCCGCGACGGCGGCCTGGGCGGAGCGGCTGGACGGCGTCAGCCTCGCGCCCGGCCATGTCCGGCTGGGCCCGGATCATGCGCCGATCCCCGACCTGCCCGGCTTCAAGGAGGGAGCCTGGTGGGTGCAGGACATCGCCGCCTCGCTGCCCGCCCGGCTGATCGGCACGGGGGAGGGCACGTTGCTCGACCTGTGCGCCGCGCCCGGCGGCAAGACGCTGCAGCTCGCCGCCGCCGGCTGGCGGGTCACGGCGGTCGACCAGTCGGAAAGTCGTCTGGCGCGACTTTCGGACAATCTCGACCGCACCGGCCTGTCCGCCGAGGTGGTGCGCGCCGACCTGCTCGACTGGACGCCGCCCGCGCCCGCCGACGTGGTGCTGCTCGACGCGCCGTGCAGCGCGACCGGTATCTTCCGCCGCCATCCCGACGTGCTCTACCGTGTCCGCCCCTCGGTCATCGCCGAGATGGCGGAGATGCAGGGCAAGCTGCTCGCCCGCGCCGCCGACTGGGTGAAGCCGGGCGGCACCCTGGTCTATGCCACCTGCTCGCTGGAGCCGGCGGAGGGCGAGCGGCGGCTGGCCGCGTTCCTCGAATCGCGCAGCGACTATGCGCTGGTTGCGCCTGCGGCGGCGGTGCTGCCGGAAGGGGTGACGGCCGATCCGGGCGGCTGGCTGCGCACCGGGCCGACGATGCTGGCCGATCGGGGCCGGATGGACGGCTTCTTCATCGCGCAGCTGACGCGCACGCTTTCGTCGGGCTCCGGCGTTCGCTAACAGGGCCGCCATGTCGACCCGCGCCCCCCGTCCCGTCCGCATCGCCCCGTCCATCCTGTCCGCCGACTTCGCCCGGTTGGGCGAGGAGGTCCGCGCGATCGACGAAGCCGGTGCGGACTGGATCCATATCGACGTGATGGACGGCCATTTCGTGCCCAACATCAGCATGGGGCCGGCGATCGTGAAGGCGATCCGGCCGGTCACGGCCAAGCCGTTCGACGTCCACCTGATGATCGCGCCGGTCGACCCCTATCTGGAGGCGTTCGCCGAGGCCGGGGCCGACTGCATCACCGTCCATCCGGAGGCGGGGCCGCACGTCCATCGCACGGTGCAGACGATCAAGGCGCTGGGCAAGCGCGCCGGCGTGGTGCTGTGCCCGGCGACGCCGGTCGACACGCTCGACTATCTGATCGACCTGGTCGACCTGGTGCTGGTGATGAGCGTCAATCCGGGGTTCGGCGGGCAGCATTTCATCGACAGCCAGCTCGGCAAGATCGCCGCGATCCGCGCGATGATCGATGCCACCGGCCGCGACATCGACCTGGAGGTGGATGGCGGCGTCGATCCGGTCCATGCGCCGCGCTGCATCGCCGCCGGGGCCGATGCGCTGGTCGCGGGCACCGCCGCCTTCCGCGGCGGGCCGAGCCGATATGCCGCCAATATCGCGGCGCTGCGCGCCGGGTGAAACGGCCCGCGTTCGACGCGATGCTCCGGCCGCGTTCCAGCGATGACGTGCCGATCGACGGGGTGGAGGAGGGCAAGCGCCTGGTCCGCGCCGCCGGGGGCGGCACCCCGTCGCTGGCGGAGCGGGTGGCGGAACGGTTGCGCTCCTTCGCCTGGGCGGCGCCGCTCCACGGCCTGCGGCTGAACGGCCGCCAGCCGGTGCGGCTGGTGGCGGTGCCGATCGACCCGATCCCCGGCGACGTCGCGCGCGGCAAGGCGATGCTGGCCGGGCAGATCAATTATCTGGGCGAGGCACGCGACCTGGCACGGCTGGACCTCGCCAAGCCCGACTGGACGCCGGGGTTCGACCAGTATCTGCACGGCTTCGACTGGCTGCGCGACCTGGCGATGGCCGGCTCGCTGTCGCAGGGCGTACCGGTGGCGGAGGCGCTGATGAGCCGCTGGCTGGCGCGCCATGCCGACAAGCCGGCCGATCCTGCTTGGTCGCCGGCGCTGTGGGGGCGGCGCATCCTGTTCTGGACGGCGCACGCGCCGCTGATCCTGTCGTCGACCGACGTGGTGTACCGGGCGCAACTGCTCAACGCCCTGGCGCGGGGCGCGCGGCATCTGGACCGCTGGGCCGACAAGGCGGTGGCGGGGACCGGCCGGATCGCGGCGTGGAGCGGCATCATCGCCGCCGGGCTGCTGATCCCCGGCGGCGAGCAGCGCCGGGCCTTTGGCGAGCGGGGGCTGGCGCGGGCGCTGGCCAGCGGGACCTTCGGCGATGGCGGCGTGGTGTCGCGCGGCCCGGCCGACCTGCTGGAGGCGGTGATGCTGCTCGGCATGGTCCGCGCCTGTTACGAGGCGCGCGGGCTGGAGCCGCCCGAGCTGATGCGCGCCGCCCTGTCGCGGATGGTGCCGGCGCTGCTCGGCGTGATGCATGGCGACCGCACCCTGTCCTGCTGGCAGGGCGGCGGCCCCTCGACCGAGGCGCATGTCGCCGCGGTGATCGAGGCGAGCTGCATCCGCACCCGGCCGCTACGCCAGTCGCGCGACTGGGGCTATCAGCGGCTGGCGGCGGCGGGGGCGGTGCTGATCGTCGATGCCGCCCCGCCGCCGATCGCGCGGCTGGCGGCGGGGGGCTGCGCCTCGACGCTGGCGTTCGAATTCTCCGACGGGCCGGACCGGCTGGTGGTCAATTGCGGCGGCGCGCGCGACCATGTCGTGCAACTGCCCGGCGGGCTGGCGGAGGGGCTGCGCACCACCGCCGCGCATTCGACGCTGACCTTGGCCGACAGCAACTCCACCGCCATCCTTCCCGACGGCACGCTGGGGCGCGGCGTCACCGAGGTCGAGCTGTCGCGCCAGGAATCCGAGGGGGCGAGCCGGATCGAGGCGAGCCATGACGGCTATGCCGCGCGCTGGGGCTTCCTCCATCGCCGCCAGTTGCTGCTGACCGGCGACGGGCGCGAGCTGCGCGGCGAGGACGCCTTGCTGCCGGCGGGCAAGCGCCGGCCCGGTGCCGACACCGCCTTCACGCTCCGCTTCCATCTGGGGCCGGGGGTGGAGGCGACGCCGCCGGCGGAGGGGCCGGCGGTGATTCTGCGCACCGCGAACGGCGCAATCTGGCAGTTCCGCTGCAAGGGCGGCACGCTGTCGATCGACGACAGCCTGTGGATCGACGGGCAGGGTCGGCCGGTCGGTATCCGCCAGCTCGTGATCGTCGGCCAGGCCACCGGCGGCGGCGCCCATGTCAGCTGGGTGATGAAGCGGGCGGCGTGATCCGGACCGGGGCGACGATCCCGGTATAAAATCGGATCGCAGGGGCTTGGGTGCGGCCGTTCCTAGCGTGTAAGGCCGCCGCAACCGTTCCTTTCCCCCATCCCCCCGAGGATATTCCATGACCCCTGTCGCCGTTCCCGCCCCCGACATCGTCGCCGTCCGCCGCGCGCTGCTGTCGGTTTCCGACAAGACCGGCATCGTCGACTTCGCCCAGGCGCTGAGCCAGCATGGCGTCGAGCTGGTCTCGACCGGCGGCACCGCCAAGGCGCTGCGCGATGCGGGGTTGACCGTGATGGACGTGTCGGAGCTGACCGGCTTTCCGGAGATGATGGACGGCCGCGTCAAGACGCTGCACCCCAAGGTGCATGGCGGCCTGCTCGCGGTGCGCGACGATGCCGGCCATGCCGCCTCGATGCAGGATCACGGCATCGGCGCGATCGACCTGGTCGTCGTCAACCTCTACCCGTTCGAGGCGACGGTGCTGCGCGGCGCGGAGCGCGACGAGGTGATCGAGAATATCGATATCGGTGGCCCGGCGATGGTCCGCTCCGCCGCCAAGAACCATGGCTATGTCGCGATGGTCACCGACCCGACCGACTATCCGGTCGTGATCGCGGAGATCGCCGCCGGCGGCACGACGCATGCCACGCGCAAGCGGCTGGCCGCCCGCGCCTTCGCCGCCACCGCCGCCTATGACGCGGCGATCGCGCAATGGTTCGCCTTCGCCGACCAGGGCGAGCATTTCCCCCAGACGCTGCCCATGGCCTATACCCGCCATGCCGACGAACTGCGCTATGGCGAGAACCCGCACCAGTCGGCGGCGCTCTACATGCCGCGCGGACCCCATGGCCGCGGCATCGCCCAGGCCGAGCAGTTGCAGGGCAAGGCGCTGTCCTACAACAACCTGAACGACGCGGACGCCGCGCTGGAGCTGGTCAGCGAGTTCCGCGACGGCCCGCCGACCGTGGTGATCGTCAAGCATGCCAACCCCTGCGGCGTCGCCACCGCCGACACGCTGCTGGAGGCGTACAAGACCGCCTTCGCCTGCGACACGGTGTCGGCGTTCGGCGGCATCATCGCCTGCAACCGTCCGCTGGACGAAGAGACGGCGGAGGCGATCTCCGGCATCTTCACCGAGGTGGTGGTCGCGCCCGACGCCAGCGACGCGGCCAAGGCGGTGTTCGCGCGCAAGAAGAACCTGCGCCTGCTGCTGTCGGGCGAACTCCCCGATCCGGAGCGTCCGGGCCTGGCGCTGAAGTCGATCGCGGGCGGGCTGCTGCTCCAGTCGCGCGACGGCGGCCGGCTGACCGACGAGATGCTGAAGGTGGTGACCAAGCGCGCGCCGACCGCGCAGGAACTGGCGGATTGCCGCTTCGCCTGGACGGTCGCCAAGCACGTCAAGTCGAACGCGATCGTCTATGCCAAGGGAAATTCCACCGCGGGCATCGGCGCGGGCCAGATGAACCGGCTGGAATCGGCGCGCATCGCCGCGTGGAAGGCCAAGGATGCCGCCGACAAGGCGGGCTGGGCGGAGCCGCGCACGATCGGCTCGGCGGTGGCGTCGGATGCCTTCTTCCCCTTTGCCGACGGACTGCTCGCGGCGGTCGAGGCGGGGGCGACGGCGGTGATCCAGCCGGGCGGCTCGATCCGCGACGAGGAAGTGATCGCGGCGGCCGATGCGGCCGGGCTGGCGATGGTCTTCACCGGGATGCGCCACTTCCGCCATTGATGACCGGGCCCGTGCGCCTGCGTCCGCGGGAGCACGGGCGGTGGCGGCGGGACGTCCCGCCGCCACGTCACGATCAGCGCAGCTTCTCGCTGCCGTTGATCAGCGCGTCCTTCTGGCTTTCGCTCATGGCCTGCGCATTGACGTCGGCGGCGTCGATCGCGTCTTCCTGCCGCTCGCCGCTCTTGCGCACGGCCTTGGCCTGATCCTCCAGATTGTCCGCCTGCGCCTCCAGCGCGTCGGCGCGATTGTCGGCGGCCTGCTCGACCCGGTCGCCGAGCTTGTCGTCGCCCTTGCCACCGCAGGCCGACAGCGCCAGCGCTGCCGCGACGGGCAGCAGGAGTGCGATCTTCTTCATTCTATACCATTCCCTGTTGGTTGATGCGGATCAGGCTACGCACCAGCCCCCCAGGTCGTTCCGTCAGCGTATCGGCGCACCGACATTGGGCAGGGTCGCATCGTCGCCCGACGGCACGCTGCCGAACAGCGTCCGGTCGGCCGGGCCGAAGGCGTAGCGCCACAGGATGAACAGATAGAGGCCCGCGATCGCCGGCACGCCGAACAGCAGTTCCGCCCATTCCAGCCGGCGCGGCAACAGGGTGAAGGCGCCACCGACCACCGTCGCCGCGCCCGCCGCCCACAGGATCGGCCAGCGGAAGGGCGAGACGGGCGCGGACAGGATGCGGCGGAGCAGCCGCGCCTTGATCAGCGAGGTCAGCCCCACGCTGGTCATCAGCGCCACCGCCGGCCCCGCCGCCTGCCACGTCGCCGGCCAGGCGAGCGCCCGCATCAGGAAGATGAAGCCGAAGCTCAGCCCGATCTGCACGACCAGCATCACCACCGAGATCGCCAGGTTGCGATGCCGCGCGGTGTAGACCAGCGCCGACTCGCACACCGCGCCGGTCGAGGCGAACACCTCCGCGAACAGCAGGAAGGCGAGGGAGGCGGTGCCCGCGACGAATTGCGGACCGACAATGCCCATCACCGCCTCGCCCGGGATCGATCCGGTCAGCGCCAGGCAACCCTGGGCGGCGATGATCCAGAAGGCGACCTGGCGCACCTGGCGCGCCACCGCCGCGCGATCGCCGATCGCCAGCGCGCGGGTGATGACCGGACCCAGCACGGGGTCGAAACTGGTCTTCAGCTTCTGCGGGAGGGAGGCGACCTGCTGCGCCATGTAATAGATGCCGACGATGCCGGGGGTGAAGACCAGCCCCAGGATGAAGCGATCGACATTGCGGCTGCCCCATTCCAGCGCGTCCGCCCCGGCCAGCGGCGCATTGGCGCGCGCCAGCCGGGCGAGCCGGCCGAGCTGCGGCCGCCAGCCATGCGGCAGGCCGTAGCTGCGCAGGAACGGCACGATCGAGGCGAGCAGCGCCGCCGACATCGACGCGACATAGGACAGGACCAGCCCGTCCCGCGTCGTGACGAAGGAGAAGATCCAGGCCGCGCCCGAGATCGTCCACGGCTCCACCACCGCGCGCGCCGTCACCGCCGCCTTGACGTTCAGCCGATAGGCCAGCGCGGCCAGGCTGACGTCGGACCAGGCGATGGCGATCACGATCAGCGGCAGCCAGCGGTCCAGCCCGACGATCGGCGAATTGGGATAGAGGAGCTGCGGAAAGGTCCATAGCACCGCGCTGGCGATCAGCGAGGCGACCAGCGCCAGCGCCATCGCGTCCCATACGACATGCACGTGCGGCCGGTCGGTCGCCGCCAGCGCCTGCGCCAGGCCGCGCTTCATGCCGAGCGTCGCGAGCAGCGCCGCCAGCTCCACCACGACCACCGCGATGGCGAAGCGCCCGACCAGGTCGGGGCCGTAGAGGCGGCCGGCGATGAACAGGAACGGGATGCGCGCCGCCAGCCGCAGGATGAAACCCGCGACATTGGTCCGCCCGCCCTTGGCGAGCGCGTCGATATCCTGAGGATCGGACATCAGCGTCGGGCCGCGCTCAATGCGCCGCGCCCCAGGACAGGCCCGTGCCGATCTCGACGCCCAGCGGCACGCTGAGCGTCACCGCCGGCTCGGCCGCGCGCTCCATCACCGCGCGGATGACCGCGCCGGCCGCCGCCACATCCGCCTCGGGCAGTTCGAACACCAGTTCGTCATGCACCTGGAGCAGCATCCGGACATGGCCCAGGCCCGCCGCCGCCAGCGCCGGCTCCATCCGCACCATCGCCCGCTTGATGATGTCGGCGCTGGTCCCCTGGATCGGCGCGTTGATCGCGGCGCGTTCCGCCCCCTGGCGTTCGCCCTGGTTCTTCGACTTGATGCGCGGGAAATGCGTCTTGCGGCCGAACAACGTCTCGGTGAAGCCATGGTCGCGGACCTGGGTCAGCGTCTCCGCCATATAGCGGTTGATGCCGGGGAAGCGCTCGAAATAGCGGTCGATCATCCCCTGCGCCTCGTCCGCCGACACTTCCAGCCGACCCGCCAGGCCCCAGCGGCTGATGCCGTAGAGGATGGCGAAGTTGATCGTCTTGGCACGCGCGCGGGTGTCGCGATTGACCTCGCCGAACAATTCGGTCGCGGTCAGGCTGTGGATGTCGTCGCCATTGGCGAAGGCCGCCTTCAGCGCCGGCACATCGGCCATATGCGCGGCCAGCCGCAATTCGATCTGCGAATAGTCGGCGGCGAGCAGGACGTTGCCCGGCTCCGCCACGAACGCCTCGCGAATCTGGCGGCCGATCTCGGTGCGGATCGGGATGTTCTGGAGATTGGGCTCGGTCGAGGACAGGCGTCCGGTCTGCGCGCCGGTCAGGCTGTAGCTGGTATGGACGCGGCCGGTCTTCGGGTTGATCTGCGCCTGGAGCGCGTCGGTATAGGTATTCTTCAGCTTGGTGAGCTGGCGCCAGTCGAGCACCTTGTGGACGATGGCGCTGCCCTCGCCCTTCTCGCGGGCCAGCCGTTCCAGCTCGGTCACGTCGGTCGAATAGACGCCCGACTTGCCCTTGCGCCCGCCCTTCAGGCCCAGCCGCTCGAACAGCACGTCGCCCAACTGCTTGGGGCTGCCGATGGTGAAGGGGCCGCCGGCCAGCGTGTGGATTTCCGTCTCCAGCCCGGCGATCTTGCCGGAGAAATCCTCCGACAGGGCCGCGAGGCGGGCGCGATCGACCTTGATGCCGTGCCGCTCCATCCGCGCGATCACCGGCACCAGCGGCCGGTCGACCATCTGGTAGACGCGGGTCGCGCCCTCCACCGGCAACCGCGCCTTGAACCGGTTCCACAGCCGCAGCGTCACGTCCGCATCCTCGGCGGCGTAGCGGGTCGCGGTCTTCAGATCGACCTCGTGGAAGCCGAGCTGCTTCTTGCCGGTGCCGACCACCTCCTTGAAGGCGAGGCAGCTGTGCGACAGGTGCGTCGCGGCCAGTTCGTCCATGCCATGCCCGTGCAGCCCGGCGTCCAGGTCGAAGCTCATCACGATCGTGTCGTCATGCGGCGCGATGCTGATCCCGCGCTCGCCCAGCACGATCATGTCGAATTTCAGGTTCTGCCCGATCTTGAGGACGGACTCGTCCTCGCACAGCGCCTTGATCCGCTGGAGCGCGGCGTCGACCGGGATTTGCACCGGCATTTCGGCCAGCAGGTCGCTGCCGCCATGGCCGAGCGGGATATAGCAGGCGCGGTTGGGCGCGAGCGCCAGGCTGACGCCGACCAGATCGGCCTGGGTCGCGTCGGTCGAGCTGGTCTCTGTATCGATCGCGACATGGCCCTGGTGCACCGCCTCGGCGATCCACTGGTCGAGCGTGTCGGGATCCTGCACGGTGACATAGCCGTCCAGGTCGCAGGCCGGCTCGTCCGGGATCGGCGCAGCGGTCGCCGGACCGGCGGCGGGCGCGGCCGGGGCGTCGGCGATCTGGCCCAGCTTGTTGATCAGCGAGCGGAAGCCGTGATGCTCCAGGAACGCGCGCAGCGGCGCATCCGGGATCGACGGATGCAGCGCCAGTTCGTCCAGCGGCGTCGGCAGCGGCGCGTTGCATTCCAGCGTCACCAGCCGCTTCGACAGCCGGGCATTGTCGGCATGGTCGATCAGATTGTCGCGCAGCTTGCCCTTCTTCATCTCGGGCGCGGCGGCGAGGACGGATTCGAGGTCGCCATGCTCGACGATCAGCTTGGCGGCGGTCTTGGGTCCGATGCCGGGGACGCCGGGGACATTGTCGACGCTGTCGCCCATCAGCGCCAGCACGTCGCCCAGCTTCTTCGGGCCGACGCCGAACTTCTCCTCGACATACGCCTCGCCCAGCCGGCGGTTGTTCATCGTGTCGAGCATGTCGAGGCTGCCATCCTCGACCAGCTGCATCAGGTCCTTGTCGCCCGACACGATCGTCACCTGCCAGCCCTCGGCCAGCGCGGCGCGGGCGTAGCAGGCGATCAGGTCGTCCGCCTCCAGCCCCGCTTCCTCGATGCAGGGCAGCGAAAAGGCGCGGGTGGCGTCGCGGATCATCGGGAATTGCGGGACCAGATCCTCGGGCGGCGGCGGCCGGTGCGCCTTATACTGGTCGTAGAGTTCGTTGCGGAACGTCTTGGACGACTTGTCCAGCACGATGGCCATATGGGTCGGCCCATCCGCGGCGTTCACCTCGTCGACCAGCTTCCACAACATGGTCGTATAGCCATAGACCGCGCCGACCGGCTCGCCATGCTTGTTGGTGAGCGGCGGCAGCCGGTGATAGGCGCGGAAGATATAGCCGGAGCCGTCGACGAGATAGAGATGAGGCATCGCGATCGGGCCTAGCAAACTCCGGCGCGGGCGGGGAGCGCCTTATTGCAAGCTGTTGAGTCCGGCCGCATTTGACGGATGCGCCTGGACATATTGGGTGAGCGCGGCGGCGGCGGCCTGGATCAGCATCTGGCGTTCGCGGATCGGCCGGGTCGAATCGCCGATCATCACCGCCAGCGCATAGCGCCGGCCGTCCGGCGCGGTGAGCAGCCCGACATCGTTGAAGCCGGCATTGCGCGCGCCCAAATCCTGGCCGGTGCCGGTCTTGTGTGCGATCTTCCACCCCGGCGGCAGGGCGGCGCGCAGGCGGGCGCGGCCGGTCACCGAACTGGCCATGGTGTCGAGCAGGATGCGCGTCGAGGTTTCCGACAATATCTCTCCGCGCGCCAGCCGGGCGAGCGCATCGGCGATGGCGAGCGGCGCGGCTCCGTCCGGCGGATCGGCGACATAGCGGTCGAGCGCCGCCTTGCGCGCATCGGGCGACAGGCGCGACCGCGCGATCTGGAAGGCGTTGCCGATCGCATAGGTCGGCTGCCAGGTCAGCCCGGCGGTGCCCGCCTGCAACTGCCGCTCGCCGGGGCCGAAGCGGATTTCGCCCAGCCGCTTGGCCTGGATCATCCGCCGGACCGCCGACGGGCCGCCGACCAGGGTCAGCAGCCGGTCGTTGGCGGTATTGTCGCTCTGCGTCAGCGCGCGGGTCAGCAGCCCGCCGACCGTCGTCTTGTACCCGCCCGCCTTGACCAGAAAGGCGATCGGCTGGTGGAACAGCGTCAGGTCCTCGGGCCGCACGACGATCGGATCGTCCAGCCGCACCCGGCCCTGGTCGCGCTGGTCGAGCACGGTCATCGCCACCCACAGCTTCGACACGGATTGCTGGGGCAGGCGCTGGCGGGCGGTGTGCTCGACCGTCCAGCCATCGTCGACCGCGCGGATGGCGATGCCGAACCGGCCCCGGAAGCCGGCGGCGATCGAATCGATCCGGGCCTGCAATTCGCGCGGGCGATTGGCCGCGGCGCGCGGCGGCGTCGGCGGCGGCACCGGGATGGAGACGGAGACCTGTTCCTCGCGCGACGGCGCACGGCTGCTGCCGCCCGGACGCGTGCCGGAACCGCAGGCGGCCACCACGCCGCCGATCAGGGCCAACAGGGCCAATGCCCTTGGGAAAGTCATGCGCTTGAGAAGATCCACCACCGCCGTGCCTGATCATTATAGGCTGGCGGGCGCGGGAAAAGGGGCTTTTCCGGTCCTGCGACGAAGCGGGAGAGGGGTGCGGCGGGCGGAGGATCGAAGCTGGAGCACGAGGTCGGGCGGTCTGCGCAACCCAGAGGGGGGGGGCCTCCAGCGCCCTCACGGCACCAGGATCGTGTCCTTCGCCTCGGGCCGCATCTCGGGATAGTCGAGCGTATAGTGCAGGCCCCGGCTCTCCTTGCGATGGAGCGCCGAACGGACGATCAGGTCGGCGCTCTGGAGCAGGTTGCGCAGCTCGATCAGGTCGGGCGTGACGCGGAAATGACCGTAATAATCCGCCACTTCCTCGGTCATCAGGCGGATGCGGCTGGCGGCGCGCTGGAGCCGCTTGGTGGTGCGGACGATGCCGACATAATTCCACATGAAGCGGCGGATCTCGGTCCAGTTCTGCTTGATCACGACCTCTTCGTCCGAATCGGTCACCCGGCTCTCGTCCCAGGCGCGGATCAGCGGCGGCGGGGGCAGATCGTCCCAGGCCCGCGCGATGTGCGCGGCGGCCGACTCGCCGTACACGAAACATTCGAGCAGCGAGTTGGACGCCAGCCGGTTGGCGCCGTGCAGCCCGGATTGCGTGCACTCGCCCGCCGCATAGAGGCCGGGCAGGTCGGTGCGCCCGTCGCGGTCCACGACGATGCCGCCACAGGTGTAATGCTGCGCCGGCACCACCGGGATCGGGGCGCGCGTCATGTCGATGCCCAGGCCCAGCAGCTTGTCGTAGATGGTCGGGAAGTGGGAGCGGACGAAGTCGGCCGGCTGGTGGCTGATGTCGAGATGGACGTAATCCAGCCCCAGCCGCTTGATCTCATGGTCGATCGCGCGCGCCACGATGTCGCGCGGGGCCAGTTCGGCGCGCGCGTCGAAGCGCGGCATGAACCGCTCCCCCCCGCCGGGCACGCCCTGCGGCAGCAGCAGGTGCCCGCCCTCGCCGCGCACCGCCTCGGTGATCAGGAAGTTCTTCACGTCGAGATCGTAGAGGCAGGTCGGATGGAACTGCATGAATTCCATGTTCGACACGCGCGCGCCGGCCCGCCACGCCATGGCGATGCCGTCGCCGGTCGCGCCGCGCGGCGCGGTGGAGAAGAGATAGGTGCGCCCCGCGCCGCCGGTCGCCAGGATGGTGGCGCGCGCGGTGTAGAGCGCGACCCGGCCGCTGCGCCGGTCGACCGCATAGACGCCCCAGACATGGCCCGCGCCCGAATAGCGCTCTTCGTGCCGGCTGGTCGCCAGGTCGATCGCGACCTGATCGGGCACCAAGGTGATGTTGGGATGCGCCTCGGCCGCGCGTTGCAGCGCCTCCTGCACCGCCCAGCCGGTGGCGTCGGCGACATGGACGATGCGGCGATGCGAATGGCCGCCCTCGCGCGTCAGGTGGAGCGCGTCGCCCTCCATCGCGAAGGGGACGCCCAGTTTCCGAAGCCGCTCGATCGCGGCGGGCGCGCGCTCGACGACGAACTCGACCGTGGCGCGGTCGTTCAGGCCCGCGCCCGCGACCATCGTGTCCTCGATATGGCTGTCGAACGTGTCGCCCGGCTCCAGCACCGCGGCGATGCCGCCCTGCGCCCAGGCGGTCGAGCCCTCGTTCAGCGCGCCCTTGGCCAGCACCGTGACCCGGAACCGCTCGGCCAGGTTGAGCGCGGCGGTCAGCCCCGCCGCGCCGGAGCCGACGATCAGCACATCGGATCGGAGACCGCTCATGCGGAGGGACTTTCGGACGAGGGCGCGGGCAAAGGGGTCATGCCGCCGCTCTGGCACAACAGGGCAGGGATGTGACAGGGGGATTGATAGCCATGAAATGCGACGAACCGCCCGAAACCCCCGGAACCGAACCGGCGATCCCGCTTTCAACCGGGACTGTGAGTATCCTGTCCAAGGCCGATCGTTTGCGCGATCGCGCCGCGCGTCTGCGTTCCGAAGCTGTGAACTGCGTGTCGATCGCCGTGCGCGAGCGGGATCAGGACCATGCCGCCCGCCTGATCGACGAGGCGATCACGCTGACGCGGCGATCGAGCGAGCTGCTGGCGAAGAAATAGGGGGGCGAAAGGACCACCTTTCCGCTCCTCCCGTTCCCCGGCGAAGGCCGGGGCCCAGTTGGCGGACGCTGGTGATGGCGCGTAGCCTTCCGTTACAACCACCTTCCCACCCGGGCCCCGGCCTTCGCCGGGGAACAAAGTGGGGCGGGGCCTGCCCTACCCCTCGCCCCGCGTCAGGCTGAGGAACACGTCCTCCAGATCGGCTTCCTTGGTCGAGACGTCGACGATGCCCAGCCCGGCCGCCTGGATCGCGGCGAGCACCTCGCCGGCATTCACCTTGTCCTTGGCATAGGTGATCTCCAGCGTCCGCTCGCCCTTCAGCACGATCTTCTGGAAGCAGGGGTTCACCGGCGCCGCCGCGACGTCGCGGTCGACGGTCACCGCGACGACCTTCTCCTGCGCGCGGCCGACGAGCTGGCGGGTCGGCTCGTTGGTGATCAGGCGACCATGGTTGATGATCGCGATGCGGTCGCACAGCTGCTCGGCCTCTTCGAGATAATGGGTGGTCAGCACCACCGTCACCCCGCCGGCGTTGAGTTCGCGGACATAGTCCCACAATTGCTGGCGCAGCTGGATGTCGACGCCCGCGGTCGGTTCGTCCAGCACCAGCACCGGCGGCGCGTGGACCATCGCCTTGGCGACCATCAGCCGGCGCTTCATGCCGCCCGACAGGGTGCGGGCATAGGCGTTCGCCTTGTCCGCCAGATGCACCGCCTGGAGCAGTTCCATCGACCGCCGCTCCGCCTTGGGCACGCCGTACAGGCCGGCCTGGATCTCCAGCGTCTCGATCGGGGTGAAAAAGGGATCGAACAGGATCTCCTGGTTGACGATGCCGATCGACGCCTTGGCGTTGCGCGGATGCTCGGCGATGTCGAAGCCCCAGATGGAGGCGGTGCCCTCCGTGCGGTTCACCAGCCCCGCCAATATGTTGATCAGCGTCGACTTGCCCGCGCCATTGGGGCCGAGCAGGCCGAAGATCTGGCCGCGGGGCACGTCGAACGTCACCCCGTCCAGCGCCCGCTTGCCGCCGGCATAGGTCTTGCCCAGGCCCTGGATCGAAATTGCCGCATCAGTCATGACGCCGCGATAGGCCGGTGCTTGCCTGACCACAATGCTCCTTGCTATCGCGGGCTCATGCATCCGCCGCTCGAAATCACCCGTGTCAGCCAGCCCCGCGTCGCCTGTGACGGCGCCAGCGACATTCCCGGAGGCGCCGCGCTCGGCCATCCCCGCGTCTGGTTGCAGATCGACGAGGAAGGCTATGTCGATTGCGGCTATTGCGATCGCCGCTTCGTGCTGATCGGCGGCGCCGCCGACGGCAAGGACCAGGCGACGCTGGTCGACCATCCGGACGGCGCCAGCGCCTGATCCTTTTGCGCTGCCGCCGGCATCACGCCGGCGGCTGACATGCGGAGATCGCCGCCGTTACGCCGGCGGGAGGGCCCAGTCGATCGGCGGCTGACCGTGCGCGACCAGGAAGGCGTTCGCGCGCGAGAACGGTCGCGAGCCGAAGAAGCCGTTATGCGCCGCCAGCGGCGACGGATGGGCGGAACGCAGGATGCAGTGGCGTCCGCCGCCCGCCGCCTCGACGAACCCGGCCTTGCGCTGCGCATAGGCGCCCCACAGGATGAACACGATCGGGCGCGGTTCGGCCGCGACGTGGCGGATGATCGCGTCGGTGAACTGTTCCCAGCCGCGCTTCTGGTGCGAGGCCGCCGCGCCCCGCCGCACGGTCAGCACCGAATTGAGCAGCAGCACGCCCTGCTGCGCCCAATGGTCGAGCGTGCCGTGATTCGCGCGCGGGATGCCCAGGTCGCTTTCCATCTCGCGGAAGATGTTGGCGAGGCTGGGCGGCGGCTTCACCCCCGCCGGCACCGAGAAGGACAGGCCGTGCGCCTGCCCGTCGCCATGATAGGGGTCCTGCCCCAGGATCACGACGCGCACCGTGTCGGGCGGCGTCAGGTCGAGGGCGCGGAACCAGTCGGCGGGCGCGGGGAAGACCGGCCCGGCGCGGCGCTCCTCCGCCAGGAACGCCTTCAGCGTCGCCATATAGTCGCTGTCGAACTCCGGCCGCAGCGCGGCGAGCCAGTCGGGATGCAGGCGGATGTCGCTCATGGCCGGGGGGATGGATAGGGCTGCGGCCAAGGTCAAGCGGGCGCTCCATGGACGTGGGCCGCGCCGCCCCTATATTGAGCCGCATGACCTATCAGGACCCGCGCGCCTTCCTCTATCGCGAACTCTCGCCCGAGACGGCGCAGCGCCTTACCAGCGACGCGCTCGGCCGTGCCGATGATGGCGAACTCTATCTGCAATATCGCAAGTCGGAGGCGTTCGGCTTCGACGACGGCCGGCTGAAGACCGCCTCCTACGATACCAATGCCGGCTTCGGCCTACGCGCCGTGTCGGGCGAGACGACCGCCTTCGCCCATGCCAATGAGCTGACCGAGGCGGCGATCCGTCGCGCCGGGCAGACCATGGCGCTGATCGATCCCTCCGCCGCCGCCCGGTCCGCCGCGCCGGCCGGCACCAACCGGCATCTCTACACCGATGCCGACCCGCTCGACCTGGTGCCCTTCGCCGACAAGGTGAATCTGTGCCAGACGATCGACGCGGCGGCGCGGGCGCGCGATCCGCGCGTGGCGCAGGTGTCGGTATCGCTGTCCGGCTCCTGGGGCGTGGTGGAGATCGTCCGCGCCGACGGCTTCGTCGCCACCGATGTGCGGCCGCTGGTGCGGCTCAACATCCAGATCGTGGTCGAGCAGAATGGCCGGCGCGAGACGGGCAGCTTCGGCATCGGCGGCCGCTATCTCTACGACCGGCTGTTCGACGCGGCGACGTGGAACCGGGGCATCGACGAGGCGCTGGCCCAGGCGCTGGTCAATCTGGACGCGGTGGCCGCGCCGGCCGGCGAGATGACCGTGCTGCTCGGGCCGGGCTGGCCGGGCATCCTGCTGCACGAGGCGATCGGCCACGGGCTGGAGGGCGACTTCAACCGCAAGGGCACCTCCGCCTTTTCCGGCCGGCTCGGCGAGCGGGTCGCGGCGCCCGGCGTCACGGTGGTCGATGACGGGTCGCTGGCCGACCGGCGCGGCTCGCTGTCGATCGACGACGAGGGCACGCCGACGCGCGAGACGGTGCTGATCGAGGACGGCATCCTCAAGGGCTATATGCAGGACCGGCTCAACGCGCGGCTGATGGGCATGGACGCCACCGGCAACGGTCGGCGCGAAAGCTTCGCCCATGCGCCGATGCCGCGCATGACCAACACCTTCATGAAGGGCCGGCAGGACGATCCGGCCGAACTGCTGTCGCGGGTGAAGACCGGCATCTTCGCCAAGTCGTTCGGCGGCGGTCAGGTCGACATCGTGTCGGGCAAGTTCGTCTTCTCCTGCACCGAGGCCTACCGGATCGAGAATGGCCGGATCGGCGCGCCGATCAAGGGCGCGACGCTGATCGGCGACGGGCCGACCGTGCTGACCAAGGTGACCGGTATCGGCAACGACTTCGCGCTGGACGAGGGCATCGGCGTCTGCGGCAAGGGCGGTCAGGGCGTGCCGGCCGGCGTCGGCCAGCCGACCCTGCTGGTCGAGGGGCTGACGGTCGGCGGCACGGCGATGTGAGGGGAAAGGGGCGGGTCAGCAGCCGGTCAGGAGCATGTCGATGGCCGCGCTGATCCCCCAATGCTCTTGGTCGAGCGCGGCGACGGGCCTGCCCAAAGGCTTGACCGGCACCGCCGCCATCAACGGCGTGGCGAGTACCAGCTGCTCCGACGATCCATCGTAGAGCGAGACGGTCAGCAACGGCATCAGTCGGGGCAGTGGCCGGTTGATCGCACCCGGCCCCACCAGGGGAATGACCAGCCGCGTTCCAAATCCATCGATGACGTCGGATTGCACATCGATCGCCAAACCACCGTCAGGCAGCCGATAGACATCCCCCTTCGCCATCAGAACATGCGGTAGCGTGCCAGCGGCAGGCCGTTTTCCTCGATCCACTGATTCCAGCCGGCGATCGCTTCGCGATTCTCGTCCTGCCAGCGTCGCGTGCTTTCGGCTTTCACCGAATCGCGAAGGCCGGCGGTGCAGGCCGCCGTTACGTCGATCTCCAGCGCCCGCGCCTCGGCCAGCAGGCGTGCGGGCAGGGCCACCTCGGTGGATTCCACCGGATCGGCGGGCTGGGATCGATATGCGGTCGCCATGGTCCAAAGATATGGCGCGGCCGGTGGAGGGTCAATGATGCGGGGGCGGAACGATCCGCCCCGCGCCGCGCTTCGACCCACATGGCCCTGATCGAACTCGGACGATATTCGCGCAACGAGGCGATGATCCTGGTCGGCCGGCTCGAATCCGAGGGGATCGCGGCGGTGGCCTTCGATGGCGGCGCGAGCATCGCCGATGGCAGCTATCTGCTGATCCCGGTGCGCGTGATGGTGGACGAGGACGATCTGTCCGCCGCCCGCGCCATCCTGCCTGCCTGAAAAACGGGCAGTACCGGGAGCCGCTGCTTAATTAATCGTTGCAGCGCTGCGGCATGCGCCCGCCTCTGACGGTAATTGCCCCTGAATCCAGTCATTAACGAAACTGGCACGGCTGTTGCGACGTGGGGCCGGCATCAACAGCCAACAAGGGGGCGGGATGAAACTGGTCATTGCGGTCATCAAGCCGTTCAAGCTCGACGAGGTGCGTGAAGCCCTGACGACGCTGGGCGTCGCGGGCATGACGGTCACCGAGGTCAAGGGGTTCGGCCGCCAGAAGGGGCAGACCGAAATCTATCGCGGCGCGGAATACAGCACCAACATGGTGCCCAAGATCAAGATCGAGGTGGTCTGCGCCGAAGCCATCGCCGACCGGGTGGTCGAGGCGGTGCAGCAGGCCGCCAACACCGGCGCGATTGGCGACGGCAAGATCTTCGTGCTCGATGTCGGTCAGGCGGTGCGCATCCGCACCGGCGAGACCGACGATGCGGCGCTCTGAGGCAAAGGGGGGTATAATGAAGCAAGCGATCAAGATCGCCGCCGGGGTCGGCCTGACGGCCGCACTCTGTGCCGCGCTGCCCGCCTGGGCACAGTCGGCGACGCTCCAGGCGCCGCCCGCCGCGCCCGCGGCGGTCGTCAACAAGGGCGATACCGCCTGGATGATGACCTCCACCGTGCTGGTGCTGATGATGATCCTGCCGGGCCTGGCGCTGTTCTATGGCGGCCTGACCCGGTCGAAGAACATGCTGTCGACCATGACCCAGATCGGCGCCGTCGCCTGTCTGGCGATGCTGGTCTGGGTGATGTGGGGCTATAGCATGGCCTTCGGTCCGGACGTGTCCAACACCTTCCTGTCGCAGTTCGTCGGCAGCCTGGACAAGGCGTTCCTGAAGGGCGTGACCTCCACCACCCAGGCGGCGACCTTCACCGCGGGCGTCGAGATCCCCGAATATGTCTTCGTCTGCTTCCAGATGACCTTCGCCGCGATCACGATCGCGCTGGTGCTGGGCTCGGTCGTGGAGCGGATGAAGTTCTCGGCGGTGATGGTGTTCGCGCTGGTCTGGCTGACGATCGTCTATTTCCCGATCGCGCACATGGTCTGGGCCTCGTCGGGCGTGTTCTTCAAGGCCGGGGCGCTCGACTTCGCCGGCGGCACCGTGGTGCACATCAATGCCGGCGTCTCGGCGCTGGTCGCCGCGATCATGCTCGGCAAGCGGCTGGGCTATCCGCGCGAGCCGATGCCGCCGCACTCGCTGACGCTGACCGGGGTCGGCACCGGCCTGCTCTGGGTGGGCTGGTTCGGGTTCAACGCCGGCTCCGCGCTGGAGGCCAACGGCACGGCCGGCCTCGCGATGATCAACACCTTCGTCGCCACCGCCGCGGGCGCGCTGGCCTGGATGCTGATCGAGCGCGCGCGCGGCCACAAGGGCTCGGCCCTGGGCTTCTGCTCGGGCATCATCGCCGGCCTGGTCGCCGTCACCCCGGCGGCGGGCAACAGCGGACCGTTCGGCGCGATCGTGCTGGGCGCGGTCGCCTCGGTCGTCTGCTTCTTCGCCGTGTCGGTGATCAAGCCCAAGCTGGGCTATGACGACGCGCTCGACGCATTCGGCGTCCATGGCGTCGGCGGCATGGTCGGCGCGATCGGCACCGCGATCGTCTACGCCCCGGCGCTCGGTGGGCCGGGTGCAGCGGACTATGCGATCGGCGCCAAGCTGCTCGTCCAGATCGAGGCGGTCGTCGTGACCATCGTCTGGGCGTCGATCGGCACCGTCATCGCCATCCTCATCGCCAAGGCGGTCACCGGTCTCCGGGTCAGCCAGGAGGTCGAGTATGAAGGCCTCGACCTCGGCGAGCATGGCGAGCGCGCGTACAATTGACAGTTCGGGCGTGGGGGACGGTCCCCCACGCCCCACCGATGTTCCTCCTGCGGACGACCCTCAGCCCGGTGCGGAAACGCACCGGGTTTTTTTGCGGATGCTATCGGCCGCGACGATGGAGCAGCGGGCGCAGGCGGATGCCCAGGCAGATGACCAGCGGCCAGAACAGCGTGTTGGCGATGTCACCCAGCGTATCGGTCCAGCGCCAGGAGCCGTAGTAGAGCCGGTCCATGATCTCGTTGAACGCCTCGGCCGCGACCACCACCGACAGCGGCACCAGGCTGCCGAGCGAGCGGCGGGTGACGACGCGCGCCAGCATCAGCACGGCGAGGCCGGCATGGATGTGCAGGATCGTGTCGGACAGGCCGGTGCCGTCGCCGATCCAGTCGATGAATTGCTTGTAGAGCGCGCTGGGCGTCGTCACCATCGGGTCCCCTTGGGTGTCAGGCGGCGGATGTCGAGCGCATTGACCCGTGCCAGGCGCACCGCGCCGAGCCGGCGGTCGCCCGTCTCCACCAGGATGCCGTCGCGCGTGGCGCGGACGACGCGCCACGGCACCTCGCGCGCGAGCAGGCGGCGGCCGACGCGGCGCACGGCGGCGATCCGGCCGTCGGCGGTCAGCGCCAGCGCCCCCAGCCCGTCCGCGCCGACCACGGCGGCGTTGACCGGGAAATCGGGCAGCATCTGCTCGACGGCGGCGACGGCCTCCTCCGGCCCGTCGATCCGGGCGGGCGTCCGGCGACGCCACAGCCACAGGCCGACCGGCGCGATCACCAGCAGCGCCGCCGCCCCGCCGCCGCCGATCAGGACGGCGTCGGATGCGATCACTGGTTGGCCGAAAGCGACTCGAGCGTGGGGCGCAGCGCCGACAGGTCGTAGCCGGCCGATTCGGCCTGCGCGATCAGCAGCGTCGGGTTACGGCCCGCGCGCGCGGCGGCGAGCGCCCACAGGTTGCACGAGCGCGTGCCCGACCGGCAATAGGCGAGCACCGGCCCGTCGGCGGCGGTCAGCGCCTGGACCATCGCGTCCAGTTCGGCATGGCCGATGCCGGCCGGCGTCACCGGGATCGCGGTATAGGCGAGGCCGGCGGCCTCCGCCGCCTCGCGGATCGAATCGCCCGTGGGCTGGCCCGGCTCCTCGCCGTCCGGCCGGTTGTTGACGATGGCGACGAAGCCCGCCTGCTTGATCACCGGCACATCGGCCGGGACGATCTGCGGGGCGACGGCGACGGACTCGTTGAGGGTGCGGATCTGGGCCATGTCCGGGCCTTACTGAAGCGGCGGGGGCGGGGGAAGATGGCATGGGGGTCGTAACGCAGAACCTGCCTGTTCCCCGGCGAAGGCCGGGGAACGAGACGGAGAAGGGGGGCGGCGTCGCGTGGACGGTCACCCGCCGCTCACGCCGCCCGGATCACCTCCAGGAAGGCGTCCCCATAGGCGTCGAGCTTGCGCGCGCCGATGCCGGACAATAGCGCCAGTTCCGCCCGGCTGGCGGGCCGCTGCGCCGCCATGTCGCGCAGCACCGAGTCGTGGAAGATGACGTAAGGCGGCACGCCCGCCGCCTGCGCCAGCTCGCGCCGCCGTGCGCGCAACGCCTCGAACAGCGGATTGTCGGCCGGGTTCGCCGCCGCCGCGCCCGCCTTGCGGCCCCGCCGCTCGCGCTTGGGGGGCACGACCACCGACAGAGTCGCCTCGCCCTTGAGCAGCGCCCGCGCGGCGGGTCCGAATTCCAGCCCGCCATGCGCGTTGGTGCGCAGCGCGTCGCGCAGCATCAGCGCGCGCAATACCGGCTTGATCAGCCCGACCTCGTCGCCGTCGACGATGTTCCAGACCGACAGAGTCTCATGCCCGTTCATCAGGCTGCGCTCGGTCGACTGGCCGCACAGCAGCTGTTCGATATAGGTCGCGCCGAACATCTGCCCGGTGCGGAACACGGCGGACAGGAACTTCCGCGCGGTCTGGGTCGCGTCGCGCGCGTCGGGCGAGCCCAGGCAATTGTCGCAATTGCCGCAATCCTCGACCGGATTCTCGCCGAAATGGCGGAGCAGCACATGGCGGCGGCATCCGCCCGTCTCGACCAGCGCGCCCAGCGCGCTCAGCCGCTGGCGCTCGCCGGGCTGGCGTTCAGGCTCGACCTCGCCGATCCGCTGGCGGGCGCGGGCGAAATCCTCCGCCCCCCAGAACATGTGCGCGACGGACGGATCGCCGTCGCGCCCGGCGCGGCCGGTTTCCTGATAATAGCCCTCGATCGACTTGGGCAGCCCGGCATGGGCGACGAAACGCACGTCCGGCTTGTCGATGCCCATGCCGAACGCGACCGTGGCGCAGATCACCATATCCTCGCTGGCGACGAAATCGGCCTGGTTCTTCGAGCGGATCGCGGCGTCCAGCCCGGCATGATAGGCGCGGGTCGGGCGGCCGGTGCGGGCCAGCGCCTCCGCCAGCTTCTCGGTCGCGGCGCGGGTCTGGGCATAGACGATGCCGGGGCCGGGATTGGCGCGGATCACGTCGGCGAGCTGCTGGTTGAGGTTGCTTCGCGGCGAGATATGGTAGCGGATGTTCGGCCGGTCGAAGCCGGAGACGATCAGCCCCTCCTGGTCGATGCCGAGCTGTTGCAGGATGTCGGCACGGGTATGCGCATCGGCGGTCGCGGTCAGCGCCAGGCGCGGCACGTCCGGGAAATGATCCATCAACGGCGCGAGCAGGCGATAGTCGGGGCGGAAATCATGGCCCCATTCGCTGACGCAATGCGCCTCGTCGATTGCGAACAGCGACAGCTTCGCCCGCCCCAGCAGGTCGCAGAAATGGCCGGACGAGGCGCGTTCGGGCGCGACATAGAGCAGGTCGAGCGCGCCGTCGCGGAACCGGGCGATCGTCTCCTCGCGATTCTGGTCGACGCTGGTCAGCGTGGCGGCCCGGATGCCGACCGCCTCTGCCGCGCGGAGCTGGTCGTGCATCAGCGCGATCAGCGGCGAGACGACGACGCAACAGCCGTCCATCATCACCGCCGGCAACTGGTAGCAGAGCGACTTGCCGGCGCCGGTCGGCATCACCGCCAGCGTCCGCCGCTGGTCGAGCACGCGGCCGACCACCTCGGCCTGGACGCCGCGAAAAGCGGGAAAGCCGAAGACGCGCTGAAGGGTGGGCAGGGTTTCGGGGGGCATCGCCGGGCGATGTAGGCTGTCTCTTAAACAC
>NZ_QLJH01000100.1 GCF_003951315.1 Sphingomonas sp. S-NIH.Pt15_0812
AGAGCCCGACTCATAATTCGAGCTTTGCAATACGGCGGGTCATTCGCCTGATGGATGCGATGATGAGCCATGCTTCTGACGAGGCGATGGAAGCCTCCCAGTCCTTGGCGAGGCGTCGGCATCGGTTGAGCCATGCGATGGTGCGCTCGACGACCCAGCGGCGGGGCAGGATGACGAAGGACCGGGTATCCGACCGTTTGACGATCTCGATGGCAAGCCGGTCGATATGCGCGATCGCGGTTTCCAGTTTGGGCCCTGCATAGCCGCCATCGGCGAAGAAGCGGGCCAGCGAAGGATATGCATCCCGGCATCGCTCGAGGAGGCCAGGTGCGGCATCTCGATCCTGAACGCCGGCGGGAAGGACCAGGGCGTCGAGCAAGCTGCCAGTCGTATCGGTCGCGATGTGGCGCTTGCGCCCTTTGATCTTCTTGCCCGCGTCGTAGCCGCGCGGGCCTCCCGCTTCGGTGGTCTTGACCGACTGGCTATCGATGATGCCTGCAGTCGGTTCGGCCCCGCGGCCTTCCGCGACCCGCACCCCGGCCACCAGCACCGCGTTGACCGCATCGAGCAGGCCACTGTCGCGCATCCGGTAGAAATGATACTGCACCGTCGTGAACGGTGGGAAGTCCCGGGGCAGTTGCGCCCACTGACACCCCGTCGCCGCAAGGTACTGGATCGCGTTCCACATATCCCGTGCCCGGTGCAGGCGTGGACGCCCCACCTTCGTGGTTCGTGCCAGCAGCGGTGCGATGATCGCCCATTCCGCATCGGTGCAGTCGCTTGTGTAGCGCAGCCTTCTTCTGTCATGCTCGCGGCGAGCGGTTTCGGTCCAGCCCATATGATCCCCGTGGTCTTCGCAACCCTCGGTGAATCACAACTGGCTGAAATCGCTCAACCTAATTTCCGGTTGGGCTCTAA
>NZ_QLJH01000101.1 GCF_003951315.1 Sphingomonas sp. S-NIH.Pt15_0812
AAACCCAATCAGCATTTTGAGGGCTGACGGTTTTCCTGATTCACTGGTGGGTGGATCAGGAGGAGAGAGGCATGGCGCTGTTCTGGTTGTCGGATAAAGCGTGGGCGGCGCTCGAGCCGCATCTGCCCACGAACCAGCCCGGCGCGCGGCGAGTGGACGACCGGCGGGTGATCTGGGGCATCGTGCATGTGCTGAAGGTCGGTTGCCGCTGGTGCGACTGTCCGGCGGATTACGGGCCGTCGACGACGATCTACAACCGGTTCAACCGCTGGTCGCGCCGTGGCTTCTGGCTCCAGCTGCTCGATGCGCTGGTGGATGCCGGTGTGGTCACCAGAAGTACCGCGATCGACAGCACCTACATCAAGGCGCAACGCGCGGCCTTCGGCGCAAAAGGGGGCGCCAGATCCAGGCGATCGGTCGCTCGCGCGTTGGATGGACGACCATGATCCACGCACTCACCGATGTCATTGGCCATCCCTATGCTCTGATGCTGACGGCCGGCAATGTCAGCGACGTAAAGGCAGCGCCCGCCCTTCTCGAGCGGGCGGGCCGAATGCGTTACCTCCTTGCCGACAAAGGCTACGATGCCGACCGGCTGCGCCGCTCGCTACGTGACGCCGGAGCGGTTCCCGTTATTACCGGCCGGCGCAACCGGAAGCGCGTCATCCGATACGACAAGGAGCGCTACCGCGGCCGCCACCTGATCGAGAACGCCTTCTGCCGTCTCAAGGACTTCCCCCGTGTCGCCACTCGCTACGACAAACTCGCCACCAACTTCCTCTCAGGCGTCGCCATCGCCACCGCCTTGGCATTCTGACTGTGATTGAGTCTCGGCC
>NZ_QLJH01000102.1 GCF_003951315.1 Sphingomonas sp. S-NIH.Pt15_0812
GCGCCACGACCACGCACGCCGTCCGAGCAGCAATACAGCGATCGCAAGCTTCGCTCTCGACGCTGAGCCGTGAGTTGGGGATCAACCCGAAGACCGTCGCGAAATGGCGTAAGAGGGCGACGGTCGAGGACCTGAAGACCGGCCCGAAGGCCCCTCATTCCACCACCCTGTCCGAGGCCGAGGAGGCGACGGTTGTGGCGTTCCGGCGCCACACACTGCTGCCGCTCGACGACTGCCTCTACGCGCTGCAGCCATCGATCCCGCACTTGACCCGCTCAGCGCTGCATCGTTGCCTCCAGCGGCACGGCATCTCCCGCCTACCAGACGTCGAGGGCGACAAGCCGAGGCGGCAGCGCTTCAAGCGCTACCCGATCGGCTTCTTCCACATCGATATCGCTGAGGTGCAGACTGCCGAAGGCAAGCTCTACCTGTTCGTCGGTATCGACCGCTACCCGCCAAGTTCGCCGTCACGCAGTTGGTCGACAAGGCTGATCGCCGAACAGCATGGGAGTTTCTCGAACATCTGCTGAAAGCCGTGCCGTATCGCATCCACACCATCCTGACCGACAACGGCATCCAGTTCGCCGAGCAGCCCCGCAACCGCAACACCGCCTGGTCGCGTCAGATGCGCTTCGACATGATCTGCGAGGCCAACGACATCGAGCATCGGCTCACCAAACCGAACCATCCCTGGACGAACGGCCAAGTCGAGCGGATGAACCGCACCATAAAGGAGGCGACCGTCAAACGCTTCCATTACGAGAGCCACGACCAGCTCCGGACGCACCTCGCTGACTTCATGGCAGCTTACAACTTTGCCCGCCG
>NZ_QLJH01000103.1 GCF_003951315.1 Sphingomonas sp. S-NIH.Pt15_0812
AGCGGGCGATGCGCCTCCAGGCTGTGCGCCGGGCGGAACGTCATCACCTCGTCGAAATAATGGACGCGGTCGGGACCATAGGCCGCCTGTCGCGGCAATCGGATCGTCGCGACGGTGCGATACGGGCTTTCGCTGGTCGGCCAGTCGACGGACGTGTCCTCGATGGGCTGTGTTGCGGCATCGGTCCACAATTGCGCCCGAAGCTCGAACACCGCATCGTCACCGGCGAAATATTCGACCGTGGCATGGCGGAAGCCATCCTCGTCCTGATGCGGATCGAGCTGCCAGTCGGCGAGCGCCTTTTGCTCGGCTGCAACGGGAAACGCCCCGATCTTGGCGACATGGTCGCCGAAGCGGACCGGGCACTGGCTGAAATATTCCTCGACCAGCGGGTGGCTGAAGGGATGGCCGTAGAAGTCCAGCGTCGGGCTTGGACCCGCGCCGACGGCGTTCAGCACCTTGTTGATGTTGCGAGCGACGGAAGCGGCCGCGCTTTTCACCCCCTCAGGCATCGGAACCGTCAGGCCGATCTTCTTGGCCTGGGAGAGGAAGCCCGCGGCGGTCCCCGCCGGGAAGGTCGTACCGCTGGCAAGGACGAAGTCCTGCGTCGGCGCGTCATGGCCGGGCAGCTTCGCGCCCTCGACGCCGAACACCTTGATCGACATGCCGCGATGGGTCGAGACGCGATCGCCGAGCTTCTCACCGGGTCCTTGCGCGAAGCGGACGGCGACATCGAACGTGCCAGGTTCCGCGAACAGGCCCTGTGCGAGCTCGGGCGGCAATCCGGGCGCGACG
>NZ_QLJH01000104.1 GCF_003951315.1 Sphingomonas sp. S-NIH.Pt15_0812
TATACGAGGTATGGGCAGCCTTACCGCCGCGGTCTATCGGATCGAACAGCGCGACATCCTGACCCGCGATCCCGATCATCCCGCGCTGAGCGTACAGGGCGGTCGCCAGTCGTCGCGCGGGGCCGAACTGTCGGCCAGCGTCCAGCCGGTCGCGCCGCTGCGCCTGTCGGCGGGCCTCGCCTATACCGATGCGCGCTATGACCGACTGTCCGAGCTGGTCGGCGGGGTGCGGGTCGATCGCAGCGGCAAGCGGCCGATCAACGTGCCGGCGACCACGGTCAACGGATCGGCGTTCTATACGATCGGGCGGGTGACGCTGGGCGGGTTCCTGCGTGGGGCGGGGGCCTTCTACACCGACACGGCGAACAGCATCCGCGTCGCCGGCCACCGGCTGGTCGATGCCAGCCTGTCGGTGCCGGTCGGCGACCATGCGACGCTGACCCTGCGCGGGCGCAACCTGACCGACCGCTTCCATGGCGAATATAGCGGCTATCCGCTATATTCGCCATGGAAGCGGTCGGTCAGGTTGCGCCCGCGCAGGGTCAGCGTCGCATGGTAGCCGACCTGTATCTAATACAA
>NZ_QLJH01000105.1 GCF_003951315.1 Sphingomonas sp. S-NIH.Pt15_0812
AGCTGGCGCGCGACGACCAGTGCCAGGCATTCCCTGCTGGCCTCATCGATGATGGTCAGTATCCGGAACTTGCGCCCGTCATGCGTCCGCGCTTCGACGAAGTCGTACGCCCACACATGCCCCGGATACTCCGGTCGCAGCCGGATGCACGAGCCGTCGTTCAACCATAGCCGGCCACGTTTAGGTTGCTTCTGCGGCACCTTGAGGCCTTCGCGCCGCCAGATCCGCTCCACCCGTTTATGGTTCACCGACCAGCCCGCCGCATGCAGCAGTGCGGTGACCCGGCGGTAGCCGTAGCGCCCGTACTGCTTGGCCAGCGCGACGATGTCGTCGGTCAGCACCTCTTCGTCATCTGCCCCGCACGGCACCTTGCGCTGTGTCGACCGGTGCTGCCCCAGCACGCGGCACACGCGCCGCTCGGATACGTCCAGCACCTCTCGCACCTGGTCGATGCAGCGTCGGCGCCGTGCGGGGCTCAGAAGTTTCCCTTTGCTGCCTCCTGCAGGATCAGCTTGTCGAGCGTCAGATCCGAGATCGCACGACGCAGCCGGGCGTTCTCCTTCTCCAGATCCTTCATCC
>NZ_QLJH01000011.1 GCF_003951315.1 Sphingomonas sp. S-NIH.Pt15_0812
GCGGGGCATCGGCGCTGGTCTGCGCCAGTACGGCCGAGAGGATCAGGGCAAAGGGTTCCATCGGCGCATCTCCGGTCGGTGGGGACGATCCCCGTCTGAAGCCTGATCCTTATGCCTGGCCCCTGTCGCCGGCCTGTGTCGGCGGGCGGCGAAACTGTCGCAAAGCGTAACAATCCGCCGCCGGCCGACAGGGCTCAGCGCGCGGTCTGCCCGAATAGCGTCTTGCGCGCTTCCTCGTCGGTGGCGAGGTTGCGGGTCTTCAGCCCCTCGCCCTTGGCATAGGCCGCCACCGTCGCCGGCCGCGCCGCGATCCGGTCGAACCAGCGGTGCAGATGGGGGAAGTCCTCCAACTTCTGGCCCTGCGCCGCGTGCGGCACGATCCAGGGATAGCAGGCCATGTCGGCGATCGAATAGTCGCCCGCGACATAATCGCGGGTCGCGAGCTGGCCGTTCAGCACGCCGTACAGCCGCGCCGTCTCGCGCAGGTAGCGATCCTGCGCATAGGGAATTTTCTCGGGCGCATAGATGTTGAAGTGATGGTTCTGGCCGAGCATCGGGCCTAGGCCGCCCATCTGCCACATCAGCCACTGCGACACCTCGGTCCGGCCGCGCGTGTCGGCGGGCAGGAAGCGGCCGGTCTTCTCGGCGAGATAGAGGAGGATCGCCCCGGATTCGAACAGGCTGACCGGCGCGCTACCGTCGGCCGGCGCATGGTCGACGATCGCCGGCATCCGGTTGTTGGGGGCGATCTTCAGGAAGTCGGGCGCGAACTGGTCGCCCTTGCCGATATCGACCGGCACGATGCGGTAGTCGAGCCCGGCTTCCTCCAGGAACAGCGTGATCTTATGGCCATTGGGCGTGGGCCAGTAATAGAGGTCGATCATCGAACTTGGTCCTTGTCAGCGTCCGCCCGCATGTAGGCGCGGGGACGGCCGCCGCAATGCCGGCCGGCCCGCGTCCCACCCGCGCCGAGCCTCGCCTCACCCCGGCGGGGAGGACGCCATCCGGTCGTCGAACATGCCATAGAGCAAGGTGGAGGCGTACATGGCGATCGCGGTGGCGCGGGGCATGGTGGTGGCCCATTTGCGCATGTCGAACGCCGCATTCTGGAGCGAGGTGAGCGCCTGCGCCGCGACCAGCGCGTCGACCGGGCGGCACGACCCCTCCGCCACGCCGTCCATCATCATGCCGGCATAGCGGCGCGCGATCCGGTTGGAGCGATCGACCATCGCCTCGCGCTCGCCCAGCGGCAGTCCGCTGAGCGCCGTGGTGCGGAGCAGCGGCGCGGCCTCTGCGAACTGCACGTCGAGCAACGTGGCGACGCCGCTCGCCAGCCGCTGCCAATGGCTGCCGCCCAGCGCGTCGGCGCGCGCCTGGGCCTGGGTGATGGTGTCGAAGCTGCGGCGATAGCAGGCGAGCACCAGCTCGTCCTTGGCGTCCAGATGGTGGTAGAAGCTGCCCTTGGTCACGTTCAGCTCCGACGCGATCCGCTGGACCGAGGCGCCGCGATAGCCGAGCTCGTTGATCAGCCGCGTGGCGGCGAGCAGGAAGGCGGCCCGGCCCGGCTCCGCCTCGTCATGCGCCAGGTCGAGCATCACCGGGCTCCACGGCGCGCCGGGGGCGGCGATGCCGTGCGCGAACACGTCCATCAGCCGCGCCTCGACCCGGTCATATTGGTCGAGATCGTAGCGCTGGATCCAGATCGGCAGCCAGAAGGTATTCTCCAGCAGCACATGCGCGCGCGCGCCGGTCAGATCCTTGTGCGCCCGGCTGGCGGGTGGGCCCCATAGCGCGCGGGTGTCGCGGAACACGCGCTGCCAGCCGGTCATCAGCCGGGTGCGGATCGGATCCTCGGTCGCGCGCAGGTCGGACAGGACGGCGAACGCCTTCTCCTCGCCCGTGGCGATCCGGGCCAGCCGCACCATGTTGAGCCGCAGGTAGCGGGCGACACGCGCCTGCGGCGTCGGCTCGCGCATCGCCTCGGCCAGCATCTCGCCCAGCCGGTCGAGCGTATTCTCGAACGCGGCGGCGGCCAGATCCTCCTTTCGCTTGAAATAATAGGTGACGCTGGTCGTGTTCAGCCCGACGCGGCGCGCCACGTCGGCGAAGGTCATGCCCTTGGCCGACTGTTCGTTGATCGCCTCCGCCGCCGCCGCCAGGATCGCGTCGCGCTTGGCGCGGAAACGGCGGGTGCCGCTCTCCTCGGCGGCCGGGGTCCGGGGGGTGTCCTGCTCCATCCCGATCTGGGTAGCAGCTTGGTTTCGAAAAACCAGTCGCTTTGTTCAGTCAGGCGATCATGGCTTTACCGAAGATACGGTACGGTTTACCTCTTCCGGGAATCATGGGATGGGAGAGATGCCGTGGACTTCACGCTGACCGAACGGCAGGCCTATTATCGCGACCGCGTGCGCGCCTTCATCGATGCGGAGATCCGGCCGCGTCATGGCGACTATCTGGCGCAAAGCCACACGGGTGAGCGGTGGAAGGTGCTGCCGGTGATCGAGGAGGTCAAGGCGATCGCCAAGGCCCAGGGGCTGTGGAACTTCTTCATGCCGCCGCGCGCCGGCCGCGCCCATGTCGACGATAGCTTCCGGTTCGAGGGCGAGCAGCTTTCCAATCTGGAGTATGCTCTCTGCGCCGAGGAGATGGGGCGGATCGGCTGGGCGTCGGAATGCTTCAACTGCTCCGCGCCCGATACCGGCAACATGGAGGTGTTCGAGCGCTACGGCACGGCCGCGCAGAAGGAACGCTGGCTGCGGCCGCTGATGAACGGCGCGATCCGCTCCGCCTTCCTGATGACCGAGCCGCAGGTCGCCTCGTCCGACGCGACCAACATCCAGACCGCGATGGTCCGGGACGGCGACCATTATGTCGTCAATGGCCGGAAATGGTGGTCGTCGGGGGTCGGCGACCCGCGCTGCAAGGTCGCGATCCTGATGGGCAAGACCGATTTCGGCGCGGAACGGCACCGGCAGCAGTCGATGATGATCCTCGACATGGACACGCCGGGCGTGAAGATCGAGCGGATGCTGTCCGTCTATGGCTATGACCATGCGCCGCACGGGCATGGCGAGGTGACGCTGACCGACGTCCGCGTGCCGGTGGAGAATATGCTGCTGGGTGAGGGGCGCGGGTTCGAGATCGCGCAGGGACGGCTCGGACCGGGCCGCATCCACCATTGCATGCGCACGATCGGCGTCGCCGAGGCGGGGATCGAGGCGATGGCCAAGCGGCTGCTGTCGCGCGTCGCCTTCGGCAAACGGATCGCCGACCATAGCGTCTGGGAACAGCGCATCGCCAAGGCGCGGATCGATATCGAGATGACGCGCCTGCTCTGCCTGAAGGCGGCCGACATGATGGACAAGGCGGGCAACAAGGCGGCGCAGCTGGAGATCGCGATGATCAAGGTCGCGGCCCCCACCATGGCGCTCCAGGTGCTGGACGATGCGATCCAGGCGCATGGCGGCGGCGGCGTCAGCGAGGATTTCGCGCTGGCGCACGACTGGGCGGCGCTCCGCACGCTGCGCTTCGCCGACGGGCCGGACGAGGTGCACAACCGCGCCATCGCCCGCGCCGAGTTCGGCAAATATGGCGCGTGGAAGGCCGAACTGCCGACCCGCTGACCCGATCTTCGAAGGACATGATCATGAAGGCAGCCGTGCTGTTCGAGGCCGGGCAACCGCTCCGCATCGAGGACGTCACCATCGCCAAGCCCGCCGCGCACGAGGTGCTGATCCGCACTGCGGCGGTCGGCGTGTGTCGGTCCGACCTGCATTTCGTCGACGGAGCCTATCCGCACGCCATGCCGACCATCCCCGGCCATGAAGCGGCGGGCGTGGTCGAGGCGGTGGGCGAGGAGGTGCGCTGCGTGAAGGTGGGCGACCATGTCGTCACCTGCCTGTCCGCCTATTGCGGGCAGTGCGAGTATTGCGTCACCGGTCGGATGTCGCTGTGCATCGACGCCGCCGTGCGTCGGCCCAAGGGCGCGCCGCCGCGCCTGATGCTGGGCGACGTGCCGGTCGCGCAGATGCTCAACCTGTCGGCCTATGCCGAGATGATGCTGGTCCACGAACATGCCTGCGTCGCGATCGACCGGGACATGCCGCTCGACCGCGCGGCGCTGCTCGGGTGCGCGGTGACGACGGGGGCGGGGGCGGTATTCAACACCACCGACGTGACGCCCGGCGAGACGGTGTGCGTGGTCGGCTGCGGCGGCATCGGGCTGGCGGCGGTCAATGCCGCCAAGATCGCCGGCGCGGGCCGCATCATCGCGCTCGATCCGGTGGCGGAGAAGCGGGCGATGGCGGAGAAGCTGGGCGCGACCCACAGCTTCGACAGCGCGTCGGAGACGGCCGCCGACGAGGTGGTGGCGCTGACCCGGGGCGGGGTGCATCACGCGATCGAGGCGGTCGGCCGGCCGCAATCCGCCGCCACCGCGGTCAAGGTGCTGCGGCGGGGCGGCACCGCGACGATCCTAGGCATGATGCCCCTGGGCGAGAAGGTCGGCCTGTCGGCGATGGACCTGCTGGCCGGCAAGCGCTTGCAGGGCGGCCTGATGGGGTCGAACCGCTTTCCCGTCGACATCCCCCGCCTGGTCGACTTCTACCTGCGCGGGCTGCTCGACCTCGACACGATCATCGCCGGTCGCCTGCCGCTGGACCGGATCAACCAGGCGTTCGACGAACTCCGCCGGGGCGAGACGACGCGCAGCGTGGTGACCTTCGCATGACCGGCGCGTCGAAAGAGGCGACCGTCGCGGTGGCGGAGAAGGACCGGCTCGATCTCGACCGGCTGGCCGATTGGATGCGCGGGGCGGTGCCGGGCTTTGCCGGGCCGATCGCCTATGCCAAGTTCGCGGGCGGCCAGTCCAATCCGACCTATCGGCTCGACACGCCGGACCGCGCCTATGTGCTTCGGCGCAAGCCGTTCGGGCCGATCCTGCCCTCGGCCCATGCGGTGGAGCGCGAATATCGCGTGATCGCGGGGTTGCACCCGACCGGCTTTCCCGTGCCGCGCCCTTACGGCTTGTGCGAGGATGCGGGCGTCATCGGCGCCCCTTTCTACGTCATGGAGATGGTCGAGGGGCGGACGATCTGGGACGGCGCGATGCCGGACGCCACCCCGGACCAGCGGCGCGCCCATTACGATGCGATGATCGACACGCTGGCGGCGCTGCATCAGGTCGATTACGTCGCCGCCGGCCTGTCCGACTATGGCAAGCCCGGCAATTATTTCGAGCGGCAGGTCGCGCGCTGGACCAAACAATATCGCGCGTCGGAGACGGAGGTGATGCCGGCCGTCGACCGCCTGATCGCATGGCTGCCGCGCACCTTGCCCGAGCAGACGCGCACCGCGATCGTCCATGGCGATTACCGCATCGACAACATGATCTTCGCGTCGAACGAGGCGCGGGTGGTCGCGGTGCTCGACTGGGAATTGTCGACGCTGGGCGATCCGCTGGCCGACTTCTCCTATCTGCTGATGAACTGGGTGACGGAGCCGGAGGGGCGGTCGGGCGTCAAGGGGCTGACCGGCCCGGAGACCGGCATTCCGACGATCGAACAGGTGGTCGAACGTTACTGCGCCGCGACCGGGCGTGACGGGGTGCCACGGCTCGACTGGTATTTCGCCTATAATCTGTTCCGCCTGACCGGCATCGTCCAGGGCATCAAGAAACGGATCATCGACGGCAATGCGTCGAGCGCGCGCGCGGCGGAGACGGCGGCGCGCGTCCACGGCCTGGCGGACGCCGCCTGGGCCTTTGCGGAAAGGGCAGGAGCATGACCGACCTCTTCGACCTCACGGACATGGTGGCGATCGTCACCGGATCGTCGCGCGGCATCGGCCGCGCCTCGGCGATCGAACTGGCGCGCCACGGCGCGCGCGTCGTCATCTCCAGCCGCAAGCAGGAGGCGTGCGAGACGGTCGCGGCGGAGATCAACGCCCGGTTCGGCGAGGGGCGAGCCATCGCCATCGCCGCCTCCATCTCCGACAAGGCGCAGCTGGAGGCGCTGGTCGCCGGGACGCGGGACGCCTTCGGCCGGATCGACGTGCTGGTCTGCAACGCCGCGTCCAACCCCTATTACGGGCCGCTCGCCGGCATCGCCGACGATCAGTTCCGCAAGATCCTGGACAACAACGTCCTGTCCAATCACTGGCTGATCCAGCTGGTCGCGCCCGAGATGCGCGAGCGCAAGGGCGGCTCGATCATCATCGTCTCCTCGATCGGCGGCCTGCGCGGGTCGCCGACGATCGGCGCCTACAACGTGTCCAAGGCCGCCGACTTCCAGCTCGCGCGCAACTATGCGGTCGAATATGGCCCGGACGGGGTGCGGGTGAATTGCATCGCGCCCGGCCTCATCAAGACCGACTTCGCCCGCGCCCTGTGGGAGGACCCGGAGCAGATCCGCCGTTCGAACGAGATGGTGCCGCTGCGTCGCATCGGCGAGCCGGAGGAGATCGCCGGCGCGGTCGTCTATCTCGCCAGCCGCGCCTCCGCCTTCATGACCGGACAGGCGATGGTGATCGATGGCGGCGTGACGATCTGACGGGAGGGTGAGGATGGAGCAGCGGTTCCGGGGCAAGTCGGTGATCGTGACGGGCGCGGGCTCGGGCATCGGCCGCGCCGCCGCCATCGCCTTCGCGGGCGAAGGCGCGCGCGTGATCGTCGCCGATCTGAGCGGCGCGGAAGAGGAGACGGCGGCGGCGATCGGTGCGGCGGCGCGGCCGCTCCGGGTCGATGCGGGCCACGAACCCGATGTCGAGCGCATGGTCGCGCTGGCGGAGGCGGCGCATGGCGGCGTCGACGTGATGTTCGCCAATGCCGGCATTTCCGGCGGCATGGCCAATATCTTCGACACCGACCCGGCGCTGTTCGCGGAGGTGCTGCGCGTCAACCTGATCGGCCCGTTCCTGGCGATCCGCCATGCCGCGCCGCGCATCGCCGCGCGGGGTGGCGGCGCGATCGTGCTGACCGCCAGCGTCGCCGGATTGCGCTCGGGTGCGGGCTCGCCCGCCTATTCGGCGTCCAAGGCCGGCGTGATCAACCTGGCCCAGGTCGCCGCGCAGCAGCTGACCGGATCGGGCGTGCGCGTCAACGCGGTGCTGCCCGGCCTGACCGAAACCGGCATGACCCAGCCGGTGTTCGACCATGCCCGCGCGGTCGACAAGCTGGACCGGATCGGTCGCCTCAACCCGTTGCAGCGCGCCGCGCAGCCGGCGGAACTGGCGGCGGCGGTGCTGTTCCTGGCGTCGGACGCCGCCAGCTATGTCAACGGACAGGCGCTGGCGGTCGATGGCGGTCTGTCGTCCAGCCATCCGGTGACCCGGCAATCCTACGGGAACACTGCCGCATGAGGATGTGATTACTCTTGCGTTCACCGAATCTTAGCGGTCGAAGCTCACATATTCCTCATGTCCGTCAGCGTCCTGCCCAATTCGTCCAGCCATGCCGATCTCGCCGCCCTGTGGCGCGCGGTCGACATCTCGCAGGTGGTGATCCGCTTCGCGCGCGATGGCACCATCCTCTCCGCCAATGAACAGGCGTGCGCCTTGCTGCACTACCGGCCGGACGAACTGGTCGGCCGGCATTGCGGGCATTTGTCGCCCGATCTCCAGGTCGGCACGGCCAGCTTCCAACGGGTGTGGCAGTCGCTGCTCGGCGGCCGGCCGCTCGGCGGCGTGCATCGCGGCGTCGGGGGCGATGGCCGCAATGTCTGGGTCCGCGCGACCTTCCAGCCGATCCTGGGCGCGGACGGCACGGCCGAGGGGGTGCTGCTGGTCGGGTCGGACATCACCGCCGCGACCCTGGCCGCCGAGGAGGCCGACCGGCGCATGGCCGCGATCGAGCTGACGCATCTGGTGATCGAATTCGACCTGGACGGGCGGGTGCGCGATGCCAACGACCTGTTCCTCGAACGCATGGGCTATACGCGCGACGAGGCGATCGGCCTGCCGCATCATCAATTCTGCGATGCCCAGTTCGTCGCCTCCGATGCCTATACGAATCTGTGGGAGAAGCTGCGCAACGGACTGCACAGCGCCGGCCGGTTCCGCCGCATCGCGCGGGACGGCGCCCCGGTCTGGCTCCAGGCGACCTATACGCCGATCCTGGACGACCAGAAACGGCCATGGAAGGTGGTGAAGTTCGCCACCGACGTGACCGACGAGGTGCATCTGCAGGAGGAGGTGCGGCTACGCCTGGCGGAGAGCCGCGCCTTCAGCGAGGAGGCGGCGGCGCGGCGGGCGGAGGCGGACCAGCTCGTCCTGCGGCTGGGCGAGATCGTCGAGACGATCGCCGGCATCGCCTCGCAGACCAACATGCTGGCGCTGAACGCCACGATCGAGGCGGCGCGGGCGGGCGATGCCGGACGCGGCTTCGGCGTGGTCGCGGCGGAAGTGAAGAAGCTCGCCGACGGCACGCGCGCCGCGACCAACATGGCGCGCAAGATGATGGCGGCGCGGTAGGAGCCGGTGGTCCTGTAGTTCGCCGGGCGGTCGACCGGCCGTCATTCCCGCCGCCGGATCAGCCCCTCCTGCGCGGAGCTGGCGACCAGCCGCCCGTCCCGCGTGAACACCCGCCCCCGATTGAAGCCGCGCGCATGGCCGGCCCAGGGGCTGTCCATCGTGTAGAGCAGCCATTCGTCGGCACGGAACGGCTCGTGCAGCCACAGCGCATGGTCGAGGCTGGCGGTCTGCATCCCCGGCGTCATGAAGCCGACGCCGTGCGGCCGCATCGACGTGCCGAGCAGCGCCATGTCCGACGCATAGGCCAACACCGCGCGGTGCAGCGCCGGATCGTCGGCGATCGGCGCGCAGATGCGGAACCACAGATGCTGGACCGGCGCGTCCTCACCCGGCCTGATCCAGCTGCGCGGGCCGACCGGGCGGATATCGATCGGGCGCGGCCGGAGCAGCCAGGCATGGTGACGCTCGGGCACCTCCGCCGCCATCGCCTGGCGCAATTCCCGCTCGCTGGCCAGCGTGTCCGGCGCGGGTACGTCGGGCATCATGTCCTGGTGCGCCAGTCCGCCTTCCGGCGTCTGGAACGAGCAGGCCATGTTGAGGATCGGCTGACCCTGCTGCATCGCGATCACCCGGCGGGTGGCGAAGCTGCGTCCCTCGAAATCACGCACGACGCGGTAGATGATCGGATGCGCCTCGTCCCCCGGCCGCATGAAATAGGCGTGGAGCGAATGCGCGACCTTGGGCGCGTCGGTCGACCGCTGCGCCGCCTGGAGCGCCTGCGCGATCACCTGTCCGCCGAAGACGCGCCCCTCGCCGCCGGGCTGGCGCGCGCCGCGGAACAGATCGGTGTCGATCCGCTCGATATCGAGTAGGGTGACCAGGGTCTCGGCGAGCTGTTCGGGCGTCGCGTCATGGGGCGTGTTGAAATCCATGGCTGATCCTCTGCGGAAAAAGCCGTGCGCCCGCAATGCCCGCCGAGTCCGGTCAGCGCGCCGCAACCGCCGTGCCGCCCTCGCGCTCCAGTGCGGCAGCGGCGTTGGCGAGGGCGATGTACATCGCCCCCTCCGGCACGACATATTCATTCTCGCCCCAGAAGAACGGCCAGTCGTCGCGATTTTCCGGATAGTCGGGCTTCAGCAGCAGCACGCCCGGCACCACGCCGCCGGGGATGAAGGTGAAGTCCGCCCGGTTGCTGCCATAGGCGACCTCTTTCGACAGCGCGCCGACCCCCGACACGAACGACCGGTCCGAGGCCGGATGATGGCCGTGCAGATAGTCGAGCGCGCGACCCACGGTCGACCCGTCGACCAGCTCCGGAAAGGCGCGGTGCAGCGCATAGCCGGTCAGGCCGAAGTTCAGCACCGCGCCATTGCCGGCCCAGCCGCCGGTGGTGATCGGCACGCCGAACGGGTTCGCCGTCTCGGTCGCGGCCGCCTGCGCGACCCAGGCCTGCACCGCCGGGCGCAGCGCGGCGCGATATTCGGGCGGCATCGCCGGCAGCGCCTTGACCATCGTGGTGGCGCTGAACGCGAAGCCCTTCAGCATCGCCGGGGTCAGCGCCATGACGCGGTCGGCATATTGCCGGTCGCCGGTCGCGAGCAGCAGCTCGACCGCCGCGCCGAACTCCTCCGCCTCCAGCGGGCCGCCGGTGGTGTTGCCATGGTGGAACAGGTCGGGGGCGTGGCTATGCTCGTCCTTCCAGACCTTCACCGCCCGGTCGAGGCACAGGGTCGCGAATGCGTCGTCGCGCCCCTTCCACGCGCGATAGGTCGCGGCCAGCGCGGCGGCCGAGCCATATTCCAGCGCCGACGCCTTGCTGGTGAAGGCCCAGCGATCGTCGGGCGTGCCGCTGCGCCCACCATTGCGGTCATAGGCGCGCTCATAGGGCTTGAGCTTCGGGTCATAGACCAGCCCGTCGGTCTTGCTCGCCGCGTCGCCCAGATGCGTGTACTGGCCGACATCGGGCTCGACGATGCCGTGGATCGCATGGCCGACCGCGTGATATTGCGCCAGCAGTTGCACGCTGCCGTGGCGGATCTGCTGGAGGATGTCGGGCGTGCCGTCGGGCACATGGATCTCGACCCGCCGCGTCGTCCAGTCGACCGCCACCGTGTCGCGCTCCGGCTTGTACCGCTCCCAGATATCGACCAGCTCGCGGACCACCTGATATTGGGTCTGGGTGCGGATGTCGAAGTCGCCCGCATCCAGCCACCCGCCGACCGCCAGGCCGGGGATATGCTCGCCCGGCTGGAACGCCGTGTCGGTGGTCGGCCCCTGGCGATAGAGGTCGATATGCTCGTGGTTGATCGGGGCCTGGCGCGCATCGTCGCGGTGCGGGTCGCCATGCCAGGTGCGATAGCCCTCGTTGACCGCCATATGGTCCATCGCGATCGGCAGATAGACGTCGCTGCTCAGATGCCAGGACGTGGTCGTCAGCCCGGCGGCGATCGGGAAGGGGGCGGTGCGCGTATCGCCATATTGCAGCACATAGGTGCCCGGCGTCTTCACCCCGCTGAAGTCGAAGCGGACATAGCGGTAGCGCAGGTAGCGACCCCAGTCGCGCGCCGCCGGCGTGGCCACCGGCGTCATCCGGCCATCCTCCCCGACCCGGAGCAGGCGGGGCTGCCGGGCGCCGCGATCGTCGCGGTCCAGCTCGATCGTCGCGAGCTTGGGCGCATCCGGCGCATAGCCGAGCTGCGAGTGGCCGATCATCGGCGGGCGCAGCCAGCCGGGCACGCTCGCCGCCTCCAGCGTCCATTCCACCACCTTGCCCGTCCGCCCGCCGGGCAGGATCTGGCGGACGACATACCAGCCATTCTGCGCCTGGTTGCGACCGTCATAGAGCGACAGGCTGCCGCTTGCCGTGGCGATGCCGACGCGCCGCGCCGCATCCTCGGGCGACAGCACCAGCTTGCGCCCCGCGGCGAAGGGCAGCGGCTCCGCGCCCGGTCCGTCGCTGCGGCCGCTGGCGGCGTTGCGCTCGGGCGTCAGCGTCATCGCGTCCGCCGGGTGGCGCGGGAACAGGGCCGGACGGCCATCGGCGGTGAAGGAGCGATGGAAATAGGCCGAGGGCACGAACTCCAGGTTCAGCCCCGCCTTGCCGACCAGTTCCGCCGGCAGCGGCCGGTCGAGCAGCACCGACAGCACCACGGCGCTGCCCCGCCGCTCGGCACGGACGGTGTAGCGGAAGCCGGGATATTCCATCACCGCCTCGATCACCCCGGCCGCCTTGTCGACCCGGCGGCTGACGAACTGCGCGGCCGGGTCCCATTGGCCGGGCGTGGCGGACAGGCGCACATCGCCATTGGTGGCGGTGCGCACGCCCTGCTGGATCAGCTCGACCCCGCTGATCTTGGCATCGGCGAACAGCCCTTCATTGACGTTGGAGAAGATCAGCCAGTCGACGCCCGGCGCCTCGAAATAATCGGCGCGGTCGAAGCGGAGCGGGGTCTGCGCCACCGCGGCGAACGGCAGGCTGCCGAGTAGAGCGGCGAGCAGGATGCTGCGGCGAGGGGACATGAACATTCTCCTGGAGGCGCGGAATTGGGGGGTCGGTGTCAGAGCGCGGCGTTGCGCGTGATCGTCAGCCTCGTGTCGCGGCACCAGCCGCAACCGGGTCCGGCGAAGCGGGCGCGGGCCTTGCCGTCGCCCTTCAACTGCCAGTCGAGCCACTGGGTCACGACTTGCGCCGCCAGCCCGCCATGCGGCTGCATATAGGTGCCGCCATGACCCACGGGGATGTCGACCAGCGCCGCGGGCACGGCCTGCAACCGGCGAAAATCGTCGCTGCCATTGGCGTGGGCGATGTCGTCCGGCCCGCCAAGCACATAGAGGACGGGCGTGTGGAGCCGGCCGAGCAGCGCCTTGTCGGAAACGATGCCGGGGATCGGGCTCTTGCCGTCGTTGAAGAAGCCGGTGTTCATCGCCACCACCGTGCGGACACGGGGGTCGGAGCCGATGGTCAGCGCCTGCAACCCGCCGCAGCTCCAGCCGGAGACCGCGATCCGATCGGTCGCGATGCGGCCGCGCAAGGGGCTGCCGGGTCGGACATTCTCCCGCGCCACCCAGTCGATCGCGTCGGTCATCAGACGCGTCGCGGTCTGAGCCTGGAGCGGGCCACCGGTCGCGCCCGGCTTGGGCCCGGCCTTGGGGATGGTGCCCGAGGCGATCACCAGATAGCCGTGCGAGGCGATCTCCAGCAGGTGATTGCGCGAGCTGGTGCCGTCGGCGCTGCACCCGCCATTGCCGAAGATATAGACGGGCAGGGGATCGCGGCCGGGTTTGGCGGGGCGGTAGACGACATGGTCGGGAAGGCTGGCGCGTTCCTCGAACAGCGCGGGGAATGGGCCGCTGCCGCGTTCCGGCGGCGGACTGGCGGCCATCGTGATGGTAGCGCTCACCATAAGGCTTGCGTTCATCAGGATCATCATGCCGGACCGCGCCATTCGTTCCATCCCCTGGGTTATTGTCGGAGCATTTTCCTGCTTCCTGAAGCCCGATCCTGCCCGAGAAGCTGTTTGTGATCAACGGTGTACCGCGTAACGGCCATCAATCCCGCACGATTGGCGGGGCCGTCGCCGACCGCTGATCACTAATGTTGTTGGACAAGTTGACGGCCGGCCGCGACCGTGCGTAGGTTGCGCTACCACGGATCGGGACCGGCGCGGGACAGCGTCGGCGCGAGGCAGGGAGAATGAGAGGATGGCGGTGGCCAGGGTCCTGATCGGAGGTGCGATGCTGGCGGCGATCGCCGTGCCGGCGGCGGCGCAGGATGCGCGGATGACGCCCATGCCCGCGCCCGCCGCGCCCGATGCCATCCCGCTCGGCACGGGTCCCGGCAACAGTGCCTCCGCGCCGGCGGAAAGCTGGTTCCGCCAATATGGCGTGGCGATGACGCGCAACGTGTCGGTCGCGACGCTGACGCCGGTCCTGCCCGACCCCGCCAGGGCCACGGGCGCGGCGGCGATCGTCGCGCCGGGCGGCGGCTTCCTGATGCTGTCGATGGAGAATGAGGGCTGGCGCGTCGCCCGCGCGCTCGCCGATCGCGGCATCGCCGCCTTCGTCCTCAAATATCGATTGAAACCGACGCCTGCCGACCTGCCCGGCTTCGAACGCGCGGTGAATGCGATGTTCGCCAGCGTCGGACAGCCGCGCGCCCGGCTTGGCCCGGATGCGGCGGCGGCGGGTCTCGCCGACCAGATCGCCGATGCGCGCGCCGCCGTCCGACTGGTGCGTACGCGGGCGGGGGAATGGCATGTCGACCCGAATCGCATCGGCATGATCGGCTTTTCGGCGGGCGCGATGACGACGATGGTCACCGCCCTGTCGGCCCCGGATACGAAGCTGGCCTTCATCGCACCGATCTACGGATCGATGGAGGCGGTAACGGTGCCCAGGGATGCGCCGCCCCTGTTCGCGGTGCTGGCCGCCGACGATCCGCTCTTCGCGCGCAAGGGCCTTGGCCTGATCGATGCCTGGCAGCGGGCGGGACGGCCGGTCGAATTCCACCTCTACCAGGGGGGCGGCCATGGCTTCGGCCTCGGCAAGCCCGGCACCACCAGCCCCGGCTGGTTCGACGCCTTCACCCGCTGGCTGTCGGTCGGCGGCATCACCACGCCCATGTCCATCACCGGACCCTCTTCGGGAGCAGCAGGATGACTCGACACGCCTTCTTCGGGGGCCTGATCATGGCCCTGACCCCGGTCGCGGCGACCGCGCAGACGCCGGCCGCCAGCCCCCCCGCGGTGCCGCCGCTCGCCGATTATTTCCAGCCGGCCGCGGGCGGCCCGATCGCGCCGGACGCGGACGGCTTCCTCCGGCGTTGGCTGCTGCTGGAGCCGATCGCCAAGCCCAACCCGACCAATGCCGTCTTCACCGGCACCTATGTCCGGGAGACGCTGTCGCCCCAGACCTATCCCGGCCGCTTCGCCGCCCTGCCGCGCGACGGGCAGATGGTGCGGGTCGACCGGCCGCTGCGCTGGCACGCGCTCGACTCGAAACTCTGGGACGTGAAGCTGTTCAACTTCGCGCAGGCGCTGGGCCAGCCCAAATATGGCGTGATCTTCTGGGCGGTGACGGTGGTGAACAGCCCGCGCGAGATGCGCGACGTGCGTCTCGCGGTCGGGTCCAACTCGGCATCGCGCTGGTGGCTGAACGGCGATCTGGCGGTCGAGGCGTTCGACGATCGGCGGATGGTGATGGACGATCTGCTGTCCGATCGCATCACCCTGAAAAAGGGGCGCAACGTGCTGCGCGGCGCGGTCATCAACGGGCCCGGCCTGAGCGATTTCGCGATCCGTTTCGTCGACGCGGCCGGACAGCCGATCCGCGACATCACCACCGACGTGAAGTGAGGATGCCCGTCATGATCAGGACCCTTTGCCGCCTTCCGGCCGGTGTCGCCGCACTCCTTGCCGTCTCGCCCGCCCCGGCGCAGCTTGCCGGCACCGTCTTCATCCACGACCCCTCGACCGTCACCGAGTCGGACGGGAAATGGTTCACCTTCGGCACGCGCGGCGGCGGGCTGATCTCCGACGATGGCTGGACCTGGCGCGGCGGCGCGGAGCGGCCGGGCGGCGGCGTCGCGCCCGACATCATCCATATCGGCGATCGCTATTATGTCGCCTATGCGGTCGGCGGCGGCGGCATGTCGGGCGGCCATGCCAGCCAGGTCAAGATCATGTGGACCAAGTCGCTCGACCCGCAATCCCGCGACTTCGGCTATCACGATGTCGGCGTGGTCGCATCGAGCGACGGGGTGGAGAATCACGACGCGATCGATCCCGCCTTCCTCTATGTCGATGGGCGGTTGTGGCTGAGCTACGGCACCTATTTCGGCTCGATCCGCATCATCGAGCTCGATCCCAGGACAGGCCTGCGCGTCGCGGGTAACCAGCCGGTCGATATCGCCATCGACATGGAGGCGACCGCGCTGATGCACCGCGATGGCTGGTATTATCTGCTCGGTACGCACGGCACCTGCTGCGACGGGCCGAACTCGACCTACAACATCCGCGTCGGCCGGTCGCGGAACGTGCTGGGCCCCTATGTCGACAATATGGGCCAGCCGCTGCTGAAGGGCGGCGGCAAGTTGGTCGCCGCTGCGCATGACCGGGTGCAGGGACCCGGGCATTTCGGGCTGATCGACTTAGGGGGCGGGACCCAGAAATTCTCGATGCACTATGAGTCCGATCTCGACCGGGGCGGGCGCAGCGTGCTGGCGATCGAGCCCCTGTTGTGGCGCGACGGCTGGCCGGTGGCGGGCAGCAACGTGCGACCGGGCGACTATGAGATCCAGTCGGAGCGGAGCGGCAATGCCTTGCAGCTCAAGGTCGATTTCGTCCGCATCCCCTTCGACGTGCGCGCCAGCTTCATGGCCAAGCCGACCGATGCGACCAGAGCCTTGCCCGATCAGGGTCTGGCGGACGTGCAGGGCGGCTGGCCGGCGGGGCGGGTGCGGGTCGAGCTGGCCGCGCATATGAACCGGCCGAACCAGCGCTGGACGGTCACGCCGATGCCCGACAAGGGCGGCTGGTTCGGCGCACCCTATTACCGCATCGGCATCACCGGCACCGAGCGCGTGCTGGCGACGACGCCGGCGGGTGAGGTGGAGGCCGTGCCGGGCTATACGGGGGCGGATGCGCAATTGTGGCGGATCGATCAGCTGACCGACGGCAGCTACCGCATCACGCCCAAGCTGCGCGCCAAGGGGCAGGACAGCGCGCTGATGGCGATCGGCACCAGCACGGTGACGCTGGCACCGTTCGATGCGCGCAGCGATGCGGGGCGGTGGCGGTTCCGGATGCCTTGAGCGGGGTGGTGCGCAGGCCCGGAGGAGAGGCTGCGCCGTTCCTTCTTCGGTTCCCCGGCGAAGGCCGGGGCCCAGTTGGGAAGGCTTTGGTAACGGAGCGTGGCCGTCCATCACCGATGTCCCCTAACCGGGCCCCGGCCTTCGCCGGGGAACAGGCAGGTCGTTAAATGAACAGGACCGGAGCGCGTGCACCCTACACACCCGCTTCGCGTCTTCGCGCGAGTCCATCGCCCTCACACGAAAAGGCCGCGACCCCTCGCAGGATCGCGGCCTTTCGCTTGAACCCTAAGGCGTCCGGATCGGCCGGACGCCCGGGCATCGTCCTTATGCCGCCAGCTTGCGCAGCACGTAGTGAAGGATGCCGCCGTTCAGGAAATATTCCAGCTCGTTGACGGTATCGATCCGGCAGCGGGTCTGGAACGTCTCGCTGCTGCCATCGGCGCGGGTCAGCGTGACCTCGACATCCTGACGCGGACGCAGGCCGCTCACATCATGGATGGTGAAGGTCTCCGATCCGTCCAGGTTCAGCGACTTGCGATCAACGCCCGCCGCGAACTGGAGCGGCAGCACGCCCATGCCGACCAGGTTCGAGCGGTGGATGCGCTCGAAGCTCTCGGCGATCACGGCGCGGACGCCGAGCAGGTTGGTGCCCTTCGCCGCCCAGTCGCGCGACGAACCGGTGCCATATTCCTTGCCCGCGACCACGACCAGCGGCGTGCCGTCGGCCTTGTAGCGCATTGCCGCGTCGTAGATCGGCATCACCTCGCCGTCATATTTGGACATGCCGCCCTCGACGCCCGGCACCATCTCGTTCTTGATGCGGATGTTGGCGAAGGTGCCGCGCATCATCACCTCGTGGTGACCGCGACGCGCGCCATAGCTGTTGAAGTCGGCGCGGCTGACCTGATGCTCCTGGAGGTACTTGCCCGCCGGGCTGTCCGCCTTGATCGAGCCGGCCGGCGAGATGTGATCGGTGGTGATCGAGTCGCCCAGGATCGCCAGCGGCTTCGCCTCGATGATGTCCGAGACGGGAGCCGGGGTCATCTCCAGACCCTCGAAATAGGGCGGGTTGGCGACATAGGTCGAACCGGCGCGCCACTGATAGGTGTCCGACCCGGTCACGTCGATGCCCGACCACTTGGCGTCGCCCTGATAGACGTTGCCATAGCGGTTGCGGAACATCGCATCGTCGATGTTCGCGTTCATCAGCGTGGTGACTTCGTCGTTGGTCGGCCAGATGTCCTTCAGGAACACGTCCTGGCCGTCCGACCCCTGGCCGATCGGCGTGGTGTTCATGTCGGTCGTGACCGTGCCCTTCAGCGCATAGGCGACGACCAGCGGCGGGGAGGCGAGGAAGTTGGCGCGCACGTCCGGCGACACCCGGCCCTCGAAGTTGCGGTTGCCCGACAGGACCGAGGCGGCGACCAGGTCGTTCTCGTTGATCGCGGCGCTGATCGGCGCGGGCAGCGGCCCTGAATTGCCGATGCAGGTGGTGCAGCCATAGCCGACCAGGTTGAAGCCCATGGCGTTCAGGTCTTCGGTCAGGCCCGCCTTGTCGAGATAGTCGGTGACCACCTGCGATCCGGGCGCGAGCGAGGTCTTGACCCAGGGCTTGGGGCTGAGGCCCAGCGCCCGCGCCTTGCGCGCGACCAGGCCGGCGGCGACCAGCACCGACGGGTTGGACGTGTTGGTGCACGAGGTGATCGCCGCGATCACCACGTCGCCGTCGCCGATGTCATGGTCGCGGTCGGCGACCGGCGCACGGACCGGGCGCTCCTTGTGATAGACCTTGAACAGGTCGCCGTTGAACACCTCGTCCACCTTGCCCAGCGACACGCGGTCCTGCGGACGCTTCGGCCCGGCGAGCGACGCGGTGACGGTGCCCATGTCGAGCTCCAGCGTGTCGGTGAAGATAGGGTCCGGGCTGTCGGCGTGACGCCAGAAGCCGTTCTCCTTGGCATAGGCCTCGACCAGCGCGATATTCTCCTCGGACCGCGCGGTCAGGCGCATATAGTCCATGGTGCGCTCGTCGATCGGGAAGAAGCCGCAGGTCGCGCCATATTCCGGCGCCATGTTGGCGATCGTCGCACGGTCCGCCAGGGTCATGCTGGCGAGGCCGGGGCCGAAGAACTCGACGAAGCGGCCCACCACGCCCTTGGCGCGCAGCATCTGGGTGACGGTCAGCACCAGGTCGGTGGCGGTGATGCCCTCGTTCAGGGCGCCGGTCAGCTTGAAGCCGACGACCTCGGGGATCAGCATCGACACCGGCTGGCCCAGCATCGCCGCTTCCGCCTCGATGCCGCCGACGCCCCAGCCGAGCACGCCCAGGCCGTTGATCATCGTGGTGTGGCTGTCGGTGCCGACCAGCGTGTCGGGATAGGCGATCATCGCCTCGCCGCGCGCATGGTCGCCGATCTCCTTGGACGACCAGACCGCCTGGCCGATATATTCCAGGTTGACCTGGTGGCAGATGCCGGTGCCCGGCGGCACGACCTGGAAATTGTCCAGCGCCTTGCTGCCCCACTTCAGGAACTCGTAGCGCTCGCCGTTGCGCTGATATTCCAGGTCGACATTGTCCTGGAACGCCTGGGGCGTGCCGAACTCGTCGACCATGACCGAGTGGTCGATGACGAGGTGGACGGGGACCTGCGGATTGATCTTCTCGGCATCGCCGCCCAGCTTGGTCATCGCATCGCGCATCGCGGCGAGGTCGACGACGCACGGCACGCCGGTGAAATCCTGCATGAGCACGCGCGCGGGGCGATACTGGATCTCGCGGTTGGAGCGCGCATCCTTCTGCCAGTCGACGATCGCCTGGATGTCCTCGCGGGTGACGGTGACGCCGTCCTCGAAGCGCAGCAGGTTCTCCAGCAGCACCTTCATCGAGAAGGGCAGGCGCGACACGTCGCCCAATTGCTCCGCCGCCTTGGCGAGCGAATAATAATCATAGCTCTTGCCACCGACCGACAGGGTCGTGCGGGTGTTGAGCGTGTCCTGGCCGATGGCGGTCATAGGGGTCCTTCTGCCTGTCTATGCCCCAGCGCGCCGGGGACGCGGGCGCAAGGACCGCAGGGGGCGCGAAGGGCAGGGGTATGGCGCGCGATAGCAGCGCTCCGGCTGGGGGGAAAGGGGGCGGCGCGGGGTTTCTCCCGCAGCGCGCCGGCGGACGATGTCCCTCATCATAGCGCATTTTCGCCTTTGCCGGACAGGGGACGGCCGGGTCCGGCCCATCCTCAGCCACGCTGCCGGCCGTCAAAATCGGATTCGAGCATAATCAAAAGGATGCAGTGATCCGATATAATATTATCCGATTCGGTCCGTCGCCGTCCCGGCCGCCCTCTATGATGCGTTCTATTAACCTCGCATCGTGGCGGACCAGAATAGATGACGATCCGGACCAGGCTGATAATATGTCTGTCGTTGCTGGCGCTGGCCTTCGCCGGATTGACGTTGACGCTGCACCTGTCGCTCCATGCCAATCGACAGGCGCTCAGCCAGTTGCTGACCGGCCGGATCGCCCCCTTGCGCGACCTGAAGGTGGTGGCCGACAAATATGCGGTCGATATCGTCGATGCCGCGCACAAGGCGCGCAACGGCAACTTCACCATGGCCCAGTCGCTGGCCCATGTGCATGACGGGCGGACGCAGCTGGCCGAGCATTGGCGCGCCTATGCCGCGACGCGGCCGGGCGGGAAGGAGGCCCTGCTGGCGGCGATCGCCGAGCAGCGGATGGCGGCGGCGGACCGGCATGTCGCGGCATTGGAGTCGATCCTGCGCCGGGGCGACCGGGCGGCGCTCGACCGGTTCGTCGTCGGCACCCTGTACGGCACGATCGATCCCGTCTCGGCGGCAATGAGCGACCTGATCGACGAGCAGATCCGTCAGGCCGACGCACAGGTCGGCTGGATCAGCACGATCGACCAGGGCGCGGCGATCACCGCCTGGGTACTGGCGGCGGTGGCGGCGGCCGTGTGGCTGGCGTCGCAGCGGGTGACGCAACGCGGCGTCGTCAATCGGATCGGGTGTCTGGCGGGGACGATGGAGGATCTGGCCGCCGAACGGACCGTCGACATCCCCTATGTCGACGATGCGGACGAATTGGGCCGGATGGCCCGCGCCTGCGAGGTGTTCCGCGCGCGCGGCGCGGCGCGGATCGAGGCGGAGCGGGTCCAGGCGGCGACCCAGCGCCAGGTGACGCAAGGCTTGCAGCGGACGATCGCGGCGGTGTCCGAAGGCGACCTGACCTATGAGATCCCGGCCGACTTCCCGGCCGATTATGCGGCGGTCGGCCGCGACTTCAACGCGGGGTTGGCGCATCTGCGCGGGCTGATCGGATCGGTTCGGACCAGCGCCGTCTCGATCCGCACCGGATCGAGCGAGATCGCGCTCGCCTCCGAGGATTTGGCCCGTCGCACCGAACAGAGCGCCGCCAATCTGGAGTCCACGGCGGCCGAGATCGGCCGGATCGAGGCACGGGTCGCCGCCTCTGAACAGGCGGCGGGGGAGATGGTGGTGAAGGCCGGCGATGCGATCGCGACCGTGGGCGATGGTCGCGCCGTCGCCGACGAGGCGGTGGCGGCGATGCAGCGGGTCTCGGCCAGCGCCCGCGGGATCGACTCGGTGATCGAGGGCCTGGACAAGATCGCCTTCCAGACCCGCGTGCTCGCGATGAACGCCGCTGTCGAGGCGGGCCGGGCGGGCGAGGCGGGGCGTGGCTTCGCGGTGGTCGCCGATCTGGTTTCCGCACTGGCGATGCGCGCCGAGGAGGAGGCCAAGCGCGCCCGGTCGCAACTGACCGTGACCCAGGGCGAGATCGTCTCCGCGGTCGATCTGGTCCAGCGGGTCGACGAGGCGCTGGTCGCGATCGCCGGCGATGTCGGCCTGGTCCACGGGCTGGTCGGCCGGATGGCGACGGACAATCAGGTGCAGGCGACGGCGATCAGCCAGATCGCGCGCAACGTGAGCGTGATGGACGGCGCGACGCAACAGAATGCCGCGATGGTCGAGGAGACTTCGGCCGCCGCGCGTACCCTGTCGCACGAGGTGGAGGCGATGGCGCGGCAGGCGGAAAGCTTCACGGTCGACATGCGGGGGTCGCCGATACCGACGCGCGCGCCGCAGGCCGGCGTCCTGCTGGAAATGGCCTGACGGGCATGAAAAGACGGCGTCGGTCGACTGGATCGACCGACGCCGTGTCAGGGCAGGGGAATGCCACCCCGGAGGGGTCCGGGGCAACCTGGGGGGATCAGAAGCGGGCGCGCACACCGACGCGGTAGAAGCGGCCCAGCGTGTCGTAGAGCGCCGGATTGACGTCGAGCCCGGTATTGGTCTGCGGCGACGGGGTCGGATCGCGGTCGAACAGATTGTCGACCTTGAAGAACATCGCCACTTCCTTGGTGACGTTCACCGACCCGCCGATATCGATGTAGAAGGCACCCTTCATCCGGTTGTAATCGATCGTCGGATTGTTCGCGGTCGAGACCGGGCAGTTGCCAGTCGAGCAGACGACATATTGGTTGCCGAACACGCCGTCGCTGAACCACCGCTCCTGGACTAGCAGGCTGAACTTGTCATTGTCATAGGTCTGGATGGCCAGCCACTTCCAGTCCGGCGTCGCGCCGGAATTGGCCCCGGCCGAATCGACCGGGATGGTGCCGGACAGGCCGGGATCGGTGATGAAGTCGATCACGTGGGTGCCGAGGCCGCGCAGCGTGAAGTTGCCGTCCAGGCCCAGCGGATTGCGCCACTGATAGCTCGCCTCGATATCGAAGCCGCGCGTCTTGATCGAGGCGAGGTTGAACGACTGGACGTTGACGAACTTGAAGTTGCTGTCGAGGTCGAACGCGCCGCAGGTGGCGGGGATGTTCTGGACGACGCACAGGTTGACGATCTGCTGCGCCGACAGGCTGGAGACGACGTCCTTCACCTTGATGTTGTAATAGTCGAACGACAGGCTGAGGCCGGGCAGCCAGGACGGCCGCGAGTAGACTGCGCCCAGCTCGGTGCTGCGTGCAGTCTCCGGGCGGAGCTGCGGGTTGCCGATCGTGTTCTGGATGATCAGCACCTGCCGGCCCCTGGGAAAATCTATCGAGGTGCGCGGATCGGTGAAGTTGGGCACGGTGGTCGTGGTCGGCGCGGCGAACAGCTCCGACAGGTTGGGCGCCCGTACGTCGCGCGAGGTCACGGCACGGAAGCGGAGGCCGTCGAGCGGGGTTTCCCAGGTGCCGCCGGCCTTCCAAGCATAGATCAGGCCTGAAGTCGAATAGCGCGTGGCGCGACCCGCCAGGTTGACGTTGGCCTTGCCCAGCACCGCCGAGTCGAGCACCGGCAGGTTGAGTTCCAGGAAACTTTCCAGGACGTGGTATTTGCCGGACCCGTTCTTGTAGTTGCCGGCGTACCAGTTGCTGCCGGTCGCCGAATTGAGGAGCGGATCAACCGGGTAGAGATCGGAATTGGGGCTGATCGGCGAGACGCCCGCGCCATAGGGGTCGGCGTTCACCCGGTAGAATTCGCGGCGATATTCCGCGCCGAATGCGATGGCGAGTGGCCCGGCCCACAGCTCCAGCGGCGTGCCCGACACGCTGATCGCCGCAGCGTCCTGGGTCTGCTTGGTATGCTGGAACGGGCCGGTCTCCGGCACGATATAGGACAGCGCGCCGGCCGACGGGGTGAAGCCGCCGAAGATGTTGATCGGTTGGCAGCCATTGGCGCGAGCGACCGGGTCGGCGCAGACGATCTGGCCGTTGATCCGCGTCGCGTTGATCGCCGCGTCGTAGCGGGGGGTCAGCAGGATGTTGTCGACATTGATGTCGGTGATGTTGATGCCATGCTCGTAATAGGCATCATAGGTCCAGTTGGTCCCGCCCAAATCGGCTTTGCCCTTCAGCCCGCCGACGAAGCGATATTGGCGCCGGTCGGTATGCACCTTGATGTTGGGCAGGATCGCGCTGCTCAAACCGTATTGGAACGAGGATATGCCGTTCGCCGCGCAGGCGGTGGTGATCGACTCGGGCAGATAGGGATTGGCGCAACTGATCGTCAGGCCGCTGCGCGCCGCGCCCGGATTGGGCTGGTTGCTGGACTTGACCTGCGCGACGTTGACGGTGGCGTAGATTTCCGTGTCGGGCGCGATGTCATAGCCGATGCGCGTATAGCCGTTCAGGCGCTGGAGCGCGGATTGCAGCGAGGTGCCCGAGCCGACATGGCCCGACTGGTCGCCGCCGACGCAGAAGCCGACATAGCAGCCGATCACGCTGCCGCCCTGGTTCTTGGCCGGTACGCCGTTCGAGCCATAGTTGAACTGGAAGGGGACGCCGTTCACGTCGAAGGCGGTGCCCTGGAGCGGCCCGTTGCTGATCAGGCCGTAGCGGGTATATTGATAGGCCTGCGCATGGTCGCGATAGTTGAATTGCGGCGATCCGTTGTCGCGGATGCCGGTATCGACCAGCGTGCTGGCGCGATACCAGTCGCGGCTGCCGGCCAGATCCTCGCCGAAAAAGCCGGGGCCGACGCCCTGGTCCTTGGAATATTCGCCGCTCAGGATGACGTGCAGCTTGTCGTCGGCAAAGGCCTTGCCGACCGCCGCCTGGGCCAGCACCTGCCCGCCATCCCCATAATTGGTGACGCCGGTCTGGAGGTTGCCCTTGAACCCGGTGAAGCGCGTGTCGGTGATGAAGTTGATGACGCCGCCGACCGCGTCCGAGCCGTAGGATGCGGAGGCGCCGCCGGTGACGATGTCGACGCGCTTGATGAGGAGCTGCGGGAACTGGCTGATGTCCGGCACGCCCGTCACGTTCGCGCCGACCACGCGCTGCCCGTCGAGCAGCGTCAGCGTGCGGATCGTGCCCAGGCCGCGCAGCGAGAAGGAGCTGAGCCCCTGCGAGCCGCTCGACGTGCTGAACGTACCTGTCTGCGCGCCGGTCGAGCCTTGCAGCGACGGCAGCTGCGCCACCGTGTTGAAGATGTTGGGCTGCGCGTTCTTGAGGATCTGGTCCTCGCCGATCACCGTCGTCGGCGTCGGCGCGTTGAAGCCGGTGGCGGTGATGCGCGTGCCGGTGACGACGATGTCCGCGCCCGTGGTCGGGGCCTGTTGCGGCTCGGCGGTGCCGTCGGTGGTGGTTTCGGGTGCGACCAGCTGGTCGGGCGCGGCGGGATCGGCGGAACGCGTCGAGTCCGGCACGCCGGCCTGGTTCTGCGGCGCGGCCGGGGCCGCTTCCTGCGCCAGGGCCGGGCTGGCGATCAGCGCGGCGGCCAGCACGATCAGGCTGGTAGCGTTATCATAAACCAGCGAACCCCGTGTCCGCCCGCGACTGCCCTTCGTCATCATCCATCCCCTTGGTCGTCGGGGCCGTGCCGTTCGATCGGACTGGTCCCCTGGTCGGTGGCGGCCCTTCTACGCCAATGGGGCGCAGCGGGCATCTACGACCAAAGTCGCAGCGACCATCGTGGGGGAGGGGGCTGGGCGGTCGCCGATCCCGTCGAACGATTGGTGGGAGCGCGACATTCGCAAAACGCCTTGCCGCGTTCCTGCGACGGCAGGAGCTCAAGCAACGGTCGGTGATGTGCGGTACACCGGGCCTCTGCGTTCGCAGAGGCCCGGCAGGGGTTTACAAAGTCGGCGGCCGCCTTCGGGTTCGAACGCTAGTTCGGCTTAAACCGTTTCCGATACGGCTACGTCACAGGATATGGGTCGGGCGCCAATCCTCGATCGCGCCCTAACCCCTCTTACCGGGCTGCGGACACCCGCCAGATCGCATTGCCGACATCGTCCGCGACCAGCAGCGCGCCGGTGCGATCGGTGATGACGCCGACCGGACGGCCCATCGCGTCGCCCTTGGCGTTCAGGAAGCCGGTCAGCACGTCGACGGGCTTGGCCCCCTTCACCGGATAGCCGGTCGGACCGAAGGGGATATAGACGACCTTGTAGCCGGACACCGGCTTGCGGTTCCACGAGCCATGCTCGCCGACGAACGCGCCGTTCGCCCAGGCCGCGCCCAGCTTGGCGCTGTCGGCGAAGCTCAGGCCCAGTGCGGCGACATGCGGACCCAGCGCATAATCGGGGCGCTTGGAATATTCCTGCAATTGCGGGTTCTTCGGCTCGACCCGATTGTCGGGATAGCCGCCCCAATAATACCAGGGCCAGCCGAACTGATCGCCGAACTCAACTTGGGTCAGATAATCGGGGGCGAGGTCGGAGCCGAGCATGTCGCGCTCGTTGACCACGGTCCACAATTGTTTGTTGATCGGATTGATCGCCATGCCGTTCGGGTTGCGCAGGCCGGCGGCATAGATGCGCCAGTCGCCGTTGGGCCAGACCTGGAGGATGTTGGCGCGGTACGTCTCGCGCTCGATCCCCTCATCGGCGATGTTGGTACGCGAGCCGACCGAGACGAACAGCGTCTTGCCGTCGCCCGACACGATCACGTTGCGCGCCCAGTGATTGCCGCCACCCGACAGCGCAACGACCTTTTCCGGCTTGGCGGTGATCTGCGTCTCGCCATCGCGATAGGGCACGCGGACCAGCGCATCGGTATTGGCAATGTAGAGCTGCCCATCCAGCAGGGCCATGCCGAACGGCGAGTTGAGGCCCTGCATGAAGACGTGGCGCTGTTCGGCCACGCCGTCGCCATTGGCGTCGCGCAGCAGCGTGATTCGGTTGGCGGAGGGGACGGCCGCGCCGACCTTGCCGAACAGGTGGCGCATCACCCAGCCCTGGATGCCGCCGCCCGAGCGCGGCGGGGAGTTGGTCTCGGCGACCAGCACGTCGCCATTGGGCAGGCGGTAGAGCCAGCGCGGATGATCGAGCCCGGTGGCGAAGGCCGCCACCGCCAGCCCCGGCGCGGCCTTGGGCTTGGCGCCGGCGGGCCAGCCGACCGCATCGGCCACCTTGACGGTCGGCAGGGTCTGGACGCGTGGCGCGGTGATGTCGGGCCGCGCGCCCGCCACCTGGTCGACCGACAGCTTCGCCTCGTCGGGCCAGGCGATATAGACGACGATCCCGATCGCCACGACGATGACAAGCGCGAGGACGCGCAGGACGTGCTTCAGCATGACGGCAAGTTAGGCGCTCCGTGCGCCGAACGGAAGGGCCGATGGCATCACCCTCGGCCCTTCCGGATCGTCAGGCCTCTTCCAGCGCCGCCTGCTCGGCCGGCGGGTGGAGCCGCAGCCGGTGGATGCGGCGTTCGTCGGCGTCGATGACCTCGAACGTCCAGCCCGAGGGATGGACGATGCACTCGCCGATCGCCGGCACATGGCCGGCCAGCACCGCCGCCAGCCCGCCCAGCGTGTCGACATCGCTGTCCGCTTCGCCCAGCCGCTCGTCGATCGCCTCGGCCGCGTCCTCCAGCTCGGCGCGCGCGTCGGCATCCCAGCCGCCATTGTCGAGCGGGATCAGCAGCGCCTGGGGCGCCTCGTCATGCTCGTCCTCGATCTCGCCGACGATCTCCTCGACCAGGTCCTCGATCGTCACCAGGCCCTCGGTGCCCGAATATTCGTCGAGCACGATCGCCAGGTGGACGCGCTTGGAGCGCATGTCGGCGAGCACGTCGAGCGCGCCCCGGCTCATCGGCACATAAAGCGGCTCGCGGATCAGCGCCGCGATCGTCGCCGGCTGCGGCCCGCCGCGCGCCAGGATCGCGAACACGTCCTTGATATGGACCATGCCGATGATCGTATCGAGCTTCTCGCGATAGACGGGCAGGCGGCTGTGGCCGGCCTCCGCGAAGATCTGGACCAGATGCGCGAAGCTGGTCCGCTCCTCGACCGCGACGATATCGGCGCGGGGCACGCCGACGTCGCCGGCATCGCGCTCGCCGAAATGCAGCAGGTTGCGGACCATCTGCCGCTCCAGCGGCGACAGGTCCCCCTTGGCGTCCGGCGCCGGGTCGTCCTCGTGCCGGTCGATCGCCTCTTCCAGCTGCTCGCGCAGCGATTCCTCGACCCCATTGCCGAAGATGAGGCTTTTCAGGCCGCGCCAGATGCTTTCATCGTGCGCGGCGCTACTTCGGTCGTCGGCCAAGATCAGTCCTCACGTATCAGATAGGGGTCGGCGATGCCGAGCGAGGCGAGCGCCTGGCGTTCCAGTTCCTCCATCGCCTCGGCCGCCTCGTCGTCATCGACATGGTCATAGCCTAGCAGATGGAGCACGCCGTGCACCATCAGATGGGTGGCATGGTCGGTCACCGGGATGCCGCGCTCCGCCGCCTCGCGCTCGCACACGCCATGGGCCAGCACGATGTCGCCGAGCAGCAGCTCGCCATCGTCGCTGTTCTGGCTGACCGTGTCGATCAGGTCGGGCTGCACCATCGGGAAGGACAGGACGTTGGTCGGCTTGTCCTTCTGCCGATACTGGTGGTTGAGCACCTGCACCTCGTCATCGTCGGTCAGCCGCACGCTGATCTCGACCAGGGCCGGCGTGGTGATGAGCGGGCCCTGCGGCGTCCGCTCGATCGCGGCGCGGGCGGCGCGCTCGGCGAGCGCCTGCCAGTCGCCATCGGGCCAGGGCTCTTCGCGGGAAAGTTCGATCTGGATCATGCCCGGTCCTTAGCCGAGATGGGAAGGGGGGAACAGCACGCCCGTGGAGGCCGGGCGTGCTGCGCGTCAGGCGTTCGGGCCTTCATAGGCTTCGACGATGCGGCCGACGATCGGATGGCGGACGACGTCGGCGGCGGTGAAGCGGCTCATCGCGATCCCCTCCAGCCCCTCCAGGCGGCGCACCGCGTCTGCCAGGCCGGAGGCGGCGACGCCGCCGGGCAGGTCGACCTGGTTGGGATCGCCGCAGATCACCATCCGGCTGTTCTGGCCGAAACGGGTCAGGAACATCTTCATCTGCGCGGGCGTGGTGTTCTGCGCCTCGTCGAGGATGACGAAGGCGTCGCCCAGCGTCCGGCCGCGCATGAAGGCGATCGGCGCGATCTCGATCTCCCCGCTGGCGATCCGCCGCTCGACCTGTTCGGCGGGCAGGCAGTCATAGAGCGCGTCGTAGAGCGGTCGGAGATAGGGATCGACCTTCTCCTTCATGTCGCCGGGCAGGAAGCCCAGGCGCTCGCCCGCCTCGACCGCCGGGCGCGACAGGATCAGCCGCTGCACCGATCCGGTGATCAGTTGCGCCACCGCCTGCGCCACCGCCAGATAGGTCTTGCCGGTGCCCGCCGGCCCCAGCGCGAAGATCATGTCGTTGCCGACCAGTTCGCGCATATAGTGCGCCTGGGCCGGCGTGCGCGGCACGATCGTCTTCTTGCGGGTGCGGATCATGATGCCGGGGCCGCGCTGCCCCTCGGCGGAGACGATGCCGTCGAGCGTCGGCTCGGCCGCCATGGCGATCGAGGCGTCGACCAGCCCGGTGTCGACCGGCTCACCCCGCTCGACCCGGCTGTAGAGATCCTGGAGCACGTCGCGGGCCAGCGCCACCTGTTCGGCGGTGCCTTCCAGCCCGATGCGATTGCCCCGCGCGGTGATGTACACTCCCAGCCGGTTCTCCAGCGCGACCAGATTCTGGTCGTACTGGCCGAACAGCAGCGCCAGCGCCTGTGGGCGATCGAACACCAGTTCGGTGCGGGAACGCTCACCCAGGCGGGCGGGGACGGGCTTGCGGCTCATGCGGTCCTTTCAGTGTCAGCGAGTCGAAGGTGAATGTGGGACGCCGATGACCGAAAGGAAAGATGTCATGCGGCCTCGGCCATTCGGACGACGCCCGAAAGCGAAACGGGTCCGGCGGCGGTCAGCGTCACCGTGACCAGGTCGCCGATCGCATGGTCGCCCATGAAGTGGACGGATTGCAGCCAGGGCGACTTGCCGAGCATCTGCCCGGGCAGCTTGCCGCGCCGCTCGACCAGCACCTGGCAGGTGCGGCCGACGGTGGCGGCGTTGAACGCCTGCTGGTCGCGGCCGAGCGCCGCCTGCAGCCGCTGGAGCCGTTCGTCCATCACCTCCGCCGGCACCTCGTCGGCCAGGCCGACGGCGGGGGTGCCGGGGCGCGGGCTGTATTTGAACGAGAAGGCCTGGGCATAGCCGACCTGTTCGACCAGGCTCAGCGTGTCGTGGAAATCCGCCTCTGTTTCCCCCGGGAAACCGACGATGAAGTCGCCCGACAGCGCGATGTCGGGCCGCACCGCCCGCACCCGGTCGAGCAGGCGGAGATAATCGTCGCGGCCATGGCTGCGGTTCATCGCCTTCAGGATGCGGGTCGAGCCGGACTGCACGGGCAGGTGCAGATAGGGCATCAGGCTCTCGACATCGCCATGCGCGTCGATCAGGCCCTGGCGCATGTCGTTGGGATGGCTGGTGGTGTAGCGGAGGCGCGCCAGGCCGGGGATCTGGTCGAGCGTGCGGATCAGGTCGTGCAGGCCACGGCCTTCATCGTCCCAGGCGTTGACGTTCTGCCCCAGCAGCGTGATCTCGCGCGCGCCGGCCTCGACCAACGCCCGCGCCTCGACCACCAGATCGTCGAAGCGGCGCGAGACCTCGGCCCCGCGCGTATAGGGCACGACGCAATAGGTGCAGAATTTGTCGCAGCCCTCCTGCACGGTCAGGAAGGCGGAGGGGCCGACCTTGCGCCGCGCGGGCAGCTTGCCGAACTTGGAGGCGAGCGGCATGTCGGTGTCGAGCGCGGGCGCGCCCGCCGCCGCCTTGGCGACCAGATCGGGCAGGTTGTGATAGGCCTGGGGGCCGACCACGACGTCGACCTTGGCGCGCGCGACGATCTCCTCGCCCTCGGCCTGGGCGACGCAGCCGGCGACCGCGATCATCGGCGTGCGGCCGTGCTTGCGGAGCCGGCCGATGTCCGAATAGACCTTCTCCGTCGCCTTTTCGCGGATATGGCAGGTGTTGAGCACGACGAGGTCGGCGCTGTCCGCATCGGCGGCGGTCAGCCCCTGCGCGGCCATGAGTTCGGCCATGCGTTCGCCGTCATAGACGTTCATCTGGCAGCCGAACGACTTGACGTGGAACGTCTTGGGCAGGTCTTTGCGGGGCGCGGTCATGCCGCGCCGTTACCAGAAGCCGGCGCGGAAGGGGAGGGGGCGACGCTGCCGAGCGCCGCGACCGCCGCATGGGCCTGGGCGGCGATGGTCTTGCGATGGCCGTGCGGCAAAAAGGGTTCGCCGAACCGAAGCGTCGGGCGGAAGCGGCCGGGCCGGCGCAGGACGCGCAGCGCATGGGTCAGGCCGGTCTCGTCCCCCCAGATCAGGTCGCGCGCCGTGCCATAGTCGATCCGGACCGGCTGCACGCACAGGCCCGGCGGCGGCGGGGCGAGGGCGCCGAGCAGCGCTGGCTTGAACGGGAGCAGCGTCTCGCCATCGCCCGTCGTCCCCTCGGGGAAAATCACGATCGGCCAGGGGCGGGCCAGCGCGCCGCGCAGCCGCTCGACCTGGTCCGCGATCCCCAGCCGGTCGGCCCGATCGACGAACAGCGTGTGGTTGAGCCCCGCCAGCCAGCCGACCATCGGCGACGCCTGCAACTCCGCCTTGGCGACGAAGGCGGCGCCCGTCTCGCCGGCGAGCAGCAGGATGTCGATCCAGCTCAGGTGATTGGCCAGCATCACCGTCTGCGCCCCGCCCGGCGTGCCGATCACGACCGGCCGCGCGCCGACGATCCGCCCGCATCGCCGCAGGAACCGGCGCGGCCAGGGCGATGGCCGGCCCGCCAGTCGCCACAGGCCGTGGAGCGGCAGCGCGATGAGCAATGCGGCGGCGAGCCTGGCGAGGCGCGCCGCCAGTCGGAGATTGGCGGTCACCGGCCGTGCTCCGCCTTCGGGATCACGGCTTGCGGTCGAGGCGGACGCCGTAGAGTTCCATGCGGTGATCGACAAGGCGGAAACCCATCCGCTCGGCGATCGCCTTTTGCAGCAGTTCCAGCTCGGGATCGACGAATTCCAGCACATTGCCGGTCTCGACATCGATCAGATGATCGTGATGCGCCTCGGGCGAGGGTTCGTAGCGGGCGCGACCGTCCCCGAAATCATGGCGGTCGAGGATGCCGGCCTCCTCGAACAGGCGCACCGTGCGATAGACGGTGGCGATCGAGATGCCCTTGTCGATCGCGGAGGCGCGCTCATACACCTTCTCGACGTCCGGATGATCCTCCGCCTCGGACAGGACGCGGGCGATGATCCGGCGCTGTTCGGTGATGCGCAGCCCCTTTTGCTGGCAAAGGGCTTCCAGGTCGATCTTCCGCGCCATCTCATGTCACTCCTTGATGACGACGCATTAGGCCCGTTCGCTTGTTGCGAAAAGAGGATACCGACTCGCAATAAGGGGAGGCGATCGAATTAGAGGGCGCGGGAATAGGTATGGGCGTCGAACGCCTCGCCGCCCCGGCCGCGATAATAGGCGCGACGCTCGCCCACCTTGGCGAAGCCGGCCCTGTCATAGAGCGCCAGCGCCGGATTGCCGGCCCGCACCTCCAGATGCAATTTGGTCACGCCGGCGCGCTCGCACTCGGCGATCACCTCGCGCAGCAGCGCGCCGCCGATGCCGTGGCGCTGATGGGCGGGGACCACCGCGAGCAGCAGCAGTTCCGCTTCGTCGGCGACGATCCGGGTCATGGCGAAGCCCGCCGGCACCTCGTCGATACAGGCGATCATCAGCGACACGCCCTGCATCGCCAGCACGCCCAGGCACTGGCTGCGCGTCCAGGCTTCGCCGAAGCGGGGATCGAAGGCGGCGGCCATCAGCTCGTCGACGATCCAGGCGTCGCGCGTATCGCCAGGGCGCAGGGTGAGCATCCGGGTCGCCATCATTGCGGCAGCTTGGCGTCTGGCGCCCGCCCGTACAAGGGGCGCGGCGGCAGATCGGCGAGCGCGGGCGGCAGCAGCAGGAGGTCGGCCGCATCGGGCAGCGCCTGTCGCCGGTCCGCGACCAGACCCTCCAGCCGGTGGACGCCATTGCCGACCGCGGGTGCGTCGCCGATCAGCGCCGCCGCCTCGGCCGGCGGCATGGAGCGCACATCGTCGAGCGGCGACAATGCGGCATCGAAGCGCTGGAGGAAGACCTCGCCATGCCCCGCCTCCAGCACGGCGGCGACGAACGCAACCTCCGTCGGCAAGGGCCGGTCGCGCAAGGCCGCCGCCGCGACCAGCGCCAGCGAGGAGAAGCCGCCGACGCTCGCGTCCCAGCCCAGCTTCAGCCCGCGCGCCGCCGCGATGCCGACGCGCACGCCGGTGAAGCTGCCCGGCCCGACATCGACCAGGATCCGCTCGGCCCGGCCGCCCTCCGGCAATTCCGCGATCATCGGCACCAGCCGTTCGGCATGGCCGCGCCCGACCACGTCATGGCGCGCCGCGACCACCCGCCCGTCCGCGATCAGCGCGACCGAGCAGCTCTGGGTCGCGGTCTCGATCACCAATGTCCGCATCGACTCAGGCCGTTCCGCTCATGCGATGCTATTGAACTTTTCGAACGCCGGACGCGGCGAGCGGCCATGCAGCGTCGCCGGATCACCATGGCCGAGCGTGGCGATGAAGTTGGTCTTGACCGAGGGCTGGTCGGCGAAAAACAGCTTGTCCACCGCACCCGCATCGAAGCCCGACATCGGCCCGGTATCGAGCCCCAGCGCACGGACGGCCATGATCAGATAGGCCCCCTGCAAGGTCGAGTTGCGGAAGGCGGATGCCTGGCGCAGTTCGGCATTGCCGTCGAACCAGCTCTTGGCGTCGGTATGGGGGAAAAGTTCGGGCAGATGCTCGTGGAACTCGGTGTCCATCGCCACGATCACCGTGACCGGAGCCTTCAGCACCTTGTCGCGATTGCCCTCCGAACAGCATTCGGCCAGCTTCGCCTTGGCGTCGTCCGACATGCACCAGACGAAGCGCGCCGGCAGCTGATTGGCGGAGGTGGGGCCCATCTTGAGCAGGTCCCACAATGCGTGCAGCTCGTCCTCCGACACCGGCTGGTCGCTATAGTGATTATAGCTGCGCGCGGTCAGGAACAACTGGTCGAGCGCGGACTGGTCGAGCTTTGCCATCAGACGGCCCTTACCTCGGTGACTTCGGGAACATAGTGGCGGAGCAGCTGCTCGATGCCGTTCTTCAGCGTCGCGGACGAGGAGGGGCAGCCCGCGCAGGCGCCCTGCATTCGCAGATAGACCTTGCCCTTGTCGAAGCCGCGATAGACGATATCGCCGCCGTCATTGGCCACGGCCGGGCGGACGCGCGTGTCGATCAGTTCGCGGATCTGCGCGACGATCTCCGCATCGGCGGGATCGTCGGTGAACGTCTCGGCTTCGGCCGGAACCGAGAAGTCGGCACTGGCGGTGCGGAACAGCGGCATGTGCGCGGAGAAATGGTCGAGCAGGATCGACAGCACGTCCGGCTTGGCGTCGCGCCAGTCGGCCCCCGGCGCGATCGTCACGGAGACGAAATCGCGGCCGAAGAACACGCCGGTCACGTCGCCGAGATCGAACAGCGCCTCGGCCAGCGGGCTCACCTCCGCTTCCTCGGGGGTGGCGAAATCGCGCGTGCCGGCGTCCATGACGACGCGGCCGGGCAGGAACTTGAGCGTCGCCGGGTTGGGCGTGGCTTCGGTTTCGATCAGCATGACCGGCATGTGGCGCGGGCCGGCCCCCGGATCAAGCGTCCAGTCCGGAAACACCATGTTGCCGGCGTTGCACCGGTCAGCCGCCGGTCAATGCGCGATAGGTGTCGAGCACCGCCTGGTTCGCGGTGTCCCAGCGATAGGCGGCGGCGCGGGCATGACCCGCATGGCCCATCGCCGCGCGCTTGGCCGGGTCGGCGACGATCGCGGCGATCGCATCCGCATAGCCGGCGATGTCGCGCGGCGCGACCAGATAGCCCGTCTCCCCCGGCACGACGAGGTCGACCGCGCCGGTGGCGCGCGCCGCGACGACGGGCACGCCCGCCGCCATCGCCTCGGTCGTCACATTGCCGAACGTCTCGGTGACGGAGGGGTTGAAGAACACGTCCATCGACGCGACCGCGCGGCCCAGATCGTCGCCGCTCTGGAAGCCGGCGAAGATCGCCTCGGGCGCCTGTTCAGCGAACCAGTCCTGCGCCGGGCCCTTGCCGATCACCAGCACCTTGTGCGGCACGCCGCGCTGGCGAAGCGCCGCGATCACGTAGGCAAAGACGTCCAGCCCCTTCTCCTTGACCAGCCGGCCCAGGAACCCGACCGCCACGTCGCCATCGGCGATACCCAGCGACCGCCGCCATTCCAGGCTGCGGCGGTCGGGGCGGAACCGGTCATGGTCGATGCCGCGCGACCAGATGCCGATCGGCGCGGCGACTCCCCATTGGTGGAGCAGGTCGATCATGCTGGGGCTGGGCACCAGCACCCGGTCGAATTTGTCGTAGAAGCGGGTCATCAGCCGCACGATCAACGGCTCGACCGCGGCCAGGCCGTAATAGCGCGGATAGGTCTCGAACCGGGTGTGGAAGGAGGCGACGGTGGCGATGCCGCGCCGCTTCGCCCAGCGTACCGCCGCATGGCCGAGCAGTTCGGGCGCGGAGACATGGACGATATTGGGGACGAACGCCTCCAGATCCTGCGCCACGCGCCGGGGCAGGCCGCGCGCGATGCGATATTCGGCGCGGCCGAACGGCATCGGGATGGCGGGTACGTCGACCAGGTCGCCGGTCGGGGCGAAGGCCGGCTTGGGCAGCGTCGGCGAATAGACGCGCACCGCCACCCCCGCCGCCAGCAAATGGCCGACGAGCAGGTTGAGCGACTGGTTGGCCCCGTCGCGGGTATAGTTATAGTTGCCGCTGAAAAGGGCGACGCGAAGATCGGTGGCCTGCATGGAAGCGGGGCCATAGCCGGATGGCCGGGGAATGACCATAAGCCGCAGAACGACCGGTTCGCCCTTGGCGTTCCTGTCCTGTTCCCCTATGTCGCTGCCATGGCCAAGATCCAGAAACGCTATGTCTGCCAGTCCTGCGGGTCGGTGTCGCACCGATGGCAGGGGCAATGCGCCGATTGCTCGGCCTGGAACACGTTGGTCGAGGAGGCGGCGGCGAGCGCGACCCCCTTCGCTGCCAAGCACAACCTGCAGGGCGGCGGTCGCATGATCCTGATGAGCGGGCTGGACGCCGAAGTCGCGCTGCCCGAGCGGATGACGACCGGGATCGCCGAGTTCGACCGGGCGCTGGGCGGCGGCTTCGTCGAGGCGTCGGCGACGCTGATCGGGGGCGATCCCGGCATCGGCAAGTCGACCCTGCTGCTCCAGGCGGCGGCGCGGATGGCGATGCAGGGCAAGACCGTCGCCTATGTCTCGGGCGAGGAAGCGGCGGACCAGGTGCGGCTCCGCGCGCGGCGCCTGGGGCTGGGGGGCGCGCCGGTGCAGCTCGCCTCCGCCACCTCGACTCGCGACATCCTGACCACGCTGTCGGCGGGGACTCCGCCCGACCTGCTGATCATCGATTCGATCCAGACCATGCACAGCGACCTGATCGAGGGCGCGCCGGGCACGGTCAGCCAGGTCCGCGCCTCGTCGCAGGAACTGATCCGATTCGCCAAGGAACGCGGCACCGCGCTGGTGCTGGTCGGCCATGTCACCAAGGACGGCAGCATCGCCGGTCCGCGCGTGCTGGAGCATATGGTCGACACGGTGCTGGCATTCGAGGGCGAGCGCAGCCACCAGTATCGCATCCTGCGCGCGATCAAGAACCGGTTCGGCGGCACCGATGAGATCGGTGTCTTCTCGATGCAGACGGAGGGGCTGGCCGAGGTCGGCAATCCGTCCGCGCTGTTCCTGACCCAGCGCGACGAGGGGGTGACGGGGGCGACCGTGTTCCCGGCGCTGGAGGGGACGCGGCCGGTGCTGGTCGAGATCCAGGCGCTGGTCGTGCGGCTGGCGAGCGGGGCGACGCCGCGGCGCGCGGTGGTCGGCTGGGACAGCGGTCGGCTGGCGATGATCCTGGCGGTTCTGGAGGCGCGGTGCGGCCTCAGTTTCTCGACGGCGGAAGTCTATCTGAACATCGCCGGCGGCTACCGCGTGCAGGACCCGGCGGCCGATCTGGCGGTGGCGGCGGCGCTGATCTCCGCCCTGTCCGAACGGCCGGTGCCGGCGGATTCGGTGGCGTTCGGCGAAGTCGCGCTGTCCGGCGAGGTGCGGCCGGTCGCCCATGGTCCGCTGCGGCTGAAGGAGGCGGGCAAGCTCGGCTTCGAACGCGCGATGGTGCCGATCGCGATGGCGAAGGACGACGGTCCATTGCGCCTGTCGGGCTTTCGCACGCTGGGCCAGTTCGTTGACCATATGATGGGGCGGGGCTAGTCGAAGGACGAGGCGGCGCGGGCGTGGCGTCGTAGCGTTCAGCGGAGACAGCGTGACCCAGCCAGCCGTCCTGATCGATCAAGGCGAGGGGCTGCGCGCATGGCGCTGACCTCGCTCGACGTGATCGTGCTGCTCGCGGTCGGCGGCGCGGCGGTGCTGGGCGGCATCCGGGGCTTCGTGACCGAAGTGCTGTCACTGTTCGCCTGGGTCGCGATCGTCGCGGCGCTCAAGCTGTTCCACATCCCGCTCGCCCAGTCGCTGACCGGCGTGATCGGCACCGTATCGGGCGCGGCGGTGCTGGCCTTCGCGATCATTGCGGGCATCACCTATTTCGGCGGCAAGCTCGTCGCGCGCGCGATCGGGGCGCGGACCCGCACCTCGGTGCTGGGGCCGGTCGACCGGGCGCTGGGCTTCGGCTTCGGGGCGCTCAAGGGCCTGATCCTGGCCAGCCTGGTGTTCCTGCTTGCCGCGCTGGTGGTCGATACGGTCAGCGGCGGGCCGTCGCGCCGCCCGAGCTGGATGACGCAGAGCCGCACCTATCCGCTCCTCAACGCCACCAGCGCCGGCATCGCCGATTTCGTCGACCGCCGCCGTCGCGGCCTGCCGGTGTTCGGCGCGCGACCCACGCCCGCCGCCGAACGAACGAGTAACCAGCCATGACCGAGACGCTGTACAATACCGAGATCCTGCGGCTCGCCGCCTCCATCCCCCATCATGAGCGGCTCGCCGACCCGCAGGGATCGGCCGAGCGCCGCTCGCCGATCTGCGGCAGCCGGGTGACGGTGGACATCGACCTGGGCCCGGACGGCCGGGTCGCCGCGATCGGCGTGCTGGCGCGCGCCTGCGCGCTGGGACAGGCCTCGACCGCGCTGCTCGCGCGCGAGGTGATCGGCCGCACGCCGGCCGAACTGGCGACGGCGCGGGACGCACTCACTGAGTGGCTGGCGGCGGGGCAGGGCGACGCGCCCGCCTGGCCGGGCCTGGCGCTGTTCGCGCCGGCCCTGGCCTATAGCGCCCGACATCCCTCGATCCGCCTCGCCTTCGAGGCGGCGGCGGAGGCCGCGGCCCAGGCTCAGACACGGGAGGGAGCCGCCGCAGCCGATGCATAACGAGGTATCGCTGCTGCGCGATGGCGCGATCCTGTTCGGGGTCGGCCTCGCCTTCGTCCTGGTGTTCCGGCGGCTGGGGCTGGGGGCGACGCTCGGCTATCTGGTCGCCGGCGCGGTGGTCGGTCCGCATGTGCTGGGGCTGGTCGGCGGCGCGGAATCGAAGATGGGGATCGCCGAACTCGGCATCACCCTGTTGCTGTTCATCGTCGGGCTGGAGCTCAATCCGTCGCGCCTGTGGCGGATGAAGCACGAGATTTTCGGCCTCGGCCTGCTCCAGGTGCTGGCCTGCGGGCTGGCGGTGACGGGCGTGGTGTGGCTGGCCGGGTTCAGCGGCCCGGCCGCGCTGGCGCTCGGCCTGCCGCTGGCCCTGTCCTCGACGGCGCAGGTGCTGCCGATGCTGCAATCGGCCGGACGATTGCGCACGCCGTTCGGCGAGCGGACCTTCGCCATCCTGCTGTTCCAGGACCTGTCGATCGTCCCGCTGATTACCATCGTCGCCGCGCTCAGCCGCAATCCGGCCGACGCCAATGCGCCGCCGGGCTGGCTGCTCGGCATCTACACGCTGATCGCGGTGGCGGGGCTGATCCTGGTGGGGCGGTTCCTGCTCCGGCCACTGTTCCGGCTGATCGGCAATCTGGGCGAGCGCGAGATGTTCGTGTTCGCGGCGCTGTTCACGGTCATCGCCTCGGCGGCGGTGATGGAATATTTCGGCCTGTCGACCGCGCTCGGCGCCTTCGTCGCGGGCGTGATGCTCGCCGACAGCCCCTATCGCCACGAGCTGGAGGCGGATGTCGATCCTTTCCGTTCGATCCTGCTCGGCCTGTTCTTCCTGGCGGTCGGGATGATGCTGGACCTGGGCGCGATCGCCGAGCGGCCGGCCTTCGTCTTCGCGATGGCGGCGGCGCTGATCGCGACCAAGGCGGTGGTGATCGTCGGCATCGGCATGGCGTTCGGCATGACCTGGCGCAACGCGCTGGCGCTCGGCCTGCTGCTCAGCCAGGGCGGTGAGTTCGGCTTCGTGCTGTTCGCGCAGGCGCAACAGGGGCTGCTCGTCGCCCCGGAGGCGGCGAGCCTGTTCGGTGCGATCGTCACCCTGTCGATGGCGACTACGCCGTTTCTGATGGGCGCCACCCGGCGGTTCCGCGAGGCCCCGGTGCAGCCGCTGGAGGCCCCCGACGGACCCAAGACCGACGGGGCCAATGCGATCATCGTCGGGTACGGCCGCTTCGGGCAGACGGTGGCGCAGATGCTGATCCTGCAGGACATTCCGGTGACGCTGATCGATCGCGACATCGAGATGATCGAGATCGCCAGCAGCTTCGGCGCGACCGTCTATTATGGCGACGGCACGCGGCTCGACCTGCTGCGCCAGGCCGGCGCGGCGGAGGCGGAGCTGATCCTGTTCTGCATCGATGGCGACCAGCTGGAGCCGGACATGCTGGAGGGGGTCCATGCCGCCTTCCCGCAGGCGACGTTGTTCGTCCGCGCCTATGACCGGCGCTCGCTCATCAAGCTGCGCGACGCTCCGGTCGAATATGTGGTGCGCGAGGTGATGGGCTCGGCGATCGAGATGGCGCGCCGGGCGCTCAAGTCGCTGCGCGTCGATGCCGGGGCGATCGACCGCGCGGAGGAGGAATATCGCCACCGCGACCGCGAGCGGCTGCGCGAACAGCGCGCCACCGGCGACCTGCGCGCGGCGCTCGATCGGATCGTCACGCAGAAGGCGAGGGACTGATGCTGGGAATGATGGCGGCGCTGGCGGGTGCGTTGGCGGTGGCGGCGGGCGCGTTCGGCGCGCATGGCACCCAGGGGCAGGCGGCGGAGTGGCTGCGCACCGGCGGCCAGTATCAGCTGATCCACGCGGTGGCGGCCCTGGTCGCGCTTCGGCTGGAGGCGCGGGGGCCGGGCTGGCTGTTCGTGGCGGGCGGCGCGATCTTCGCGCTGACGCTCTATGCGATGGCGCTGGGCGCGCCGCGCTGGCTGGGCGCGGTCACGCCGATCGGCGGGGCGATGCTGATCGGCGGCTGGCTATGGCTGGCCTGGCGGATGCGAGGGTAGGGGTTTACGGGGAGCCGCAGAGACGATCGGGTCGCACGCAGGCCTAGGGCCCGATGACAGGACCTCGACCTGGGATCGTCATTGCTTCGCTGCGCTCGCAACCACGGCTTGGGTCAACCCGATGTCCTCCTGCTCCGAGGGTGCGAAGCTGTCGCCTACCCCGTTTTCGCAGCGCACCCTCTTCGCATTTGCATGCGTAGCCGACAGGAAACCGGATCGCTCAACCGCGCAAACTGGCCACCGCGGCGAGCACCCGCTCGGCCAGCTCCGGCCGGCAGATCAGCAGGTCGGGTAGCAGCGGATCGGCGCAGTTATAGACCAGCGCGCTTCCGTCGATGCGCGACGCGTGGAGCCCGGCCGCCAGGGCGACGGCGGCGGGGGCGCAATTGTCCCATTCATATTGTCCGCCCTCATGCAGATAGATGTCGGCGCGGCCGTCGATCACCGCCATCGCCTTGGCTCCGGCCGATCCCATCGGCACCAGTTCGGCGTTCAATGCCTTGCCGACCGCCAGCGCGATGTCGGGGCAGCGGCTGCGGCTGACCACCACGCGGGGGCGCGGCGGCGCGGGGTCGAGCGCGGCGCGGGCATGGTCGGTGCACCAGACCCGGTCCAGCGCGGGCACCGCCACCGCGCCGAACGCCGGCCGGCCATCGATGGCGAGGCCGATATGCACCGCCCATTCGTCCAGCCCGCCGGCATATTCGCGCGTGCCGTCGAGCGGATCGACGATCCACACCCGGCTGGCGGCGCAGCGGCGGCGATCGTCGAGCGACTCCTCGGACAGGATGAAGTCCGCCGGCCGCGCATCCGCCAGCCGGCTGAGGATCAGCGCATTGGCCTCGCGGTCGCCCCGGTCGCCCAGCGCCTTGCCCGTGTCCCGCCCCTCCGCGCGGATGGCGAGCAGCAGCGCGCCCGTCTCGCGCGCGATGTCGGCGGCCAGCTCGGTGTCGTTCACAGCTCGTGGCTCCACACGCCGATGATATGTTCGACGATCCGCTCGGCCGCCGCCTCGGGCGTCTCGCGCAGCGTGTCGACGCGGATCTCCGGCCGCTCGGGCGCTTCATAGGGGCTGGAGATGCCGGTGAAGTCGGCGATCTCGCCCGCGCGCGCCTTGGCGTACAGGCCCTTCACGTCGCGGCGTTCGGCCACCGCCAGCGGCGTGTCGATGAAGATCTCGACGAACTCGCCGGGCGGCAGCAGCCCGCGCACCATGTCGCGCTCGGCGCGGAACGGTGAGATGAAGGCGGTCAGAACGATCAGCCCGGCATCGGCCATCAGCCGGGCGACCTCGCCGATGCGGCGGATATTCTCGATCCGCCCCGCTTCGGAGAAGTCGAGGTCGCGGTTGAGGCCGTGGCGGATATTGTCGCCGTCGAGCAGGAAGCTGTGCCGGCCGAGCGCGTGCAGCTTCTTCTCGACCAGATTGGCGATGGTCGACTTGCCCGATCCGGACAGGCCAGTGAACCACAGCACGCGCGGCGACTGGCCCTTCTGCGCGGCATGGGCCTCGCGGGTCACGTCGATCGACTGCCAGTGGACGTTGCCGGCGCGGCGCAGCGGCTGGTCGATCATGCCGGCCGCCACGGTCGCGTTGGTGGCGCGGTCGATCAGGATGAAGCCGCCCAGCTCCGCCCCGTCCGCATAGGGTTCGAACACGATCGGCCGGTCGCAATAGACCTCCGCCACGCCGATATCGTTGAGCGCCAGCGTCGGGGCGGCGAGATGGCCTTGCGTGTTGACGTCCACCACATGGCGCGGTGGCTGGATCGTGGCATTGACCGTCTGCGATCCGAGCTTCAGCCAGTAGCCGCGCCCGGGGGCGAGCGGCTGGTCGGCCATCCAGACGATGGTGGCGACGAACTGGTCGGTGACCTGGGGCGGATCGCCCGCCGCCGCCAGCACGTCGCCGCGCGAGCAGTCCACCTCGTCCGCCAGTGTCAGCGTCACCGACTCGCCCGCCGTGGCGACCTGGCGCGTGCCGTCGGGCCCCAGGATCGTGGCGATGGTGGTGATGCGGCCGGAGGGGACGACGCGCACCCGGTCGCCGACCGAGACGGTGCCGGCGGCGATCTGTCCGGCAAAGCCGCGGAAGTCGAGATCGGGCCGGTTGACCCATTGCACCGGCATCCGGAACGGCCGCGCGGCCTCGCGCGCGTCGTCGACCGGCAGCGCCTCCAGATGCGCGAGCAGGCTCGGTCCCGTATACCAGGGCATCGCATCGGACGGACCGGTGACGTTCGCGCCGGTCAGGCCGGACAGCGGGATGGCGGTGAACGTCTCGATCCCGATCGTGCCGGCGAACCCGGCATAATCGGCGACGATCTGCGCGAACACGCCCTCGGCATGATCGACCAGGTCCATCTTGTTCACCGCCAGCACGATGTGGCGGATGCCGACCAGATGCGCGAGATAGGAATGGCGCCGCGTCTGGGTCAGGATGCCCTTGCGCGCGTCGATCAGGATCACGGCGGCATCCGCGGTCGACGCGCCGGTCACCATGTTGCGGGTATATTGCTCGTGACCCGGCGTATCGGCGACGATGAACTTGCGCTTCTCGGTCGAGAAGAAGCGATAGGCGACGTCGATGGTGATGCCCTGCTCGCGCTCGGCGGCGAGGCCGTCGACCAGCAGCGCGAAGTCGATGTTCGCTCCTTGCGTGCCGACCCGCGCCGAGTCCGCTTCCAGGGCGGCGAGCTGGTCGGCGAAGATCGCCCGGCTGTCATAGAGGAGGCGGCCGATCAGCGTCGACTTGCCGTCGTCGACCGAGCCGCAGGTGATGAAGCGCAGCATCGACTTGGCGGCATGGCCGGCGAGATAGGCGTCGATATCCTCGGCGACCAGGTCGTCGGGGCGATAGGCGAGATCGGTGATGGCTGCGGTCATCAGAAATACCCCTCGCGCTTCTTCTTCTCCATGCTGGCGGCCTGGTCGTGGTCGATGGCGCGGCCCTGGCGTTCGGAGGTGGTGGTGAGCAGCATCTCCTGGATCACCGCCGACAGCGTATCCGCCTCGCTCTCCACCGCGCCGGTCAGCGGATAGCAGCCCAGCGTGCGGAAGCGGATCGAGCGTTCGACCGGCACCTCGCCGGGGTGCAGGCGGAACCGGTCGTCATCGACCATCAGCAGCATCCCGTCGCGCTCCACGGTCGGGCGCGGCGCGGCGAAATAGAGCGGCACGATCTCGATCCCCTCGGCCACGATATATTGCCAGATGTCGAGTTCGGTCCAGTTGGACAGCGGAAAGACGCGCAGGCTTTCCCCCTTGTGCAGCCGGGCATTGTAGAGATGCCACAATTCCGGCCGCTGCGCCTTGGGGTCCCAGCCGTGCGAGGCGGAGCGGAAGGAGAAGATGCGCTCCTTGGCGCGGCTCTTCTCCTCGTCGCGGCGCGCGCCGCCGAACGCCGCGTCGAAGCCGTGGAGGGTCAGCGCCTGCTTCAGCCCTTCGGTCTTCCACATGTCGGTGTGGCGGCCGCCATGGTCGAAGGGGTTGATGCCCTGCGCCTCCGCCTCCGGATTGCGGTGGACGATCAGCTTCATCCCCGCTTCCTCGGCGGCGCGGTCGCGCAGTTCGTACATGGCGCGGAACTTCCACGTCGTGTCGACATGGAGCAGCGGGAAGGGCGGTCGCCCCGGCGCGAACGCCTTCTTGGCAAGGTGCAGCATGACCGCCGAATCCTTGCCGATCGAATAGAGCATCACCGGGTTGGCTGCCTCGGCGACGACCTCGCGCAGGATGTGGAGGCTTTCGGCTTCGAGCCGTTGAAGATGGGTTAGCCCGCTCATGACGGTGTCGATGTAATGATCGCACGCGCCGTGGCGACGAAGTTATCCTGTAGCGCGCTCAAGTCGCTCGCGCTCGATCGAGTCGAGGATGCGCGCGCCGGCCATGAACACCGCGACCGGGCAGCAGGCGAACAGCAGCCAGCCGGCATAGCCGGGATATTGGTGCAGATATTGGACGCCGCGTTGCGTCGCGCCGACCGCCAAGCCATAAATGACCAGAAAGGCTTCGAACTTGGTCTTGATGACGAACAGGCGGAGCAGCTTCTGAATCATGCCCGATGGTTACGCAAGACGCGCGCCAGTGGCGGAATACCGTCGATCCGGGTTTAACGAACAGGGTTAACTGTCAATTAAACCGACAAGATCGAGCGTTTCCAGCAGCGCGGCGCGGGCGCTTTCGATCTGCGCGATCAGCGCCGGGTCGCCGATCGCGTCGGCTTCGATCCGCTCGGGCCAATGCTGCTCGATGACGGTGGCGATCCGGTCGAGCCGGGCGTCGTCGACCAGGAAGCGGGGGTCCACGGTCGCGGGATCGGCGACGACGCGCAGGCGCAGACAGGCCGGGCCGCCGCCATTGGCCATGGATTCGCGGACATCGACCACTTCCAGCCGTCGGATCGGGCCGTTGCCGGCGACATGCTCCTGCAACCAGCGCCAGACCGACGGCGTGGCCCGCGCCTCCTCGGGCAGGATCAGCGTCGGGCCGTCCTGGGTGGTGACCAGTTGCGCGTTGAACAGATAGGAGGAGATCGCGTCGGCCAGGCTGACCGACGCGGCGGGCACCTCGACGATCTCGACCTCGGGCATCGCTGCGCGGATCCGCGCATAGGTGCCGGCGGGATCGACGAAGGCCTGTTCGTGGGTGAACAGCACGCGCGCGTCGGCGACCGCGACCACGTCATTGTGGAAGGCCCCGGCGGCGATCGCCTCCTCCGACTGTTCGACGAAGAGCGTGCGGGCGGGGTCCAGGCCGTGGGCGCGGGCGATGGCCTCGCTGGCGGTGCGGTGCTGGCGGGCGGGGAAACCGCCGCCGCTGCGGCCATAGACGAAGATCTCCAGCCCGGCCGCGCCGTGCCCGGCACAGAGCCGCATATGGTTCGCCGCGCCTTCGTCGCCGAAGGGGGCGGGGACGGGGCCGTGCACCAAGAAGGTCGGATCGGCGAAGGCGAGGCGAAGCTGCGCCAGCGTCGCCGGCCATTCGTGGCTGCGATGCGGCATCGTCACGAGGTTGGCGACGGTCAGGTGGCAGCGGCCGTCGCGCGTATCCGGCGCGGGCGAGACGGTGGCGGCATTGGCGGCCCACATGGCCGAGGCGGACAGCGCCTGAGCGCGCAGGTGCGGCGCGGCGGTGGCATAGTCGGTCGACAGCGATGCCAGCCAGCGATGATCCGGTCGGGGATGGGGCAGGAGGATGCCCTGGGTCAGGCCCAGCGCGAGGTTGGCGCGCATCTTGGCGATGCCCTGCAACGCGGCGGCGCGGGGATGGGCGGTCGCGCCGGCATTGCGGGCCGCGGCCAGGTTGCCGGGGCTGAGGCCGGCGTAATTATGGCTGGGACCGATGATCCCGTCGAAATTGATCTCGCGCAGCATCACCACCGCCCCACATGCAGGACCTGGTCGTCCTCGCCGACCCCCAGCGTCCGCGCGCAATCGGCGGACAGGACGATGCCGTCGCCCGCCTCGCGCACCAGCCCGAAGGCGCAGCGGAAGGTGCCGAGCCGGCCGACCGACACCAGGCTCTCGGCTCCGCCGTCGCGGTCGATTGCGACGATGCGGGCCGAACGCGCCTCGCGGATCGAGCGGACCTGGTCGGTGCGGGCGGTCATGGTCGGCCCGCCATCGAAGATGTCGAGATAATTCTCGAAGGCGAACCCCTCATGCTCCAGCATCCGCATCGCCGCGCGACCATTGGGGTGGGGCAGGCCGATCGCGGCGCGCGCGCCCTCGGACAGCATGGCGGTGTAGATCGGATGCTTGGGCATCAGGTCGGCGATGAACTGGTGGCCGTTGATCGCATTGAACTGGTCGGCATCCTGGAAGTTCATGCCGAAGAACCGCCCGGCCAGCCCGTCCCAGAAGGGCGACCCCCCGGCCTCGTCGATGATGCCGCGGAGTTCGGCCAGGATGCGGTCGGCGAAGCGCGCCCGGTGGCTGGCGATGAACAGGTAGCGCGACCGGGCGAGCAGCAGGCCGAGGCCGCCGGCCCGCTCGCCGGGGTGGAGGAACAGGCCGCCGACCTCGCTCGACCCCTCCAGATCGGTGGCGAGCGACAGCATCTCGGCGCGGAAGGTGCGGCCCAGCTCGCGGCTATGCTGGGTCAGGGTGCCCAGGCGATAGCTGTAGAAGGGGTGGTGCTGGCCGACCTGGGTGAAGAGCTGGCTGGTGCCGCGCACCTCGCCGGTCTCGACATTCTCCAGCATCAGCACAAAGGCTTCGTCGGACAGGCCGTCCTCGTCCCGGCCGAAGGCGGCGTGGCTGCGGTCGAGCTTGGCGCGCAGCGCCCGGCGGTCGGGCGGCAGGTTGGTGAAGCCGCCGCCGGTCAGCTTGGCCATTTCATAGAGATGCTGGAGATCGTCGTCAGTCGCCGCCCGGATTCGAAACGTCACGCCAGTCCTTCCTCTGCAAGCCGCAGGATGGTGAGCGCCGACAGGCCGGCGCGTTCGGCCAGGCTGTCGACCAGCAGATATTCGTCCGGCGAATGGATCGCGCCGCCGCGGACCCCCATCGTGTCGATCACCGGCACGCCGGCCGCCGCGATGTTGTTGCCGTCGCACACGCCGCCGGTGTCGCGCCGGGCGATGGTCAGGCCCAGATCGGTCCCGCATCGCTCGACCAGCGCGAAAAGCCGTGCGGCGCTCGCGTCGACCGGCTTGGGCGGGCGGTTGAAGCTGCCATGCACCGCGACCTGCACGTCATGCTCGGCGGCGATGGCGGCGGCGGCCTGGTCGAGCGCAGCCTGCGCGGCGGCGATGGCCTCGGCATGGCGCGGGCGGAAGTTGACGCGCAGGACGGTGAGGTCGGGCACAACATTGTTCGGGCCGCCGCCATCGATCCGCGCCGGATTGACCGTCAGTCCCGGCACCGCCGCCGCCGCCAGCCGTACCGCCAGCGCGGCGGCGGCGACCAGCGCATTGCGCCCCTCCTCCGGATTGCGGCCGGCATGGGCGCTGCGCCCGCGCACGACGATCGAGAAATTGCCGGTGCCCCCACGCGCGCCGGCCAGCGTACCGTCGGGCAAGGCGGGTTCGTAGGTGAGCGCGGCGAGCTTGCCACGCGCGCACCGCTCGATCAGCCGGCGCGAGGAGAGCGAGCCGGTCTCCTCGTCCGAATTGATCAGCACGTCATAGCCGATCGCGACCCCCGCCGCCTCGACCGCCGCCAGGGCGGCGAGCAGAACGGCCAGTCCGCCCTTCATGTCGGCGACACCGGGGCCGACCAATTCGTTCGCGCTCCGCCAGCCCAGCGACTGGAAGGGGTGATCGACCGGATAGACCGTATCCATATGGCCGGTGAACAGCAGCCGCCGCTCCGCCTCCGGCCGGACGGACAGCAGCAGGTGGCGACCATGGTAGATCGGGGTGGCGATGCCGTCCGCGCCGACCGTCTCCACCGGCTCCGGCTCGATCAGGCGGATGTCACCCGGCAGCACGGCGAAGGCGTCGGCGAGCAACCCCGCCATCGTCGCCAGCCCGGCCAGGTTGCGGGTGCCGCTGTTGACCGATGCCCAGCGTTCGACCTGCGCCAGCATCGGCGCTTCGCGCGCGCGTTCCACCGTCGACCGTTCCCGGTCCTCATGCCCTCTCATGCCAGCGGTGTAGCCGGAACCGGCGGGCGGGCGCAAATCCGCCGCCCGCGCCGGGATCAGAAGGAATAGACCAGCGAGGCGCGGGTAATCGTGTCGGTGGTCTGGCGGCCGGTCGGCGGCTGGCTTTCATACTGGAAGTTATAGGAAAGCGCGGCGGACAGCGGACCCATCAGCTTGGCGTTCACCGATGTCGTGCCGTTCACCGTGCTGTTGTACTTCTGCACATAGGCGGAGGCATTCTGGGTCAGCGACAGGCCGCCCATGATCCGCCAGCGGAAATCGATCGAACCGCGCCCGGCGATGCTCGATTCGATATTGGAGTCGGTGAATTCGGTGTGGCGGAAGCCGGGCCCGACCTCCAGGTCCAGTTGCAGGTTGCTGCGCTTGATCGCGCTATAGCCCAGACCGGAGGAAATGGAGAGACGGTTATAGTAGCCCAGGAACCGGTCGCTCTCATATTGCGACGCGCCATAGACATAGGCGCGCTCGCCGAACTTGTAGTTGGGCTCGTAGGACACGAGGTAATGTTCGCGCGTGGTGACGCCCAGGCTTTCCTGGAAATCGGCCTGCGCCCGGAATTTGTGCCGCCATTGCAGCCCCTCGCGCGAGGCGTCGAGGATGATGCTGCCGCCCTTGGTTTCCGAATTGCCGGTGGTGATGAAGCCGCCCAGCTCGGCCCGCCCCTTCCACAGATTGAGGAAGCCGGCCTGACGGATCACCTGGCGGCGCTGCGCCTCGCGATCGGCCCGCCATTTCTGCGCGATCGCCAGCACCGCGTCGCCGCTCATCGGATCGGCGGCGCGGGCATATTTGACGATGGTCGAGACCTCGCCGTCATTGCCCGACTCGATCGCGGCATCCAGCATCGCCCGGATATTCTCCGGGATCATCTGTCCGCCCGCCGACGTCCCGCCATCCGACTGGGGCGGGGCGGGCACGGCGGCGGCCGGAACGGTGACGGACGCTAGGGCGGAAAAAAGGGCAGCAAACACGACCCGTTCCCTAGCGCGGGCGATCCGCCTGGGGAACCGCTTCGATACCAATTTGCGGGCCGAGATGGGGCTGGAACGCGGCCAGCACCGCCTCGTACAGGTCGCGCTTGAACGGCACCACCAGTCGCGGCAGGTCCGCCGGGTCGATCCAGCGCCAGCTACGGAATTCGGGATGCGGCGTGGCGATGTCGACATCGCCGTCCTCGCCCAGGAAGCGGAACAGGAACCAGCGCTGCCGCTGCCCGCGCCACTTGCCCTTCCACACCTTGCCGATCAACTCGTCGGGCAGGTCGTAGACGAATTCCCGGTCCGGTGCGGCGATCAGTTCCACCTTGTCGCTGGCGACGCCGGTCTCTTCCCGGAGCTCACGGGTCGCGGCGGTCAGTGGCTCCTCGCCGGGGTCGATCCCGCCCTGCGGCATCTGCCAGGCCTCCAGGGTCGAATCCATCCGCTGGCCGACAAAGGCGCGGCCCTGCCGGTCGATCAGCATGATGCCGGCGCAGGGACGATAGGGCAGGTCGGTCATTCGGCCTCTCCCGCCTCGGCGATGGCGGCTTTCAGCGCCGTGGTGAAGCCGGCGACGTCGCCGACGCTCGACGGGATCGCCCGGCGCAGCTGGAGGAAGCCGTGGAGCGTGCCCGACGCCTCGCGATAGGTGACGGGCACGCCGGCCATCGCCAGCGCGGCGGCATAGGCGCGGCCCTGGTCGCGGATCGGGTCCAGCCCGGCGGCGACGATCACCGCCGGCGGCAGACCGGACAGGTCGTGGAGCAGCGGCGACGCGCGGCGGTCGGACGGGCTGGGGGCATAGGCCTTGCCGAACCAGCGCATCGTGTCCTGCGTCAGTAGATAGCCCTCGCTGAAGGCCTCGGCCGACGGATAGTCGGTGACCATGTCGGTTGCCGGATAGAGCGGCGCCTGGACCAGCACCGGCACCGCCGCCGGCTCGTCGCGCAAAGCCAGCGCGGTGACGATGGTCAGGTTGCCGCCCGCGCTGTCGCCGCACAGCACCAGCCCGGTGACCGAACGGCCGAGCTCGTCCGGGCTGTCGGCGATCCAGCGCGCCGCCGCCTCGCAATCCGCGGGCGCGGCCGGCCAGGCATGTTCGGGCGCGAGGCGATAGTCGATCGCCACCACCGGAATGTCGAGCACGCGCGCCAGCTCCGCACAGGGGCTGGCATAGCTGGCGATATCGCCGACCACCCAGCCGCCGCCGTGCAGGAAGAGCAGCACGGGGCCGGGCGCGCGCGTCTCGGCCGCGTCGTAGAGCCGCGCCGGGATCGCGCCGGCGGGACCGGGAATCGCAAAATCCCGCACCATGGCCAGCGCCGGGGCGGGCAGGTCGGCGACGCCCTGCATCGCCCGCACCAGCGCGCGCGCCTCCGCCGGGGCGAGCTGGTGGAGCCGGGGGCCGGGGACGGATTCCAGATACTCCAGGAACTTGGCGACATCGGGTCGGACGAAGGGTGTCTTGGTCATGATCCTCCGCAGGGGTTGGGCCTGGCTGCTGACGCCCTACCTAGGGGGCGTGATCCCCGTCGTCCATCATCCCGCCTATGTCACCGAAGCGCCGGCCCGCTCCACCTATCGTTGGGGCAAGAACGGCGCGATCCGCGATCTGCTGCTGGCGGAAGGCGCTCGGGTGGAATGGCACCGCCCGGACGCGATGCCTCTGCCGTGGCTGGAGGCGACGCACGATCCCGACTATGTCGCCGAGGTGCTGGAGGCGCGCGTACCGGCGGCCAAGTCGCGGCGCATCGGCTTTCCGGTGACCGAGACGGTGGCACGACGCGCGGCGATGGTGCCGGGCGGCACCTGGGCCGCGGCGATACTGGCGCTGGAGCGGGGATTCGCCGCCAATACCGCGGGGGGCAGCCATCATGCGCTGCACGATACCGGCGCGGGCTATTGCGTGTTCAACGACCTGGCGGTGGCGGCGATCCGCCTGGTCGAGGAACGCACCGTCCGGCGCGTCCTGATCGTCGATGTCGACGTCCATCAGGGCGATGGCACGGCGGCGCTGACCGCCGGACGGCCGGAGATCGCGACCTATTCGATCCATGCCGAGAAGAACTTCCCGGCGCGCAAGGCGCGGTCGACGCTGGACGTGGGACTGCCGGACGGTGTGGGCGACGACGAATATCTGTCGACGCTGGAGCGCACCCTGGTGCCGCTGCTCGACGATCACGCGCCCGACCTGATCCTCTACCAGGCGGGCGTCGACCCGTTCGCGGAGGACCGGCTCGGGCGGCTGTCGCTGTCGCTGAACGGGCTGGCGGAACGCGAGCGGCTGGTCGCCGGGCTGGCGAAACGGCGTGGCCTGCCGATCGCGACGACGGTCGGCGGCGGCTATGGCGACGATGTGATGGCGATCGCGCGCCGTCATGTCGACTCGATCCTGACCCTCGCCGACACGCTCGGCTGATCGATCAGGTCAGCGAGGATTTGCGCGGGATCGTCTCCTTGTCGGATTGACCCTTGTCGAGCGTGTCGGAGGGGCGGCGGGCGTCGCCGTCGCGCTGGTGCTCGGTCGACAGGTTGGGATCGTCGGTTTCCGTGGTCGGCTTGATCGGATCGTCCACCTTGCGTCTCCTTCGCGTTTCCAATCGCGCGGGCACCCCCGTCGTTCCCTAGCTCTTGCATCGGAGCCTGCACGAGGGGAGGTGACGAACCCGCTCGCCTCCGTCTAAAGCGGCGGCATGACCGAGCTTCCCAAGACCTTCGACCCCGCCGACATGGAATCCCGCTGGTATCGGCATTGGGAGGAGAATGGCCTGTTTCGCCCCGACCGGTCGGGCGCGGAGCCCTGGACGATCGTCAACCCGCCGCCCAACGTCACCGGCAGCCTGCATATCGGCCATGCGCTGGACAATACGTTGCAGGACATCCTGACCCGCCATGCCCGGATGAAGGGCAAGGATGCGATGTGGGTGGTCGGCACCGACCATGCCGGCATCGCGACGCAGATGGTCGTCGAGCGCAACCTGGCCAAGGAGGGGCAGAAGCGCACCGCCATGGGCCGCCAGCGCTTCGTCGAGAAGGTGTGGGAGTGGAAGGCGGAAAGCGGCGGCGCGATCACGCGCCAGCTCCGCCGGCTCGGCTGCTCGATGGACTGGGCGAACGAGCGGTTCACGATGGACGAGGGTTTCTCGGCCGCTGTGCTCAAGGTGTTCGTGGAACTGCACCGCCAGGGCCTGCTCTATCGCGACAAGCGGCTGGTCAACTGGGACCCGGGCCTGGGCACCGCGATCAGCGACCTGGAGGTCGAGACGCGCGAGGTGCAGGGCAAGTTCTGGCACCTGACCTATCCGCTGGCCGATGGCAGCGGCACCATCTCCGTCGCCACCACCCGGCCGGAGACGATGCTGGCCGACATGGCGGTGGCGGTGAACCCGGCGGACGAGCGCTACACCGCGCTGGTCGGGCGTCAGGTGCGCCTGCCGATCACCGGAAGGCTGATCCCGATCGTCGCCGACGACCATGCCGACCCGGCGCTGGGCTCCGGCGCGGTGAAGATCACGCCCGGCCACGACTTCAACGATTTCGAGGTCGGCCGTCGTGCGGGGATCGAGGCGCGCGACATGCTCAACATGCTGGGCGCGCGCGGCGAGATCGTGCAGACCGCCGATGGCCTGATCCCCGACGAACTGATCGGCCTGGACCGGGCGGACGCGCGCAAGCGGATCGTCGCACTGCTGGAGGAGGCCGGCGCGCTGGCGCGGATCGAGGATCGCGTGATCCAGACGCCCTATGGCGACCGGTCGGGCGTGGTGATCGAGCCCTGGCTGACCGACCAATGGTATGTCGATGCCAAGACGCTGGCGCAGCCGGCGATCGAGGCGGTGCGCAAGGGCGACATCGCGCTGGTGCCAAAAAGCTGGGAGAAGACCTTCTTCAACTGGATGGAGAATATCCAGCCCTGGTGCGTCAGCCGCCAGCTCTGGTGGGGCCACCAGATCCCGGCCTGGTTCGATGGCGAGGGCAAGGCCTATGTCGCCGAGACCGAGGAGGAGGCGCAGGCGCTGGCGGGCGCGGGCGTCGCGCTGGTCCGCGATCCGGATGTGCTCGACACCTGGTTCTCCTCGGCGCTGTGGCCGTTCGCGACGCTCGGCTGGCCGAACGACGGCGATCCGACGCTGGGCGGCCGCTATCCCAACGACGTGCTGATCTCCGGCTTCGACATCCTGTTCTTCTGGAACGCGCGGATGATGATGCAGGGGATGCACTTCCTGAAGGACGTGCCGTTCCGCAAGCTCTACCTCCACGGGCTGGTCCGTGCCGCCGATGGCGCGAAGATGTCGAAGTCCAAGGGCAATACGGTCGATCCGCTCGGCCTGATCGACACGTACGGCGCCGACGCGCTGCGCTTCTTCATGGCGGCAATGGAAAGCCAGGGCCGCGACATCAAGATGGATGAGAAGCGGGTCGAGGGCTATCGCAACTTCGCCACCAAGCTGTGGAACGCGGCCCGCTTCGCGCAGGGCAACGGCATCGGCGGATCGTCGACGCTGGAGCCGCCGGTCGCGACCCATGCGGTCAACCAGTGGATCATCGCCGAATGCGTCGCGACCGTGCAGGCGGTCGACCTGGCGTTGGCGGAGCTGCGGTTCGACGCGGCGGCGAACGCGATCTACCAATTCGTCTGGAGCCGGTTCTGCGACTGGTATCTCGAGCTGATCAAGGGCCAGATCGACGAGGAGACCCGGGCGGTGGCGGGCTGGACGCTCGACCAGATCCTGGCGCTGCTCCACCCGTTCATGCCCTTCATCACCGAGGAGTTGTGGCACGGCCTGGCCCCGCGCGACCATGACCTGATCGTCGGTCACTGGCCGCAGCCCGATGCGCGCAGCCTGAACCCGGAGGCGAGCCGCGAGATCGACTGGCTGATCCGGCTGGTGTCGGAGATCCGCGCGGCGCGCACCGAGCTGAACGTGCCGCCCGGCGCGCGTCTGCCGCTCCATGTCCGTGACGCGGGCGAGGGAACGAACGCACGTCTCGTCCGACAGGCGGCGGCGCTGGCGCGGCTGGCCCGCGTCGATCTGGTCGCGGCGGGTGCGGAGGAGCCGAGCGGCGGCGCGGCGCAGGTGGTGGTGGACGAGGCGACCTTCGTCCTGCCGCTGGCCGGGGTCATCGACCTGGAGGCCGAGCGCGCCCGCCTGACCAAGGCGATCGCGGCGGCGGAGAAGGAGCGCGACGCGCTGGCTGGCCGCCTGGGCAATGCCAGCTTTGTCGAGCGCGCCAAGCCGGAAGCGGTGGAGAAGGCGCGCGCCGATCACGCCGACAAGACGGCGGAGGCGAGCCGGTTGCAGGCGGCGCTGACGCGCCTGGGGTAGGTCGCTGTTCGCTTAACATCCTGTTCCCCGGCGAAGGCCGGGGACCAGTTGGGAAGGCGGTGGTAACGGAGCGTTGTCCGTCGTCACCCAACTGGGCCCCGACCTTCGCCGGGGAACAGGTTGGAAGGAATGGTGACCGTTCCGTTCAGCCCACGCCCATCCGTCACTCCGCCGCCAACAGCGCCCGTTCGTCGATCCGCCGCAGCATCGCCGCGAATTGCGCCAGTTCCTCCGGCCGGAAGGCGGAGAAGATGCGGCGTTCCAGCTCGATCGCCTTGGGCGCGACCGCCGCGTAGAGCGACTCGCCCGAGGGCGTCAGCCGCAACAGATGCGAGCGCCGGTCGTCCGGATTGGGCGTCCGCGCCATCAGTCCGCGCTCGACCAGCGCGATGGCGGCGCGGCTGACCGTCACCTTGTCCATCCGCGTCCGCACGCCGATCGCCGCCTGGGTGATGCCGCCCGTCTCCGCCACCACCGTCACCAGCCGCCATTCCGGGATCGACAGCCCGAACAGCGACTCATAGGCCCGCGCGATCGTGTCGCTGACCAGGTTCGAGGTGAAGGACAGACGATAGGGAAGGAAGTCGTCCAGGGCGAGCAGCGGCGTGGTCATGGACCGAGCGTACCCGTTGACACCGACGTCGCAAAGATGGATGTTGGTATCAACGGATACCAGTTTTGGTGCCACAGGAGAGTGACGATGGACCATATGGACGTCAACCCGATGGGTCTGGACGGATTCGAGTTCTGCGAATTCACCTCCCCCGATCCCGAGCGCATGGCCGCGCAGTTCGAGCAGCTCGGCTTCGTCGTCGCCTCGCGCCATCCGAGCCGCGACGTGGTCCGCTACAAGCAGGGGCGCATCAACCTGCTGCTCAACCGCATGAGCGAGGGCCAGGCGGCCGACTTCCGCCGCGACCATGGCCCCTCCGCGAACGGCATGGCGTTCCGCGTCGCCGACGCCAAGGCGGCGTTCGACGCGGCACTGGCGCGCGGGGCGAAGGCGGCCGATGCGTCGACCAGCGCGCTGGGCGAGGGCGCCTATGTGCTGGAGGGGATCGGCGGCTCGCTGCTCTATCTGGTCGATCGCCACGGCGCAGCCGGCTCGCTCTATGACGATTGGCAGGCGGAGCCGGGCGCGGCCGAGGCGGAGGCCGCCAACACGGTCGGACTCGACCTGCTCGACCATCTGACCCACAATGTCCGGCGCGGGCAGATGCGGACCTGGTCGACCTTCTACAACCAGATCTTCGGCTTCGAAGAGCAGAAATATTTCGACATCAAGGGCAAGGCCACCGGCCTGTTCAGCCAGGCGATGATCGCGCCGGACAAGGCGATCCGCATCCCGCTGAACGAGAGCCAGGACGACAAGAGCCAGATCGAGGAGTTCATCCGCGACTATAATGGCGAGGGCATCCAGCATCTGGCGCTGACCACCGACGACATCTTCTCCACCGTCGAGAAGCTGCGGGATCGCGGCGTGCGGTTGCAGGACACGATCGAGACCTATTACGAATTGGTCGACAAGCGCGTCCCCGGCCATGGCGAGGATCTGGAGCGGCTGCGCCGCAACCGCATCCTGATCGACGGTGACGTGAAGGAGGAGGGCATCCTGCTCCAGATCTTCACCGAGAACATGTTCGGTCCGATCTTCTTCGAGATCATCCAGCGCAAGGGCAATGAGGGCTTCGGCAACGGCAACTTCCAGGCGCTGTACGAAAGCATCGAGCTGGACCAGATCCGTCGCGGCGTGGTGACGGTGGACGCCTGATTGATCCCGAGCGGAACGGAGGACGCGATGACCGAGCAGCGCACCGACGACGGCTATATCCCCGGCTTCGGCAACCATGTCGCGACCGAGGCGGTGGCGGGGGCGCTGCCGATCGGGCGCAACTCGCCGCAGCGTCCGCCCTTCGGCCTCTATGCCGAGCAATTGTCCGGGACCGCCTTCACCGCGCCCAGGCATGAGAACCGGCGCTCCTGGCTCTACCGGATGCGGCCGACCGCCGAGCATCCCGCCTATCAGCCCTATGCCGGCGCCAGGCGGTTCGTGCGGGGGAGCGGCGACGCGGCGCTCGCCCCCAACCGGCTTCGCTGGGACCCGATCGTCGCGACCGGGACGGCGGTCGACCTGATCGACGGCATGACCACGATGCTGGTCAACCGCCCGCCCGAGGATCTGGAGGGCGTCGCGCTGCACGTCTATGCGGCGGGCCGGGACATGGTCGACCGAGTCTTCGTCGATGCGGATGGCGAGTTGCTGTTCATTCCGCAGGACGGGCGGCTGGAACTGCTGACCGAACTCGGCCGGATGGTCGTCGCGCCGGGGCAGATCGCGCTGGTTCCGCGCGGCGTCCGCTTCCGCGCGCTGCTGCCCGACGGCGCGGCGCGCGGCTATGTCGCCGAGAATCACGGCGCGCTGTTCCGTCTGCCCGATCTGGGACCGATCGGGGCGAACGGGCTCGCCAATCCGCGCGATTTCGAGACGCCGGTCGCCTGGTACGAGGACCGCGACGGGCCGACCGAGGTCGTGCAGAAGTTCATGGGTTCGCTCTGGACGATGACGCTCGACCATAGTCCGCTCGACGTGGTCGCATGGCACGGCAATCTCGCCCCCTGGCGCTACGACCTGTCGCGGTTCAACACGATCAACACGGTCAGTTTCGACCATCCCGATCCGTCGATCTTCACCGTGCTGACCTCGCCCAGCGACGTGCCCGGTCGCGCCAATGCCGATTTCGTCATCTTCCCGCCGCGCTGGATGGTGGCGGAGGACAGTTTCCGCCCGCCCTGGTTCCACCGCAACGTCATGTCGGAGGCGATGGGCCTGATCACCGGCGCCTATGATGCCAAGGCGGAGGGGTTCCAGCCCGGCGGCCTGTCGCTGCACAATCTGATGGCGGGGCACGGCCCCGATTTGGCAAGCTGGCAGGGCGCGTCGAACGCGGAGCTGAAGCCGCACAAGATCACGGGCACCATGGCCTTCATGCTGGAAAGCTGCTGGCCCTATCGCCCGACCGACTTCGCCCTGACGCATAGCCAGCTCGATTATGACGCGGTCTGGGCGGACTTCCTCAAGGCGGTGCTGCCGCGATGATCCGGCTGCACGGCTACTGGCGGTCGAGCGCGGCCTATCGCGTGCGGATCGGGCTGGCGCTGAAGGGCGTCGCCCATGAACAGGTCCATCACGACCTGCGCACCGGCGCACAAAGGGCGGACGATTACGCCCGGCTCAACCCGCAACGGCTGGTGCCGACGCTGAAGGCCGGCGACCTGGTGCTGACGCAAAGCGTCGCCATCCTCGAATGGCTGGACGAATGCCATCCGCAGCCACCGTTGCTGCCCGGCGATCCGAATGGCCGCGCGATCGTGCGGTCCATGGCGGCGACCATCGCCAGCGACACGCATCCGCTCCACAATCTGCGCGTGCTCAACGCCCTGCGGAAAGAGTTCGGCGCCGATGACACGGCGGTGCAGCGCTGGATCGCGCATTGGCTTGGCGACGGGCTGGCGGCGGTCGATCGGCTGGTCGAGCGGCATGGCGACGGCTTCGCCTATGGCGACCGGCCGACGCTGGCGGATTGCTGCATCGTGCCGGCGCTCTACGCGGCGCGACGTTTCGCGGTCGACCTGACGCGCTTCCCGGCGCTGGTCGATGCGGGAGAGCGGGCGATGGCGCTGCCCGAGATCGCAGCCGCGCATCCCGACCGCCAGCCCGACGCGGATCGGTGAGCGACGAACGTCTGACCGCAACGCCGGCCGGGGTGGCGCTGGGCGCGCTCGACCTGGTGGCGGACGGCGCGGCGCGCAACTTCGTCGTGCAGATGCGCGCCGGGCGCTTCCATGGCTTCGTCGTACGGCGGGGGAGCGAGGTGCACGGCTATGTCGATCGCTGTCCGCATCTGGGCCTGCCGCTGGCGCAGACGATGGACGACTATCTGACGCCGGACGGCGGCCGGATCGCGTGCAGCTGGCACGGCGCGCTGTTCGAGGTGGCGGACGGCCTGTGCGTCGGCGGCCCGTGCGCCGGGCAGCGTCTGACGCCCTGGCCGGTGACGGTGGTCGACGGGATCATCCGCACCGCCTAGACTGATCCACCCGGTCCCAGGCTGCCGGGTCGAGCCGTTCGCGCAGGAAGGCGATGAACGCGGGCACGGCCGGCGGCACTATCGTCGCGCGCAGATGGACGGCGTGGATACCGACCCGGCTCGATCCCTGGCATTCGGGCAGGACGCGAACCAAACGGCCGCCGCGCAAGGCGTCGCCCACGTCCCAGAGCGAACGCAGCGCGACCCCCATGCCGGACAGGGTCAGCTCGCGGATCAGCTCGCTGCTGTTGGTGCGGACATGGCTGGGCCGGTCGATCACGACATGGCGATGGCCGTGCAGCAGTCGCCACGGCATCTGCCCGTCCGCCGCGAGCAGGCGATGCGCGGATAGGTCGTCGATCGTGCGCGGGATGCCGGCCTCCGCCAGATAGGCGGGAGCGGCACACAGCACTCGGCGGCTGTCGCCCAGTCGGTGGGACTGCAGGCTGGACGGAATGTCGGAGGCGATGCGGATCGCGCAGTCGATGCGCCCGGCCACCAGATCGACAAAGCCATCGGACAGGTCGACCGACAGCGCGACCTGCGGATGGCGGACCAGGAACTCGGGCAACAGGGGGGCGATGTACAGCCGTCCGAAGGAGGTCGGCGCGGATAGGCGGAACGGCCCGGACGGCGTGTCGAGCCGGCCGCTGACCCGGACCTCGGCCTGATGCAATTGCGCCTGGATCTGCTGCAACTCGCCATGGAAGCGTTCGCCGGCCTGGGTCAGCGCGAAGCGGCGGGTGCTGCGATGGATGAGTTGCGCGCCCAGCCGCTGCTCCAGCCGGGCGATCCGCCGCGACGCCATGGTGGCGGAAATGCCGAGTGCGCGCCCGCCCGCCGCCAGACTGCCATGCAGCGCCGCCGCGACGAAGAGGTCATAATCGGGGTCCATCATCATTCATTCCCCAGAGGAACGACTGCATCGACATATCGGCGTCTACAGAACGACCGGGAGTGCTGTATACCGGCGGCAGAGGAGTGGACAATGAGCGATACGCAGCATCGACATGCCGGCCTGACCGTCGATCCGGCCCTGGCGACGTTCCTGGAAGACCGGGCGCTGCGGGGCACCGGGATCGCCCCGGCGGCATTCTGGTCCGGTTTCGCGGCGATCCTGGCCCGCTTCGCGCCGGAAAATGCGGCGCTGCTCGCCGGGCGCGATCGGATGCAGGCGGCGCTGGACGATTGGCATCGCCGCCATGCCGGCGCGCCGGTCGACCAGGCCGCCTATCAGGCGTTCCTGCGGGACATCGGCTATCTGGTCGACGCGCCCGCGCCGTTCACGATCGACCCGCAGGGCGTCGATGCGGAAGTGGCGCGGCTCGCCGGGCCGCAACTGGTCGTGCCGATCCTCAACGCCCGCTTCCTGCTCAACGCCGCCAATGCGCGCTGGGGCAGCCTGTACGATGCGTTGTACGGCAGCGATGCGATCGCACCGGTCGTGGCGGGCGGCGGCTATGATGCCGGTCGCGGCGCGCAGGTGATCGGCTGGGCCAAGGCGTTTCTCGACGCGGCGGTGCCGTTGGCGGAGGGGACATGGGCGGACTGGACCGGTGACACGCCCCGGCTGGCGGATGCGGCGCAACTGGTCGGCCGGGCCGGCGACCATTGGCTGCTGCGCCACCATGGCCTGCACATCGAACTGGTCATCGACCGCGATCACCCGATCGGCCGCGACGATCCGGCGGGGTTGGCCGATATCCTGCTCGAATCGGCGCTGACCACGATCTGCGACCTGGAGGATTCGGTCGCGGCGGTCGATGCGGCGGACAAGGTGCAGGCCTATGCCAATTGGCTGGGCCTGATGCGCGGCGACCTGTCCGAAACGTTCGAGAAGCAGGGGCGGCGGCTCGCGCGCGATCTCGCACCCGATCGGGCCTATCGGGGACTGGACGGCCGTCCCTTCACGCTGAAGGGCCGCAGCCTGTTGTTCGTCCGCAATGTCGGCCATCTGATGACCACCCCGGCAGTGCGGATGGCCGATGGCCGGGACGCGCCGGAGGGGATCGTCGATGCGATCGTCACCAGCCTGATCGCACTCCACGATCGCAACGGCGCGCGCGCGAACAGTCGCGCCGGGTCGATCTATATCGTCAAGCCCAAGATGCACGGTCCGGCCGAGGCGGCGTTCAGCGACCGGCTGTTCGATGCGGTCGAGGATCTGCTGGGGCTGGAGCGCCACACGATCAAGATCGGCCTGATGGACGAGGAGCGGCGCACCTCCGCCAATTTGGCCGCGTGCATCCATGCGGTGCGGCATCGGATCGTCTTCATCAACACCGGCTTTCTGGACCGGACCGGCGACGAGATCCACACCGCCATGCAGGCCGGCCCGATGATCCGGAAGGGCGCGATGAAGGCGGCCGACTGGATCGCCGCCTATGAGGATCGCAACGTGCAGATCGGGCTGGCCTGCGGCTTCGCCGGGCGGGCGCAGATCGGCAAGGGCATGTGGGCCGCCCCCGACCGGATGGCCGAGATGCTCGACCAGAAGATCGCGCATCCTCGTGCCGGGGCGACCACCGCCTGGGTGCCGAGCCCGACCGCCGCGACCCTGCACGCGACGCATTACCACCGGGTCGATGTCGCCGCGCGCCAGGCGGAGCGGGCGGCGGAGCCGGTCGCCGCGGTCGACCGCCTGCTGGCCCCGCCGGTCGCGATCCGGCCCGATTGGGACGCGGCGGCGATCGCCGAGGAACTCGATAATAATGCGCAGGGGCTGCTCGGTTATGTCGTCCGCTGGATCGATCAGGGGATCGGCTGTTCCAAGGTGCCCGACATCCATGACGTGGGGCTGATGGAGGATCGCGCGACGCTGCGTATCTCGTCGCAGCATATCGCCAATTGGCTGCTGCACGGGATCGTCACGGCGGAACAGGTCGAGGCGGCGCTGGCGCGGATGGCGGCGAAGGTCGATGCGCAGAATGACGGCGATCCGCTCTACCAGCCGATGGCGGGGCGCGCGGCGGACAGCATCGCCTTCCAGGCGGCGCGGGCGCTGGTGTTCGAGGGATGCGCGCAGCCCAATGGCTATACCGAGCCGCTGCTCCACCGCTTCCGCGCCGAGGCCAAGGCGGCCGCCTGACCGGGCCCGAGACGGGACCTGGCTCGTTGCCGCCGGATGATGACGCGATGGTGCATGGTGGCCGCCCTGATGCTCGGGGGATGTGCCGGATTGGGCGAGACGGAGCGGTTCGCCGCGCCGTCCCCGCCGTTCGAGCCGGCGGCGTTCTTCGCGGGCGCCAGCCATGGCGAGGCACGGCTGAAGATCCTGTTCCGCGCGCCGCAGCGGGTGACGGTGGACAGCCTCGGCCGGGTCGGGGCGGACGGCGTGCTGCTGCTCGACCAGCGCATCCGCCAGGGAGACGCGCCGGTGCGCGAGCGACGCTGGCGCATCCGCCCCGACGGACCCGGCCGCTATGTCGGGAGCCTGACCGATGCCGAGGGGCCGGTGACGGGGGAGGTGGAGGGCAACCGGCTGCACCTCCATTTTCGCACGCATGGCGGCCTGGACATGGAGCAATGGCTGTTCCTGGAACCGGGCGGACAGGTGGCGCATAACCGCATGGTAGTGCGCAAGCTAGGGCTGACCGTGGCGGTGCTGGACGAGGTCATCCGCCGGGCCCCGCCGTCCTCAGAACCGGCGGCGCACCGATAGCGCGCTGGTGCGCGGTCGCACCGGAGTATTCTGCTCGCCGAGCGCGATTGAGAAGGGGTTGCCGAAGGCGAAGCTGTTCGCCCGCGTATCGAGGATATTGTCGATCCCGAGCCGGAGCGTCCAGCGCCCGCGGGTCGCGGTGATGCTGGCGGCGGTCAGCGTCACCGCCTGGCTCTGGCGGTCGAGACCCGGATCGAAGCTCAACCGCGCATTGCCGACGAAGCTGGCGCGCGCGCCCAGGTCGATCGCCCAGCCGGCCTGTTCGAAGCCATAGGCGATCTCGCCATGCGCGCTGACATCGGGGACGACCGGCAGGCGACGATCGGGATTTTCCACCGTCACGACGCCGGAGCCGATCCGCGCCCGTTGCAGCAACAGGCCGGTGGTGATCGTCCAATGCCGGTCCGGTCGCCATCCCAGCGTCGTATCGATCCCGGTATTGTTGGCGAAGCCCGCATTGCGCGTGATCACCAGCCCGTCGCTGCGCAGGAAGTCCGCCTGCACGTTCGACCAGCGCGTGGTGAACAGCCCCAGGTCGAGCGACAGCCCGGTGGCGGGATGCTGCCAGCGCAGCCCCAGGTCGATCGCGCGCAGCGTATCGGCGCGGTAGCGGGTCGGCTGGTCGCTCGGCCGCACCGCCGCCTGGATGCCGCCCGGCCGCAAGGCGGAAGCGATGCGCGCGAACAGCAGCAACCGATCGTTCGCCTGCCAGGCCAGCGCCGCGCTGGGACTGCCCCGCAGGGACGCGCGATCGGCGGCGGCGTCGCTCGCCACTTCGCGTCGTTCATCGGCCACGGCGGAGCGGAACAGCCGCAGGCCGAGCGTGCCGCGCAGGCTGTGGCTGATCCGGTAGGTCGCCTCGCCGAACAGCGCCGCCTCGATCACGCTGCGGCGGAAGCGCAGGATACGGAGCGCCTCGCCGGTCGGCGCGATCAGGTCGCCCGAGGCATTGGTGTCGGCGACCAGCAGCGATGCGCCCGCCAGCCAGTCGACCCGTCCATCGGTCCGGGCGGCGCGCAATTCGGCATTGGCCACCTCGTAGCGGCGATCGTCGCGATAGGTGGCGGGCGCGGTGCCGCCGAGCAGCGTCGCGCGCGCCGAGGCGTCGTAGCGCACGTCCAGTTCCTGGCGCGCGGTGCTGACCACGCCCGTCACCTTGAACCCGGCGAGCGGGCCGGTGGCGGTCAGGCTGGCGATGCGGATATTGGTCTCCTGCGGCTCGGGCAGGCGCGCGGCGCGCGACAAGGTCCCGCGCTGCTCGACATATTGGCTGTCGGCGATGCGCGCTCCTTGCGCCACGCCGACCAAGTCGACCGTCCAGTCGCCGGTCGGCTTCGCCCGGATCGCGATCCGCCCGCCGCTGCTCTCGCCACGGTTGACGTTCGGCCCGCGTCCCGCCTCGTCGATCCAGCCCGACTGGCCGATTCGATAGCCGACCAGCCGCACCGCCAGCCGGTCGGGCAGGATGGGCACGTTCGCCATGACGTCCGCCGCGCCCTGCATCCCGCCATGCGCGGTCGCCCCCAGTCCCAGACGGATCGCACCGTCGACCTGGTCGAGCATCGGCTTTTCCGGCACCAACCGATAGACGCCGCCCAGGGCCCCGGTGCCGTAAAGCGGGCCCTGCGGCCCCTTCAGCAATTCGACCTGCGCCATGTCGATCAGCCGCAGATCGGGATCGGGTGCATCATAGGTCAGCCGCGCCTCGTCGAGCTGGACGCTGACGCTGGACTGGCCGAAGCCATCGAATGGGCTGTCGCCGATGCCGCGCAGGAACAGCCGGTCGCGACCCGATCCCAGATTGGTGCTCGACAGGCCGTTCAGGATCGTCGCGACCCCGCCGGCATCCGGCGCGTCGCCGATCGCCGCGAGGGTGCGGGCATCGGCGACGGAGAGGGCCAGCGCCACCCGGCTGGCAGGCTCGGGCTGTTTGGTGGCGGTGACGATGATGTCGGGACCGGGAGGGGGATCGATGCCATCGGAGGCCGGCCAGGCGGCCTTGGGACCCGCCTCGATCCGCCAGGCGCCCGGCCCTGCCGGCTTGGCGCGCAGGCCGGTGCAGCGCAGCATCCGGTGCAGCGCGGCGGCGACCGGCATCTTCCCCCTGACGCCCCGGACCCGCACCGCCGCCAGCGACCCCGGCGCGCCGATCGCCGCGCCGGATTGCTCCGCCAGCGCCTTGATCGCGGCGGACAGGGGGGCGGCGGGGATATTGATCGCGGCCGTCTGGGCACAGGCGGGGGCAGCGCATCCGGCCACCACCGCCAGGCCGACGCCGACCGCCCATGTCCCCCCGCGCCTGCGCATGTCCCTGGTCGTCGACCCCTTCCGAAAGCGGCATAGCCGGCTGTGCTGCACGGGGCCAGCTACCCCCTTAATCGAAGGCGGTCGGCAAGGTCGGATCGCGGCGATGGGCGAACATCTGCCGCAACTGTCCGGGCTGGATCCGACCGAGTGACAGATCGTCGGGCAATGCATCTTCCGCGAACCAGCCGATTTCCGATGTCTCGATCGACGGCGTCGCCGTGCCGCCGAGTAGGTCGCACAGGAAGAAGGCCTTGGCGCAGGAGAAGACCAGGGGCCCGTGACCCTGGCGCGTCCGGTCCCACAGCGCGACCAGCTTGCGCGCGCGGACCGCATAGCCGCTTTCCTCGCGCACTTCCTTCACGACATTTTCCGCCGGGGTCAGGTTCACGTCCGCCCAGCCGCCCGGTAGCGTCCAGCGCCCGTGATCGGCGGTCTCGCGCACCAGCAGCAGCCGACCCCCCGCGTCGAACACCGCGCCACGCACGTCGAGCTTGGGCGTCGCATAGCCCGTCTCCGCCGCGAACAGCCCGGCGATCCGCTCCATGGGTGCATCGCTACCCGCCGCCATCATCCGCGCGGCGAGATCGCGTAGCGCCTCATAGCGCTCGCGATCATAGGGATCGCGGGTGAAGGCCAGGCCGGTCTGCGCCGTCGCCTGGATCTCCCGTGCCCAGGCCAGCCATTCGGGTTCGGTGCCGCTCATGCCCGTTCGTCCTGTCGTGGAACATGGCCTGCCTCCTGCCGCGTCGGGCGGGGGCGGGCAAGGGACGCCGCGCACGAAAAAGGGCGCCTCCTTGTCAGGAGACGCCCCTTTCCATTCGCGATCCTGGGATCAGGATCAGTCGTTCAGATACTCGCCGGCATCCGCATCGGTGCCGTTGCCCGAGGGCACGACCTCGGCGAGCGGGTCGGGACCCGTGCCGGTGTCGTCGCGACGGCTGCGCTTCTCCTCGGCGGCGCGGAGTTCCGCGGCCGAGACGGGGGCGACGATCGCCGCCGACAGCGCGCGCTGCTGCGCGCGAAGCGCCGCGTCGCGGCTGGAGGCCGCCACGCGCAGGCGGTTCATGCCCGCACCGGTACCCGCCGGGATCAGGCGGCCGACGATGACATTCTCCTTCAGGCCCATCAGCGTGTCCTGCTTGCCCTGGACCGCCGCCTCGGTGAGGACGCGGGTGGTCTCCTGGAACGACGCCGCCGAAATGAAGCTGCGGGTCTGCAGGCTCGCCTTGGTGATGCCGAGCAGGACCGGCTTGCCCTGCGCACGCGCCTGGCCCGGCTCCAGCTTGTCGTTGGTCGCGTCCATCTCCTCGCGATCGACCTGCTCGCCCTTCAGCAGCGTGGTGTCGCCGCCGTCGGTGATCTCGACCTTCTGCAGCATCTGACGAACGATCGTCTCGATGTGCTTGTCGTTGATCTTCACGCCTTGGAGTCGATAGACCTCCTGGATTTCCGCCACGAGATATTCGGCCAGCGGCTCGATCCCCATGGTCTCCAGAATGTCGTGCGGGTTGGGCGAACCACCGATCAGGTTGTCGCCCCGCTTGACATAGTCGCCTTCCTGGACGTCGATCACCTTCGACTTGGGCACCAGATACTCGACGACGTCGCCGCCATCCTCGGGCTGGATGCCGATCTTGCGCTTCGCCTTATAGTCCTTGCCGAACACGACCCGGCCGGAAACCTTGGCGATGATCGCCGCTTCCTTGGGGATGCGCGCCTCGAACAGTTCGGCGACGCGCGGCAGACCGCCGGTGATGTCGCGGGTCTTGGCGGACTCGCGGCTGACACGGGCCAGAACGTCGCCGCCCTGGACCTGCGCATTGTCCTCGACCGACAGCACCGCGCCGGGGGCCAGCATGTAGCGGGCCGCCTCGCTCTCGTCCGCGCCCGTCAGGGTCAGGCGGGGACGGAGATCCTCCTTCGACTTGGTGGAGGTGCGGTATTCGATGACGACGCGTTGGGCGATGCCCGTCGCTTCGTCGGTCTGCTCGGTCAGCGTCTTGCCTTCGATCAGGTCCTGATACTTCACGACGCCCGAGTTTTCCGTGATCACCGGCATGGTGAACGGATCCCATTCCGCCATGCGATCGCCCTTCGACAGCATGTGGCCGTCGTCGAACAGCACATAGGCGCCGTACGGGATGCGGTGCGTCGACAGCTCGCGACCATCCATGTCGACGATCGCGATCTCGCCCGAACGGCTCAGCGTCACGCGACGGCCACGCTGGTCGGTGATCAGGCGCAGGTCGCGGAACTGGGCGGTGCCGTCGACCGGCGCCTCCAGGTTCGACTGCTCGTTGAGCTGCGCCGCGCCGCCGATGTGGAAGGTGCGCATCGTCAGCTGCGTGCCCGGCTCACCGATCGACTGCGCCGCGATGACGCCCACCGCTTCGCCGATATTGACCGGCGTGCCGCGCGCGAGGTCACGGCCATAGCACTTGCCGCAGACGCCGATCTTGCTCTCGCAGACCAGCGGCGAGCGGATCTTCATGCCCTGGATGCCGATCTTCTCGATCTGCACGATCATCGCCTCGTCGAGCAGCGTGCCCGTCGGGATGACGACCTCGCCGGTCTTCGGATCGACCACGTCCTCGGCCGTGGTGCGGCCCAGGATACGCTCGCCGAGCGAGGCGATGGTCGAGCCGCCCTGGACGATCGCCTTCATCTCGAGCGCGCGCTCGGTGCCGCAATCCTCCTCGATGATGACGCAGTCCTGCGAGACGTCGACCAGGCGGCGGGTCAGGTAGCCCGAGTTCGCCGTCTTGAGCGCCGTGTCCGCCAGGCCCTTGCGGGCGCCGTGGGTGGAGTTGAAATATTCAAGGACGGTCAGGCCCTCCTTGAAGTTCGAGATGATCGGCGTCTCGATGATCTCGCCCGACGGCTTGGCCATGAGGCCGCGCATGCCGGCGAGCTGCTTGATCTGCGCCTGCGAGCCACGGGCACCGGAGTGGGCCATCATGTAGATCGAGTTGATGTCCTTCTCGCGGCCGGCCATCGGGCCGTCCTCGTACCGGCGCACCGCCTTGATCTCGTTCATCATCGAGTTCGCGACCTGGTCGCCGCAACGGCTCCAGGCGTCGATCACCTTGTTGTACTTCTCCTGCTGCGTGATCAGGCCGTCCTGATACTGCTGCTCGAAGTCCTTCACCTGCTCGCGCGTCTCGTCGACCAGCGCATCCTTGTCCGGCGCGATGATCATGTCGTCCTTGCCGAACGAGATGCCGGCGCGGAACGCGTGACGGAAGCCCAGCGCCATGATCGCATCGGCGAACAGCACCGTCTCCTTCTGGCCGGTGTGACGATAGACCTCGTCGATCACGTCGCCCACGTCCTTCTTCGTGAGCAGGCGATTGACGGTCTCGAACGGCACCTTGTGGCTCTTCGGCAGCGTCTCGCCGAGCAGCATCCGGCCCGGCGTCGTCTCGTAGCGCTTGAGGTACTGGTTGCCCTGCTCGTCGGTCTGCGGAACGCGGCTGATGATCTTGGTGTGGAGCGTCACCGCCTGGGCGTTGAGCGCCTGGTGCACCTCGGCCATGTCGCCCAGCAACATGCCCTCGCCAGGCTCGCCTTCCTTCATCATCGACAGATAATAAAGGCCCAGCACCATGTCCTGCGACGGCACGATGATCGGCTTGCCGTTGGCGGGCGACAGGATGTTGTTGGTCGACATCATCAGGACGCGCGCTTCCAGCTGCGCCTCGAGCGACAGCGGGACGTGCACGGCCATCTGGTCGCCGTCGAAGTCGGCGTTGAACGCGGAGCAGACCAGCGGGTGGAGCTGGATCGCCTTGCCCTCGATCAGCACCGGCTCGAACGCCTGGATGCCCAGGCGGTGGAGCGTCGGCGCGCGGTTCAGCATCACCGGATGCTCGCGGATCACCTCGTCCAGGATGTCCCAGACTTCCTTGCGCTCCTTCTCGACCCACTTCTTGGCCTGCTTCAGGGTCATGGACAGACCCTTGGCGTCGAGCCGCGCATAGATGAACGGCTTGAACAGCTCGAGCGCCATCTTCTTCGGCAGGCCGCACTGGTGCAGCTTCAGCTCCGGACCGGTCACGATGACCGAACGGCCCGAATAGTCGACGCGCTTGCCGAGCAGGTTCTGGCGGAAGCGGCCCTGCTTGCCCTTCAGCATGTCGGACAGCGACTTGAGCGGACGCTTGTTGGCGCCGGTGATCGTGCGGCCGCGACGGCCGTTGTCGAACAGCGCGTCGACCGCTTCCTGCAACATGCGCTTCTCGTTGCGGACGATGATGTCCGGCGCACGCAGCTCCATGAGGCGCTTGAGGCGGTTGTTGCGGTTGATGACGCGGCGGTACAGGTCGTTCAGGTCCGACGTCGCGAAGCGGCCGCCGTCCAGCGGCACCAGCGGACGCAGTTCCGGCGGGATGACCGGCACGACCTCCAGGATCATCCACTCCGGACGGTTGCCCGATTCCAGGAAGGATTCGACGACCTTCAGGCGCTTGATGATCTTCTTGGGCTTCAGCTCCGACTTGGTCGTCGCCAGCTCCTCGAGCAGGTCACGCTTCTCGCCCTCGAGGTCGAGATTCTCCAGCATGATGCGGACCGCTTCCGCGCCGATGCCGGCCGAGAAGGCGTCCTCGCCATATTGGTCCTGCGCGTCGAGCAGCTCGTCCTCGGTGAGGAGCGAGTATTTCTCCAGCGGGGTCAGGCCCGGCTCAATGACGATATAGGCTTCGAAGTAGAGCACACGCTCCAGCTGCTTCAGCTGCATGTCGAGCAGCAGGCCGATGCGGCTGGGCAGCGACTTCAGGAACCAGATGTGCGCGACGGGGGCGGCGAGCTCGATATGGCCCATCCGCTCGCGGCGGACCTTGGACACCGTGACCTCGACACCGCACTTCTCGCAGACGATGCCCTTGTACTTCATGCGCTTGTACTTGCCGCACAAGCACTCATAGTCCTTGATCGGGCCGAAGATGCGCGCGCAGAACAGGCCGTCACGCTCGGGCTTGAACGTGCGGTAGTTGATCGTTTCCGGCTTCTTGATCTCGCCGAACGACCAGGAACGGATCTTATCGGGCGACGCGATGCCGATCTGGATCTGGTCGAAGGTTTCCGGCTTCGCGAGCGGATTGGCGAAATTGGTCAGTTCGTTCATGATTTCAGTCCCTCTAGGGGTAGCTTTCCGGGCGGGGAGGGCGGGGCGCTGCCGTGACGACAGCGCCCGCGATCCTTATTCCGCCGCCTCGGCCAGCCCGTCGTCCTGCGTGTCTTCCATCGTCTTGAGGTCGACATTGAGGCCGAGCGAGCGCATTTCCTTGACCAGCACGTTGAAGCTTTCGGGGATGCCGGCCTCGAACGTGTCGTCGCCCTTGACGATCGCCTCATAGACCTTGGTGCGGCCGACCACGTCGTCGGACTTCACCGTCAGCATCTCCTGCAGCGTGTACGCGGCGCCGTAGGCCTGGAGCGCCCAGACCTCCATCTCGCCGAAGCGCTGGCCGCCGAACTGCGCCTTGCCGCCCAGCGGCTGCTGGGTGACGAGCGAATAGGGGCCGATGGACCGGGCGTGGATCTTGTCGTCGACCAGGTGGTGCAGCTTCAGCATGTAGATGATGCCCACCGTGACCTTGCGGTCGAACTTGTCGCCCGTGCGGCCGTCGAACAGCTCCGACTGGCCCGACAGGTCGAGACCCGCCAGCGCCAGCATGTCGGTGACGTCCTTCTCGACCGCGCCGTCGAACACGGGGGTGCCCATCGGCACGCCGGTGCGGACGTTGTGGACCAGCTCGGCCAGGTCCTCCGGCTCGCGCGACGCGATGTCGTCGGCATAGTGATCGCCATAGACCTCGAGCAGCCGGTTCTTGACCGCGTCGGGCATCTCGCCCGCCTTGGCGTCCGGATTGGCCTCGCGCCACTCCTCGAGCTGCGCCGCGACCTGCATACCCAGGTTGCGGGCCGCCCAGCCGAGATGCGTCTCGAAGATCTGACCGACGTTCATGCGCGACGGCACGCCCAGCGGGTTGAGCACCAGATCGACCGGCGTACCGTCCGCGAGGAAGGGCATGTCCTCCTGCGGCAGGATGCGGCTGATCACGCCCTTGTTGCCGTGACGGCCGGCCATCTTGTCGCCCGGCTGCAGCTTGCGCTTCACCGCGACGAAGACCTTGACCATCTTGAGCACGCCCGGCGGCAGCTCGTCGCCCCGCTCCAGCTTCTCGCGACGGTCGTGGAACTTGTCGGTGATCAGCTTGGCGGCTTCGTCATATTGCTGCTTGACCGCTTCCAGATCGCTCTGGCGCGCATCGTCCTGCACCGCGAATTTCCACCATTCGTGGCGATCGACGCTGTCCAGCATGTCCATGTCGATGACCGAGCCCTTCTTCAGGCCCTTCGGCACGGCGGTCGCGACCTGGTCGAGCAGCATCTCGCGCAGGCGGCTCCAGGTCGCCCGGTTGAGGATGGTGCGCTCGTCGTCCGAGTCCTTCTTCAGGCGCTCGATCTCCTCGCGCTCGATCGCCATCGCGCGCTCGTCCTTGTCGATGCCGTGACGATTGAAGACGCGGACGTCGACGATCGTGCCGGCCACGCCCGGCGGCAGGCGCAGCGAGGTGTCGCGCACGTCCGACGCCTTCTCGCCGAAGATGGCGCGGAGCAGCTTCTCCTCCGGCGTCATCGGGCTCTCGCCCTTCGGCGTGATCTTGCCGACCAGGATGTCGCCCGGCTCCACCTCGGCGCCGACGTACACGATGCCCGCCTCGTCGAGGTTGCGCAGTGCTTCCTCGCCGACGTTCGGGATGTCGCGGGTGATGTCCTCCGGCCCGAGCTTCGTGTCGCGGGCCATCACCTCGAACTCGTCGATATGGATCGACGTGAACACGTCATCCTTCACGATCCGCTCGCTGATGAGGATCGAGTCCTCGTAGTTGTAGCCGTTCCAGGGCATGAACGCGACCAGCGCGTTGCGGCCCAGCGCCAGCTCGCCGAACTCGGTCGACGGGCCGTCGGCGATCACGTCGCCGGCATTGACCACGTCGCCCACCTTCACCAGCGGACGCTGGTTGATGCAGGTCGACTGGTTGGAACGCTGGAACTTCATCAGCGTGTAGATGTCGACGCCCGACTTGCCGGCATCGACCTCGCCGGTCGCCCGGACGACGATGCGCGACGCATCGACCTGGTCGACGATGCCGGCACGCTTGGCCGAGATCGCCGCGCCGGAATCGCGGGCCACCGTCTCTTCCATGCCGGTGCCGACGAACGGCGCCTCGGCACGAACCAGCGGCACCGCCTGGCGCTGCATGTTCGAGCCCATCAGCGCGCGGTTGGCGTCGTCATTCTCCAGGAAGGGGATGAGCGAGGCCGCGACCGAGACCAGCTGCTTGGGGCTGACGTCCATCAGCGTGATCTGGTCGGGCAGCGCCATCAGGAACTCGCCGCCCTGACGAGCCGACACCAGATCCTCGGAGAACGCGCCTTCGTCGGTCAACGCCGCCGAGGCCTGCGCGATCGTGTGCTTGGCCTCTTCCATCGCCGACAGATAGACGACCTCGTTGGTCACCTTGCCGTCGATGATCTTGCGGTAGGGCGTCTCGATGAAGCCGTACTTGTTGACCCGGCTGAACGACGCCAGCGAGTTGATCAGACCGATGTTCGGGCCTTCCGGCGTCTCGATCGGGCAGATACGGCCATAGTGGGTCGGGTGGACGTCGCGGACCTCGAAGCCCGCGCGCTCACGCGTCAGGCCGCCCGGCCCGAGCGCCGAGACGCGACGCTTGTGCGTCACTTCGGAGAGCGGGTTGGTCTGGTCCATGAACTGCGACAGCTGCGACGAACCGAAGAACTCGCGCACCGCGGCGACCGCGGGCTTGGCGTTGATCAGGTCGTTCGGCATCACCGTCGACACATCGACCGACGACATGCGCTCCTTCACGGCGCGCTCCATGCGGAGCAGGCCGACGCGATACTGGTTCTCCAGCAGCTCGCCCACCGAACGCACGCGGCGGTTGCCGAGATTGTCGATGTCGTCGATCTCGCCCTTGCCGTCCTTCAGGTCGACCAGCGTCTTGACGACCGCGAGGATGTCCTCGGTGCGCAGCGTCGTGACCGTGTCCGGGCAATCGAGGTCGAGGCGCATGTTGAGCTTGACGCGACCCACGGCCGACAGGTCGTAGCGATCGGGATCGAAGAACAGACCGGCGAACAACGCCTCGGCCGTCTCCAGCGTCGGCGGCTCGCCGGGGCGCATCACGCGATAGATGTCGGACAGCGCCTGCTCGCGCTCCTCGGCCTTGTCGGCCTTCAGCGTGTTGCGGATCCACGGGCCGGTCGCGACATGGTCGATGTCGAGCAGCTCGATCGTGTCGACGCCCGCCTGGTCCAGCTTCTCGAGATTCTCGGCAGAGATCTCGTCGCCCGCCTCGACATAGATCTCGCCCGTGGTCTCGTTGATGAGGTCATAGGCGGAATAGCGGCCGAAGATCTCCTCGGTCGGGATCAGCAGCTGGGACAGGCCGTCCTTGGCCGCCTTGTTGGCGGCGCGGGGGCTGATCTTCTGGCCGGCCGCGAACACGATCTCGCCCGACGCCGCATCGACGATGTCGAACATCGGCTTGGCGCCGCGCCAGTTCTCGACCTGGAAGGGGATCTTCCAGCCGCCGTCGCCGCGCACGAAGGTGAGGCGGTTGTAGAAATAGTTGAGGATCTCTTCCGAGTTCATCCCCAGCGCATAGAGCAGCGCCGTCACCGGCAGCTTGCGCTTGCGGTCGATACGGACGTTGACGATGTCCTTGGCGTCGAACTCGAAATCGAGCCACGAGCCGCGATAGGGGATGACGCGCGCGGCGAAGAGGTACTTGCCCGAGGCGTGGGTCTTGCCGCGATCATGGTCGAACAGCACGCCGGGCGACCGGTGCATCTGGCTGACGATGACGCGCTCGGTGCCGTTGATGAAGAAGGTGCCGTTCTCCGTCATCAGGGGCATGTCACCCATGTAGACGTCCTGCTCCTTGATATCGATGACCGACTTGGCCTCGGTATCCGGATCGACCTCGAAGGCGGTCAGGCGCAAGGTGACGCGCATCGGCGCGGCATAGGTGATGCCCCGCTGGCGGCATTCCTCGACGTCGAACTTCGGCGGCTCGAGGACATAGTCGTCGAAGTCGAGATAGGCGGTGCCGGCGAAATCCTGGATCGGGAAGACGCTGCGCAGCGTCTTCTCCAGGCCCGACACATGGCCGGTCGCCTTGTCCGAGCGCAGGAACTGCTCGTAGCTCTCGCGCTGCACCTCGATCAGGTTCGGCATCTGCACCACTTCGTGGATGTTGCCGAAAACCTTGCGGATGCGCCGCTTGGCGGTGCCGCCCTTGTGCTCGCGCCGGGCAGAGCCGCCGTCGATCGCCTTGGTTGCCATGTCTCGTTCGTGCCTCGTCAGCCAGAAATCCGGGCGCGGTTGCCTTGGACGGAAAAAAGCCGATCGCATGGGAATGCGTCGGCTTCAGCGTCCAAGAACCAGCAGTTTCCTATTCGTAACGACACGCTGCGCGACGGCATGTCCTATCCCGGAAAGCTGTGGTGAGAGGCGGATATAGGCGGCACGTCCCGGGATGTCAAAGGGGTCGGGAGAATGCGGCCGGTCGCCGTCGCGGCGCGCTTCGTCGCAGCACCGCTTGCGTGGCGGCGGAAAGCGGGGACCGGCGAGGCGATGCGTTTCCGTATCGCCGCCCTTGCCCTTCTGCCGCTGGCCATGCCCCTGGCGGCGCAGGAGGTTCCGCCGACCCGCGACGACGCGATCACCGCGCCGCTGGTCCTGCCGACGACCCCGGCGCCGTCGCCATCTCCCGCGCCAATCCCCAGTCCGGTGCCCACGCCACCGCCACCCGTGGTCAGCTTGCCATCGCCGGTGCGTCCGTCGCCGACCCCCCGCGCCACGGCTGCGGCCGGAGCGGTCGCCCGCCCATCGCTATCGCCGACGCCGACGCCACGTCCAACACCTACCCCGTCAGCCACGCCGGTCGCCCGTCCGACAGAAGTCGCTCCGTCCGCGCCGCTGCCCGAGGTGACGCCGGCCCCTGCGGCATCTCCGACGCCCGCCGTCTCGCCGCCGGCGACCGTTCCGGAAGAGGGGGGCGGGGCATGGTGGCTGGTTCCGCTGCTGCTCGCCCTGGTTGCCGCCGGCTGGGTGATGCTGCGGCGGTCGCGGGCCGATGCCGCGCCGGATGAGCCGGAGGATCGCCTCCCAGCCGAGAGGCCGGCGAAGCCCGCGCCCGTGCCGGCCCCTCCGGCCGCACCCTCGGTCACGCTGCGGCCGCTGCGGATCGGCCTCAACATGCTCACCGCCACCTTCGAGGGCGAGATCCTGCTGTCGAGCGAGGAGGCGATGGAGGATGTCCGGGTCAGCCTGCATCTGATGGCGGCATCGAAGGATGAGGGGCAGGCCATTGCCGCCCTGCACGATGCCCCCATCGGTCGCACGGTGGTGCCGGCCTTCGGCCTCGCGCCCGGCAGTGCCCGTACGGTGCGCGGCATCGGCGTGCTGGCGCGTGAGGCGACCGGCGGGCTGGAGGCGGCGGGGCGCCCCTTGTTCGTGCCGCTGGTCGCGGTGCGGCTCGGCTGGCGCGACGCGGGTGGCGTTCACCACCTGATCCAGGCCTTTGCGGTGGGGGTGGAGCGCGTCGACTCGCCCAAGCTCGCCCCCATCTGGCTCGACCAGCCGGCGCGCAGCTACGAACAGATCGCTGCCCGGCCGCATGGCAGGCCGATGGTTCGCGACGCGGCGATCGTCGGGGAGCGTTAATTCATGATGCCCGTCGCTAGCGTCACGGAACCGTCATCAAACTGTCGCACGATCCCGCGATAGGCGGGGCATGGCCACTACAGCATTGACTGGCGGTGAATCCGAATCCCGGGTTCGCGGTCCGCATCTCGACGCCAGCCTGCATCCGGCGGGCCGTTGGATTTTCGCCGCCCTCGTGATCGGCGGCCTCGCCTATGCGGGGATCAGCATCGTCGACGACACCGCACAGGTCGGCGAGCGCCTGGCGACGGGGGCGCTGCTGTTTCTGGGGCTGGCGCTGGTCATCGCGCTCGGCTTCGAATTCGTGAACGGCTTCCACGACACCGCCAATGCGGTGGCGACCGTGATCTACACGCATGCCATGCCCGCGCCGCTGGCGGTGATCTGGTCCGGCGTCTTCAACTTCCTCGGCGTGCTCGTCTCCTCGGGTGCGGTCGCCTATTCGATCATCACGCTGCTGCCGGTCGATCTGGTGCTGCATGTCGGCAGCGCGGGCGGCTATGCGATGATCTTCGCGCTGCTGCTCGCGGCGGTGGGCTGGAACCTCGCCACCTGGGCAGTCGGGCTGCCCAATTCGTCCAGCCATGCGCTGATCGGCTCGATCCTGGGCGTCGGCGTCGCCAACCAGATGCTGGCGGGCGGCAGCGGCACCGCCGGGCTCGACTGGGAGCAGGTGCGCAAGGTCATGTCGGCGCTGCTGGTCAGTCCGCTGATCGGCTTCGTCGCGGCGTTCATGCTGCTGCTGGTGATGAAGCGGCTCAAGCCCGACCCGGTCCTCTATGCCGAGCCGAAGGGCGACCAGCCGCCGCCCAAAGGCATCCGCGCCCTCCTGATCTTCACCTGCACCGCCGTCAGCTTCGCGCATGGCAATAATGACGGGCAGAAGGGCATGGGCCTGATCATGCTGATCCTGATCGGCTGCGCGCCCACCGCCTATGCGCTCAACCGCACCCTGCCGGCGCAGGAGACGCCGGCCTTCCTCCGCGCCGCCGATGCCGCCGAGCTGGCCTTTCGCCGCCAGGCGCAGGGACTGACGCCCGATCCGGCGGCGGCGCGCGTCGCGCTGACCGATGCGCTGCGCCTGCGGCACATCGAGGGGGCGCGCACCTTCGCGGCGCTCGCCTCGCTGTCGGACGATGTCAGCCAGCGGATCGCCGCGCACGGGTCGCTGGGCAGGGTGCCGGCGGCGGAGACGCCGAACCTGCGCAACGACATGTATCTGGTGCTCGACGCCTCGATCCTGGCCAAGCAATCGGCGCGGACGCGCGCGGTCATGACCGCCGCCGAGCTGGATGCGGTCGATGCCTATGACAAGAAGCTGCAGGACGGCACGCGCTACATCCCCGGCTGGGTCAAGGTCGCGGTGGCGCTGGCGCTGGGCCTGGGCACCATGGTCGGCTGGCGTCGGATCGTCGTCACGGTCGGCGAGCGGATCGGCAAGACCCACCTGACCTATGGCATGGGCGCGGCGGCGGAGCTGGTCGCGGCCTCCACCATCCTGCTGGCGGTCAAGTTCGGCATGCCGGTGTCGACCACGCATATCCTGTCGTCGGGCGTCGCGGGCGCATCGGTCGCGAACGGCGCAGGGTTGCAGGCGCGGACGGTGCGCAACATGGTGCTGGCCTGGGTGCTGACGCTGCCGGCGGCGATGCTGCTGTCGGGCACGCTCTACTGGGCGCTGCTCGGCCTGGCCCGCACCCTCGGCCTGTAAGCGACTGGACGGCCGATTTTTCATATGCGGCAGTAGCCCTGTCCGTCTCTTTCCTTTGTGCGGCGATCGTGGAAGAAGGGTGCCATCGCCATGCAACAGAATGACAGCCCGCTCGCGACCGATCAGGTCCGCACGATCAACGACCTCGCCCGGCTGGCGGGCGTCTCCGCCGGCACCGTCTCGCGGGCGCTGGCGGGCAAGTCCGTCGTCAACGACGAGACGCGCCGCCGGATCGAGGAACTGGCGGCGCAGCACCAGTTCCGCCCCAACCAGATGGCGCGGCGCCTGCGCACGCAGCAGACGGGGCTGATCGGCGTCGTCGTGCCCCTGGGGCATGAGCGTCGCCAGCATCTGTCCGACCCCTTCTTCATGAGCCTGCTCGGCCCTTTGGCGGATGCGCTGACCGAGCGCGGCTATGACCTGATGCTGTCGCGCGTCATCCCCGATGCGGACGACTGGCTGGAGCGGATCGTCACCTCCGGGATGCTCGACGGCGTGCTGGTGATCGGCCAGTCCGACCAGTTCGAGACGATCGAGCGCGTCGCCGCGCGCTATCGCCCGCTGGTGGTGTGGGGCAGCACCCTGCCGGGACAGCGCCACTGCGCGGTCGGCGTCGACAATTTCGAGGGCGGGCGACTGGTCGGCGAGCGGCTGATCGCGCGCGGGTGCCGGCGGCTTGCCTTTCTGGGCGAGATCCGATCGCTGGAGATTTTCGAGCGGCATCGCGGACTGTGCGCGGCGGCGGCGGCGGCGGGGCTGGACGCACCGCTGCAACTCGACACGCATCTCGCATCGGACGGCATGGCGGGCGAGATCGCCGCGCATCTCGACCGGATCGAGGGTCAGGTGGACGGCATCGCCGCCGCGTCGGACCTGATCGCGATGCGCGCGGTGCGCGACCTGACCGACCGGGGCCTGCGCGTGCCCGACGACATGGCGATCACCGGCTTCGACGACCTGCCCTTCGCCGAATATATGATCCCGCGCATCACCACCGTGCGGCAGGATCTGGCGACCGGCGCCAAGGCGATGGTCGAGGCCTTGTTCGCGCGGATCGACGGCAGCGAGGCCCCGTCGGTGGAGATGCGACCGGTGCTGGTGGAGCGGGATACGGCCTGACGGGCTACATTTGTTCCGTTTTGTTGGACAAAGCAGGTACGAAGCCCTAGCCGCGCGACATGGCGGCCTCCCTGTTCCTTCTGCTCGCGGTGATCCTGGCCTTTACCGGTGGCGACGGACCATGGGTCCTTGGCGCCACGGTGGTGCTGGCGGCGGCGGCGGGCACGCGGTTGCCCGATCTGGATACACCCTTGCGGTTGGGGCATCGCAGCGCGCTGATCCACAGCGTCCTGCCGGCCTTGGTCGCGATGCTCGACGTCCGCACCTGGCCGGTCGCGGCGGGGCTGGGGCTTGGTATCGGTCTGCATCTGGCTGCCGACCTGTTTCCGGGCAGTATGCGCGGCTATGCGACGATCAAGCTGCCGCTGGGGGGATCGATCGGCGTATGGCCGTCCTATCTCTGGATCGCGGCCCATGCGGCGGGCAATCTGATCGGCGGCACCCTGTTGCTGGAACGGATCGCCGATCGGCCGGTGGCCGTCGGCGCGCTGGCCGCGAGCGGCGTGGTCGGCCTGGCCTATCTGGTGCGGGCGCAGGGCGGATTGTGCGCGCTGGCGCTACTGGGTACGATCGGCTGGTTCCTCCACCGATAGCGACGCGGCCGGACGGGGATCAGCCCGCCACGCGCCGGATCACCGCCTCGACCTGTTCGGGCGTCAGCGGATCGGTATCGACCGAGTCATGGATGCCGATCCCCTCGATCAGCGCATCGATCGCGCGGGCCGTCAGGGGATCGAAATGCCGCTCGAGCGCGGCCCGGCTCCGCGCCATCCAGCCGCGCATGATCGCCGCGATCTCCGGGTGCCGCGCAGCATAGGCATAGAGTTCGTAACTGAGCAGCAGGGTCTGCGGCGTCGACCAGAGATTGCCGGCGATGACGTCGACCGTCGCCGTGATCGCTTCCTCGCGCGTCGTCGCCTGTTCCAGCCGCGCCAGTACGCCGTCCGAACTCGCTTCCGCCACCTGCTCGAAGGCCAGGCGGATCAGTTCGTCCAGTCCGGTGAAGTGATAGGTGAGCGAGCCGAGCGGTACGTCGGCGACGGCGGCGATGCGGCGATGGGTGGTGCCGGCCACGCCCTCCGCCTCGATCACCGCGATCGTCGCATCGATGATCCGGCGACGGCGATCGGGATCGACGCGGCGGCGGGGCGGCGAGCTGGTCATGACGGCGGAGAAATCCCGGTTGCACGATGTGTACAAATGTACATAACGATGTTCAGCATAGCGCAGCATGGCGATCGGGCCATCCGGGAAAGGGATTTATGGACGCGATGACCAGGCGGGGCATGATCGGCGGCACGCTGGCCACGGGCGCGCTGATGGGACTGGAAGGCACGGCCAAGGCGGCGGCCGGGGGGCCCTGGTCGCAGGGCGTGTGGCTGAACCGCCCGGCCCGGACGAGCATCACCGGCGATGCGCTGGCGATCGTCACGGACAAGGGCACCGATTTCTGGCGCGAGACCCATTACGGCTTCACCCGGGATTCCGGCCATTTCCTCGGCTTCGAGACGGGCGACGCCTTCACCGCCCAGCTGCGCATCCGCGGCGCGTACCAGAAGCTCTACGATCAGGCCGGCATCATGGTGCGGCTCGACGAGCGGCGCTGGGTCAAGGCGGGGATCGAACTGTCCGATGGTCGGGCGATGCTGAGCAGCGTGCTGACCGACGGCCGGTCGGACTGGGCGACCGGCCCCTATGAGGGCGACGCCCGTGATTTCTGGATGCGCGCGACGGTGGCGAAGGGCGTGCTGCGGCTCCAGGTGTCGGCGGACGGCCGGCACTGGCCGCTGGTGCGGCTCTGCCCGTTCCCCGTCGCCACGCGATACCGCGTCGGCCCGATGGCCTGCACGCCGGAGCGTGCGGGCCTGGCGGTGCGGTTCAGCGACTGGTCGTTGACGCCGCCGCTGGGCAAGGACCTGCATGATCTGAGCTGACCGACACGATCGTCGCCGTCTCCCCCGCCAGCGCCAGCCGGAACCAGGGCGCGACGGTGCCACCGAAATGCGCGCGGCGGATGGCGGCGGTATCGGGCGCGCGGCCATCCAGGCCCCAGAAGTCGGCGAAGCTGATCACGTCCAGCTCGCCCGTCACCCACCAGCAATAGGCCTGGAACGGTTCGGCGGGCGGATTGCCGGCGACCAGCCCGCTGCCGTTGAGCGGCCGCCACGGCCCCGCCATCGAGTTCGCGACCATGCCATAGAGGCCGGTCGGCGCGCCTAGGCCCGGGGCGAAGCGCTTCGCCTGGGTCGACCAGAACAGATAGTAGAGGCCGTCCCGGACGATGATATGCGGGCGTTCCAACTCGCTGTTGACTTCAATCGCCTCCACCAGGGGGCGCTGGAGGTGCCACGCGCCATCGTCCCGTCGCGCCACGCCGATGACGCCGTCGATCCGCGCGTCGGTCCAGCCGGCCGAGCCGACGAACAGCAGATACTCGCGATCGTCGGCCGGATCGCGGAAATAGCCCGGATCGCGAAAGCCCTTGATCCCGTGGGCGGGGGCCTCCGCCTCGTTGGCGACGACATAATCCCTGCCATCTGCGAAGACCGATTCCACCGGCGTAGTCCAATCGCTCAGACGGCCCTCGGCGAACACGCCTTGCGCCTCGAACAGGCGCTGCTCGAACCGGGGGCCGCCCTCGCGCCGTCCGGAGGCGGTGAAATAGAGGGTGAGGGTGCGATCGTCCGCTGCCAGCACCGCCGATCCCGACCACTCGCGGCTGCCGGGCGAGAAGCCGTCCGGAAAGGCATCGCCATGGTCGCGCCAGCCATCCGCGCCCAGGCTGGTCAGGCGGATGCGCGCCAGGTCATGTCGGTCGTCCGGATCGTCGCATTGGGGCGCGTCGAGGAAGAACCACCAGCTTCGCCCGTCGATACAGGCGGTGCGACCATCGGCATAGCCGATCGGCCACATGTCCCAGACGTCGCGGCCGGGCAGTACCGGAACCAGGTCGCCGATGCGGATGACGGGCAGGGCGGCGGCCGGCTGATCGGCGGCCAGCGCGGCAGAGGCGGCAGACCAATGGGTGGGCGATGAAGACATGCGGCATCCAATGACGAAGAAGGGAAAAGGGGGAGGGGCCGGCCGGCGGTCAGGGCGTCGCGCCGAGCGGCAATCCTTGCGCGTTGCGGGTGCGGACCGACCAGACGGCGGCGGCCGCCGCGAACATCAGCACGCCGCACAGGCTCAGCACGTTGCGTGGATCGCCATCGAGCAGGGGCTGGTAGATGAAGGGCAGGGTGGCCGCGAGCAGCAGCATGGGGATGACGATCATCATGTTGAAGATGCCCATGTACACGCCGGTCCGCTCCGGCGGGATCGACCCGGCGAGGATGACATAGGGATTGCCCATGATGCTCGCCCAGCCCAGGCCGATGCCGATCGCGGGCAGGAACAGCATCGCCTTGTCAGTGACATGCGGCAGCCAGAGCATCCCCGCGCCGGCGACGACCAGGCACAGCGCATGGAGCGTCGCCGCGCCCAGCCGCCGGGCGAGCGGGACCATCGCGAAGGCGGCGACGAAGGCGACGCCATTGTAGAAGGCGGCCATCTCGCCATTGGTCAGCACGGCGGAGTGGAAGCCGGACGAGGTCGGCACGTCGGTGCCATAGACCGAACGGCCGATGGCATAGATGACATAGGCCCAATAGGCCGCCATCGCATACCATTGGAACAGGCTCATCAGCGCCAGCTTGCGCATCGCCAGCGGCATGTCGCGGATCGCGCGGCCGATCTCCGCCACCGCCGGTCCCAGGCCCTTGGGCTGCGCGGCGATATGCGCTCGCTCGGCCGTCGTCAGCGGCAGCTCGGGCACGCGCCGGATCGACCAGAGGATCGTGCAGAAGCTCAGCACCGCACCGGCCATGAAGGTGGCGCGCGCGGTATAGGGGATGTTGTGCGCGTCGACCCAATCCTGGTTCATCCCGAACAGCACGAGCAGGGAGGGCGTCAGGAAGGCGAGCATCTGCGCCAGCCCGGTAAAGGCGGATTGGGTAAGGAAGCCGATCTGGTGCTGGTCCTCGTTCAGCCGGTCGGAGACATAGGCGCGATACGGCTCCATGGTGATGTTGTTGCCGGCGTCGAGGATCCACAGCATCGACACCGCCATCAGCAGCGAACTGCTCAGCGGCATGAAGAACAGGCCGATCGCGCACAGCACCGCGCCGAACAGGAAATAGGGCGTGCGCCGCCCCCAGCGGCTGTCGGTCCGATCGCTCAGCGCGCCGATCAGCGGCTGGACGAGCAGCCCGGTGATCGGCCCGGCGAGTTGCAGCACCGGCAACGACGCCTCGGACGCGCCGAGATAGCTGTAGATCGGGGCCATGTTGCCCTGTTGCAGGCCGAAGGAGAATTGCAGCCCCAGGAACCCCAGGTTCATCTCCAGGATGCGGGGTAGCGACAGACGGGGTTTTGCGGCGGGGGCGTGCATCCGATCATCCTCTCGGCCGCTTGTCGGCGGCTCTGGCGGCATCATGGCGGCAGTTGGACCAACTTGCAACAATCGATTGCAGGAACGGTACGGGCAGGGTGTGGTGCACGGCCGGCTTCCCGCCGTGCGGATCAGCGTGTACCGGACGGCAACGACCGGCAAGGGGGAGCATGATGGCGGGATCAGGCATTTTCAGGCGCAAGGCGATCGCGCTGCCAGAGGCGAAGCAGCAACTGGCGCGGACCTTGTCCTGGCCGCATCTGGTGGCGCTGGGCGTCGGTGCGATCGTCGGCACGGGCATATTGACGCTGATCGGCGTCGGGGCGGACCGCGCCGGACCGGCGGTGATCCTGTCCTTCGCCATCGCCGGCGCTATCTGCGCCTGCGCCGCGCTCGCCTATGCGGAGATGGCGACGATGATGCCCGTGTCGGGCAGCGCCTATACCTATAGCTATGCGGTGCTGGGCGAGGTGATCGCCTGGGTCGTGGGATGGAGCCTGCTGGCGGAATATACGCTGGTCGTCGCCACCGTCGCGGTCGGCTGGTCGGGCTATGCCAACGGCTTCCTGTTGGGCCTGGGCGTGCATCTGCCCGATGCGATGACCCATGGGCCGGCGCTGGTCGACGGCCGTATCGCGCAATGGGGCGTCAACGTGCCCGCCCTGGTCATCGTCGCCCTGGTCGCCGGGCTGCTGACGCTCGGCACGCGCGAGAGCGCCACGATCAACGCGGTGCTGGTGGTGGTGAAGATGATCGCGCTGGCCGTGTTCGTCGTCGTCGCCTTGCCCTATTTCGATACCGCCAACCTCAAGCCCTTCTCGCCCTTCGGCTTTGCCAAGGCGATGTCGCCGGATGGCGTCGAGCGCGGCGTGATGGCGGCGGCGGCGATCATCTTCTTCGCCTTTTACGGCTTCGACGCGATCTCGACGGCGGCCGAAGAGGCCAAGGATCCCGGCCGCGACCTGGCGATCGGCATCGTCGGTTCGATGGTGGTCTGCATCGTCATCTATATGGTCGTTGCGATCGCGGCGGTCGGGGCCGTACCCTTCACCCGCTTCGGCGCCAGCCCCGAGCCGCTGGCGCTGATCCTGCGCGAACTGCGCCGCCCGGGCGTCGCCGCCTTCCTGGCCGGGTCGGCGGTGATCGCGCTGCCGACCGTGATCCTCGCCTTCCTCTACGGGCAGAGCCGCATCTTCTTCGTCATGGCGCGGGATCGGCTGCTGCCGGAGGGGCTGGCGCAGGTGTCGCGGCGCGGTACGCCGGTGCGGATCACCATCTTCACCGCCCTGCTGGTGATGGTGTTCGCGGGCTTCCTGCCGATCGATGCCATCGCCGCGCTCGCCAATGCCGGGACGCTGACCGCCTTCGTCGCGGTGGCGGTGTGCATGTTGGTGATGCGCCGCCGCGCGCCCGACATGGCGCGGCCGTTCCGCACCCCCGCCGCCTGGGTCGTCGGCGCGGGCGCGATCCTGGGCTGCCTCTATCTGTTCGTCAGCCTGCCGACGCGGACGCAGCTCTGGTTCCTGGGCTGGAACCTGGTCGGGCTGGCGGTCTATTTTTTCTACGCGCGTCGGCGCGTCGCATGAGCGGCTGGACGATCGGCCTGTTGGGCGGCTCCGGCCTGTACCAGATCGACGGGCTGGAGGAGGCGCGCTGGCAGCAGGTGGAGACCCCCTGGGGCGAGCCGTCCGACGCGATCCTGACCGGGCGGATCGGCCATGTCCGCGTCGCCTTCCTGCCGCGCCATGGTCGCGGCCATCGCATCGCGCCGGGCGAGATCAATGCGCGTGCCAATATCGATGCGCTGAAGCGACTGGGCGTCACCGACCTGCTCGCCATCTCCTCGGTCGGATCGCTGCGCGAGGACCGCGCGCCGGGCAGCTTCACGATCGTCGACCAGTTCATCGACCGTACCCGGGGGCGGGCGGAAAGCTTCTTCGGCACGGGCCTGGTCGCGCATGTGTCGATGGCCGATCCGGTCTGCCCGCGCCTTTCGGCGCTGGCGGCGGACGCGGTGCGGGCAGCGGGCGGGACGGTGACGCGCGGCGGGACCTATCTGGCGATGGAGGGGCCCGCCTTCTCGACCCGCGCCGAAAGCCGGCTCTATCGCCAATGGGGCGCGGACGTGATCGGCATGACCGCCATGCCCGAGGCCAAGCTCGCCCGCGAGGCGGAGCTGCCCTATGCGCTGATCGCGATGGTCACCGATTACGACGCCTGGCGCGAGGAAGCGGCGGCGGTCGATGTCGCGCAGGTGCTGGCGCAGGTCGGCGCGAATACGGCGCTGGCGCGGGAGACGCTGCGCCGCCTGTTGCTGGCGCTGCCGGAGGAGCGACCGGGCTCGCCCATCGATACCGGGCTGGATCAGGCGATCATCACGCCGCCGCACGCGCGGGCGCCGGCGATGATCGCGAGGCTGGATGCGGTGGCGGGGCGGGCCGTCCGCTGAACCCGATCCTCACTCCGCCCGGGGCGCTCCGGACGGGGTGACCGGCCGGGGTCCGTCCGCGGTCGCCTCCAGCGAGGAGTCGCCGCCGATCGCGCGATAGATCGCGACCCGGTTCGATGCGCTGGTGAACAGCGTCGCGATCAGCGAGCGTTGCGCCGTGTAGAGCGTCCGCTGCGCGTCCAGCGTGTTGAGGAACGGGGTGACGCCGCCGCGATAGGCGGCATCGGTCAGACGCAGCGTATCGGCATTGGCGCCCACCAGCCGGCGATTGGCGGCGAGCTGGTCGGCGATGGTGCCTTGCCGGGCCAGGGCATCGGCGGTGTCGCGAAAGGCGGACTGGATCGTCCGCTCATAGCTGGCCAGCGCGGCATCGCGCTGCGCCTCGGTATAGCGGACGTTCGCCCGGCCGGCCCCGGCCTGGAAGATCGGATAGCTGACGTTCGGCGCGACCGAATAGTTGAAGGCGTCGCCGGTGAAGAGCGATGACAGGGCGGTCGAGGCGAAGCCGACCAGCCCGGTCAGCGAGATGCGCGGGAACAGCGCCGCGCGCGCCGCGCCGATCTCAGCGTTGTAGGCGCGAAGCTGATATTCCGCCTGCACCACGTCGGGCCGGCGCAGCAGGATCGAACTGTCCAGCCCGGCGGGCAGGGCCGCGATGCTGCCGGCGACGTCCTCGATCGGGCCGGGCAACAGCCGCTGATCGAAGGGCGCGCCAACCAGCAGTTGCAGGGCGTTGACGTCCTGCGCCACCAGCGTGCGCTGCTGGGCGAGATCGGCCTCGGCGGTCGCCAGCACCTGTTGCGCCTGGGTCAGGTCGGTACGGGGCGCGATGCCGCCGTCGAGCCGGGCCCGGGTCAGCTGGACGATGCGCCGCGCATTGGCGGCGGTATCGTTGGCGATGCGGTAGAGGCTCTGGTCGGCGGCATAGGTCAGCCATGCATCGGCGATGTCGCCGACCAGGGTCAGCCGGGTGGCGCGCGCGCCGGCCTCGGTCGCGAAATAGCGGTCGAGCGCGGCGCGGCTCAGGCTGCGGATGCGGCCGAACAGGTCGAGTTCGAAGGCGGTGGTGCCCAGGCCCACCGACCAGGCGCTGCCCGAGCGCGAGGTGGTGACGATCGTGCCGCCGCCATTATTGCCGCCGCCCACGCCACCGGTGCCGCCGCCCGTGGGATCGCCGGTTCCACCCGTGCCAGTCCCGCCGGTGCCCGTGCCGCCCGTCCCGGTTCCGCCGCCCGAGAGGTTGGTCGCGCCGTTGCCGCCGCCCTGATAGCTGTAGCGACCGGTCGCCGCGATCTGCGGCAACAGGCTGGCGCGCTGGACGCGATATTGCGCGCGCGCCGCCTCGATATTGGCCACGGCGATGCGCAGGTCGCGATTGTTGACCAGCGCCTGGCCGATCAGCGTCTGGAGACGCTGGTCGGTGAAGACCTGCGGATAGGTGATCGCGGGCAGCGACGCCTCTTGCTGGCGCAGATAGGCATCGCCCACCGGCCAGCTCGGCGGCACCGGCAATTCGGCGCGCTGGTATTTGGGCGCGAGGCTGCATGCCGACAGCGCGACGGTGGCGAGCAGCAGGGGGACGTTACGCATCATGCGGGTTCCGGTCGGGTCTGATGGCCGTTTTGGGGCTGATGCGGGCCCTGCGGCCGAGGCGGGCCATAGGGCGTGTCGCCGTCGCCATGATCGTCGTCCTTGCCCTGGTGACCAGTCGGGCGACCGCGCAGCTTGGCGATACCGTCGCGCACGCCGCGACGGACCAGGACGAAGAACAACGGGATGTAGAAGATCGCCAGGAAGGTGGCCGACAGCATCCCGCCGATCACCGCCGTACCGATCGCGATGCGGCTGTTGGCGCCCGCACCGGTCGAGATGGCGAGCGGCAGCACGCCGAAGATGAAGGCGAAGCTGGTCATCAGGATCGGCCGCAGACGGATCTTCGCCGCCTCCAGCGCCGCATCCATCACCCGCTTGCCCTGGCGTTCGGCCTGTTCGGCGAACTCGATCATCAGGATCGCGTTCTTCGCCGCCAGCCCCATCGTCGTCAGCAGGCCGATCTGGAGATAGACGTCGTTGGTCAGGCCGCGCAGCGTGACGAAGGCGATCGCGCCGATCAGCCCCAACGGGATGATGAGCAGCACCGCGAACGGAATCGACCAGCTTTCGTACAGCGCCGCCAGGCACAGGAACACAACCAGGATCGACAGGCCGTAGAGGATCGGCGCCTGGCCCGAGGAGACATCCTCCTGATAGGACAGGCCGGCCAGCGCCACCGAGGTGCCGGGGATCTGCCCCGCCAGCCGCCGCATCGTCTCCAACGCCTGGCCCGAACTCTGCCCCGGCGCGGCCGAGCCCTGGAATTCATAGGACTGGATGCCGTTGAAGCGCGACAGCGACACCGGCGCCTTCTGCCAGTTGGTGGTGGCGAAGGAGGAGAAGGGGACCATCTGCCCCTGCGATCCGCGCACGAACCACTGGTCCAGGTCCGATGGCTTCGAACGATACGGCGCGTCGCCCTGCACGAACACGCGCTTCACGCGACCCCGGTCGAGGAAGTCGTTGACATATTGGCCGCCCCAGGCCGCCGACAACGTCGCGTTGACGTTCGCCTGGGTCAGGCCGAAGCTGGACAGCTTCTGCGGATCGACATCGACATGCAGGGTCGGCACGTCGGGCAGTTCGGTCAGGCGGACGCCGACCAGCGATGGTTCGGCCGACGCGGCGGCCAGCAGCTTGTCGCGCTGGGCCTCGAACTTCTCGATGCTCATGCCGCTGGTGTTCTGCAACTCGATCGTGAAGCCGTTGGACTGGCCCAGACCGCGCACCGCCGGCGGCACCAGCGCATAGACCTGCGCGTCGCGCAGGTTGCTGAACGCGCCCGATGCGCGGCCGGTGATGGCGTCGGCGCTGTTCTCCTTGCCCTCGCGCTCCGCCCAGTTCTTGAGCGCGACGAAGCCCAGGCCGGTGTTCTGCCCGCCGGGCGCGCCGCCGCCGCCGATGCCGCTGACCGAGAAGGCGGTCGCGATGTTCTTGCCCTCGTTGGTCAGGAAGTATTTCTCGACTTCCTTCTGCACCTCGAAGGTGCGGTTCTGGGTCGAGCCGGGCGGCAACTGGAACTGGACGATGCCGATGCCCTGGTCCTCGGTCGGCAGGAAGCCGGTCGGCAGGCGCAGGAACAGCAAGGCCAGCACCGCGACCACGACGACATAGATGCCCAGCCACAGCCATTTGCGCGCGACGATCGCCTTGACCGCGCCGACATAGCGGTCGCTCGCCCGATCGAAGCCGTTGTTGAAATTGTCGCGCGCGCGTTCGAAGAAATGCGCGACCTTGGGGAAGCGGCGGCCGAGGAAGCTGTCGTCGATCGGATCGCCGCTCTCGTCCTGCTTCTTCTGCTTGAGCAGCGTCGCGGTGAGCGCGGGCGACAGGATCAAAGCGACCAGCACTGACAGGATCATCGCCGAAACGATGGTCAGCGAGAACTGCCGATAGATCACGCCGGTCGACCCGCCGAAGAACGCCATGGGCAGGAACACCGCCGACAGCACCAGCGCGATCGCGATCAGCGCGACGGTGATCTCGTCCATCGACTGGATCGTCGCCTCGCGCGGCGACATGCCGGGATTTTCCTCCAGCAGGCGCTCGACATTCTCCACCACGACGATCGCGTCGTCGACCAGCAGGCCGATCGCCAGCACGAGCCCGAACAGGGTCAGCGTGTTGATCGAGAAGCCGGCCAGATAGAAGACCGCGAAGGTGCCGAGCAGCACCACCGGCACCGCGATGGCGGGCACCAACGTCGCGCGCCAGCTTTGCAGGAAGACGAACATGACGATGACGACCAGGATGATCGCCTCGATCAGCGTCTTCACCACCTCCTCGATCGACAGCTTGATGAACTCGGTCGAGTCGTTGACGAAGGTATATTCGTAGCCGGGCGGGAAGGACTTGGCGCTCTCGGCGACCTGCGCCTTGACCAGCTCGGCGGTCTTCAGCGCGTCGGCGCCGGGGGCGAGCAGCACCGCGATGCCGGCGCCCGGATGCGCGTTGACGCGGCTGAGCGCGGCATAGCTTTCCGCGCCCAGTTCCACCCAGCCCACATCCTTGATGCGCACGGCCGCGCCGTCATTGGTGGTCTTGAGCAGGATGTTGCGGAACTGCTCGGGCGTCTGGAGCCGCGACTGGGCGGTGACGACCGCGTTCAGATACTGGTTGGCGCCCGAAGGCTGGCCGCCCAGTTCGCCCGCCGCGACCTCGGTATTCTGGGTCTGGATCGCCTGGACCACGTCCGACGGGATGAGCTGATAGGCGTTGAGCTTGTTGGGATCGAGCCAGATCCGCATCGCATATTGCGAGCCGAAGACATTGGTGTCGCCGACGCCCGGCGTGCGGCCGAGCGGGTCCTGGAGCGATGAGGTGAGATAGTCCGACACGTCGCGATTGGTCGTACGGTCGGTGGTGTCGTAGACGGCGGCGACCAGCAGGAAATCGGGGTTCGACTTGCGGACGATCAGGCCCTGCTGCTGCACCTGCTGGGGCAGGCGGGGCAGCGCCTGCTGCACCTGGTTCTGCACCTGGACCTGGGCGATGTCGGGGTCGGTGCCCTTGTCGAAGGTCACGGTGATCGTCACCTGGCCACGGCTGGACGAGGCGGACTGGAAATAGAGCAGCCCGTCGATGCCGGTCAGCGTCTGTTCGACGACCTGGGTGACGCTGTTCTGGATGGTCTGGGCGTTGGCGCCCGGATAGGTGGCGCGGATCGACACCTGGGGCGGGGCGACGTCGGGATATTGCGCGATCGGCAGGCCGAGGATGCCGCCCACGCCCGCCAGCATCACGATGATCGCGAGCACCCAGGCGAAGATCGGACGGTCGATGAAGATCCGGCTGAGCATCAGCGGCCCTTCTGCTGGCCGGCACTGCCGCCGCCGCCCTCACCCTGGGGCGGGGCCTGGACGTTCTGCGGCGTGTTGGCGGGGACCGGCTTCACCGTCTGGCCGGGGCGCAGCTTGCCCAGGCCCTGGACGATGATCTTGTCGCCGTCCGACAGGCCCTTGGTGACGACCCAGTTCGGTCCTTGCGTCCGCTCGGCGGTGACGGTCTTCTGCGTCGCCTTGTTGTTCGGGCCGACGACGATGACCGTGGCATTGCCCTGCGGATCGCGGCTGACGCCCGCCTGCGGCACCAGGAAGGCGCGGCGGTCGATCGCCTGGGCGAAGCTGGCGCGGACGAACATGCCCGGCGTCAGCAGCCCCTGCGCATTGGGGAAGCGGGCGCGCAGCGTCGTCGTGCCGGTGGTCGGATCGACCAGCGCCTCGGCGAACTCGATCGTGCCGGTCTGGCCGTAATCGCTGCCGTCGGGCAGCTTGAGGCGCACCTGTGCACGGGTCGGCGCGACGCCGCCGCTAGCCAGACTGCGGCGCAGCGACAGGATGTCGCCGGCCGATTGCTGGATGTCGACGAAGATCGGGTCGAGCCGCTGGATCTGCGCCAGCGGATCGGTCTGGGTCGAGGAGACGAGCGCGCCGACCGTGAACAGCGAGCGGCCGATGCGGCCGCTGATCGGTGCGGGCACGGTGGTGAATTGCAGGTTGATCCGCGCGGTTTCCAGCGCGGCCTGGTTCTGGGCGACGGCCGCGGCGGCCTGGCGCGCCTGCGCCACGGCATTGGTATAGTCCTGCTTCGAGATCGCCTCGATCTCGGCGAGCGGCTTGTAGCGCTGGGCCAGGATCGATGCGGCCTCGCGATTGGCTTGGGCGCTTTGCAGATTGGCGGCGGCCTGGTTGGCGGCGGCGCGATAGAGGCGCGGATCGATCTCGTAGAGCGGCTGGCCGCGCTGGACGATCGATCCTTCCTTGAACAGGCGGCGGCGGATGATGCCGGTCACCTGCGGGCGCACATCGGAACTCTCGAACGCGGTCGTGCGTCCTGCCAGCTCGGTCACCAATGCGGCATCGGTGGGCTGGACGACGACATAGCCGACCTGGGGCGTTCCTTGCCCCGGTTGGCCGCCATTCTTTCCCTTGCCCTTCTGCTGCGACTCACTACCGCCCCCGCACGCCGCCAAAGCGATGGCCAGAGCGATGACCGCGACGCGAGGCCGCATTGCCTGTGACTGCAAAATGTGCGCTTTCGTTCATTGGCCGGAAGGGACTGCCCGGAACGGGCGGGAAACCAACCGACGGTAAAAAGGTTGCCTTGGCTGTCATATTTTGCGCGGGTCGGGGATACCGATCAAGTCCTGGGAGGTTCTTTGCGACAATGTGTGACAAAGTTTTCCCCGGGCCGTCCCAGGCCGAGCTGGACAAGCGCGCGGCCGCCGAGGCGGCGGTTCGGGAAGTGCAGCCGGGCATGCTGGTCGGCTTGGGCACCGGGTCGACGGCGGCGGCGGCGATCCGGCTGATCGGCGAAAGCGGAGTCGCGATCGAGGCCGTGGCGACGTCGGAGGCGAGCGCGACGCTCGCCCGGTCGGTCGGCATCCGGGTGCGCGACTTCGCCGAGGTGTCGCGCGTCGACCTGACGATCGACGGGGCCGATGCGATCGATCCGCAGTTCCGGGCGATGAAAGGTGCCGGCGGCGCGATGCTGCGCGAGAAGGTGGTGGCGGCGGCGAGCGACCGGATGGTGGTGATCGCCGACGCGAGCAAGCGGGTAGACACGATCGGGGTCGCCAAGCTGCCGGTCGAGGTGCTGCCCTTCGCGAGGAGCTATGTCGAGGCGGCGGTGCGGCCGATGTTCGCCGAGGTCGCGGTGCGCGGCGGGCAGGGCGGGGCCTATCGCACCGACAATGGCAATATCGTGATCGACTGCCAAGCGCCGCTGCTCGCCGACTGGGACCGGCTGGCGGCCTGGCTGGGCAGCGTGCCGGGCGTCGCGGGCCACGGCCTGTTCCTGGGGGAGGTCGACGCCGCCTATATTGCGGATGCCGGCGTCGTTACGCGACTGGAACGGCGACTGGTCACGGGCTAACAGCAGCGCTACATCGCAACCCGTGCGGCGGACGGGCGTTCCGCCAACCGACCGGTTCACCTCAATTGCCAAGCGAGGCCTATTCCATGTCCGATACCCAGACCGCCCCCACCGCGACGGCGGGAGCGTCGTTGCACGAAGACGGCTCCCCAGAGCGCTTGGCGATCGACACGATCCGCACCCTGTCGATGGATGCGGTGCAGAAGGCCAATAGCGGCCACCCCGGCACGCCGATGGCGCTGGCGCCGGTCGGCTGGACGATCTGGGCCAAGTATCTGCGCTACGATCCCGCCCATGCCGACTGGCCCAATCGCGACCGCTTCGTGCTGTCGGTCGGCCATGCGTCGATGCTGCTCTATTCGCTCATCCACCTCGCCGGGATCGAGGAGATCGACGCGGAGGGCAACAAGACCGGCCGTCCGGCGCTGACGCTGGACGATCTGAAGGGCTTCCGCCAGCTCGCTTCGCGCACGCCGGGCCACCCCGAATATCGCCACACCACCGGTGTCGAGACGACCACGGGGCCGCTGGGCGCCGGGTGCAGCAACTCGGTCGGCATGGCGATCGCCGAGCGCTGGCTGGCGGCGCGGTACAACAAGGACGGCTACACGCTGTTCGACCATGACGTGTACACCGTCTGCGGCGACGGCGACATGATGGAGGGCGTGGCGTCCGAGGCGGCGAGCCTGGCCGGTCACCTCAAGCTGTCGAACCTCTGCTGGATCTACGACAGCAACCATATCTCGATCGAGGGCGGCACCGACCTGGCGTTCGACGAGGATGTGGGCCTGCGCTTCCAGGCCTATGGCTGGAACGTCATCCATGTCGACGACGCCAATGACATCGCCGCGCTGACCGCCGCGCTCGACTCGTTCCGTCGCACCGGCGACAAGCCGACGCTGATCGTCGTCCATTCGGTGATCGGCTGGGGCAGTCCCAAGGCGGGCAGCGAGAAGGCGCATGGCGAGCCGCTGGGCGAGGACAACATCCGCGCCACCAAGCGCGCCTATGGCTGGCCCGAGGACAAGCAGTTCTACGTGCCGGAGGGCGTGCAGGAGGCGTTCCAGTCGGCGATCTCGGAGCGTGGCAAGCCGCTGCGCGACGCCTGGGTCGAACTGGTCGAGCAATATCGCGGCGACTATCCGGAACTGGCTGCCGAACTGGATCACATGCTCGCCGACAAGCTGCCCGAGGGCTGGGACGCCGACATTCCGGAATTCCCGGCCGATGCCAAGGGTCTGGCCAGCCGTGATTCGGGTGGCAAGGTGCTGAATGCGATCGCCAAGCGCGTGCCCTGGCTGCTCGGCGGCTCGGCCGATCTCGCCCCCTCGACCAAGACGGACATCAAGGGTGCGCCGTCGTTCGAGGCGAACAATTACGGCGGCGCCAACTTCCACTTCGGCGTGCGCGAGCATGGCATGGGCGGCGTGGTGAACGGCATGGCGCTGTCGCACTTCCGTGCCTACGGCTCCACCTTCCTCGTCTTCCTCGACTATATGCGCGCCCCGGTGCGCCTGTCGGCGATCATGGAACTGGGTGCGGTCTGGGTCTTCACGCACGACTCGATCGGCGTGGGCGAGGATGGCCCCACGCACCAGCCGATCGAGCATCTGGCGACGATGCGCGCCATCCCGGGACTGGACACCATCCGCCCCGGGGATGCGAACGAGGTCTCCTGGGCCTGGCGCGCGGCGCTCGAACATGCCGATCGTCCGACCGCCCTGGTCCTGTCGCGCCAGGCGCTGCCGACGCTCGACCGCACCCGATACGCCGCTGCGGAGGGCGTGATGAAGGGCGCCTATGTCCTCGACAGCGACGCCGATCCCGAAGTCATCCTGATCGGCACCGGCAGCGAGCTGTCGATGGTGGTCGAGGCGCACGAGAAGCTGAAGGCGGAGGGCGTGCGCAGCCGCGTCGTCTCGATGCCGAGCTGGTATCGCTTCGAGCTGCAGGACGAGGCCTATAAGGAAAGCGTGCTGCCGAACACGGTGGATGCGCGCGTGGCCGTGGAGATGGCCGGTTCGATGGGCTGGGACCGCTATGTCGGGCGCAAGGGCCGCACAATCACCATGTCCACCTTCGGTGCTTCGGCGCCGATCACGAAGCTGCAGGACAAGTACGGCTTCACCGTCGACAATGTCGTCAAAGTGGCCCGCGAGGCGATCGCCAACGCGAACACCCGTGCGGGCGAGGAGAAGTAATCATGGGCAAGCTCAACGACCTCAGCGCCGCCGGCACCGCCGTCTGGCTGGATTTCGTCGATCGCAAGTTCCTGGAGGCCGGTGGCCTCAAGGCGCTGGTCGAGGAGGACAGCCTGACCGGCGTCACCTCCAATCCGTCGATCTTCGAAAAGGCGATGGGGCATGGCGATGCCTATGACGGGACCCTCGCCGCGTTCGACAAGGAGAACCCCGGCGCGGCGACGATCGACCGCTACGAGCATCTGGCGATCCAGGACATCAAGGCGGCAGCCGAGACGCTGACGCCCGTCTATGAGCGGTTGGACGCCAAGGACGGCTATGTCAGCCTGGAGGTGTCGCCCTATATCGCCGATGACACCGACGCGACGATCGCCGAGGCGGACAAGCTCTGGCACGCGGTCGACCGACCGAACCTGATGATCAAGATCCCCGGCACGCAGGCCGGCGCGCCCGCCATCTCGGCGACGATCGCCAAGGGGATCAACGTCAACGTCACGCTGCTCTTCTCGCAAGCGGACTATCAGCGCGTCGCCGAGGCCTATGCCACCGGTCTGGAGGAGCGTGTCCGTCAGGGCCAGCCGATCGACCGGATCGCCAGCGTCGCCAGCTTCTTCATCAGCCGCATCGACGCCGAGATCGACGGAGCGATCGACAAGCGCGTCGCCGAGGGCGATGCGGAGGCCGAGGCGCTGAAGGCGATCAAGGGCAAGGTGGCGATCGCCAACGCGAAGCTGGCCTATGCCTGGTATCGGGACTTCATCGCGTCGGATCGCTGGCAGGCGCTGGCCGCCAAGGGTGCGCAGCCGCAGCGGCTGCTCTGGGCCTCCACCGGCACCAAGAACCCGGACTATCCTGACACGCTCTATGTCGACGAGCTGATCGGGCCGGAGACGGTCAACACCATGCCGCCCAAGACGATGGACGCGTTCCGCGACCGTGGCACGGTGGCCGAGACGCTGACCCAGGATGTCGAGGGCGCGCGCCACGTCATCGCCGAGGTCGAGCGGCTGGGCCTGGATTTGGACGGCGTCACCGGCCGGCTGGTCGAGGCGGGCGTCGCGTCGTTCGCGGGCGCCTTCGACGACCTGCTCGGCGCGATCGCCAAGAAGCAGCCGGCGACGGCCTGATCCACCGGAAGGGCGGCCACACGGGCCGCCCTTCTTCTTTGTCCATCGGACGGATGATGCGCGTCGATCGGTCCGGTCAGCGCAACCATCGGCCCGCCGCCGGGTTTCATCCCGGCGGACGCGTACGGGATTGAAGTGAATGAAGATCGGAATGATCGGCCTCGGCCGGATGGGCGGCAACATGGCACGCCGGCTGATGGCCGGCGGTCATCAGGTCGTCGCCTATGACCGCGATGCGGACGCGGTCGCCAAGCTGACCGCGGACGGTGCCGAGGGCGTCGACTCGCTGGACGCGGTGCGCGGCAAGCTCGACAGCCCGGCCATCTGGTGGGTGATGCTGCCCGCCGGCGAGATCACCGAGGGCACGATCGCCCAGATCGCCGAAAAGGCCCAGGCGGGCGATATCATCATCGATGGCGGCAACAGCTTCTACAAGGACGATATCCGCCGCGCGAAGAGCCTGCGCGAAAAGGGCATCGAATATGTCGATGTCGGCACCTCGGGCGGCGTCTGGGGCAAGGATCGCGGCTATTGCATGATGATCGGCGCCGAGCCGCGCATCATGGAGCATCTCGACCCGATCTTCGAGACGCTGGCGCCGGGCGCGGGCACCATCCCCCGCACGCCGGGACGGGTCGCCGAGAAGGTCGATCAGCGCGCCGAGAAGGGCTATATCCATGCCGGGCCGGCGGGCGCGGGCCATTTCGTCAAGATGATCCACAACGGCATCGAATATGGCCTGATGCAGGCCTATGCCGAGGGCTTCGACATTCTGAAGTCGAAGAACAGCGACAAGCTGCCCGAGGACGAGCGGTTCGACCTGAACCTGACCGATATCGCCGAGGTCTGGCGGCGCGGCTCGGTCATCTCCTCCTGGCTGCTCGATCTGACCGCGATCGCGTTGGCCAAGGACGAGATGCTGGAACAGTTCAGCGGCCATGTCGCCGATTCCGGCGAGGGTCAGTGGACGATCGACGCGGCGATGGAGGAGAAGGTGCCGGCCAATGTGCTGACCGCCTCGCTCTTCGCGCGCTATCGCAGCCGGGTCGAGCATACGTTCGGCGACCAGGTGCTGTCGGCGATGCGCTTCGGCTTCGGCGGCCATGTCGAGATCCCGCAATAAGCTCCTGAGTTGAAGACGCGGGCGACCGCCGGAAAAGGAACACAAGGCGCATGGCCATCCGGCTGCTCGTATCCGATGTCGATGGAACGCTGGTCGATCCGCAGAAGCAACTGACCGATGGGGTGATCGCCGCCGTCGGTCGGTTGCGAGCGGCGGGGGTGGGGTTCACCATCATCTCCGCACGACCGCGCTCCGGCCTGATGCCGATCGCGGACGCCCTGTCGCTCGACGAGCCGATCGGCGCGTTCAACGGCGGCATCGTCTTCCGCCGCTCGGGCGAGGTGATGGCGCATCACCGCGTCGCCGGCGACGTGGCGCGCGGCATCTGGGCGGTGATCGGCGATGCGCCGGTCGATCGCTGGGTCTTCGCCGACGATCGCTGGTATGCCTCGACCGATCAGGGCGTGCATGTCGAGCATGAACGTCGCGCCTCGGCGCAGGAGCCGGTGGTCACGCAGGATTTCGACGCGCTGCTCGACCGCGCCGACAAGATCACCTTCGTCAGCGACGACGAGCCGTTGTTGCGGTCGCTGACCGCGCGGGTCGCGCCCGAATATGGTGCTCGTGCGACCGTGGTGCAGAGCCAGACCTATTATCTCGACATCACCGCGCTGGAAGCGAACAAGGGCGCCGGCATCACCCAGCTGGCCGAGGCGTTCGGCGTGACGCTGGCAGAGACGGCGGCGATCGGCGACCAGGCCAACGACCTGGCGATGCTGGAGAAAGCCGGGCTCGCCATCGTCATGGGCAATGCGCCCGACGCGGTGAAGGCGAAGGCCGACAAGGTCAGCCTGGGCAACGACCGCGACGGCGTCGCCCATGCGATCGATCACTTCATACTCGAAAAAGGGCAATAATCGATGAAGCAACTGGTCGCCTTCGACCTGGACGGCACGCTGGCCGAGAGCAAGCAGCCGCTGAAGGACAGCATGGGCGAGGCGCTGGCCGACCTGCTGACGGTCGCCCATGTCGCGGTCATCTCGGGCGGCGACTGGCCGCAGTTCGACAAGCAGGTCGCCAGCCGCCTGCCCGAACGCGCCGACCGGTCGAAGCTGTGGCTGATGCCGACCACGGGCACCAAGCTCTACACCTATGCCGATGGCCGTTGGAACACCGTCTACGCGGAGCTTTTCTCGGACGAGCAGAAGGCGGCGATCATCGAGGCCTTCCACGCCTCGCTGGAGGCGACCGGCTTCGTTCCCGAACAGACCTGGGGCGAGCGGATCGAGGATCGCGGCAGCCAGATCACCTTCTCCGCGCTGGGCCAGCAGGCGCCGCTGGATGCCAAGGAGCATTGGGACCCCGACTTCGCCAAGCGCAAGGTGATCCAGGCCGATCTGCGCCAGCGCCTGCCGGATCTGTCGATCAACATGGGCGGTGCGACCTCGATCGACATCACGCAGAAGGGCGTCGACAAGGCCTATGGCCTGAAGCGGCTCCGCGACGAAAGCGGCATCCCGCTCGACGCGATGATGTTCATCGGCGATGCGATCTTCCCCGGCGGCAATGACTATCCGGCCAAGGAACTGGGCCTCGACACGGTCAAGGTCCGCGACCCCGATGAAACGCTGAGCGTGATCGCCGCGATCGTCGCCTGCCAGAAGTGACGGGTTGATATAGATAAAAGCGGAGGGGAGGCGACGGCGCTACACGCCTTCGCCTCCCCCAGGCCTTGTGAGTGTGCACAATCGTCGATCGCCCGTGTCCATGAATGCCGATCCAGCCCGTCGCGTGCTGCCCGCGGAACAGTATCATGCGCTGTTCGACACCATCGATGCCGGCTTCTGCATCGTCGAGATGCTGTTCGACGGCGGTCGTGCGCACGACTATCGCTTCCTGGAAGTGAACGCCGCCTACGAGCGGCAGACCGGGCTGCGCGATCCGCTCGGTCGGACCGCGCGTGAGTTGGTGCCGGGGTTGGAGGATGTCTGGTTCGACATTTATGGCCGTGTCGCGACCACTCGGGAGCCGACGCGCTTCGACAATGGCTCCGATGCGATGGGCCGCTGGTTCGAGGTCCATGCCTTCCCGGTCGGCGAGCCGGAGCGGAACCTGGTCGGCATCCTGTTCACCGACGTCACCGAACGCCACCTGAGCGAACGGGCCCTGCGCGAGAGCGAGGAGCGGCTGGAACAGGCGCTGTCGGCTGGCGGGGGCATCGGCACCTGGGACTGGGACGTACCCAACGACCGCGTCTATGCCGATGAACGCTTCGCCACCTTGTACGGCGTCGACCCGGACATGGCGCGCGCCGGGGCGGCGGTCGGTGAATTCTTCCTCGGCATCCATCCGCACGACCGGCCGCGCGTCGAGGCGGAGATCGCCGAGGCGCTGGCCAAGGGAGGTGCCTTTGTCAGCCAATATCGTCTGGTGCAGGCGGATGGTTCGATCCGCTGGGCGGCGGCGCAGGGACAATGCCGGCTGGGGATCGACGGCCGGCCGCAACGCTTCCCCGGTGTCACCTTCGACATCACCCAGTCCAAACATTATGCCATCCGTCAGGCGGCGCTGCTCACCTTGGGCGACCAGATCCGCGACCTGTCCGAACCGGCGCGGATCGCCGCCTGTGGCGCGGAGGTGCTGGCGAAGACTCTGGACGTCAGCCGCGCCGGCTATGGCATCATCGATACCTTGGCCGAGACGATCCTGATCGAGGAGGACTGGAACGCCGAAGGCGTCCGCAGCATCGCCGGCACGCTGCGCTTCCGCGATTTCGGCAGCTATATCGACGATCTGAAGCGCGGCGACACGGCGATCGTCCATGACGCACGGACCGATCCGCGCACCCGCGACGCCGCTCCGGCGCTGGCCGCGATCCAGGCGACCAGCTTCGTCAACATGCCGATCGTCGAGCAGGGGCGGTTCGTCGCGCTGTTCTTCGCCAACCATGCCGAACCGCGCCACTGGAGCGAGGACGATCTCGGGCTGATGCGCGACATCGCCGAGCGTGTCCGCCTCGCCACCGAACGCGCCCGTGCCGAGGCGGAGCGTGCGCGGTTGACCGAAACGCTGGAGGAGCAGGTCGCCGAGCGCACGCGCGAGCTGATGCAGGCGGAAGAGGCGCTGCGCCAGAGTCAGAAGATGGAGGCGGTCGGGCAGCTGACGGGCGGGCTGGCGCATGACTTCAACAATCTGCTGACCGGCATCATCGGCAGCCTGGAGATGCTGTCGATCCGCATCGCGCAGGGCCGGATGGCCGATGTCGACCGCTATTCGCTGGCGGCGCAGGGCGCGGCGAAGCGGGCGGCGGCACTGACCCATCGGCTGCTGGCCTTTTCCCGCCGCCAGACGCTCGACCCGAAGCCGACCGACATCAACCGCCTGATCTCGGGCATGGAGGAACTGGTCCGCCGCACCGTCGGCCCCGCGATCGAGGTGGAGGCGGTGACGGCGGCGGGGCTGTGGCCGACCCTGGTCGACCCCAACCAGCTTGAGAATGCCCTGCTCAACCTGTGCATCAACGCGCGCGACGCGATGCCCGACGGTGGCCGGCTGACAATCGAAACCGGCAATCGCTGGCTCGACACGCGCACCGCCCGGGAACGGGACATGGAGCCGGGCCAATATGTCTCGCTCTGCGTATCGGACACCGGCACCGGCATGACGCCGGAGGTGATCGCCAAGGCGTTCGACCCCTTCTTCACCACCAAGCCGCTGGGCGTCGGCACGGGCTTGGGCCTGTCGATGATCTATGGCTTTGCTCGCCAGTCCGGCGGGCAGGTGCGGATCTATTCGGAGATCGGCGAGGGATCGATGGTCTGCATCTACCTGCCCCGCCATTTCGGCACGGCGGAGACGGTGGCCGACATGCCCGACCTGACCGAGGCGCCCCGCGCGGCGGCGGGCGAGACGGTGCTGGTGGTCGATGACGAGCCGACCGTGCGGATGCTGGTGATCGAGGTGCTGGAGGAACTGGGCTATGCCGCGATCGAGGCGGCGGACGGCGCGGCGGGCCTGAAGATTCTGCGCTCCAACCAGCGCATCGACCTGCTGGTGTCCGATGTCGGTCTGCCCGGCGGGATGAACGGCCGCCAGATGGCCGATGCGGGCCGGGAGGGGCGGCCCGATCTGAAGGTGCTGTTCATCACCGGCTATGCGGAAAATGCGGTGATCGGCAACGGCCAACTCGATGCCGGGATGCATGTCATGACCAAGCCCTTCGCCATGGAGGCGCTGGCCGCTCGCATCCGCGAACTGATCGAGCGGCCCTGAACGGCCGACTTACTCGACGGTGAAGGCGTATTGGCCCGTCGCATGGTCGCCCTTGCCCGACAGGACGTGCCATTCGACGCGGTAGGTGCCGGGCGTCAGCGGCTTGGCCATCGTCACCGTCAGGCCGTTGCCGGTCGGCGTGACGCTCGCCCGGGTGCCGGCGACCGGCATCGGCGCATGGGCGACGCCGTCCATGCCCGTCATCGCCACGCTGGCCGTCGACATGCGCGGCATCACCCGCTCGCTGAAGCGCAGGTCGATCCGGCTCGGCGTGGCGACCTTGGCGTCGGCGGCGGGGGTGGCGGAGACGAGGGTCGGCTCGGCCAGCGCCGGGGTCGTGACGAGGGCGGCGGCGAGCAGCAGCGGCAGGTGGATCATGAGGATTTTCTCCGGATCAAAAATATTTAAGCCAAGTGAGGTCCGGCCGCCGCCGCTTCAACCCTGCGAACCAGCGGGTCGGCGGGTAGAGCAGGACGATCAGGATGGCCGCCAGCAGCCAGACCGAGGCGAGCGCGTGGAAGCCATAGACCTTGCCCTGATTGGCTCCCCAGATCGCCAGCGCTCCCAGATAGAGGAGGCGCAGCACATAGAGGTGGAGCAGGTAGAAGCCCATCGGTGCGCCGCCCAGCACGGTCAGGCGTCGGACGATCGGGCCGTCCCAGCGTTCGAACGCGGCGAGCAGCCACGCGCCGATCCCCAGGGTCGGCAGCAGGTAGAGGAGGGACGGCGGGTATTTGGTGAGCGCCATCATGCTCATGGCGGTCCGCAGCGGCGATTCCGGCACGACGAACCAAGGGGCGTCGCCATAGAGGTTGACCGCGCGAAGGGTCACGAAGCCCAGCAGCAGGCCGGCGCCCCACCGGACCAGCCGCCGCCGGCGCAAGGCGGCCTCATCCGCGAACCAGGGGCCGATCGCATAGCCGAGCGCGATGACCCCGATCCAGGGCAATACCGGATAGGAGGTCTTCACGGTCAGCGCGCCGATCTGCAACGCCTCGCGATGGTGTAGCAGCGCCCAGGGGATGTGGAACGGATTGCCGGGCGGGACGGTGATGGGATCGAGCAGGTTATGGCCCAGCACGATCGCTGCGCCGACCGCGATCACGCCGGCACGCGGCAGGTGGATCAGCGCGGCGAGCGCGACCATGCTGACTCCGATCGCCCAGATCACCTGGAGCCACAGGGTCTGGGGCGGCAGGCGCGGGTCCCAGGCGAAGCCGACCAGCGTCACCTCCAGCAGCATCAGGAACAGACCGCGCTTGAGCAGGAAGGCGGAGGTGGCGGCGCGTCCGCGCGTCCGGCCATAGAGCCAGGCGGACAGGCCGGTCAGCGCGATGAACACCGGCGCGCAGATCGAACTGAGCAGCCGCGTCGCGAAATAGGCGGGAGCGATCAGCCGCGCGTCGACCGGATCGCCAACGGCCATGTGCGTGTAGAAGGTGTCGCGGACATGATCGAGCAGCATCACGACCATCACCAGACCGCGCAGCGCGTCGATGCTCGACAGGCGGCGGGTCGGGGCGGGGTCGATCATGAAATATTATCTCCTCGGCAGGTCGCGCCTCCTATCGTGAAAATCCTGTCATGCAAAGAAAGTTGATGGACGGATCAGTGGCTGCTCGCCTGATCCGCCCCGATCCCGGTTTCGGCGCGGACCCGTTGCGCCTCATAGCCGGAGCGGTCGACGACCCCGCGCGCACTGCGATCGGTGATCGACACCAGCCAGATCGTCAGGAAGGCGAGCGGCATGGAGAAGATCGCCGGCGAGGAGTAGGGGAAGATCGGATCGGCATGGCCCAGCACCGCCACCCAGACGGCGGGGGACAGGATGGTCAGCACCAGCGCCAGGCCCAGTCCCAGGCACCCTCCCGCGACCAGGCCGCGCGTGGTCGCGCCGCGCCACAGCAGCGACAGCAGCAGCACCGGGAAATTGCCCGACGCCGCGACCGCGAAGGCCAGGCTGACCATGAACGCGACATTCTGCTTCTCAAACAGGATGCCGAGCGCGATCGCCGCGACGGCCAGGACCAGCACGGTCCGTCGCGACACGCGAAGCTCGGCGGCGCTGTCGGCCTGCCCCTTGCGGAACACGGTGGCATAAAGGTCGTGCGACACCGCTGATGCCCCCGACAGCGTCAGTCCGGCGACCACCGCCAGGATCGTCGCGAAGGCGACGGCCGAGATGAAGCCCAGGAACAGGTTGCCGCCGACCGCATGGGCCAGGTGGATCGCCGCCATGTTGCCGCCGCCGATCAACGCGCCGGCGCCGTCCAAATATTGCCGGTCGGTCGCGACCATCACGATCGCGCCGAAGCCGATGATGAAGGTCAGCAGGTAGAAATAGCCGATCCACCCCGTCGCCCACAGCACCGAGGTCCGGGCCGCGCCGGCATCGGGCACGGTGAAGAAGCGCATCAGGATATGCGGCAGGCCAGCGGTGCCGAACATCAGCGCCATGCCGAAGGACAGGGCGCTGACCGGGTCCTTGATGAAATTGCCCGGCCCCATGATCGACCGACCCGCCGCGGCAGCCGCCGGTGCGCTGTCCCCCGCACGCGCGGCGAGCATCGTCTTCACCGCCACCGCATCGGCGAACATCGCCTCCGGCGAGAAGCCGTAGCGGGCCAGCACCATCACCGCCATGAAGGTGGCGCTGCCGAGCAGCAGCACCGCCTTGATGATCTGGACCCAGGTCGTCGCGGTCATGCCGCCGAACAGCACGTAGAGCGTCATCAGCACGCCGACGATCACCACCGCATATTCGTAGCGCAGGCCGAACAGCAGTTTGATGAGCTGGCCCGCGCCGACCATCTGCGCGATCAGGTAGAAGAGGACGACGACCAGCGTGCTGACCGCCGCGAAGCAGCGCACCGGCGTCTGCGCGAAGCGGAAGGAGGCGACGTCGGCGAAGGTGTAGCGACCCAGATTGCGCACCCGTTCCGCCATCAGGAACAGGATGATCGGCCAGCCCACCAGGAAGCCGATCGAATAGATCAGCCCGTCATATCCGTCCTTGAAGATCTGCGCCGAGATGCCGAGGAAGGAGGCGGCGGACATGAAGTCGCCCGCGATCGCCAGCCCGTTCTGGAAGCCGGTGATGCCGCCGCCCGCCGTATAGAAGTCGGAGGCGGTGCGCGTCCGCCGCGCCGCCCAGCGCGTGATCGCCAGGGTGAAGGCGGCGAAGGCGGCGAACATGGCGATCGCCGTCCAGTTGGTCGCCTGCTGCACCGTCTGCCCGGTCAGGGTGTCGGCACCGGCGATGCCCGGCAGTCCGAGCGCCAGCACGGCAAGGATGGTTCGCTTCACGCCTGATGATCCCGCACCAGCGCGGCGACCGCCGCGTCGAAGTCGCGATTGGCGCGATAGACATAGATGCCGGTCAGCGCGATCGCGAGCAGGATCAGGGAAAAGCCCAGCACGATCCCCAGCGAGGTGACCCCGCCGGGATGAATTGGGCGTGCCAGCAATGTCTTGTCGAAGGCGACGAGCAGGATGAAGCCAAAATAGGCGGCGAGCATCACGGCGGTCAGTGCAAGCGTGAACCGCCCGCGTCGTTGCAACAGCGCGCCAAAACGCGGGTCGGCCGCGATCCGTGCCGCCCGATCGGTTTCCCCCACACCGCTCTCCTCATCCCGTCCCGACCGATGCTTCGGCTTGGTAGCGGGATCATGCGGAAAGCGGCGCGGGGCGCAAGGATTATTCCGCTTCGGACTGATTTGCCGCGTCGGGCAGCGGCGGCGCTGCATCGTCGCCGCGCTTGGCGCGCGCGGTCATGCCGGTGGCGGAAGCATCGTCCAGCATCTGCTGGTCGACGCTGCGCTCCGGCGGCGGCGGCGGGGCAGGCTCCGCCTCGGCCATGTTGGTGTCCGGCTCGGCGATGTTGGCGACGGTCTCGGTCGGCTCGGGCGTCGGTTCCGCAACGGGTTCGTCGACATAATTCTCCGTTGGCGCCGGCTCGGGCTCTGAGCGCCAGCAGCCGGACAGGCCGAGGGCGAGAAGGCTCGCGGCCGCGATCGGCAGCGACAGGCGATGGATGGTCTTGCGCATGGAAACGGTCCTACACGGCAGGTCTATGGGTAGGCGAGCGACTTATCGCGCCGCCAGCGACTGGCGCGCGGCGGACCGCGCTTCGATCTTGCTCGCCAGCGTCGCGTCCCAGCCATAGGGATCGTCGCGGAAGCCGACCACGCCGTCCGCATTGGCGAAGGCCGTCCAGTAGAGCAGATAGACCGCGACCGGCTCCGCCATGGTGGCACGCACCGTCTTGCCCGAGGCGAGGACGCCATCGACCGCCGCCGGCTGCCAGTCCGGCGTCGTCTTCAGCATCAGCGCGGCGAGATCGGCTGGCTTCTCCAGCCGCACGCAGCCATGGCTCGCCAGCCGGTCGAAGCGCGAGAAACCCGATTGCGCCGGCGTATCGTGCAGATAGACGGCGAAGTCGTTGGGGAAATCGAACTTGAAACGACCCAGCGCGCTCTTCTCCGAATTCTGCTGGAGCCGCTTGCCGCCATTGCCGGTATCGATGATGCGGAAGCCGCTGCGCTTCAGATAGCCGGGATTGGCCTTTTCCTTCGGCCACAGCTCCTTGTTGGCGATCGACTCCGGCACGTTCCAGGGCGGGTTGAGCACGACGCTGTGGATCGAGGACACCAGCATCGGCGTCTCGTTGCCGGGGCGGCCGGTCACCGCCTTCATCGACAGGACCGGCGCGTCGCCGTCGAACACGGTCAGCACGGCGGCGGCGATGTTCACCTGCACGCGCTTCTGTTCCAGGTGATCGGGCAGCCAGCGCCAGCGTTCCATATTGGCGGCGATCTGGCGCATCCGCGTCGCGACGGGCACGTTGAGCGCGGCGATCGTCTGCGCGCCGACGGTGCCGACCGGGTTCAGGCCGTAGCGGCGCTGCGCACGGCGCACCGCGTCGAGCAAGGCAGCGTCGAAGCGGTTACCGGTGGCGGTGACGGCGGGGTCTTCCATCGCCAGCCGCTGGCGGAGCGCGGCGACACCGGGGCCGCTCTTGCCATAGGCCATGTCGGCGGTGGCGACGAGCGGCTGCCAGCCGCCCGCCGCGGCCATCGCGCGGTAGCGGGCAAGGCCGGCGACCAGCGCGTCATAGCCCGCATAGGGCGGCGGCAGCGAGGCGATCCAGGCGGCTAGCCGATCACGCTTCACCGCCTCCGCTAAGGCAGGCAGGGGATCGTAGCTTTGCGGCCGGATGCCCCAGTCGCGCTGGAAGTCGTTCGGGTCCAACCGGCCGACATGCACGGCATGGGCATGGTCCAGCGCGATGCGGACCAGCGCCTCGGGCGATGAGGCGGAGAGGTCGCGCGGCGCGCCTTGGCGCAGCCCTTGCGCGATTTCGTCGCGCGCGATCAACTGGGCGAGCTGACGGGCCTGGGCCTCGCTCAGCGTCGGCAGCGTGACGGGCGCGGCCGGCGGGGCGACCGGCTGCATCACCGTCGGCGCGACCGGCGGCGGGACGATCTGCGGCGTGGTGGCCGGCGCCGGTGCCGGCATGACGGGCGGTACGACCTGCGCGACGGCGGAGGTCCAGCTGGTTGCGAGCAGCGCGCCGAAGCCGATGGCGCGTGCCCCGTGGCGGCGGACGGACGAACGCGCCCGGCCATCCCAAATCGTCATGGTCTGAAAGTCCCTGCCTGTCATGCCGGCCCCTGTGCCCGGCCGAATACTACGCCAAGCTGAACGAGCGTACAGATGCTTCGATGCCTCAATCACCCCAAGACGCGCTATGCCGGCCACGCTGCGGCATGGATGCCACAGACAGGGGCGCTCATTGCGTCTGCACATCCTCCGCCGAGACGGCATAGCCACCGTCGAGCCAGCGCACGACCTCGGCGGCGACCGGATGATCGATCGCGGCATAGCGGGTGCGGGCGGCGCTGCGGCGCTCGGGCGACAGCCGTTCCAGGCCGCTATCCTCGAAGCTCAGCAGATCCGCCTCCAGCATCGCGGCGAGCGGTTCGCCCGCCACCGCCGCCGCCGCCGCCCGGAACGCGGCCATGTAGCGATAATCCGGGTCCGCATAGAGGCGCGGCAGGGTCAGCGCCGGAATGCAGCCGAGTCGGGGCTGGAGCGCCGGGTTGATCGCATGCCCCGCCAGCCAGCGTGCATTCTCCGCCGGCCGGCCGGTGAAGCCGCGCAGGTGCAGGTGCGTCGACATGCGCGGACCGTCATTGACCGGCCAATTGTCCCACAGCCACGGCTTGCGGCCGAGCCGACCGGCGACCTCGGCGAGATGGGCGGGATCGATGGCCCGCGCGCAGACCTCCTCGCCCGTCCAATAGACCTGGACGGCGGGGTCGAGCCGGCGGCCAAGCTCCTCCAGATAGCCGGGCGGACGCTGACCGAAGACCCGGTCGAGCACTCGGTCGTCGCTATAATAGCTGGGGCATGTGAAGAGGCGGGTCGCCCGGCTATGCTCGGCGCAGAAGGCGACGATCGCGGCCTGTCGTTCGGCCAGGTCGGGAAGGTCGCCGCGCATGTCGTCGAACAGGATGGCAAGATCGTCGATGCCGATCGCGTCCAGTTGCGCCACCCGCCGCGCCAGCGCCGCGCGTCCCTCCGCCCCGAAGTCGAGATGCAGGTCATAGGCGGTCAGGCCGATGCCGAACCGCATCCCGGCGGCGCGCGCATCGGCGGCAAAGCGGGCCAGCGCCGTCGCCGTCTCGACCGGATGTTCGCGCCGCCAGTCACGGCGCAGATGGGCGTCCGCCTTGGGCGCATAATGGAACAGGCCATATCCCGCCGGGGCCAGCCGCTCAACCACGGCGCGTCGTTCCGCCCAGGACCAGGCGGGACCGAAATAGCCCTCGATGATGCCGAGTTCGGGAAGGATGCGGGCCGGATCGATGCGCGTCATGGCCGGGGGCATCGCGCGGGACGCCGCGTCTGTCCAGCGGGTTGCGGGCCGGATTCAACCAGCTATAGCCGGCGGGATATAGAAGGATGTCGCTCGTGCCGACCCGCCGTCAATTTACCTTGTCCCTCGCCGCCACCCTGCTGCTGCCTTCCGCCGCGATCGCCGCGCCGGCGCGGCCGCCGCTGACGGTGTTCGCCGCCGCTTCGCTGACCGATGCGCTACAGGCGGTGGCGAAAGCCTATACCGCGCGCACCGGGCAGCCGGTGCGTTTCTCGTTCGAGAGCAGCGGCACCGCCGCGCGCCAGATCGCCGCGGGGGCACGGGCGGACCTGTTCCTGTCGGCGGACAGCCGGTGGATGGACGATCTGGCGGGGCGCAACCTGCTAGCGGCGCGGCACGACCTGCTCGGCGGCCGGCTGGCGCTGATCGCGCGGGCGGGCAGCAATGTCCGGCTGCGGCTGCGGCCCGGCGCGCCGCTGGCGGCCGCCCTGGGGGCGGACGGGCGGCTGGCGGTCGGCGATCCGCGCTCGGTTCCGGCCGGACGGTATGCGCAGGCGGCGCTGACCCGGCTCGGCCTGTGGTCCTCGGTCGAGCAGCGGTTGGCACCCGCGCAGGACGTGCGCGCAGCGCTGGCCTATGTCGCGCGCGGCGCATCGCCGCTCGGCATCGTCTATGAAAGCGATGCCTATGCCGATCGTACCGTGCGACTGGTGTCGCTGTTCCCGGCGGCCAGTCATCCGCCGATTGTCTATCCGGTCGCGGTGCTGCGCGGCGCATCGGCCGGGGCGAGCGACTTCTACCGCTTCCTCGGCAGCGGCGCGGCGCGATCGATCTTCGCCCGCTATCGCTTCCGCCCCTTGGGCTGAGCTATGCTGCTGACGCCCGAGGAGGGGCAGGCGCTGCTGCTCAGCCTGCGCATCGCGGGATGGGCGACCTTCTGGGGGATGATCGCGGCGACGGCATTCGCCTGGCTGCTGGCGCGGCACCGGTTTCCGGGGCGGGTGCTGCTCGATGCGCTGCTCCACGCGCCGCTGATCCTGCCGCCGGTGGTGATCGGCTTCGTGTTGCTGATGCTGTTCGGCGCACAGGGACCGATCGGGCAATGGCTGAATGCGACCTGGGGGGTCAGGCTGGCCTTCACGCCGGCCGGCGCGGCGCTGGCGGCGGGGGTATCCGCCTTTCCGCTGATGCTACGCGCGGTGCGGCAGGCGATCGAAGCGGTCGATCCCCGGCTGGAGGAAGCGGCGCGGAGCCTGGGCGCGGGGCCATGGGACCGCGCGGTCACCATCGTCCTGCCGCTGGCGCTGCCCGGACTGATCGCGGGCGGGGTGATCGGTTTCGCGGCGGCGCTGGGCGAGTTCGGCGCGGTCATCACCTTCGCCGCCAATATCCCCGGCGAGACCCAGACCCTGCCGCTGGCGATCTATTCCGCCTTGCAGGTGCCGGGCGGCGAGGGGGCGGCGCTGCGCCTGTCGCTCCTGTCCTTCGCGGCCGCGCTCGGCGGCTTGCTGCTCTCGGAACTGCTGCTGCGGCATGGCCGGCGGCGGGCGGGGCGGTGATGCGCGTCGCGGCGCAACGGCGGCTGGGGGACTTCCGCCTGTCGGTCGCCTTCGAAGGGCCGGAGGACGGGGCGACGATCCTGTTCGGTCCCTCGGGCGCGGGCAAGTCGGCGACGCTGGCGGTGGTCGCCGGACTGGCGAAGGCGGAACCGGCGTTGGTCGCGATCGGCGAGCGGGTGCTGACCGACACCGGCTCCGGCCGGTTCGTGCTGCCCGAGCGGCGACGGATCGGCATCGTCCATCAGGACGCCCGCCTGTTTCCGCATCTGAGCGTGGCGCGCAATCTGGCCTATGGCCAGCGCCGGGCCGGCGGGCGCGACCGGATCGCGGCCGATGCGGTGATCGACGTGCTGGCGATCCGCCCGCTGCTGGACCGCGCACCGCGCGACCTGTCCGGCGGCGAGCGACAGCGCGTGGCGCTGGGACGCGCGATGCTGAGCCAGCCCGACCTGTTGCTGCTCGACGAGCCGCTGTCGGCGTTGGATGCGGCGCGGCGCGAGGAGGTGCTGGCCTTCGTCCTGGCGCTCAAACGGCGCTTCGCCCTGCCGATGCTCTACGTCACGCACAGCGCCGAAGAGGCGCGCGCGCTGGGCGATCATTGCGTGTTGATGGCGGCGGGGAGCGTGACGGCGCAAGGAACGCCGGCCGACCTGCTGCCGGCGCCGACGCGGCTGGGGGAAGTGGTGGCGCCGGGCGTGGTGGTGATCGCGGGGCAGCGCATCGTGGTGCCGGGCCTCGATGCGCCGATCGGTACGGCGCTGCGACTGGAGCGATAGCGAGGCACGCGGCATGGGGCAGGGCATCGCCCGACCCCATGCACCTTGGCGGCTTTCCAGCGTTACCTCACGCCGCCAGGGCGAGCTGCCACGCCTCCGCCTTGGCGAGCGCGGCGGCGTCGTCGACGTCGATCCAGTCGAGGTCACTGCAATCGACGACGCCGGCCCGACCCCTGTCGGCGAGCATCCGCATCCCTTCGGTCAGCGACGGCGCGTCGAGACCGGAGAGCGCGGCGAACAGCCCTTCGCCGATCGCGAAGACGCCGGTGTCATAGGCGTCCGCCTCGGCCAGCCCCTTGCCGATCGCGACGATGCGGTCGCCCCGGGTGCGGACCCAGGTGACGTCGTCGGGGTCGACCCAGGGATGGCCGATCCGCCGATCGACGCCGAGCGTTGCCCCGTCGCCCACTTCCACCGCCGCCATCCGCGCGTAGAGGGCGGGCACGACCAGATGGTCGCACATGGCCAGCATCGCCGGCCGGCCATTGAGGCGCGGCGCGGCGGCGAGGACGGAGACGCCGTTGGGCTGGTGATGGTCGCGCGTCATCACCGTCTCGATCCTCAGCGGCCAGCAACGCGACGCCAGATGATCCTCGATCGCCTCCGCGCCATAACCCAGCACGACGATCGCGCGCGACAGTCCCGCTTCCGCCAGGCCGGTCAGGGCATGGTCGATCAACGGCCGCCCCGCCACCGGGCAGAGCGGCTTGTAGGGCGCATGGGTCCGCAACCGGCTGCCATGGCCGGCGGCGAGCAGGACGGCGGTGTCGATCATGCCCTATGGCCTTCAGGCGGCCGCGATGAACTTCTCGACCTCGACCTGAGCGATGTCGTCGGTCATCTGGGTGCGCGGATGCTTGCAGAAATAGGCGCTGGCGGGATCGATCACGCCCTTCAGCCCGCGGTCCTTGGCGATCTTGGCACAGCGGATCATGTCGATCGCGACGCCCGCCGAATTGGGCGAGTCCTCGACCGACAGGCGCAGCTCCAGGTTCATCGGCACGCCGCCGAACAGCTGGCCCTCCATGCGCAGGAAGCAGACCTTGTTGTCGTTCTGCCACGGCACATAGTCGGACGGGCCGATATGGACATTGTCCTCTTCCAGCCGCTCCGCCGCGACCGACTGCACCGCCTCGGTCTTGGAGATCTTCTTCGACTCGAGCCGGCGATGGTTCGACATGTTGAGGAAGTCGGTGTTGCCGCCGGTGTTGAGCTGGTAGGTGCGGTCCAGCTTGACGCCGCGCTTGGCGAACAGGTCGGTCAGCACGCGGTGGACGATGGTCGCGCCCAGCTGCGCCTTGATGTCGTCGCCGATGATCGGCACGCCCGCCGTCTCGAACTTCGCCGCCCATTCTGGGTTGGAGGCGATGAAGACGGGGATGTTGTTGACGAAGGCCACGCCCGCTTCCAGCGCGCATTCCGCATAGAATTCGGTCGCCTGCTGGCTACCGACGGGCAGATAGTTCATCAACACCTCGGCCCCCGACGCCTTCAGCTCGGCGACCACATCGGCCTTGCTCGGCTGGGTGTCGTTGGCGACGATGAAGGTGCGGTCGTCCTTGTAATCGGCCATGTGATCGGCGACGCCGTCCAGCACCGCGCCCATCTTCACGACCGTACCGGTCGCCGGGATGGTGGCGGCGAACACGGCGGTGCAGTTCGGCTTGGCGAAGATCGCCTCGGCCACGTCCTTGCCGACCTTGCGGCTGTCGACGTCCCAGGCGGCCACCACCTTGATGTCGGAGGGACGATAGCCGCCCATCTCCCAGTGCATCAGGCCGACGAGGTCGTTCGCGCCCTCGCGGTAATGCTCCAGACCCTGCACCAGCGAGCTTGCGCAATTGCCGATGCCGATGATGGCGATACGGATGCTACCCATTACTGACCTTGTTCCTTGACGAAGAAACGCGCCGGTTCTGCCGGCGACGTTGGATTATGTGTTGAAAATTGCAGGAGCCCGCGCTCGACCCGGCGGTGCCAGGCGAGGCCCGCGATCGCGACCAGCGTGAGCGGCACGATCTCGATCCACCAGAAGATGCGCGGATCGCCGATCAGGCAGGCGAGGAAGATCGCCAGGACGCGGACATTGGCGGTTTCCAATGACAGAAGCTTCATCGGCGCGGTCGCGCGCATGCCATAGATCTGCGCCAGCGCGCTCGGATCGGCGCTGGAGGCGAGCTTGCGCTCGAACGGCCGCGCCAGCCGGCCGGGCAGGCCGGCGAGGCGGTCATACTGGCGCACCAGCCAGCCGCCGCCGGCCGACGTCTCGCCCTCGGCGATGCCCTTGACCCGGCGATGGAAGCGGGTGCGTTCGCCCTCGTACAGGCTCGACTGCACGGCATGGGCCGCGCCCGCCGCGATCGCCAGCGCCCAGCCGCCGGGCGTGCCGACGCGGAGCGCCAGCGCGACATAGATGAGGATGAAGACGCCGTGGTCGCACACCCCGTCGAGCAGGCGGCCGAGCGCGCTCGCCGTGCCGGTGGCGCGGGCGATCATCCCGTCCAGCCCGTCCGCGACCAGCCACAGGACCGACAGCCCCAGACCGAGCAGCGCCATCGCGCCCGAGTCGAACCGCGAATAGGACAATGCCGCACCCAGCCCGATCAACAGTCCCGTCACCGACACGGCATTGGCAGACACGCCCATACGCAGGGCGTAAGGCAGCAGCCGCCGGCCAAGCGGATGAATCAAAAGGAGATTGGATGGATCCTCGATCCGGCGATCGCGCGATCCATCCGGTGGAGGGACTGTCATAGGAGGGTCACATTGCTCCCCGCCCGCGCGGTTGGCAAGATGGCAGAAACGTCACGGTACGTTGTTTTCCAACTCATCCAGCCAGATACGCGCGGTGCCGTCGGACGGCGCGCGCCAGTCGCCGCGCGGGCTGACCGCTCCGCCGGCCGACACTTTCGGCCCATTGGGAAGGGCGGAGCGCTTGAACTGGCTGGTCTGGAAGAAGCGGTGCAGGAACCGTTTCAGCCACAAGCGGATGGTCGGCAGGTCATAGGCGACGCGCGCATCGGCCGGGAAATCCTCCGGCCACCGCCCCGCCTCGACGTCGCGCCACGCCTGCCAGGCGAGGAAGGCGATCTTCGATGGCGCCAGCCCGTGGCGAAGCACGTAATGCGCGAAGAAATCGTTGAGCGCATAGGGGCCGACCCGCTCCTCGGTCGACTGCATCGCGCCGTCCGCGCCGGCCGGCACCAGTTCGGGGGAAATCTCCTGCGCCAGGATGCCGGCGAGCACGCGGTCCGTCTCCGCATCATATTGCCCGGTGCGGATGCACCAGCGGATCAGGAACTGGATGAGCGTCTTGGGCACGCCGGCATTGACGGCATAATGGCTCATCTGGTCGCCGACGCCGTATGTACACCAACCGAGTGCCAGCTCGCTGAGGTCGCCGGTGCCGAGCACCAGCCCGCCGCGTTGGTTGGCGAGGCGGAAGAGATAGTCGGTGCGCAGTCCCGCCTGCACATTCTCGAACGTGACGTCATAGACCGGCTGCCCCTCGGCGAAGGGGTGGCCCATGTCGGCGAGCATCTGCCGCGCGGCGGGGCGGATGTCGATCTCGTCGGCGGTGATGCCCAATGCGCGCATCAGCGCCCAGGCATGGGCCTTGCTGCCCTCGCCCGTGGCGAAACCCGGCATGGTGAAGCCGAGGATCGTCGAGCGCGGCCGCCCGATCCGGTCCATCGCCTTGGCCGCGACGATCAGCGCGTGGGTCGAGTCGAGCCCGCCCGACACGCCGATCGCCAGCGTCTCGGCATGGGCGGCGGCGAGGCGCTTGGCAAGGGCCTCGACCTGGATGTTGAACGCCTCGTAGCAATCCTCGTCGCGCCGTGCCGGATCGTTGGGGACGAAGGGGAAGCGGCGGATGTCGCGACGCAGCCCCAGGTCGCGGACATCCTCGCCATGCGTGAAGCCGATGCGGCGGAAGCGCCGTTCGGGATGGTCGAGCGCGGCGGCCGTGTCGTTGAACGTGCCGAAGCGCAGCCGTTCCTGGATCAGCCGCTCGCAATCCACGTCCGCGACCAGCAGTTGCGGTTCGGTGGCGAACCGCTCCGACCCGGCGATCAGCTCGCCCAGTTCATGGACCAGCCCCTGTCCGTCCCAGGCCAGGTCGGTGGTGCTCTCGCCCGGCCCGGCGGCGGAATAGACATAGGCGCAGACCGCGCGGGCGCTTTGCGCGGCGGCGAGCATCGCGCGCTCGCGCGCTTTGCCGATGACGATGTTGGACGCGGACAGGTTGCAACAGATCAAGGCGCCGGCCAGCGCGCCGGCCGTGGAGGGCGGGGCGGGGGCCCAATAGTCCTCGCAGATCTCCGCATGGACAGTGAAGAAGGGCAGGTCGCTGGCGGCGAAGATCAGGTCGGTGCCGAACGCCACCTCCTCCTCGCCCAGCATCATGGTCTGGCCCGACAGGCCGAGCGGCGAGGCGAACCAGCGCTTCTCGTAATATTCGCGATAGTTGGGGAAGAAGCTCTTCGGCACCACGCCCAGCACCCGACCGCGATGGACGGCGACGGCGCAATTGTAGAGCCGCCCGTTCCGCTCGACCGCCGCCCCCAGCAGCAGCAGCGGCTTCATCGTGCGGCTGGCGTCGCGCACCGCGGCGATGGCGGTCAGCGTCGCCCGTTGCTGCGCGCTTTGCAGGTGGAGATCGTCGATCGCATAGCTGGTGAGGTTCAGCTCGGGATAGACGACGAGGTCGCAACCTTCCTCATGCGCGCGGGTGGCCATGGCGATGGCGGCCTCGGCATTGGCGATCGTGTCGCCGACCGTGGCGCGCGGCGTCGCGGCGGCGACGCGGATCATGCGGTGGCGATGCAGCGCGAAGAAGGGATGCTGGGTCATGCCGCACGCGATACCGCGACGATGCCGGAATGCCTACTGATCGGCGTAAAGCACTCACTCGCCGACGATCCCGGTGATATCCACCTTCGCATCATCGAACCGGACCCGCCCGTCGACGATGCCACTGATCCGAACCTCTGCGCCGTCCTCGACGATCAGGTCGCCGCCGATGATGCCCTTCACCTCCAGGGACGAGCCGGCCCGCACCCTGGCGTCGCCATCGACGATGCCGCTGAAGGTGCCGGCGCTGGGGAGGGTCTGGGCTTGGTCTGTCATGGTCGCTCCATCCTGGCCTGTTCCGGCAGTATCCGCTGCGAAGCGCTTTGGTTCCAGACGATGCTGGCAGGTCGCTTGCCCATCGCCTCTCGCCGGGCGCATAGCGGCGCCAAACAACAGGAAAGGCGCGCGATGGACGTCACCCTATACGGCATTCCCAATTGCGACACGATGAAGAAGGCTCGTGCCTGGCTCGACCAGGCCGGCATCGCCTATCGCTTCCACGACTATAAGAAGGCGGGCATCGCCGAGACGGATCTCCGGCGCTGGGTCGGTCGGCTGGGTTGGGAGACGGTGCTCAACCGCGCCGGCACCACCTTCCGCAAGCTGCCCGAGGCCGCGCGCGCCGGGATCGACGCCGACAAGGCCGTGGCGCTGATGCTGGCGCAACCCTCGATGATCAAGCGGCCCATGCTGGAGTCGGGGGACGCCTTGCTGGCGGGCTTTGCGCCGGATCGCTATTCGTCTGTTTTTGGGAAGTAAGTCATGTCCACCACCTTTACGATCGATAGCGCCACCAGCCGCGCCAACCCCACGCCCGCCCCGCGCAAGCGGCTGACCGTGCCGGTGATCCGCGCCCGCAAGGGCGGCGAGCCGCTGGTGATGCTGACCGCCTATACCGTCCGCACCGCACAACTGCTCGATCCGCATTGCGACATGCTGCTGGTCGGCGACAGCCTGGGCCAGGTGATCTACGGCCTGCCCTCGACCGTCCCGGTGACGCTGGAGATGATGGCCGCCCATGCCGCCGCGGTGGTGCGCGGCAGCTATCAGTCGCTGGTCGTGGTCGACATGCCGTTCGGCAGCTACGAGGCCAGCCCGGAGCAGGCCTTCCTGAGCGCGGCGCGGCTGATGAAGGACAGCGGCGCGGCGGCGGTGAAGCTGGAGGGGGGCGAGGCGATGGCCCCGACCGTCCGCTTCCTGACCGAACGCGGCATTCCGGTGATGGGCCATGTCGGCCTGACGCCCCAGGCGGTCAATCTGCTCGGCGGCTACGGCGCGCGCGGGCGCAGCGACGAGGAAGCCGCCAAGATCGTCGGCGATGCGCAGGCGGTGGCGGCGGCGGGGGCGTTCTCCGTGGTGATCGAGGGGGTGGTCGAGCCGATCGCGATCGAGATCACCCGCACCATCGCCTGTCCGACGATCGGCATCGGCGCCTCGGCCCAGTGCGACGGACAGGTGCTGGTCGCGGAGGACATGCTCGGCCTGTTCGAACGCACCGCCCGTTTCGTGAAGCGCTATGACGACCTGGCCGGGCGGATCGGCGCGGCGGCGGAGGCCTATGCCGGCGAAGTCCGCTCGCGCGCCTTTCCCGGCGCGGAACAGGTCTATGCGCCCAAGACCTGAGAAAATGCCATGGACCATGCCCGGCACGTTTTCGGGCCGAAGCTGACGCGGCTTCCGTTTCGGTCCCGGCGCGGCTATGGGCGCTGATCGTTTCCCCGTAATTCGGAGCCGCTCCTTGGCCTTGCCGCCCGACGCCAATGCTGAAGTCTTCATGCGCGAGGTGGACGACGAGGTCCGCCGCGACCAGCTCACCGCCTTCTGGACGCGCTGGGGCAAGCTGCTGATCGCCGCCATCGTCGTCGGCCTCGCCCTGTTCGCCGCCTATCTGTTCTGGCAGAGCCGTCGGGACGAAGCGGCGGGCGTGCAGGGCGAGCAGTTGCAGGCCGCCTATGATTCGGTCGCGGCCGGCGATTATGCCAAGGCGGAAGCGCCGCTAAAGCAGCTCGCCGCCGAGGGTGGCCCGTCCTACCAGGCGCTGGCCAAATATACCCAGGCCGACCTGCTGCTCCAGAAGAACGATCCCAAGGGTGCGGCGGCGAAGTTTGCCGAGATCGTCAAGGACGACTCGATCGCCAAGCCGTTCCGCGACCTGGCGCTGGTGCGCCAGACCGCGATCGAGTTCGACAGCCTGCAACCGCAGGTGGTGGTCGAGCGGATGCGGCCGCTGGCGGTGCCGGGCAATCCCTGGCTGGGCAGCGCCGGCGAGATGATGGCGGTGGCGCAGATCCGCTTGGGCCAGACGCGACAGGCCGGCCAGCTCTTCGCGCGGATCGCCGAGGATGAGGGCGTGCCCGCCTCGCTCCGTCAACGCGCGGTTCAGATGGCCAGCGCCATGGGCGTGGAGGCCGCTCCTTCGTCGGCCGAGGCCGCTACCGTTCGCAAGGTCCAGCCATGAACAAGACTTTCCGCGCGCCCGTGATGGTCGCCGCGCTCATCGCGCTCAGTTCCTGCGGCATCTTCAAGGGCGGTGGCCCGAAGAAGACGCCGACCGTGGGCCAGCGCGTGCCGATCCTCGCCTCGGAGAATGAGGTGGCGACCGATCCGGCGATGGCCGATGTCCAGGTGACGCTGCCCGCGCCTTTCGCCAACGACGCCTGGGCGCAGCCGGGCGGCAATGCCGCCAAGTCGATGGGCCAGCTCGCACTCGCCGAGGCGCCGGCCCGGGCGTGGCAGGCGACGATCAACGGCGGGTCCGATCGCGAGCGGCTGGCCGCCGCGCCGGTGATCGCCGACGGCAAGCTGTTCATCATCGATGTCGACGCGACCGTCCATGCCTTCGACGCCCGGACCGGCGCCGTGCTGTGGACCAAGAGCATCAATGACGGCGAGCGGTCGCGCGCGGCGCGCTTCGGCGGCGGCGTGAGCTTCGACGACGGCAAGCTATATGCCACGGACGGCCTGGGCGATGTCGTGGCGATGACGGCGGCCGACGGCGCGCCGCTGTGGCGGGCCAAGCCGGGCGGCCCGCTGCGCGGATCGCCGACCGTCGCGAACGGCAATGTCTATGTGCTGAGCCAGGACAATCAGCTGTTCGCGCTCGCCCAGGCCGATGGCAAGGTGCAATGGGCGCAGTCGGGCACGCTGGAGACGCAGGGCGTGTTCGGCGTCGCCGCGCCGGCCGCCAGCCAGGGCACGGTGGTGACCGGCTATTCGTCGGGCGAACTCTCCGCCTATCGCTACGAGAATGGCCGCGTGCTGTGGCAGGACGCGCTGTCGCGCACCGCCGTCACCATGTCGGTGTCCAGCCTGGCCGATATCGACGCCGATCCGGTGATCGACAATGGCCGCGTCTTCGCGGTCGGGCAGGGCGGGCGCATGGTCTCGCTCGACCTGTCGACCGGGCAGCGGCTGTGGGAGCAGAATCTGGCGGGCATCTCCACGCCCTGGATCGCGGGCGACTGGCTGTTCGTCGTCACCGACGATGCGCGGCTCGCCTGCCTGTCGCGCGCCAGCGGCAAGGCGCGTTGGATTTCGCAGCTGCCCCGCTATCGCAACGTCAAGAAGCGGAAGGGGCCGATCACCTGGTTCGGTCCGGTGCTGGCTGGTGGCCGACTGGTCCTGACCAACAGCGATGGCCAGATCGTCTCGGCCGGTATCGGCGACGGCAAGATCGTCTCGACGATCGAGACCAAGACCGCCTTCTCCCTGCCGCCGGTCGTGGCGCTGTCGACGCTCTACACCATCGACGAGCGTGGACGCCTGACCGCTTTCCGGTAAAGGATGCCCCATCGATCGGGCGGCACGGAAAGGCCGCCCGATCGTGGCGCAGACGGGGTGACGCCTCGCTTCGTAGCGGCTAAGGGCGGATCATGCCCAAGCTCCCTGTGGTCGCGATCGTCGGCCGGCCGAATGTCGGCAAATCCACCTTGTTCAATCGTCTCGTCGGCAAGAAGCTCGCGCTGGTCGACGACCGGCCCGGCGTTACCCGCGATCGCCGCGAAGGCGACGCGCATCTGGTCGGCCTCGATTTCCGCGTCATCGACACCGCCGGCTACGAGGATCACGATGCCCAGACCCTGCCCGGCCGGATGCGCCTCCAGACCGAAGCGGCGCTGAAACAGGCCGACGTCGCGCTGTTCCTGTTCGATTCGCGCTCCGGCATCGTGCCGTTGGACGAAGAAATCGCGCGCTGGCTGCGGTCCTCGACCACGCCGGTCGTCCTTGCCGCCAACAAGGCGGAAGGGCGTCAGGGCGAACAGGGCATCCTCGAGTCGCTGTCGCTCGGCTTCGGCGATCCGGTTCAGTTGTCCGCCGAACATGGCGAGGGCATGGGCGACCTGTTCGAGGCGCTGCTGCCCTATCTCGACCGCAGCGAGGACGAGCCGGTCGACGACGAGGAGGACGACCGCCCCGATGCACCGCTGAAGCTGGCGATCGTCGGCCGTCCCAATGCCGGCAAGTCGACGCTGATCAACCGAATGCTGGGCGAGGATCGCCTGATCACCGGACCGGAAGCGGGGATCACGCGCGACTCGATCGCGATCGACTGGATGTGGCCCGACCCCAAGGGCGAGCCGCGCCCCGTGCGGCTGATCGACACCGCCGGGATGCGCAAGCGCGCCAAGGTCCAGGACAAGCTGGAGAAGCTGTCCGTCGCCGACGCGTTGCACGCGGTCGACTTCGCCGAGGTGGTGGTGCTGCTGCTCGACGCGACGCTGGGACTGGAGGCGCAGGACCTGCGCATCGCCGACCGCGTGCTGGAAGAGGGGCGGGCGCTGATCATCGCGCTCAACAAATGGGACATCGCCGAAAACGCCTCCTCGCTGTTCAACGGCGTGAAGAAGGCGCTGGAGGACGGTCTCAGCCAGGTGAAGGGCGTGACGGTCATCACCGTCTCCGGCGCGACCGGCAAGGGCATCGATCAGTTGATCGGCGCGGCCTTCGAGGTGCGCGAGGCCTGGTCGAAGCGCGTCGGCACCGGCGAACTCAACCGCTGGTTCGAACGTGCGATCGAGGCCAACCCGCCGCCCGCGCCCGGCGGCAAGCGGATCAAGATGCGCTACGTCACCCAGGTCAAGTCGCGACCGCCGAGCTTCGTCATCTTCGGCACGCGCGTCGACCAGTTGCCGGCCAGCTACGAACGCTATCTGGTCAATTCGATGCGGCGGGAACTCGGCTTCGGCGCGGTGCCGGTGCGATTGACGCTGCGCGCGCCCAAGAACCCGTTCGACCGCAAGGACGACTGACGACCAGAGGCAAACTTCTGCCGGTGCGGCAAGATGCTGTTTACCCTTGATCGGCTATGACCCGGCAAGATTTGCCGGTGGAGCCAAGACATTGTCGTTCGAGGGTAGCACGCTGGTCGATTGGCCTGCCTTTTTCGCGACGCGGGCCGAGTTGGGGACCGGCTTCGTCCGCATCCTGGGGTATTTCCGCGAGGACGGCGTGAAATCGGTCGCCGCGATCGAGCTGGCGATGCGGGGGCTGAACGCGGCGGGGCTGGTCATCCCCGCGCATACGCTGAAGGGCGAGGCGCGCCAGTTCGGCGCGCTGCCGCTGGCGACGCTGGCGGAGGAGATCGAGGTGATCGGCCGCGATTGCGTCGAGGCGCAAGAGACGTGCGAGGCGGCGCTGCCGGCGGTCACGCGACTGCGGCCGCTGTTCGAACAGACGCTGACGCTGCTCGAACGCGAGGCGAGCCCGCCGGTCCCCCGCCGGCCGCTGGGGGGCGGGGGGTTCGGGCGCAAGATCGCCTGACGTCTATCCCGGCGTCGCCGCCGATCCGGCGAGCAGGCCGCCGTCGATCGTCACTTCCGTGCCCGTCACATAGGTCGCCTCGTCCGAAGCGAGCATCGCCGCCACCGCCGCCACTTCGGCCACCGTCCCGAACCGCTTGAGCGGTGTATCCGCAACCAGCGCCGCCATCCGCTCTGCACGATCCGGACCGTCGCCCAGCATCGGCTCCCAGATCGGCGTCAGGATCGCGGCGGGGTGGATCGAATTGCATCGGATGCGCCAGCCCTGCTGCGCGCAGTAGAGCGCCACCGACTTGCTGTGGTTGCGGATCGCCGCCTTGGACGCGGCATAGGCGGCCGCGCCGGGAATGCCGACCATGCCCGATCGCGACGAGATGTTGATGATCGAACCGTCGCCGCGCGGCTTCATCGCGCCGATCGCATAGCGGCAGCCGAGGAACGTGCCGTCCAGATTGACGCGGTGCACCGCCCGCCAGTCGGCCAGGTTGGCATGTTCGGGATCGTGCGGCACCATTCCCCGTTCGAAACCGGTGATGCCGGCATTGTTGACCACCACATCCGCGACCGGCACCGCCTCCGCCAACCGCCGCCACTCGGCTTCCTCGCCCACGTCGAGTGGCAGAAAGCGCGCGTCGATCGATTCGGCCGCCGCCGCACCCGCCTCCACATCCATGTCGGTGAGGATCACGTTGCCGCCTTCCGCCTGGAAGCGCGCCGCGATGGCATAGCCGATCCCGCGCGCCGCGCCGGTGATGACGCAGGTCTTTCCCGTCAGTCTTTGCATGATATTCGCCTTGTCCATGAAAACCCGACCGGCGATGCGCAACCGCCGATACTGCTCGTCAGCGCCGCTGCTGGTTCATGTCGAAGACTCCTGAACGAGGTCCGAGCCTACGCCTGGCGGATCGTCCGGGCAAGCCGCACCAGCGCCTCGTCCAGGGCGGACAGGAAGCGGGAGCGGTCGCTTTTTTGGAACGGCGGCGGCCCGCCGATCACGTCGCCGCCGGCGCGTAGATCGGCCATGATCGCCCGCGTCGCGATCGCGCTGCCGATCGAGGCGGTGGTGAAGGGGCGGCCATTGGGCGCGATCACGGCCGCGCCCGCCTTCAGGGCCCGGTCGGCGAGCAATATGTCGGCGGTGACGACGATGGTGGCGGCGCCCGCCTGCTCGGCGATCCAGTCGTCCGCCGCATCGAAGGCCTCGCTTACCACCTGGCGGGCGATGAGCGGATGGTCGGGGATGCGCAGCCGGGCATTGCTGACCACGATCACGGCCGCCCCGTGTCGCAGCGCCACCCGGTAGATCTCGTCCTTGACCGGGCAGGCATCGGCATCGACCAGGATGCGGATCATCGCCGGGCGATATCGCTCAGCATCGCCGCCGGGGTGATGACCTCGACCTGCGTCTTCAGGTGGAGCAGGCGGACGCCCGTTTCCCCCTGCGCGCGGGCGAGGGCGCGGGCGAAGGCGTCGGTCGTCTCCACCGTCTCCGCCCAGGCGCCATAGGCGCGGGCGAGCGCGGCGAAGTCCGGATTGGCCAGGCGGGTGCCGCTGATCCGGCCGGGAAATTCACGCTCCTGATGCATCCGGATCGTGCCATAGGCGCCATTGTCGACAACGATCACCAGGATCGACGCGCCCGTCTGCACGGCGGTCGCCAGTTCCTGCCCGTTCATCAGGAAACAGCCGTCGCCCGCCAGCGCGACCACGCTCCGTCCCGGGTGACGGAGGCTGGCGGCGACGGCGGCCGGCAGGCCGTAGCCCATCGCGCCAGCAGTGGGGGCCAACTGCGTGCCGGCTGCGGCGTAGCGCCAATAGCGATGCCACCAGCCGCTATAGTTGCCGGCGCCGTTGCAGATGATCGTGTCGGCCGGAAGGGTGTCGCGCATCGCGCCGACGCACCGCCCCAGATCGAGCGCGACCCCAGCGCGGGGATAGGGTTCGCTCCAGCGGCGATACTCCTCGTGCGCGGCCGCGCCATCGGCGAAGCGGCGGCCGTCCACGCCTTGCAGGGCCGCGCCGAACGCCTCCAGCCCGGCGCAGATCGCCAGATCGATGCGATAGGTGCGATGCAGTTCCTCCGGATCGGGATGGACATGCACCAGCGTCTGTCCGGGATGGTCCGGCGTCACGAGCGCATAGCCATCGGTGGTCGCCTCGCCGAGCCGCGGCCCGGCGACGATCAGCAGGTCCGCGGCCCGGACCCGCGCGACCAATGCGGGATTGGGACCATAGCCGAGATTGCCGGCCCAGACGGGCGTTCGGTTGTCGATCGCGTCCTGGCGGCGGAAGGCGCAGGCGACCGGGATGCCGCGCCGCTCCGCCCAGTCGGCGACCGTGCGTCCGGCCGCCTCGGTCCAGCCGGCACCGCCGACCAGCATCAGCGGCCGTTCGGCGCGCTCGACCAGCGCCTCCAGATCCGCAAGCGCGGCGGGGTCGCAGGCTTGCGTGGTCCGCTCGACACGGGGCCGGTCGCGCGCCTCGACCTGATCGAGCAGCATATCCTCCGGCAGCGCCAGCACCACCGGGCCCGGCCGTCCGTTCATCGCGGTGGCATAGGCGCGCGCGATATATTCCGGGATGCGCGCGGCATCGTCGATCCGCGCCGCCCATTTGCACAGCGGCGCGAACATCGCTTGGAAGTCGACCTCCTGAAAGGCTTCGCGGTCGCGGGTGCCGCGATCGACATCGCCGATGAACAGGATCATCGGCTGCGAGTCCTGCATCGCGACATGCACGCCGATCGAGGCATTGGTCGCGCCCGGGCCGCGCGTGACGAAGGCGATGCCGGGCCGCCCCGTCAGCGTGCCGTCGGCACAGGCCATGAACGCCGCGCCGCCCTCCTGCCGGCAGACCACCAGGTCGATCGCCGGCGTGTCGTGCAGCGCGTCGAGCACGGCGAGGAAGCTCTCGCCCGGCACGGTGAAGATACGCTCGCATCCTTGCGCGAGGAGCTGGTCGACGAGGAGGCGGCCGCCGGTTCTGCTGGTCATGCCCGGTCATAGCGTGGGCGGATGGGAACGGATAGCCGCCCGGAACCGGCATGGGACTGGCGCATTCGCACCCCGACCTGCCCGAATTTATGGAGAGCGATCATGGCGTTAGCGCAAGACCCGGTGTGGTTCATCACCGGCTGTTCGACCGGTTTCGGCCGGTCGCTGGCGGAGGCGGTGCTGGCGCGCGGCGAGCGGGTGGTGGCCACCGCGCGCGACGTGGCGCGAGTCGCTGATCTGGAGGAGACCTCCGACCGGTTGTTGCCGCTGGCGCTCGACGTCACGGACGACGCGCAGATCGCGGCGGCGGTCGACGCGGCGCGCGAGCGGTTCGGGCGGGTCGACGTGCTCGTCAACAATGCCGGCTATGGCTATCAGGCCAGCATCGAGGAGGGCGAGGATGCGGAAATCCGGGCACAGTTCGACGCCAATGTGTTCGGCCTGTTCGCGCTGACCCGCGCCGTGCTGCCGCTGATGCGCGCGCAGGGCGGCGGGCATGTCGTCAACATCACCTCGGTCGCGGGACTCGTCGGCTTTCCGGGCTCGGGCTATTATGCCGCGTCCAAACATGCAGTCGAGGGTTGGTCCGATGCGCTGGCCGCCGAAGTCGGGCCGCTCGGCCTCCATGTCACCTGTGTCGAGCCGGGGCCGTTCCGCACCGACTGGGCCGGCCGCTCGCTGCGGCAGACGCCGGTGCGGATCGACGCCTATCAAGCGACCGTCGGGCAGCGGATGGAGAGCACCCGCTCGGTCAGCGGCCGGCAAGCCGGCGACCCGGAGCGGGCCGCCGCGGCGATCATCTCTCTGGCGGAGGAGGCCGAACCGCCACGGCATATGGTGCTGGGGGCATGGGGGATCGACCAGGTCACCGAGCGGCTGCGTCGCCGCCTGAAGGAGATCGAGGCACGGCGCGAGGCGGCGATCGCGACCGACTTTCCCGAATAAGCGGAGGGATCGGGGGAGGGCGACCCGGCCGCCCTCCCGTCGCCGTCCTTACAGGCCGACGATACCCCCGTCGGTGCGGGTGATGACGATCGTCGCGGACCGCGGGCGGCTGCCGGCGGCGGTGCCCGTCTGGCTGGCCGGCCAGTTGCTGCTGATCGCGCGGGGATTGCCGTCCTCGCCCGGATGCTGGATGTTGACGAACAGCGCGGTGCCGTCCGGCGTCGAATGGATGCCGGTGATCTCGCACTGCTTGGGGCCGACCAGGAAGCGACGCAGCGTCGTGCCCGGCGTCTTGCCGATCCGGGTGGTGACGGTCGCGCTGCTGCCGCCGACGCTGCTGGTGACCGATCGGGTGCCGCCGTCGCCGACCGTACCGGGGATCGCCGCCAGCATCATGCAATTGGTCTGGTCGGTGAAGGCGCCGTCATCGGTCTGGAGCCAGAGCAGCGGCGTCCCCTGGCCGGTGACGTTGCTGGGCAGGCCGAACCACATGCCGTCCGGCGAGGAGAAGTCGTTGGTCGCGTCCAGCCCCGACAGGTTGACATTGGCTGCATCCAGGTCCGACCCGGCGCCGAAGGCGTAGATGTCCCAGGCGAAGGTCATGGCCTCGGACGTGTCGCCGCTCTCGCGCAGGCGGATGACGTGACCATTGGCGTTGCCCGTGGTCGAGCCGCCGGTCGTCTTGGGATCGACATAGGCACGCGGATTGGCGGCATCGACGCCGGTCTGCGAACCAGTGGCGGCCGGACGGCGCGAGCCGTTGTTGGTCAGCGTGCAGTACATCTCGCCGGTCGCCGGGTTGACGGCGGTCCATTCCGGCCGGTCCATCTTGGTCGCGCCCAGCACGTCTGCGGCAAGGCGGGTGTTGACCAGCACATCGGCCTGGTCGGCGAAGGGATAGCTGGCGTTGCTGCTGGTCAGGCCGTTCTGCCCGAACACCAGGGGCAGCCACTGGCCGGTGCCGTCGGCGTTGAAGCGGGCGACATAGAGCGTGCCGGTGTTCAGATATTTGTCGCCGACCGCCAGACGGTCGCTGGCATCGGCATCCGCCGCCGACCAGGGCGTGGCGGACACGAACTTGTAGATATATTCGTTCTGCGCATCGTCGCCCATGTAGAAGGCGGGGCGGACGCCCGCGATGGTGCGGCCGACCTGACAGCCCTCATGGTTCATGCGACCGAGCGCGGTGCGCTTGCGCGGGGTCGAGGCCGGATTGAACGGATCGATCTCGACCACCCAGCCGAACTGGAAGGGTTCGTGGCGGAAATCGCCGCTGCCGTCCGCCGCCTGTGTGGCGTCGGCGGTCGCGTTCCAACGCGAGAAGACGGTGTTGCCGGCGGTCGCGGGCGTGACCGTGGTCCAGCCATTATTGCCGGTGCGTCCCTCCGAAATGCCGTAGCGGGCGAGCGAGACATTCTCCTTCGCCATGCCGGCCGTGCTGCGCACCGCCGCGTCGCCGACGTTGCGCCGGAAATAGCCGGCCCAATTCTCTTCGTTGGTCAGATAGGTGTGCCACGGCATCGTGCCGTTGGCGCAATTGTTGATCGTGCCGCGGCCGCTGGTGCCGTCCGGCGAATAGGCGGTGCGGAGCAGGGCGCTGCCCGCCACCGGGCCGCTGAAGCGCATCGGCGTGTTGGGGGTGATGCGGCGGTTGAGCGCGGACGACTGGACATAGGTCCAGGTGCCGCTGCTGGACTTGCTCACCTCGACCACCGAGACGCCATGCGCCTCGATCTCCTTGATCGCCTCCGCCTCGGGCCGTGCGCCGTTGCTGCTGGTCGGGCCATTGGGGTGGAGATAGGCGGCGGTGATATTCTCGTGATTGAGCACCAGCAGGCCGCGATTGCTGTTGGCGGCGTCGGGCGTGCTGCCCGACGAGGCCAGGCCGAAATAGCTCATGCCGTCATGATGATCGCCGGCGCGCTGCGCGAAATTGGTGTCGGTGCCGTCATTGGCATAGGCCGCGACGCCCGAAGCGAGCGGATCGCCCAGCCGGTAGAGGACGGTGACGTTGTAGCCGCTCGGCACCACCACCGTGTCGCCCAGCCCCTTGGCCACGGCGGTGAAACCCAGCACGGCGGGGCTGACGGTGACCGTGGTCTGCGCCTCGCTCTTCACGCCCGTGTCGCTGGCGGCGGTGAAGGCGAAGACCAATGGCGTCGCGACGGACACGCCGGGCGCGGTGAAGCTGACGCTGTTGACCCCGGTGCTGGTCAGGGTGACGGCGGGGCCGCTCACCTGACGCCAGGCGAGATCGCGCGCGCCGAACTGCGTCTGGCCGGTCAGCGTGACGGTGCGGCCCGCGGTGGCGGTGGCAGCGTCGCCCGCGCTGATCGACAGCGGCCTATTGGCGTCGTCATCGCCGCACGCGCTCAGCAACATGCCACCGAACACCGCCGCGCCCGCCGCCGACAGACCGCCCATCAGCGCCTGACGGCGCGAATAGCGCTGCTCGATCAGGTCGTTGAGATGGGGGTTGGCGCTGCGGTTGGTGTCGATATCGCCATCGTCATAGCCGGCGATGGTGCTGAACGGTGATGTCATGAAACGTCCCCCGGGGATTGGCCGGTGTGGCCCGGCATGTGCGGGGACGTCAGTGGCGGCAAAGCATGTCGCTGTGATTGCACCGCAATGGCGCATCCATGTCAAAGCGATGACGCTTGCATGACAGGCGCGTCAGTCCGATGGCGGCTGCGGGGAACAAAAAAAGGCCGGGGTTTCCCCCGGCCTTCTTCCTGTCGGTCTTTGCGGACCGCAGCTTGGAGCTCAGGCCCCGGCGACTTCCGCCGTGTCGACCTTGATGCCCGGGCCCATGGTCGAGGAGATCGCGACCTTGCGGACATACTTGCCCTTGGCACCCGACGGCTTGGCCTTCACCACCGCGTCGACCAGCGCGTCGAAGTTCGCGCGCAGGTCCTCGGCGGGGAACGACGCCTTGCCGATGCCGCTGTGGATGATGCCGGCCTTCTCGACCCGGTACTCGACCTGGCCCGACTTGGCGTCCTTGACCGCCTGGGTGACGTTCATCGTCACGGTGCCCAGCTTCGGGTTCGGCATCAGGCCCTTGGGGCCCAGCACCTTGCCGAGGCGACCGACGACGCCCATCATGTCCGGGGTCGCGATGCAGCGATCGAAGTCGATCTTGCCGCCCTGGATCTGCTCCATCAGGTCCTCGGCGCCGACCACGTCGGCACCGGCCTCACGGGCCTCGTCCGCCTTGGGGCCGCGCGCGAACACGCCGACGCGCACGGTCTTGCCGGTGCCCTTGGGCAGGTTGACGACGCCGCGGACCATCTGGTCGGCGTGACGCGGATCGACGCCCAGGTTCAGCGCGACCTCGATGGTCTCGTCGAACTTGCTGGTCGCGTTGCTCTTCGCGAGCGCGATCGCCTCGTCAACGCCGTGCAGCTGCTCGGGGTTGATGCTGTTCGCCTTCTGCTTCTTGGTCAGCTTGGCCATGATCTCAACCCTCCACCACTTCGAGGCCCATCGCGCGGGCGGAGCCTTCGATGATCTTCGTCGCCGCTTCGATGTCGTTCGCGTTCAGGTCCTTCATCTTGACCTGGGCGATCTCCGACAGCTTCGAACGGGCGATCTTGCCCGCGGACACCTTGCCCGGCTCCTTCGAGCCCGACTTCAGGTTCGCCGCCTGCTTGATCAGGAAGGTCGCCGGCGGGGTCTTCGTCTCGAACGAGAACGAACGGTCCGCATAGACGGTGATCTTGGTGGGGATCGGCGTCCCCTTGGCCATGTCGGTCGTCGCGGCGTTGAACGCCTTGCAGAACTCCATGATGTTCACGCCGCGCTGACCCAGCGCCGGGCCGATCGGCGGGGCGGGCTTCGCGTCGCCGGCCGGAACCTGCAGGTTGATGTAACCTGTGATCTTCTTTGCCATGTGTCTCTCTCAGTTTAGCGGTGCTGTCGGCCGATGCCGGCCTCCCGCAATCACTTGCCCCCGAACGTCGCGACCGCGAACGGTTGCGCCTGGCCGCGGGAGCGCGGCCGGGAAACGGAAAGTGGGGCCCTTAGCGGGGATGTGACGCGGCGTAAAGCCTGTGCGCTTGGGTTCCGCTTGAGGCGGCCGACGCGGGAGGGAATTCCGCGTCGCCGGTCGGGTTCGGCTGAGCCCACCCGCCGGCCGGGCCTGTGCCGTCTTGCGACCGGCACAGCCGGCCGCATCCGGCTTGGCCTTACTTGCTCCGCTCGACCTGTTCGAAGTTCAGCTCCACCGGGGTGGCGCGACCGAAGATCGACACGGAAACCGAGACCTTCGACTTGTCGAAGTCCAATGCCTCGACCACGCCGTTGAAGGTCGCGAACGGACCCTCCAGCACCTTGACCGCGTCGCCGATCTCGTAATCGACCTTGACCTTGGTCTTCGGCGCGGCGGCGGCCTCCTCCTTGGAGTTGAGCATCCGCGCAGCCTCGGCCTCGCTGATCGCCTGGGGCTTGCCCATCGAGCCCAGGAAGCCGGTCACCTTCGGCGTGTTCTTGACCAGGTGATAGACCTGGTCGTTCATGTCGAGCTTGGCCAGCACATAGCCGGGCATGAACTTGCGCTCGACCGCGATCTTCTTGCCGCGCCGGGCCTCGGTCACGGTCTCGGTCGGCACCTCGATCTGCTCGACCAGCCGGTCAAGCCCGAGCCGGGTCGCCTCGGCCATGATCGCGTCGCGAACCTTGCCCTCGAAGCCGGAATAGGCGTGGATGATGTACCAGCGCGCCATCGTCATTCAGTCCTTACTGCGCGAGCTTGAGCAGGGCGGTGACCACCGCGTTGAAGAACGAGTCCACGCCCAGGAAGAACAGCGCCAGGATCGTGGTCATGATGACGACCATCAGGCCGGTCATCCACGTTTCCTTCCAGCTCGGCCACGAGACCTTCTTGGTCTCCACCTTCACCTGGTTGATGAACTCGACAGGGGTCGTCTTCGCCACTTGGTTCAGCCCATGAAATTGCACGATCGGGAGACATGGAACCACTCGCCGCTTCCCTTACGGAAACCGGCGCGGGGCGCCATCCTCGCTGTCGGATAGACCATGCACTTAAGCGGGGGAACCGCGAAAGGCAAGGCGCGAGAAAGCGTCGGCGTCAGGAGATGCCCAGATCGCCGGGACCGAAGGCGGCGGGCAGCAGTTCGGACAGGCGATAGCGGGCGATCGCCTCGCCCTCCGCCGCGCCGCACAGCACCGGCAGGTCGCGCCCGCCCAGCTGCGCGGCCTCGTTGATCACCTGGCGGCAGCGGCCGCAGGGGGAGACCGGCTGGGCGCCGGTCGGCCGCCCCTCGGCGTCCATCGCGCCGCCGATCACCGCCACCGCGACGATCTCGCGCAGGCGTCCGCTGGCGCTGGCGGTGGCGATCGCCACCGTCTCCGCGCAGAGCGACAGGCCGTAGCTCGCATTCTCGACATTCGCGCCAGTGACGATGTCGCCGCCCTCCATCAACAGCGCCGCGCCGACGGCGAAGCGCGAATAGGGGGCATGGGCATGGCGCGCCGCGTCGCGCGCGGCCTGGATCAATTGTTCGTCGGTCATCAGTCTATCCGCGGATATGCAGCACGCAGATGAGCGTGAAGAGGCGGCGGGCGGTGTCGAAATCGACCTCGATCTTGCCCGCCAGCCGCTCCTGCAACATCGTGGCCGCGTCATTGTGGAGGCCACGTCGGGCCATGTCGATCGTCTCGATTTGCGCCGGGCTCGCCTTGCGGATCGCCTCGTAATAGCTGTCGCAGATCGCGAAATAGTCCTTGATCGGGCGGCGGAACCGACCGAGCGCCAGCACCAGCGTCTCCAGGTGCGAACCGTCCTCGCGGTGCATGTGGATGCCCAGGCGGCCCTCCTCCTGCTCCAGCTTGATGCGATAGGGGCCGGCATAGCCGTCGGGCTGCTCGCGCTGGGGCGCGAAGCGGTTGTCTTCGAGAAGGTCGAAGATGGCGATCCGCCGCTCCTGCTCGACATCGGCGGAGCGCCAGCCCAGGCTGCGCTCGTCCAGTTCGATGTCGATGATCCGCGGATCGGCCATGCCCCCGCGATAGAGGGTCGGAGGCGGAACGACAATCTTTCGCGCCGCGACCGGCGGTTTGCCGCAGGATGCTTGAGGGGAGGGGGCGGCCGGGTCTACGGCGGGCCGATGGCCACGCTTGCTTTTCCGACTCCCGCCACTGCCGCCGCCGAGCCGCAGCAGCTTCCCCGCAACGTCGAGGCCGAAGCCGCGATGCTCGGCGCGATGATGATCGACAACCGACTGGCGGACGACTTGGTCGACCGGCTGGAGCCCGCGCATTTCTTCGAGCCCCTGCACGGCCGCATCTTCGCCGCGATCAAGACGCTGCGCGGCAACGACATGCTCGCCACCCCCGTCACGCTCCGCCCGATGTTCGAGGCGGACGAGGGGATGCGCGAACTGGGCGGCCCGGCCTATCTCGCCAGCCTGACCGGCTCGGGTGCCGGCCTGATCGGCGCGCGCCAGTTCGCGCAGCAGATCTACGACCTGGCGATGCTGCGCGCGCTGGTCACGGTCGGCCGCACGCTGGTCGACCGGGCGATGGACACGTCCGAGGAGGTGAACCCGCGCGCCCAGATCGAACTGGCCGAGGAGGAGTTGTACAAGGTCGCGGGCGACGGCGGCGCGGAAAGCTCGATCAAGACCTTCGCCCAGGCGACCACCATGGCGGTGAAGAATGCCGAGCGCGCGCTGAACAGTGGCGGCCATGTCTCGGGCATCACCACCGGCCTCGATTCGGTCAATTCCAAGATCGGCGGCATGCACCGGTCGGATCTCATGATCCTGGCGGGACGTCCCGGCATGGGCAAGACCTCGCTGGCGACCAACATCGCCTTCAACGCCGCGCGCCGCTGGATGCGCGACATGGCGGACGGCATCCCGCCCTCCGAATCGGTCGGCGCCAAGGTCGCCTTCTTCAGCCTGGAAATGAGCGCCGACCAGCTCGCCACGCGTATCCTGGCGGAACAGTCGCGGATCAGCTCCGAAAGCCTCCGCATGGGCAAGATCAGCCGCGCCGAATTCGGCCAGCTCGCCCAGGCGGCGGCGGAGCTGGAAAATCTGCCGCTGTTCATCGACGATACCGGCGGCCTGTCGATCTCCGCGCTCCACACCCGCGTGCGCCGCCTGCAGCGGCGGCATAACAACGAACTGGGGCTGGTCGTGGTCGACTATCTCCAGCTGTTGACCGCCGGCGGCAAGGGCGACGGCAACCGCGTGCAGGAGATCTCGGAGATCTCGCGCGGACTGAAGACCCTGGCCAAGGACATGAACGTGCCGGTGCTGGCGCTGTCGCAGTTGAGCCGCGCGGTTGAAAGCCGCGAGGACAAGCGGCCAATGCTGTCGGACCTTCGCGAATCGGGCTCGATCGAGCAGGACGCCGACATGGTCTGGTTCGTGTTCCGCGAGGATTACTACACCGCCGCGCGCGAGCCGAAGCGGCCGGTCGAGGGCGACAATGCCAAGGTGTTCGAGGACCACGCCGCCTGGGCCAGCGACATGGAGCGCGTCTATGGCCTGGCCGAGCTGATCGTCGCCAAGCAGCGCCACGGCGCGACCGGCAAGGTGGTGCTGAAGTTCGATCCGACCATCACCCGCTTCTCGGATTATGCGGGCTATTGAAGTTAGAGGCGGCAGCGGCCGCTGATCCCTCCACTTCTCGTTCCCCGGCGAAGGCCAAGGCCCGGTTACGAAACCTTGGTGATGACGGGCAGCGTTCCGTTACAACCACCTTTCCAACTGGGCCCCGGCCTTCGCCGGGGAACAGCTAAGAAGGAAACGGCGCTCGCTCGCCACCCTTACTGCCGCAACCCCGACCCATGATCCGCACGCCGGGCGGTCAGGACGGCGCGGGCGTCGCCGGGGGTGCGGCGATGGCCATGGCCGTCCGTCGCGGCGGCGATCACGCGGTCGAGCAGTTCCTGCCCCTCGCGCCACAGGCCGAGCCCGCTCGCCGCATTGATATGGCCATGCGCGCCGATGTCGAGGAAATGGCTGCCCCAGTCGGCCGCCATGCTGTGGGCGCGTTCGATCGACACCCAGGGATCGTCGGTGGAGGCGACCAGGATCGACGGGAAGGGCAGCGAGAGACGCGGGGCGGGCGCGAAGCCGGTCAGCTCGACAGGCGCGTCGCGGCGATCGACATCGGCGGGCGCGACCAGCAGCGCGCCGGCCACCGGCCAGCCATAGGGCTGCGGGCTGAGTTGCGCCCACCACGCCACCGCCTGGCAGCCCAGGGAATGCGCCACCAGGATCACCGGTGCATGGGCATGGCGGATCGCCTCGTCCAGCCGGTTGACCCAGCTGTTGCGATGCGGCGTGTGCCACATGCCAAGCTCGGCGCGGATCGTGTCGACCCGGCTGCTCTCCCACAAACTCTGCCAATGCGACGGACCCGAGCCACCCAGGCCGGGAACGGTGACGACCGTCGGCTGGACGGTCTCGAACGGTGCGAACGAACCCATGGCGCTTCTCCCGACAACAGGGCCCCGAAGACGGGGTGGGGG
>NZ_QLJH01000106.1 GCF_003951315.1 Sphingomonas sp. S-NIH.Pt15_0812
CTCACCTTCAATCTCCAGCGCGCCGATTTCACCACCGCGCAGAATGTCGCCGCGGCGATCAACCAGCGGCTGGGCTTCGGCGTGGCGCAGGCGGTCGATGCGGTGTCGGTCGCGGTGCGCGCGCCGGTCGGCGCCGACGTGCGCGCGACGCTCATGTCGACGATCGAGAATCTCGACGTCGTGTCGGCAGAGCCGCCGGCCAAGGTCATCGTCAACGCCCGCTCGGGCACCGTCGTCATCAACTCCGCGGTCCGCGTCGGCCCCGCCGCCGTCACCCACGGCAAGCTCACCGTGCGGATCGACGAGAACCAGCGCATCAGCCAGCCCGCGCCCTTCAGCCAGGGCCAGACCGCGCGCGAACAGAAATCGGGTGTCGCGGTGGATGAGGAGCATCGCCCGATGTTACTCCTCGCCCCGGGCCCCAAGCTCGCCGACATCGTCAAGGCAGTGAACGCGATCGGCGCCTCGCCGGCCGATCTTGTCGCCATTCTCGAGGCGCTGAAGGA